>CAMKAJ010000006.1 GCA_946410455.1 uncultured Bacteroidales bacterium
CTGTGGCCTTGAATTGTCCCCGGCCCAACAAAATCAAAGTGTCAAACACGGGAAGATAATAATAATAGTGGTAATTTGGAATTCCCGCACAATAGTTTTATCTTGCACAAAAAAGGGAATGAAGCGAATCGCGGCAATTACTATGGTGCGCAACGACGATTTCTACCTCAGCAAGTGGGTAGAATACTACGGCGCACAGCTGGGGCGAGACAATCTGTTCATTTACTTCGATGGCACAGACCAGGTTATCCCCTCTTTCTGCAAAGGCACCCACGCCGAGCTACATGAGAAAATCGGCAACCAAGTGGTAGCCGCCGAGAAAGGACGCCTGCGCTTTCTCTCAGAAAACGCCCAGAAGCTTCTGGCTAATGGCTACGATCTAGTAATTGGGGTCGACGCCGACGAATTCATTATTGTGGACCCCAAACTTGGAGTTAATCTCAAAGAATACCTCAGCAGTCATAAAATCGGAGTCTCACTCTCTGCTCTGGGCCTGGACTTCGGGCAGAAACTGGGAGAAGAAGCAGACATTACCGACGCAGCTCCATTCCTGCGCCAAAGACATTACGCCCAAATAGGCACCCGCTACACCAAGCCCTCAATAGTTGCAAAGCCCTGCGTGTGGGGCTCAGGGTTTCACCGCATCAAGGGGCACAACTTCCACATTGCAAAAGACTTATACCTTTTCCACTTTGGCTACTTCGACATGAAGCGCCTGCAAGACCGCTTTGGCGACCGGGACCGTATAAGCCAGGGTTGGGGCAGCCACATGCAGAAACGCGCCCGCACCATTCAATACACTACGCAGTTCCCCGCGCGCGACTTCGACCGCTGGACCCGCATTGCACGCATAATCCAGACTTTGTGCCGGCCGCCTTACGCCCTCAACAAGCCGGCCATGCTCGAACTTAAGATCGTGGTACGTATCCCGGAGCGATTCGCAGACATAGTATAAAAAAGAAGCCGGCTCCCAGAGCCGGCCTTCATTTTCTCGCGTTAGAGAGCTGCTAGTACCTGTCCTCGCTGGAAACGGTGAGCTTCTTCCTGCCGTGACGACGGCGGGCTGCAAGAACGCGGCGGCCATTGGGAGTGCTCATGCGCTCGCGGAATCCGTGCTTGTTGACTCTCTTGCGGTTTGAAGGTTGATATGTACGTTTCATTATCTAATATTTTTAATTATTCAGATTTGGGAGGGCAAAGGTAAGATTTTCCGACCTCAATTACAAATTTTTCTTTAAAATAATCGTCATTAAGCCAATCTTCGATGCTCCAAACCCTTATACGCTCCCTTGGAATACGGAATTTACGGCATAAATCAGATATCTCAGAGAGCACGTCACCGCCCTTTAGAGCAAGAATACTGCGGCCGAAGCGCCCTGCCACCCAGTGGTAAAGCTTGTCGAGCGGAGCCACAGCCCGCGTCACCACCCAGTCGAAACTCCCGGGGAGCGACTCTGCCCGCGCGTTCACGTGCTCCACGTTACCAAGCCCCAGGCCCTCTGCCACCGCACGCGCTACCGTGAGCTTCTTGCCAATAGAATCGCAAAGCGTAAAATGCGCACCGGGATACTCCAGGGCCAGCGGAATCCCAGGGAATCCGCCGCCGGTGCCAAGGTCAAGCACTTTTGCACCATCCAGCACGCCTACCGGATAATGCAGCTCCAGATAGCGCGCAATGGCAAGCGAGTGTAGAACATGATGCTCGTAAAGATTGTCAATATCTTTGCGCGACACCACGTTGATACGCGCATTCCATTCTTTGTAAAGCTCCAGCGCAGGAGCAAAAACGGACTCAGTGCATTTCATATCACTCTGCATTCTTCATTTTGTCCAGCATCTGCTTAGCCCGGCGTATGCGGGTGCGTACTGTATTGAGCTCCAGCCCGGTCTCTTCTGCAATTTCTTTATACTGCATCCCCTCAATAAGGCGCTTGTGCGCAATGTCGCGGTACAGGTCGGGGAGCCCCTCCACAAGCGACTGGGTTTCTTCTCGCGCTTCGGTCTTGATGATTCCTTCCAGCGCATCCTCTTCCCCGTCGCCAATCGTATCTGCCACGCTCAAGCTGCGAATATCGTCGTCTATCGACACATAACCCCGCTGGCGGCGGTTTTCCTGGTCTATAACATCGAGCGCAGTATTATGGGCAATGCGACGCAGCCAGCCCTCGAAGCGCCCAAGCGAAGGGTCGTAGCTGCTTATCTGCCGGAATGCCTTCTCGAAGGTCTTGGAGCACACGTCCTCTATATAAAAATGGTCGAGCCCCTTCATGGTATTGCGGAGGTACGCGCGGATGGAGCTGATATTCGCGTCCCACAATGCGGTGAAGGCGGTGCCGTCGCCGATTATCGCCCTGCGTACGAGTTCGTCAATGGGCTTCGAGCCAATTGGAGCCATAGTTACATTCTACAATTAGTGGAACACTCAGTGCTATGACGCCCTGCATCTCTTCCGTGAGCAGGCAGCGTACCGCATCTATCTCTGCAGAAGGCACTTCCAGCACGAGTTCGTCGTGAATCTGGAGCACCATCCTGGACTTCAGTCCCTCTGCGCAGAGCCTGCGGTCAACTGCCGCCATAGCCAGCTTGATGATATCTGCGCTGGTGCCCTGTATGGGGGCGTTCACGGCATTTCGCTCGGCAAAGGCACGGACGGTGGCGTTGGCGCTGCTTACATCGGGCACATAGCGGCGGCGGCCCATCAGGGTTTCTACATATCCGTCGCGCCGTGCAGCCGCAAGCGTAGAATCTATCCACGCACGGATGCTGGGGAAGGACTCGAAGTAGTCGTCTATCAGCTTCTTAGCCTCCATGCGCGAGCATCCGAGATTCTGGCTCAGGCCGAATGCGGAGATGCCGTACATTATCCCGAAGTTGGCGGTCTTGGCGATGCGGCGCTGGTCTGCGCTCACCTCCCCTATCGGCACGCGGAAAATCTTGGCGGCCGTAGCTGCATGCACGTCCGTGCCCTCCTTGAAGGCGGCCAGCAAATGGGTGTCGCCGCTCAGGTGTGCCATGATGCGGAGCTCTATCTGCGAGTAGTCTGCGCTCATTATCACGGAGTCCGGCGACTGCGGCACGAATGCGCGGCGAATCTCCCTGCCCTGCTCGGTGCGAATGGGGATGTTCTGCAGGTTGGGGTTGGAGCTGGAGAGTCGTCCGGTGGCCGTAAGTGCCTGATTGAAAGTAGTATGCACACGCCCGTCGCGGGGGCTCACGTACGAGGGGAACGGGTCGATGTAGGTGCTGAGCAGCTTATGCAGGCCCCGGTATTCGAGAATCTTGCTTATGATGGGGCTGCGATCCGAGAGTTCCTGCAGCGTCTTCTCGTCCGTGGGCCAGTTGCCTTTGCGGGGCTTCTTGGCGTCTGGCGAGATGCGCATCTTCTCGAAGAGCAGCTCTCCTATCTGTTTGGGGGAATTGACGTTAAGATCAGGGGCCTCTGCAATGGAGCGGATTTCGCTCTCAAGCCGCTTTTCCTCCGCGCGCAGGCCGTCGGCGAATGACTTAAGAGCTCCGAGGTCTATCTTCACGCCCGTCAGTTCCATGCGGCTGAGCACCCTGATAAGCGGCTCTTCTATGTTGCTGTAGAGCTGCATAAGGCGTGGGTTCAGACGCTCCATCGCTGCTTTCAGTGCGTCTGCAAGGGGGATGAGGACGGCAGCTTCCTTGCTGCGGTCGGGCCCGGGAGCCTCGTCGAAGAGCGATCCCTGAGCGGGAGCGTCGGAGTCTTCCAGCTCCACTCCCACGAAGCTGGGCGCGAGAGTTTCCAGCTTGTGGCTGCTCTCGGGATTGAGCAGATAGTGCAGCAGTTCTATATCTTCCAGCGGTCCTGCGACTTCTATGCCCAGCAGGCTGAGTGCGTTGAGCTGCGGCTTGAGTGCTATGCCCACTTTGGTGCGCTGCGGGTCGGCGAGCAGGGACCGGAACAGTTCGGGCGTGCCTGATGCAACGCCGTGGCTGTCAGCGACATATAATGTTTCATCAATGTAATGGACAGCAATGCGGGGGTCGATGATTCTCCCCGGCTCGCAGCGAACGCAGGACAGGGGTTCCGCAGGCACTGACCTCCGGAGCGTTGGGCCGGAGGAGACCTCATCGGCAATTTTTCTAGCCAGCCGGATCAGCGACGGAAACTCGTACTCCTTGAACAAAGCCTCCAGAGCCGGCGTCCACTCAAGGTCCAGCACCATATCGCCGGCCGTGGCCGCCAATGGAATGTCGGTCTTTATGGTCACGAGCTCACGCGAGAGGGCAATGTGGCCCTGCGCCGCACGGAACAGCTCCTGTTGGCGGGCCGTAAGCTCGCCCAGGTGCTCATAGATTCCATCTACGCTACCATATTTACCCAGCAGTTTAGACGCACCCACAGGGCCCACACCCTGCACTCCCGGCACATTGTCGGAGGCGTCGCCGCATATTGTAAGGATATCTATCACCTGAGCAGTGCGCTCTATCCCCCACTTGCCGCAGACCTCGGCCTCTCCAAGTATCTCATTGTCGGAGCCGGACTTGCCGGGCTTGTACTGCCAGATATGTGGCGCCACCAGCTGCCCGTAATCCTTATCGGGCGTAACCATGTACACGTCAAAGCCCTCGGCGGCGCTTCGCTTGGCCATGGAGCCAATCACATCGTCTGCCTCAAATCCCTTAATCATCAGCACCGGGATGTCCAGCGCCTGCACAATCTTGGTGAGTGGTTCCAAGGCATCAATCACCAGCTGGGGAGTTTCACTCCTGTTGGCCTTGTACTCGGGGTACATCTGGTTGCGGAAAGTACCTCCCGGAGGGTCGAAACTCACCGCCACATGAGAGGGCTTTTCTTTGTCGATAAGTTCCAGCAAATACTTGGTAAAGCCAAACAAAATAGATGTATCTACACCCTTGGAATTGACCATGGGGCGGCCCAGAAAGGCATAATACATCTTAAAAACCAGCGCGTGGCCGTCTATCAGAAAAAGTTTCATATTGAAACACAAAGATGGAATTTTTTTTGAAAGTTTCAAAGTTAATGGCTACATTTGGGAGTTATGAAAAAAATAGTAGCACTTGTTTTTGCGCTCAGCCTGGCAGCAGGCACTTTCGCCCAGACCCAACAGATCCGTGCTTTCTCTCACAGAGGCGGCCGTCTGGAAAGAGATGAGAATACATTGCAGGCCTTCCAGGAGAGCTGGGATGCCGGCTACACTGGATTCGAGACCGATATCCGCCGCTCGGCAGACGGAGTTCTGTACATGACCCACGACTGCACCCTGGACCGCACCACCAACGGTAGCGGGCTCTTCGAGCGCAAGACCTCTTCAGAGATCGACCAGCTGCGCACCAAAAAGGGCAACAAAATGCTCAAGTTCGACGAGTTCATCGAGTTCCTTCAAGACAAGGACAACCTGTACGTAGAGTTCGAGCTCAAGACCATGCCCGACTCGCTCTACACCCAGGAGCTCGTAGAAGAAGTTGCGGAGAGAGTTTATCAGGGAGCCAAATCTATCAGGACCAAGAACTCCATTCTGCGCTTCACTTCTTCTGACCTGCGCGGCCTGCGTTACCTCAAGAAGGCCCACCCGGAAATCAAGAGCAAGGGCCCCGAGTCGGAGCTTCTCATTATCTTCTCTGCCGGAGTATCAGACAAGACCATAGAGATTTGCAAGCGCGAAGACATCTGGGTGATGGGATGTATGACGCCCAAGACCACCCGCGACATGGTCAAGAAGGCCCACAAAGAAGGCATGATAGTGAGCCTCTGGCCCACCCATAAAGTAGAGGATTTCGTACTCGCAGCATACATGGGAGCCGATGCTCTGTGCACCGACATTCCCGTCACCATGAAGGAGTGGCTGCAGACCAACATGCCCTGGCTGAACGTCGTTTATTAATTGAATCAGGACGAGTTATACATGCGCGAGGCGCTGCGTGAGGCCGAGGCTGCACGCAGTGAGGGAGAGGTGCCCATAGGTGCCGTCGTAGTGGCTAAGGGCCGCATTATAGGGCGCGGCCACAATATGACGGAGCGCCTTCACGACCCTACCGCCCATGCAGAGATGATAGCGCTCACTGCCGCCACCGAGGCGATCGGGGGTAAATACCTGAACGACTGCTGCTTATACGTCACAGTAGAGCCCTGCCCCATGTGTGCGGCCGCGCTCTGCTGGGCGCAAGTTGGCAAGATAGTTTACGGTGCGCCCGACCCCAAGCGGGGCTATTCGCTCTACTCTCCTCCCCTCCTGCACCCCAAGACAACAATTGCCGCAGGAGTCCTGGCGGAGACCTGCGGCAAACTCGTCGCCGATTTCTTCAAGCAGAAACGTTAGATAAACATGCTGCCGCTCACAAAATTGGGGCGGGTGGCATAATTGTAGTCGTCGCAAATTATGCGAACGGCATCCTTTACCAACGCCCGTGGGCTCATAGAGAGGCGCTTGTTCCTCACTCCAATGTACTGAAAGGGCATATACTGATGCAGCAGACCCATGGGGATAGCAGCTCCTTCCAGATTAGCAAACAGCTTCTGCATGGCGGCCTCGATACGAGGGTCCGGCATGTAGTAGCGGCTGCGGTCCGAGTAGCTGTATGCGCGCTTGAGCGCCTGCTCCTTTGGCGTTCCGTGGTAGTACTTCTGCCAGTTCTTTGGATTCTCCAGCATCACCTGCTCCACCGTTGCAATGTAGTTGGAACGGGCAGCGGGGTCGTCTATCATCTCTTCCTCAATGTGGCACAGGGCAAAGAGGGCCTCGCGGGCCGCGAAGGTAAGCGCCGGACCCACCTTGAGTATGCCTACTCCGTCCTCAACCATTTGCTTGAGCGCGGTAGGCGATTGGTAATCCGTAGAATGGCCTTCGAAGATGAGCTCGGGGTAATCTTTCAGGCGGTTGCACAGGGCACGGACGTCGGTGCGGTCGTACATGTGCACGTCGGCATCGCCGAACTCCACTCCGGGCTGCACCACCACGGCAATCACGTTCTTCCATTGCTCCGCCAGCCCACGGTCGGCAAAGACCTCCTTATATGCACGCACCGTAGCCACAAATGCATCAGGGTCAGTCACTTGCATCTCTTCCTGCACCTGTGCGCCTCCGGGGATGGGCACCTCGCTTCCGATGATGAACACAGGATGGATGGCCGCCGGATTCTGCTTATGCAGCTCCTGCCATGCATCCTCAGCCACCCTCATGAGTTCGGCGCCACGGCGCGCCACAGTATAGTCGCTGAGGGGCTTGGCCGGGTCGTCATCGGCCACGCGCATGCTGGTGTCGAGGTGTATCTTGGTATATCCTGCCGCAGCATATTGGCGAACCATCTCCTTGGCGTTCTCCATGGCCTCCTTCTCCGGCATGTGCTGGAAAGGCTGGGGGCCCAGGTGGTCGCCCGCAAGGATTATACGCTCGCGCGGGAAGCCTATGCGGTCTGCAATCGCCCACACGTAGTCGCGGTAGTCTGCCGGCTTCATGCCTGTGTAGCCCCCGAACTGGTTCACCTGATTGCTCGTGGCTTCTATCAGGATGCTGTCGCCGAAGCGCTTAGCCTGCTCCAGCAGGGCCTCGATAACTATCTCATTTGCAGTGCAATAAGAAGGGATGCCGGCAGGTATCCCCTCTTGACGCAATTGAATCAGAGAGAGAAGCGGGTTTACTTGATTTCCCATACGCCACCCTTTCCGAACACCTTGTCCATCAGCTCGTCGTAGAAGCAGCCGCGCTTTGCAAGGTCGAGCAGATTGATTCTCCAGCGCATCAGCTGCACGTAATCGGTAATCTTGCGCAACTCCTCGCGGGTGGCGCCAATCTCCTCGGGAGTCGTAGGCGCACCGGCGCGCTTGAACATATCGCGCATCTTCTCGAAGCTCCATACCTGCGCCTGCAGCTTTGCCTTGAGCTCGGGCCAGTTGTCCTTAACCTTCTGAAGCTGAACGCGAACCTCCTCCTTGGGTTGCCACTTCTTGGTAATTTCTTCGTATCCGAGGGTGGGCACCGGGAAGTCGGCATAGATGCGTTTTGCCCTCTCCTGCTCCTCCTCAAGGCTGGGCCATGCCTCCACGCACTTGTCCACGTCGAGCTTGCTCAGGTCCATCTGGAACAGGGCGTCAAAGAAGGCGCAAAGGGTAAGCTCGCCTATTGCAACCTGGAAGCCGTGGCTCACCGGGCGGCCGTTGTTGGTATGATGGGTCATGTCCCAATAGTGGCCGTAGAGGTGCTCCGCGCAGGAGGCGGGACGGCTGGAGCCGGCGACCTCCATTCCTATGCCTGCAAGACTGAGGCCCAGAAAGAGCTTCTCGATGGCCTCGGGTTTGCCGTTGCGCACGCCCTCAGGGTCGTCGAGCATGTCTTTGAGCGAATCCTGGGTGATGTGCCAGCTGGGCGGATCGATGGGCTCGGTGCCAAAGAGGTCGGCTATCATCCACTCGGCGCCGGAAGTAACCTTGGCGGCGAGGTCTGCATATCCGGCTGCGCTAAGGAACCAGGGAGCGGAACCCAGCACCTTGGAATCTGCCACGATTACCAGAGGAGCGTTGGACTTGATGTTAATCTTGGCGCCGCGCTCGTCGTTCACAATGGCGGAAGATGAGGTGTAACCATCTACGGATGCGGTAGTTGCAACACAGATGTACTGTCTGTCATGACGCTTGGAGCCAAGCTTGGCAAGGTCGTTGATCACACCAGCACCCACGGCGATGAAGATGCCGTCCGGCTCGTCCTCAAGCACCTTATCTACCATCTCCACATATTTCCAGTCCGGGTGGAAACGATCGTCGGTAATAAGGAAGGTGGTTGCGGGGACGCCAGCCTTCGCCAGTTCGTAGAAGACCTGCTCGCCGGCTACTTTCCAGGTGATTTTATCTGCGAAGACAATTGCCTTCTTGCCGGGGAAAAACTTGTTGAAGAGACCGGGAACGCGGTCCAGGATGTTCTCTCCAAATTCCAGTGCCTTGGTTGCCACAGACACCTTCAGCGCTTGCTCAATGACTTTTTGAGTATCCATTGTATTTGGTATTTGATTTCATTTCCGAACCCTAAAATTAGCATTTTTTCTCGTTTTCCCCAAAATTATCTTATCTTTGCATCCGGAATTGAGGTATGGTGTAATGGTAGCACTACAGATTTTGGTTCTGTCTGCCCAGGTTCGAATCCTGGTACCTCAACAGCTTAATCCAGTCGTAGAAGAGGGTGTAGGAGAAGCAGTAGAGGATGAGAAGGGCGCTGGCGGCGAGCGGGGTGAAGATGAGGAACAGGGCTACGGCCAATATTACAAAGAACAGTGGATAGCCGACCAGGCGCAGCAGAAACCTTACAGAGTTGCTGAAGGCCTTGTCTTTAATCTTGAAATGGCAGATACACTCCGCTATGCCCCATAGAGGGAGAGATAGCAGGGCGCAAAGCAGGAAGAGCGGAGAAGAAACTACCGCCGCCGGAATCTCCCACCAGCGCTTCTTGCGCGGCGGCCTCAATTCCGCAAGCCGCGCCTCGTAATTCTCATCATCGGGTATACACAAAAACAGCTCGGAAATCCTGCGACGCATCTCCGCACTTAGAGCATCGTAAAGATCAGGCTTAGACAGATCGGCATGCTCCGCCACAAAACGATTAACGTCTATAGGTTCCCCGTAACGCAGGGTGCAAGTGCCCTGATAATTAAAGAAATCGCTGTAATCCAGGCCGGCCGGGACAATGCACGTGGGCTGCTCCAGGGCATTTTTCAGGGCAATGCGCACCACTCCTTTATGAATCGGAAGCAGCGAGTACATAGGCCGGTGCCGCCCCTCCGGGAAGATGCAGAAAGGCACATCGTGATGCAGCACGTCCAGGATTACCGGAATAATCTCCAGGTTCTGCGCCACGCTCCGGAGCCCGTCGCGCTTACGGGCAATCGGCACTATTCTCAAGAAATGTAGCACCTTAGCAGCCACAGGATTATTGAAAATATCTGCCCGCGCACCAAAGACCGTGGGTTCCCGGCGGCTCTGGAGCACCACCAGGGCATCCATGAGTGTATTGCAATGATTGGGCGCAATAATCACCGCTCTGCCGTCGTCTGGCAAAGCCCCCTCGACCTTCAGCTCGGAAAAACTCCTTTTAACACACCAATCTACCCAGTGGCGTAAAAAGGAATACCATTTATTATTACCCCAAAGTTCACTCATCTGATACACGCAGAATTTTCCCAAATGTAATCAAAAATTCCGTAAAACTCCCCTACTTATGTTTCTTGAAGAACTGCGATTTCTGCGCTTTCTTACGCTCGGGATCGCGCTCCACGAACACCGGCTTCATGGTGCGAGGGTCTATGCCGCTGTAGAACATTACGCTCGAGGTTGTCATAGGCGTGGGCATAAAATCCTGCACCTGGTCCATCCATATGCCCTTCAGTGCCGGATGGTGCGCAAGGTCCTGCATGTCGCGCAGGGTGCACCCGGGGTGCGAAGAGATGAAGTACGGCACCAGCTCAACATGGGTTCCGTGGCGGCGGTTGATGCCGTCGAACTCCTTGCGCAGCCGCTCGAAGAGGCGGAACGACGGCTTGGCCATATAGTCCAGCACCTTGTCCGACGTGTGCTCAGGTGCCACTTTCATGCGCCCGGATGTATGCTTGAGCATCACGGTCTCCAGGTAGGGGCAGGAGCTCTTGTCCACAAAGCCCTTCTCGTCCAGGAAGAGGTCGTAGCGGATGCCGCTGCCGATGTATGAATGGCGCACGCCCTTTACGGAATCTATGCGCTCGTAGAGACGCAGCAGGCGCTCGTGGGAACGGTCGAGGTTGACGCACGGCGCCGGGTAGAGGCATGATTTGCGGCGGCAAAGCTCGCAACGCTGCGGGTCCATGCCTGTCATGCCGTACATGTTGGCCGTGGGCGCGCCCACATCGGAAATGTTGCCGTGGAATTCGGGCATGGCAGCGAGCTTGCGTACCTCTTTGAGTATGCTTTCCTCGCTGCGACTCTGGATGAATTTGCCTTGATGTGCGGCGATTGTGCAGAAGTTGCAGCCGCCGAAGCAGCCCCGGTGCGTGATGATGCTGTCTTTGATCATGTCGTACGCAGGGATGCGTTTGCCTTTATATCGGGGGTGCGGGAGTTTGGTGAACGGGAGGTCCCAGAAGGAGTCCATTTCTTCCGTCGTGGAGGGCTCGCAGGTGGGATTCACCTGCACGTACCCGTCCCCTGCCGGTTCTATCAGCACCGGCGGGTGCAGCATGTTGGCGTAGATCTCGATATGATGGAAATTCTCTGCAAACGCCCGTTTATCTTTGCAGCACTCCTCGTACGAATGTAGCACAAACAGCTGTGCTGACTGTTTCGCTTCGCAGGGGGTTTCGGGGGGTACGCCCCCCGTCCCCTGGGGGTGCAGGGGGATAGTAGATGGCGTTTTTCCGGTTCGGAAAAACGCCATCTGTGGCAGCTGCTCAATCTGGCGTCGCAACCACCCACGCTCGATAGCGCGAGTAAGAGCTAGCATCGGCTTCTCACCCATGCCGTAACAGAGCCAGTCGGCGCCGGAGTCGACGAGGATGGAGGGCATGAGGCGGTCGTCCCAGTAGTCGTAATGGGTGAGGCGGCGGAGCGAGGCCTCCACACCGCCGATAACCACCGGCACGTCGGGCCATAACTCCTTGAGTATCTTGCAGTAAACCGTTACGGCACGGTCTGGGCGGGCGCCGGCGCGACCCTCGGGGGTGTAGGCATCGTCGTGCCGCAGGCGCTTGGCTGCGGTGTAATGATTGACCATGGAGTCCATAGCCCCGGCGTTCACGGCAAAATACAAGCGCGGCCGACCGAGCTTACGGAAGTCGCGCAAATCGTCGCGCCAATTGGGCTGAGGCACCACAGCCACGCGGTAGCCCTGCTTCTGCAGCCAGCGGCTGATGCACGCCGTACCGAAACTCGGATGGTCCACAAAAGCGTCGCCGGTAAAGAAAATGACGTCTATGTAGTCCCAGCCGAGAGCCTGCACCTCCTTGGCGGAGGTAGGGAACATATAGTTCTGCTCGGGCGTCACATCCGTTCGGGAAGATCGATTCCAAGTACTCCCATGGCCTTGCGAAGCGTGCAGGCGAGGGTATCGATAAGAGCTAGCCGCATGCTCAGAAGCGCCTTGTCGGGCTCCTTGAGAATCTGAGTCTCGTGGTAGTACTGGTTGAACTCCTTGGCGAGATCGTAAGCGAAGTTGGCAATGAGGGCCGGGGAATATGCAGCAGCTGCCTCGGCAACCTTCTGCGGGTAGAGCGAGAGCAGCTTCACCAGGCGTACCTCCTTGGGACTCAGCACCGCATCTTCTGTCAGAGCGGCACGCACACCGGCCTCGCCCGCCTTGCGCAGGATGCTGCAGATACGCGCGTGGGTATACTGTATGAACGGACCGGTGTTGCCGTTGAAGTCGATGGACTCCTTGGGGTTGAAGAGCATCTTCTTCTTGGGATCCACCTTGAGTATGAAGTACTTAAGGGCGCCGAGGCCTATCATGTGATAGAGACGTTCCTTCTCTTCTTCGGGTATGCCGTCAAGCTTGCCGGACTCCTCGCTCGTGGCCTTGGCTTCCTGGTACATCTTCTCGATGAGGTCGTCAGCGTCTACCACCGTACCCTCGCGGCTCTTCATCTTGCCCTCGGGCAGCTCCACCATGCCGTAGCTGAGGTGGAAAATCTGCTCCGCCCAGTCGAAACCGAGCTTGGCCAGCACGAGCTTGAGCACCTGGAAATGGTAATTCTGCTCATCTCCAACCACATACACGTGCGAGTCGAGCTTGTACTCGGCAAAGCGTCGCTCCGCCGTACCAAGGTCTTGCGTCATGTAAACCGAGGTGCCGTCTGAGCGCAGCAGCAGCTTGCGGTCGAGCCCGTCGGCGGTGAGGTCGCACCACACGGAGCCGTCGGGATCCTTCACGAAGACACCCATGTCGAGCCCCTTCTGCACGAGCTCCTTGCCCAGCAGATAAGTGTCGTGCTCGTAGTACGTACGGTCGAAAGTGATGCCGAGTGCCTTGTAGGTCTGCGCAAATCCGTCGAACACCCAGCCGTTCATCATCTCCCAGAGAGCGCGCACCTGAGGGTCGCCTTCTTCCCACTGCACCAGCATCTTATGCACGTCGTCTATCACCTCGGGATGCTCCTTTTCGAGCTTTGCGTAGGCCACATAGCAGTCGCCCACCAGGTGGTCGCCCTTGATGCCGGTGCTCTCCGGGGTAGCCCCGTCGAAGAGCTTCTCCCAGGCGTACATGCTCTTGCAGATGTGCACGCCACGGTCGTTCACCAGCGTAGCCTTGATAACCTCGTCGCCTGCTGCCTTGAGAAGGCGCGACACGCTGTCGCCCAGCAGGTTATTGCGAATGTGCCCGAGGTGCAGGGGCTTGTTGGTATTTGGAGAAGAGAACTCCACCATCACGCGGCGGCCGGTCTGCGGAAGCTGGCCAAAACTGGCGTCAGCTATTATCTCTTGCAGACTCTCGCGCCAGTAGATATTGCTGAGGCTGAGGTTCAGGAAACCCTGCACGGCGTTGAAGCCGCTGATTTCCGGGCAATTGGCCGTGAGCCACTCCCCTATTGCCTGGGCCGTAACGGGCGGCGCCTGACGGGAAATCTTAAGAAGCGGGAAGACGACCAGAGTGTAGTCGCCTTCGAAGTCTTTGCGGGTCACGCCCACCTGCATGATGCCTGCGGGGACGTCGGTTCCGTAGAGTGCCTTTACGGCTTCTACGGCCTTCCCCGCTATAAATTGCTCTGTAGTCATTAGCCGAGGTAAGATTTGAGGAGTTTGCTGGCAGAGGGTTTCTTGAGCTTGCGGATGGCCTTCTCTTTAATCTGGCGCACGCGCTCGCGTGTGAGGTCGAGCCGCTCGCCAATCTCTTCCAGGGTCATCTCCTGGCAGCCGATTCCGAAGAAGCTCTTGATGATTTCGCGCTCGCGGGGAGTGAGAATCTGGAGAGAACGCTCGATTTCTGTGCTGAGCGACTCATTGGTGAGACCCTTGTCGGCCATAGGAGAATCGTCGTTGGGGAGGATGTCCAGCAACGAGTTGTCTTCGCCCTCCACGAAGGGATCGTCCACGCTGACGTGGCGGCCGGATACGCGCAGAGTGTCGGCTATCTTGTCCTTGGGGACGTCTATCATCTCGGAGAGTTCCTCCGCAGACGGCTGGCGCTCGTTTTCCTGCTCAAACTTACCCAGGGCCTTGTTTATCTTGTTGAGCGAGCCCACCTGATTGAGGGGCAGACGCACAATACGGCTCTGCTCGGCAAGGGCCTGGAGTATGCTCTGGCGAATCCACCACACTGCGTAAGAGATGAACTTGAAACCTCTGGTCTCGTCGAACTTCTCGGCGGCCTTGATGAGGCCGAGATTGCCCTCGTTGATAAGGTCGGGCAGACTGAGACCCTGATTCTGGTACTGCTTGGCCACGGAGACCACGAAACGGAGGTTTGCACGGGTGAGTTTCTCGAGTGCGGCCTGGTCGCCCTTGCGTATGCGCTGGGCCAGTTCTACTTCTTCTTCCGGACTCACAAGTTCCTCACGACCAATCTCTTGCAGGTATTTGTCCAACGAAGCGCTCTCGCGGTTAGTAATGGACTTTGTAATCTTTAACTGACGCATAATTTATTCGTTGTACCATATATACGGAAAATTCCGCCGCAAGTTTCACGCTTGCAGCGGAATTTTGTAAACATGTTTTTATTCCTCCTTACCGAAAGCAAAGTAGCCCTGGCGGCCGGTAGAAGTCACGCCCTCTATCACGATGCTGCGGCGTGCCTTCTTGGCTATGTCTATGACATCCTGAGGCTTGCTGACTTTCTGGTCGTTCACGAATTTAATCACGAATCCGTCCTCGCCGCCGGCCTGTGCAAGCTTTCCGCTGCCGGCGCTCAGAATCTCTACACCCTTCTCTGTCTGGCCTATCCTGGCTCCGTAGAAAGCCACGCTGCCATCCTCCGAAACGGTGCCCGTAAGCTCAACAGTGCCCTGGAATTCAACAGGAAGCTTGAGCTCCTTGCCCTCGCGCACCACTGTAAGCACCGCCTTGTCGCCGGGATGGAAGTTGTTCACAACCACCTGCAAGTCGGAAGGAGTAGCAACTACAGTAGAATCGACCATTATGAGCACATCACCCTTCTTGACGCCAGCCTTGTCGGCCGAGCTGCCCTTGCTTACCTCATTGATATAAACACCCTTAAGAGAAGTAAGACCTGCGTCCTTTGCAATCTTGTCGTTAATGGGAGACATGGTAACGCCGAGTTTGGCGCGCTTGACGGAGCCAAAGTCGATAAGGTCGCTCACAACTTTCTTTACGATGTTAGAGGGAACGGCGAAGGAATATCCTGCGTAAGAACCTGTAGTAGAGATGATTGCAGTGTTGATTCCAACGAGCTCTCCGGCTTTGTTTACCAGTGCTCCGCCGGAGTTGCCGGGATTCACAGCTGCGTCTGTCTGGATAAAGGACTCAATCTTGAAGTCGCCCTTGTAGTTAGGCATGGAGCGACCCTTTGCGCTCACGATACCTGCCGTAATAGTAGAACGGAGTTCCTCGCCCAGAGGAGAGCCAATAGCCAGCACCCACTCGCCGAGGCGGAGCTTGTCGGAGTCTGCAAAGTTGATAGTCGGCAGACCTGCTGCATCAATCTTAATAAGAGCCACGTCGGTTGCAGGGTCAGTGCCTATAACCGTTGCGTCGTAAGTCCTGTTATTGTTGAGCTGGACCTCTATCTTGGTGGCGTTCTGCACCACGTGATTGTTGGTTACGATATAGCCGTCGGGGCGGATAATGACGCCTGAGCCCGCTCCCTGGCGCTCCTGCTCACGGGTCTGGGGCTGCCCCTCATCGCCAAAGAAGAAACGGAAGAAAGGATCTATCATGTACTGCTGCTGGTACTTCACAGTAACCTTCACATAAACCACTGCTTCCACTGCATGCTCTGCCGCATAGGTAAAGTCTGGATAGTCAGACAGTGACAAATTGACAGTCTTTACAACCTCTCCCTGCTCATTGTAAACCGTGGTGGATGCCTGCTCGGGAGTCGCTGCCTTCACGATTCCATAGGCTGTCAGGCCGCTCAGAAGCACTGACGCCAATACTGTAAATAAATTCTTAGCCATATAATAGTGTTAATTTAATTTTCCGACGGACTAAAAAGTCAAAAGGTATGCCAAATGTCACGAATATTTACTATTTTTGTGCGAATATAATATAAAGAATGTATGGAACTCGTCGTATCTAGCGCAGAACTACTGAAGGGCGTACTCAATGTCTCCAAGGCAATTCCCGCCAAGACATCCCTTCCGATATTGGAAAACTTCCTTTTCGTCGTAGCCGACGGAAAACTGGACATTACAGCCTCCGACCAGGAGCTTACCCTGCTCACATCTCTTCCCGTAGATGTGAAAGAAGAGGGCAACATAGCCGTTCCCGCACGTCAGATCATAGATTTGCTCAAGGCCCTGCCGGACCAGCCCCTGACCCTCAAGACCAAGGGCGAAGGCTCCTTTGAATGTATATGGAACAATGGTAACTCCTCGCTGCCGTACTTCCCCGCAGCCGACTATCCCGAGATAAAGGGCGTGCAGGAAGATGCAGAGACCGTAGTTTTCCCGGCGCAGTCTCTTGCAGACGGCATCAGCGGCACCATCTATGCCACCGCAGACGACGAGATGCGTCCCGCCATGAACGGTATCTTCTTCGATATAGACACCGCCAGCACCACCCTCGTGGCTTCCGACTCGCACAAGCTCATCTGCTATACTACAGATGACGCCAAGGCGGTGCAGAAGTCTTCTTTCATCCTGCACAAGAAGCCTGCGGCCGTGCTTCGCTCGCTGCTCGACAAGGGTGAGGGCGACGTTGAAATCCGCTTCGACGCTTCCAACGTAGTGTTTACCTACGGTCCCACAATGATGGTCTGCCGCCTCATTACCGGCAAATACCCTAAGTACAGGGACGTTATCCCCCAGAACAACTCCAACATTCTCCGCATAGACAGGGTGCAGCTTCTCAACACCGTTCGCCGCGTGTCGGTTTGCGCCAACAAGGCCTCCAACCACGTGAAGTTCAACCTTGCGCCCGGCCAGCTGGAGATTACCGCTCAAGACCTCGGCTTCGCCCTGGCCGCTTACGAGAAGCTGGAGTGCGACTATGCCGGCGACGACCTGGCCATAGGGTTCAAGTCCTCGTTCCTCGTGGATATCCTGGCCAACATGGACTGCGAGACCGTGGTAATGAAGTTTATGGACGCACGCAGGGCAGCACTTATTATTCCCTCGGAAGAAGAAGCCGCAAGCGAGAAGATCTGCGGCATCCTCATGCCGATAATGATTTCTTAATAAGATGCAACTGAATCTTCAAAAGCCCCTTCTCTTCTTTGACATAGAGAGCACGGGGCTTTCTATTCCTGTTAACTCCATTATTGAGCTCAGCTTCGTGAAGGTGTTTCCCGGAGGCGAGGAGCGCATAAAGACCTGGAAGATAAAACCTTGGGATTACGAGAGAGGGTGCCAGAGGCCCATCGAGCCGGGGGCGTCGGCAGTGAACGGAGTAACCGACGACATGCTGGTAGATTGCCCTACCTTCTTTGAGCTGGCGGAGGAAATCGCCTCCTGGATAAGCGGCAGCGACCTGGCCGGATTCAACTCGCAAAAGTTCGACCTGCCCATGCTGGCAGAGGAATTCGAGCGCGTCGCCCTGGCCGGCAAGCCCTTGGATATAGATCTTCACGCCCCGCTCATGGTTGACGTGCAGAATATCTTCCACGCAATGGAGCCGCGCAACCTCAAAGCAGCATACCGTTTCTACTGCGGAGGGGAGGATTTCGAGAATGCACATACAGCGGAGGCCGATACGATTGCAACCTACAAGGTACTTCAGGCCCAGCTCGACCGCTATCCGGACCAGCTCAAAAACGATGTCAAGCAGCTTTCTTCTTTTACAAACAGGAGAGTTGTTGATTTCTCCGGGCACCTCGTTTACAACGATGCCGGAGAGGCGGTCATCAACTTCGGAAAGCACAAAGGCAAGACCGCCCGTCAGGTTTTCGAGACCGAGGAGTCATATTTTGATTGGATACGTCAGGGCAGCTTCGACCTTGACACCAAACGTCAGTTCGAAAAACTCAGAGAAAAATTCAAGCTGGAGAAGCTTGCGTTGAAATGGCAAAGTTAATTCCCGTGTACACCTGGAACAAAAGTGTTATAAATTTCAACAAACAGAGTAACAAGCTGTCCAAGCAGCCATGGTTTCAAGGTGTCTTGTTGTTGACCTGCGTAGTGCTGGCCATGCTGTTGGCCAACCTCCCCTTTACCAAGCACATCTATCACGCCATCCTGGAGACCAACCTGCAGGTGCATCTTGCAAGTCCCGACGGAATGGTAGATCTGCTCTTCCCCCGGGGACTTACCATAGAGAAGTTCATCAACGATATTTTGATGGTGGTTTTCTTCTTTACGGTCGGGCTTGAAATACGGCGGGAAATAGCGCACGGAGAGTTGTCCAATCCCAAGAAGGCCATGCTGCCGGTGATTGCAGCGTTCGGAGGAGTCATTGCTCCGGCGTTGATATATGTGCTGATCAATCACGGTACTGCGGCTGCCAGCGGCTGGGGAATTCCTACTGCTACCGATATTGCATTCGCCGTTTGTATACTGTCGGTGCTGGACAAAAAGGTTCCGGTGTCGCTGAAAGTATTCCTTACTGCCCTTGCCATTGCAGACGACCTCATAGCCATTCTGGTGGTTGCCATTTTCTACGGCGGGAGCATCAACCTGCCGCTGTTGGGAGTAGCTCTGATCATAATTGTTTTCACCCTCTTCCTCCGCAAGATGGGAGAAAAGAGTATGGCCCCGTACATATTCAACGCAATCCTCGTGTGGGCGCTATTCTATTACAGCGGCATACATGCAACCATGTCGGGCGTGGTGATGGCCTTCCTTATTCCTGCGACTTCACGTTACAACAGGGCCCAATACCTTCGCAAGCGCAACCACTACATAGCCAAGTTGGCTCAGTACGAGGGCATTGACGACGAGCCCTTTCCCAACGGCCCCCAGAAGCACTGCCTGCGCAAGCTTGAGGGCATTGCCAACGGCACCATGGACATGAGTTACAGGGTGGAGCACGCGCTTACCCCCTGGGTGAATTTCCTCATCATGCCCATCTTTGCGCTGGCCAATGCCGGAGTAGAGATCACCGATGCGTCGTACTTCAATATTTTTGCTTTCGACCAGGCTCTGGGCAGCGTATCGATGGGTATTTTCCTTGGCCTGCTGCTTGGCAAGCCGCTGGGAATTACCTTGTTCAGCTGGATTGCCATCAAACTCAAAGTCGGAGCCATGCCGGAGAAGGCCAGCTGGAAGATGTTCTTTGCGGTAGCCTGCCTAGGCGGTATTGGCTTTACCATGAGTATCTTTGTAGATACTCTTTCGTTCGGAAGCCTGCTTCCGGAGGTCACTGAGCACCTCCGCAACGCCGGCAAGATTGCCGTGCTGCTCGGCTCGTTATGCGCCGGATTGCTCGGCAGCGTGCTCATCACTGTGGTCCACAAATTGGAGAAACAAAAATAATTGCTATATTTGCAGTCCACTTGCCACTTTAGCTCAGTCGGTAGAGCAGCGCATTCGTAACGCGCAGGTCGTCAGTTCGAGCCTGATGAGTGGCTCCAAAGGAAAGAAGGTCCGCAGCTGCAGACCTTCTTTTCTTTGGAACGCCCCTCTTTTTAATCGGAATTAGAAATCGCCTTGAGCTCGGAGCGGTAGGCAATCAACAGGCGGGAGCGAGAAATGAATCCCAGGTATCGGCGGGCAGAATCCACCACGGGCAGGCGCCAGGCTCCGGTAGTATCGAACTTGCGCATCACGCTCTCCATCTTCTCGTCCTCAGTAATCAAAGCAGGCGCCAGCTCCATTACGTTCACCACCTTCATGGTATCGTAGAGATCGGTACGCAGAAGATACTTGCGCACGTTTCCCACGTCTATCAGTCCCTGGAAACGCCCCTGGGCATCCAGCACCGCCACCACTGCCGCATTGTTATCCTGAATAGCCTCTACAACGTTACGAAGCATCCCGTCTATAAGCACCCGGGGATACTTGTCGCGCACCAAGGTGCTGGTGCTCATGAGTGTAAGCACCGCCTGGTCGTTATCGTGAGTAAGAAGATCTCCGCTCTGGGCAATGCGCTTGGTATAGATGGAGTATTTCTCGAACAAGCGGGTAGTGCCGTAAGAAACTGTAGATGCAATAATTAGCGGGATAAGGAGTTCGTATCCTCCAGATATCTCGGCTATGAGGAAGATTGCCGTCATTGGCGCCTGCATCACTCCGGCCATGAGCGCCGCCATGCCCACGAGAACGAAGTTCTGCTCGGGCACCGAGGCTCCCAGCAAGTTGAACGAGCGCGCCAGCACGAAGCCCGCTATGGCCCCGCAGAACAGCGTGGGGCCGAATGTTCCGCCGTTGCCTCCGCCAGCATTGGTGGCCGTCATTGCCAGCACCTTCACCAAGAATATCAGCAAGAAGAACAGCACCAGGCCCCATGGCGTAGAGGTCATGAATCCAAGCACCGAACGCCGGCCCTCAAGCAGGTCGCGGCCGTTGAGCAGGTCGGAGAGCACCCCGTAGCCCTCGCCGTACAGCTGAGGGAAGAGGAATATCATCAGGCCCAGAGCCAAGGCGCAGAGAATCCATCGCAGGTAGCCATTGCGCAGCTTGCCCAGCTTGTCTTCCAGCCAGAGCGTCGTACTCGTGAAATACAGCGAACCGAAGCCAAAAATCACACCCATGATGATGTAGAACGGGATATTCCCCATAGAGAACGGAGTGAGCTCGCAGGCAAACATGGGGGTTTGCCCACGGAAGATATACGCAATTACCGTGGCCGAGATGGTGGATATGAGCAGCGGCAGCATGGACGACAGAGATAGATTGAAAAGCAAAATCTCCATCGTAAACAGCACCCCCGCCAGCGGTGCCTTGAAGATGCCGGCAATAGCACCGGCAGCACCGCAACCCAGCAGCACTGTAACATGGCGGTAAGAGAGATCAAAGAGGCGGCCGACATTGCTGCCGATTGCCGCTCCGGTATATACAATCGGCGCTTCCGCTCCCACCGAACCGCCGAAGCCAATAGTGATGCTCGACGTGAGCATAGACGACCACATATTGTGCGGCTTTATCTTGGACTCTCCCCTGCTAACCGCCAGCAGCACCTTGGTGACACCGTGGCCTATGTTGTCTTTAATCACATAACGCAGGAGCAGCAGCGAGATGAGCATGCCGACTCCGGGGAGAATAAGATACTGCAGGTTGCCCGGCAGAGCCAGGGTGCCGTCAAGGAGCTGCTTAATGCCGTCTATGCACCATGTGAGGAGCACAGCGGCAAGCCCGGAACCAACGCCTACAACAAAACTCAATATGAGCAGGCGGGTTCTTTCGGATAAGTGCTTGAGCAGTTTTTTATGAATCTGACGAATCATCGTCTCCGCCGTACTGGGAAATATTGTCGTCGGGGAGAGTGTCGTCGCCGCTGGGGGCGCCGGATGTTCCGGCCACCTCTTCGGCCTCTGCCTCTTCTTCTCCTTCCAGCCAGCGTTCAACGTCCTCAGGATTATCGATATCTACCTTTACCTTGACCAGATAAATGTCGGTATCGGTCTCAATTGTAACAGCATAGAAAGGCTCGATCAACTTGCCGGTACGCGGATTGACGCCAGGAGAGTACTTTACCAATTCTGGGAGAAGGTCGCTGAATCCTTTGGGATACTTTTCGTTGAAAAGCTGGGCGATGTCTGCCGGAAGGTTTTCCTGGCTGATAACGTGTCTGCGCTTGCTGTCTGAGTTCATTTGTGTAGCGAATAATCGGGTACAATATTAAGGCAAATATTTTAATCGAACAAAAAAAAGTAAGTATATTTGGACATGGCAAACAAAAAGAATCTGGTAGTGCTCAGCGGCTCGGGCATCAGCGCCGAGAGCGGTATAGCCACCTTCCGTGGAGGTAATGGTCTGTGGGACAATGTCCCCGTAGAAGAAATCTGCACTCCTGAAGGCTGGAGAAGGAATCCGGGCAAGGTGTTGCAGTTCTACAACAATCTACGCTCGCAGATGAGAGAAAAAGAGCCCAATGCAGCTCACAAGATAGTTGCCGGGCTGGAATCAGAGTACAATGTCTGCGTGATTACCCAGAACGTAGACAACCTCCACGAGCGCGCGGGCAGCAGCCGTATCGTGCATCTTCATGGCGAGCTTACAAAGGTGCGCCCGGAGGATTGCTATACAGACCGGGACGGCTTCTCCACCAAGTACGTCCAGGACATTGGCTACCGGGCCGTAGAACTCGGCGAGTGCGGCGGGCCCCGGGACCGGCAGCTCCGGCCGCATATCGTATGGTTCGGGGAGGCAGTTCCAAATCTTGAAACAGCTGCTCAACTGGTATCTGTGGCCGATATCCTGGTTATTGTAGGCACTTCCCTTCAGGTCTACCCCGCCGCCAGCCTCTATCACTACGCCCCTTCCGCCTGCCAGATCTGGCTCATCGACCCCGACGAACACCTGGGCCGCCAGCTCGAGGGCGCCGGTATCCACGTAATCACCGACGTCGCCACGCGCGGCATGCAGCGCTTCCGCGAGGCGCTGGCCTCCGGGACCCTTTAAAGTTCGCTACCGGCAGATGGAACATCCCCGGAAGCTGTTCTTCCCCGAAGGAAATCGCTAATCTGGCGAGAAGCATCAACCCACTGCGCGCAGAGGTACATTTGCTTGTACCTCTGCGTTCATTTTTGGCTGTTTTCGCGCGTACAGGTACACCCGGATGTACCCCTGCGAGCATCTGAAGAAGTAAGATTTGCATATTTCAAGTATAACGGCTATGTTTGTAAAAAACCTAAATGTTATGAAATTCTTTCTTGTAACAACCGATCATCTTACCGACCGAATATGGTTCAGAGATGAAGAAGATTTCCGGGTAGCAATGAATTACGTTGCCGTCGTATCTTCCGTTTTATCCACTAACGTATTAGCATTTATACTAATGTCTAATCATGTTCACTTCGTACTCCAATGTGATGAGTCCGAGGCAAAACTGTTTATAGATCGCTTTAAATTGACTTATGGAGAATGGCTAAAACGCAAGTATGATACTCCCGAGTTTCTTAGGAGAGTTAAAGTTGACATCCGCGAAGTGAAGATTGAGGATGAATCCTTACACCGCGCAATTGCCTACGTTCAGATGAATTGCGTTGCTGCTAATATCTGCCCAAATCCGTTTGTTTACCCATGGGGAACGGGGAGCACTTTTTTCAACCCTAATGAGACTCCTTTAACCCATTTGCGCAATATGTCTAAGCGGAAGCAATACAGTTTGACGCGCAGCAGGGTCATCCTGCCCAATTATTATGCAATTACACCAGCCGGCTTCATAGCTCCAAGCTCGTATGTGCCCGTGGAGTTTGTAGAAAAACTTTTTGGCTCCGCTAAGAGATTCCAGTTCTTTCTCAATACATCATCCAAGGCCAAGAAACACCTTGAGAAAAACGCTGCACCATCGTTCAGCGACCAGGTCTTGATTTCGGCCTGCAAGGACCTATGCCAATCTTTATTAAGAAAAGGCGGACTGAACGAACTCACAGAAGAGCAAACTGGGGAAATACTTCGGCAATTACGCCGCCGTTTCAGCGCCGACATCGCTCAATTGTGCAGAGTTACCGGAATCCCCTACAAAAAGGTAGTAGATATGCTGGAAGACTTTTGATTCTTCTTGTTATATTTGCGGATATGAAAAGAGCATATTATGTCTTACTTCTTGCCGCGATAGTCTTTGGCTCGGCCAATGCATCTGCCCAGGACAGGGCTGACCGTCAATCTCTTACACAGTCCGGAGGTTCAACGATGATTCTTCTCGGAGATCCTCAGGGGTACGTGAAATATGATATCAATCAGCCGATTTTCGAGCTCTGTACAAGTTGGATTGCAGATAATGTGGAACAGCTTAATATCAAGGCTGTCCTCTGTACCGGCGACCTTGTAGAACAAAACGACAACAATGTCCTGGACCGTCGGATGCTCAACCAGACCTCCAGACAGATGTGGGAATCGGTTTCGCGCTCGTTCGACAGGCTGGACGGAGTTGTACCCTATGTTATAAGCCCGGGTAACCACGACTACGGATTCAAACACTCAGAAGACATTCATACATTTTTCCCGGATTTCTTTACGGCTGAGCGTCAAGGTACGGTTCTCTTGGATCACCTTGTAGGCGAGTTTCATAACCGTGAAGGCCGCGCATCTTTAGAGAACTGCGCTACCGAGTATGAGATTCCAGGATGGGCGCACAAGTTCTTGGTTATAACAGCAGAGTTTACTCCCTCCAATGATATGCTCGCATGGGCTGCAGATATGTGCAAGAAGTACCCCGACGATTACGTAATATTTCTTACCCATTCCTATATGAAATGCGCCGGTAGTTGCGGGAATGAGCGTAATCTCAAGCCGGAGAAATACGGCCTATGCCAAGACCCCACTAACAACTACGGAGAGCAGATCTGGCAGAAGCTGATAAACGAAGAGCCTAATATACGACTAGTTCTGTGCGGCCATCATGGTCACAGCAACTTCCGTAAAACCGGTAAAGATAATTATGCCGACAATATGGGTTGGAGAGTAGATAAAAACAAGGCCGGCAAAGAAGTGGGACAGATGATGTTCAACGTTCAGACCCTCGGAGGAGGCTGGGAGGGCAACGGCGGAGACGGCTGGCTGCGTATCATTGAATTCCTCCCCGACGGCAAAACCATTCACTTCCGCACATACTCCCCGCTTTTCGGCATCTCCCCTCTTACGAGACATCTTTCATCGCTGAAGGATTCACTCAGCGATTTCTACTTCGTTATAGACTAGCCACTGCGCGCACAGGTACGTTCGGATGTACCTGTGCGCGCGAAAAAGGCCGAAAATGAACGCAGAGGTACAAGCAAATGTACCTCTGCGCACAGTCTAAGCCACCTCCGCCCACCTTACTCCATCAACTTCTTATACTTGAAGCGCTTGGGTTCTTCTGTTCCGAGACGGGCCTTACGGTTTTCTTCGTATTCGGAGTAGCTGCCCTCGAAGAAATAAACTTGGCTATCGCCCTCGAAAGCCAGGATATGTGTGGCTATACGATCCAGGAACCAGCGGTCGTGGGATACTACAACCGCGCATCCGGCAAAGCCGTCCAGGCCCTCTTCCAGGGCGCGTATAGTGTTCACATCCACATCGTTGGTAGGTTCATCGAGAAGTAGTACATTACCCTCGTCCTTAAGAGTCAAGGCAAGGTGAAGGCGATTCCTCTCGCCACCGGATAGTACTCCGCAGAGCTTTTCCTGATCGGCCCCGGAGAAGTTGAAACGGCTCACCCAGCTGCGTGCATTGATGTCGCGGCTACCCAGGCGTATCCATTCGGAGTTCCCCGCAATTGTCTCAAACACAGTAAGGTCGGGATCGATGCTTTTGTGCTGCTGGTCAACGTAGGCGAGCTTTACGGTGTCGCCAATCTCTATCGAGCCACTATCCGGCTTTTCAAGTCCCATAATAAGGCGGAACAGGGTGGTCTTGCCAGCTCCGTTTGGACCGATAACACCCACTATACCGGCGGGCGGCAGCACAAACGAGAGGTGCTCGAACAGAAGCTTGTCTCCGTATGCCTTGCTAACATCCTTGAACTCAATAACTTTATTGCCGAGATGCGGGCCGTTGGGAATATATATTTCGAGATTGGCCTCCTTCTCCTTAGTATCTGCGGAAGCCAGTTTCTCATACGCACCCAAACGGGCCTTCTGCTTGGCCTGTCGGGCTCGGGGGGCCATGCGCACCCATTCGAGCTCGCGCTCAAGGGTCTTGCGACGCTTGCTTTCCTGTTTCTCTTCCATGGCCAGACGCTTGCTCTTCTGCTCCAGCCAGCCGGAATAATTACCCTTCCAGGGGATACCCTCCCCACGGTCGAGTTCGAGAATCCAACCTGCCACGTTGTCCAGGAAATAGCGGTCGTGAGTAACAGCAATGACGGTACCTTTGTACTGCTGCAGGTGGGCCTCAAGCCACTGGATACTCTCCGTGTCGAGGTGGTTGGTAGGCTCATCGAGAAGAAGCACGTCGGGCTGACGGAGAAGCAGGCGGCAGAGGGCCACGCGACGACGCTCTCCTCCGGAGAGAGTGGCCACGCTGGCATCTGCCGGCGGGCACTGGAGCGCATCCATAGCCCGCTCCAACTTGGAGTCTATCTCCCAGCCATCAGCGTGCTCGATAGCCTCGGTAAGCTCACCCTGCCTCTCGATTAGGGCATTCATCTCGTCGTCCGATAGGGGCTCGCAGAACTTCATGCCTATCTCGTTGTACTCGGCGAGCATGTCCATCACCTCCTGTAAGCCTTCCTGGACTACCTCCAGTACAGTCTTGGATGGGTCCATCTGGGGCTCCTGCTCCAGATAGCCCACACTGTAGCCAGGTGCCCAAACCACTTCGCCGCGAGTGGGTTTTTCTACCCCGGCGATAATCTTGAGCACCGTAGATTTACCGGCACCGTTGAGACCTATGATACCAATCTTGGCTCCGTAGTAAAAGCCAAGGTATATATCTTTGAGAATAGCTTTATTGTTGTGGGGGAGGATTTTGCTCACCCCGTTCATTGAGAATATAATCTTTTCTTCTGCCATGGATACAAATATAATAAATAATCCGCCTTTTTGCTATATTTGTGCAGTTATGAAGAATCTGGTTATTATACCAACCTACAATGAGGTTGAGAATGCAGAGAAAATAATAAGGGCCGTGCTGGGGCTGCCCGGAGGCTTTGAAATACTTATAATAGATGACGGCTCTCCGGACGGTACGGCGGCTGTGGTCAAGGGCTTGCAGACTGAGTTCGAAGGGAGGCTGCAGCTTCTGGAGCGCGGCGGAAAACAGGGGTTGGGCACCGCTTACCTCACCGGATTCAAATGGGCTCTGGAGCGCGGTTATGACTATGTATTCGAGATGGATGCAGACTTTTCGCACGCTCCCTCGGACCTTCCCCGCCTGCTTAAGGCTTGTGCAGAAGATGGCGCAGACATGGCAATAGGCTCCCGTTATTGCAACGGAGTAAGCGTGGTAAACTGGCCTATTGGCCGTATTCTTATTTCTTATTTCGCCTCTGTGTATGTGCGTAAAGTGCTGGGGTTCAAGATCTATGACAGCACAGCGGGCTTCATTTGCTACAGCCGCAAAGTGCTGGATACTATCAAGCTGGACGAGGTGCAGATGAAAGGCTACGGCTTCCAGATAGAGATGAAGTACACGGCTCACAAGCTCGGTTTCAAGCTCGCAGAGGTTCCGGTAATTTTCATCAACCGCAAAGAGGGCACGTCAAAAATGTCCGGAGGCATTTTCGGAGAGGCCTTCTGGGGCGTAATCAAGCTGCGCTTCCGCAGATTTAGCAAATGAAAGAATTATATATCAAGCAGATAGCTGCCGACCTTGGGCTTAATGCCTGGCAGATAGAGAATTGTGCGGACATGTTCGCCGACGGCGATACGATTCCCTTTATCAGCCGTTACCGCAAGGAAAAGACCGGCGGGATGGACGACGCTACCGTGGCCGAGGTCAAGCACTGGATCGACGTGTATGACGAGATGGAGAAGCGCAAAGCCACGATTCTCAAGACCATAGAAGAAGCGGACGCACTCACGGACGAGCTTCGTACTCGCATAGAAGAATGTGTGAGCTCTACGGAACTGGAAGATATCTACTTGCCATGGCGACCTAAGCGTCGCACGAAAGCTACCGCTGCCAAGGAGCTCGGGCTTGAGCCTCTGGCAGACCTGATGTGGAACCTCCGCACCCGTGATCCTATTCAGAGCGCAAAGGCTTATATAAAAGGTGCTCCGGGGCTCAAAGGAAAGCCGGGTGCCGAGACCACCGATGCAGCCCTCGCCGGGGCCCGCGACATTATTGCTGAGCGCTTGAGCGAAACGGCCGTCATCCGCCAGAACCTGCGTAGCATCTTCCGAGTAAGGCGTCTGGAGTCTAAGTCCACAAAAGCGGCGGCGGGCAATCCCGAGGCCGCCAAATACCGCAGCTACTTCGACTTCAAGATGCCGCTGGACCGTATACCCTCCCACAATTTGCTGGCTATCCTGCGCGCGCAGAACGAGGGTTTCCTGAGCGTGAGCCTCGATACCGACGCCGAGAAATGCGGCAACAAGATATATTACGACTTCTGCCAGCAACAGGGTTACCCGTCCGGGGCTGTAGCAGCGCAAATCAAGGAAGCTGTAGCCGATTCGTTCAAACGGCTGCTGGAGCCCTCCATCAGCGGAGAAGTGATACGGGAAGCCAAGGAGCGAGCCGACGTGGAATCTATCAGGGTGTTCGGCGAGAATCTCCGCCAGCTGCTGCTCCAGGCTCCGGTAGGCCAGAAGCGCACTATGGCCATCGACCCGGGCTTCCGGAACGGTTGCAAGATTGCCTGTCTCGACGAGCAGGGCGGGCTTCTGTATCATACCATCATCTATCCGCATCCGCCTCAGAACGAGAAGGTTAAGGCTCTTGTCGCCGTGCAGCAAATGCTGGAGAAATATAGAATTCAGGCCGTTGCTGTGGGCAATGGCACAGCCTCCCGCGAAACCGAGGACTTCATGCGCAAAGTGCACCTGCCAGAAGATTGCAAGGTCTGGACGGTTAGCGAGGACGGAGCCTCAATCTACAGCGCCTCCGAGATCGCCCGCGAGGAGTTTCCAGACGAAGATGTGACGGTGCGTGGCGCCGTGAGCATAGGACGACGCCTGATGGACCCGCTGTCGGAGCTCGTGAAGATAGACCCCAAGAATCTCGGCATAGGCCAATACCAACACGACGTAGACCAGACGCTGCTGAAGGAAACTCTTGACAACACGGTGGAATCCTGCGTAAACAGCGTGGGCGTGAACCTCAATACTGCGTCTCCGTACCTGCTGTCTTACGTTGCCGGAATTGGACCTGTGCTGGCCGGGAATATTGTCGCATGGCGGAGCGAGAACGGAGCGTTCAGCAGCAGGGCCGAACTCAAAAAGGTCCCGCGCCTGGGGCCCAAAGCTTTTGAACAGTGCGCCGGCTTCCTGCGTATCCGGGGAGGTAAGAACCCCCTGGACGCCTCTGCCGTACATCCCGAGTCTTACCACATCGTTGATGCTATGGCAAAATCGCTCGGCGTAGGAACTGCTGAGCTGGTTGGAAACGCCGAACTGTGCACCCGCATAAAAGCAGAAGACTTTGTAGGGGGAGATGTGGGGCTTCCAACTGTAAATGATATTCTCAAGGAACTCGCAAAACCCGGGCTGGACCCTCGCGAGCAGGCGTCAGCGTTTGAATTTGCCCCTGATATTCACGAAATTGAAGACCTTAAGCCGGGTATGGATCTGCCGGGTATCGTAACCAATATCACGGCATTTGGGGCCTTCGTAGATATAGGCCTTCACGAGAACGGCCTGGTGCACGTCTCGCAGATGGGTCCGAGAGGCATAGACCCTTCGCAGGTGGTGAAGCTTCACCAGCAGGTTCGGGTGCAGGTACTCGGAGTCGACCTCGACCGACGGAGGATTTCCCTGAAATTGATATAGCCGACTGCGCGTAAGGGTACATCCGGGTGTACCCCTGCGCGCGATAATGGCCGAAAATGAACGCAGGGGTACAAACAAATGTACCCCTGCGCGCACTACTATCTAGAAGCCGTTACAGCGTCCTCTTGATTTCTACCACCTGGAAGGCTTCGATGACATCGCCTTCCTTGATGTCGTTGTAGCCGGCGACGCTCATACCGCACTCCTTGCCGGCAACGACTTCCTTGACGGAGTCTTTACCAATCTGCAGGGAGCCGAGCTCTCCGGTATAGATTACGATACCGTCGCGGATAAGGCGGACCTTGGACTTCTGCACCATCTTGCCGTCGCGGACAATACATCCGGCGATGGTTCCGACCTTGGAAATCCTGAATGTCTGCTTAATCTCGGCGGTGGCGATAACCTCTTCTTTCTTCTCAGGTTCGAGCATACCCTCGATACCGTCCTTGACTTCGTTGATACAGTCGTAGATGACGGAATAGAGGCGGATCTCTATGCCCTCGCGGTCGGCGCTCTTGCGGGCCTCTACCGAAGGACGCACCTGGAAGCCGATGATAACGGCATCCGAAGCCTCTGCGAGCAGAACGTCAGACTCGGAAATGGCACCCACAGCTTTGTGGATCACATTCACTCGTATCTCCTCGGTGCTGAGCTTGATGAGAGAGTCTGACAGAGCTTCCACAGAGCCGTCCACATCACCTTTCACAATGACGTTGAGCTCCTTGAAGTTGCCGATAGCGATACGGCGGCCAATCTCTTCGAGAGTCATGTGCTTCTGGGTCTTGATGCCCTGGATGCGGATGAGCTGCTCGCGCTTGGCGGCGATGCTCTTGGCTTCCTTCTCGTCTGTGAGTACGTTGAACTTCTCACCGGCAGCAGGAGCGCCATTAAGGCCGAGCACAGATACCGGCGTAGAAGGGCCTGCCTCCTGCACCTTTTGCCCGCGCTCATTGAACATACCCCTCACACGGCCATAATAGCTTCCGCAGAGCATTATGTCGCCCTGATGCAGGGTACCTTCCTGAACCAGTACGGTAGCAAGATATCCACGTCCCTTGTCAAGAGAGGACTCTATCACGGCTCCGGCTGCCAGTTTGTCGGGATTGGCCTTGAGTTCCAGCAAATCGGTCTCAAGGAGCACCTTGTCGAGGAGCTTGTCTACATTGATTCCCTTCTTGGCGGAAATCTCCTGGCACTGATATTTGCCACCCCAGTCTTCTACGAGGATATTCATCTCTGAGAGCTGACGGCGAATCTTCTCGGCATCTGCGCCCGGCTTGTCTATCTTGTTGATAGCGAATACCATGGGGACGTTGGCGGCCTGAGCGTGATTGATTGCCTCAATGGTCTGGGGCATCACGGCGTCGTCGGCTGCAATAATGATGATTGCGAGGTCGGTCATCTGGGCACCACGAGCACGCATAGCGGTAAAGGCCTCGTGTCCAGGGGTATCCAGGAAGGTGATCTTGCGACCGTCCTCCAGCTTGACACTGTAAGCGCCGATGTGCTGGGTAATACCGCCGGCCTCACCTGCAATCACGTTGGTCTTGCGAATATAGTCGAGCAGCGAGGTCTTACCATGGTCTACGTGACCCATGACGGTGATAATAGGCTCGCGGGGCTTGAGGTCCTCGGGACGGTCGGGCTGACCGGCAGAGTTGAGCTCCTCAGAGAGCTCGGCGGTCACGAACTCCACCTTGTACCCGAATTCCTCGGCCACCAGCACGAGTGTCTCTGCATCGAGGCGCTGGTTTATGGACACCATCAGACCAAGGCTCATGCAAGCACCGATAACCTTCACCACGGGGGTGTTGTTCATAAGGGTAGCAAGGTCGTTGACCGTAACGAACTCGGTGACTTTGAGCACCTTCTGCTCGGCCATAGCTTCGGCCATCTCTTCCTGCGTGCGCTGGGCTGCAGCCTCACGCTTCTCCTTACGGTACTTTGCTCCAAAGTTGTTCTTCTTGCCCTCGTTCATGCGGGCGTAAGTCTCCTTAACCTGCTTTTGGATCTCTTTCTGCATCTCCTCCTGCTCGGCCTCGGTCATAGCTGGCTTGAAGCGGTCGCGACTGCGACGGCCCTTGCCGGGAGCAGGCTGTGCGGGAGCGTTTTTGGGCTTGTCTTTCTTACCGGCGTTGCGGTCGATATTGGCACCTGCCTTTACCACATCCACCTTCTGCGCGCCCTTGCCTATACGTTCGCGCTTTACAGGCTTACGGTCGAACTGGCTCAGGTCCACTTTGCCCACAACCTTGAACGGAGAGGCCTCGGGTGCAGCAGGTGCAGGAGCAACAGGAGTTGCGGGCTGCTCAGGCTCCGTGGCCGGTGCCTCAGGAGCTACAGGGGCTGCAGGAGCTTCCTGCACAGGCTGTTCTACTGGTGCGGCGGGCTCTGCGGCGGGCTCTTCTGCCACAGGCTGCTCCTCTACTTTCTCTACTGCAGGAGCTTCTTCCACTATGGGAGCGGGCTCAGGTTCCGGTTCGGGAATCGGCTCAGGCTTAGGCTCAGGTTCTGGAGCAGGAGCAGGAGCAGGAGCAGGCGCAGGAGCCGGGACGGGCTCTTCTTCTACCGGAGCAGGTGCGGGTGCTGGCTCTTCGGCCTTGGGGGCCTCTGGAGCGGCCTTGCGGGCCTTGAAGAAAGTCGTCGACTTGATGGTCAGTTCCTCTTCTTCCTCCTCTTCTTCCTGCTTGGTGAGCTTTCGGTTGGTCTTTTCCAGAATCTCCTTAACCTTGATATCCGCCAGGGCGGCCTGTTCCATGGCCTCCTTGTCTTTGCCGAACTGCTTGTTGAGCTCTGGCAGGTACTCGTCGGAGACCTTGGCATTGGGGTTCTCATCGATCTCTACGCCCTTCTTGCGGAGGAAGTCCACAATGTCGCTGAGTCCGATGTTGAACTGCTTGATAAGTTTGCTTATTCTGATTTCTGCCATAGGCTTATTAGTCTTCAAATTCGGCTTTAAGGATACGGATTACATCTTCTACGGTCTCGTCGTCAAGGTCTGCTCGCTTGGCGATGTCTTCGGGCTCGATTGCGAGTACGCTCTTGGCGGTGTCGCAGCCAATGCCCTTGAGCTTGTCGATGACCCACTGGTCGATCTCGTTGGAGAAGTCGTCGAGCAGCACGTCGTCTTCCTCTTCTGCCTCAGCAGTAGAGAGTTCCCTCCAGACCTCAATTTCGCGGCCGATGAGCTTGCCGGCCAGCAGCACGTTCACACCGTTGCGGCCGATACCCTTCTTGACCTCGTCGGGAAGCATGTAAACCTTCACCTTGTCGTCGGGGCTCTGGCCCATATCTATGCTGGAAACCATACCGGGAGCAAGGGCCCTCTGGATAAGCAGGTTGGGGTTGTTGGACCAAGGGATGACGTCGATATTCTCGTTGCGAAGCTCGCGCACGATTCCTAGGATCCTGCTGCCCTTCACGCCGATACATGCTCCGATAGGATCTACGCGGTCGTCGTAAGACTCCACGGCCACTTTGGAACGGTCGCCGGGCACGCGAACCACCTTCTTGACGGTGATGAGGCCGTCGGCGATCTCGGGAACTTCCTGCTCGAAGAGGCGCTCCAGGAACTCGTCGCTGGTACGACTCAGGGTAATGTAAGGAGTGGTATTGTTACGCATCTCCACGCTCTTGATGATGGCGCGTACCGACTCGCTCTTCTTGAAGTGCTCGCCGGGAATCTGCTCGGTCTTGGGGATGTGGAGTTCGTTGCCGTCCTCGTCGAGAATGAGAACCTCTTTGCTCCAGGTCTGATAGACTTCGCCCACGAAGAGCTCGCCCACCTTCTCGGAGTATTTCTTGTATACATTGGCCTTCTCTATATCCATGATGCGGCCCTGCAGGTTCTGACGAATGTTCAGGATGCCACGGCGGCCGAAGGATGACAGGGGGAAGGGCTTGGCGTAGGTGTCGCCGATTTCGTAATCGTCGTCGCCGCTGTCTGCCGCAACCTGCTCCAGAGTCATTTCTGCGTAGGGATTCTCTACTTCCTCCACAATCTCAAAGTTCTGGTATATTTCGCAGGTTCCTTTATCGACGTTAACGATGACGTCGAAGTTGTCGGAGCTACCGAAGGTCTTGGCAATCTGGGTAAGGAACACGTCCTTGAGTACGCCCATCATTACAGGGCGGTCGATGTTTTTCTCCTCTTTGAAGTCCTTGAAGGCGTCAATGAGGGTGATTACTTTTTCTTTTTCCATTATTCGTTTATAGTTTTCAATATTTCTTCTGCTTCTTCGGGGCTCAGGCCGGCGGAGCCAACGGTGAGTGCGTAGTCTTCTACGTCGCGGTCGAATGCGGCAAGTACTGCGCGGTGTACGTATTCGCAGTCTTCCAGGTCTACGAGACCGTCGACCTTGTCCAGGGTAAGCTCGAATACATTGTCGTCATCGTTAAAATCTATGGCTACTACTTCGCAGGAGCGCTCTGCAGCGGCCCTCAGCACTACTTCTTCAAAATCTTTTCGTTGCATATCCGGTATAAAAAAATAGAAGCCGTCCGGCCTCTATCATCAACACTGGCGCAAAGATAGTAATTATTTATACAATTAGCAAATCTTGCTATATTTGCAATATGAACGAGAAGAAACTGAATACGGCGGTATCGCTGTTCGTGCTGGTGGGCATGACCGTGGCCACTGCGCTGGTTACGGCGCTGAAGTACGGACCGGCCGATCCGCAAGCCAGAATACTGCTGCTGATATCCGCATTCGGCGCCCTGATGGGCGTAGCCTCCACGGTATCATCAGCCAACGGCTACATCGTGACCTTCCTCTTCGGTCTGCTGGACGTATCCATCTACGGAGCCCTGTGCCTTGTAAACTGGAAAAACGGCAGCTCCGGCCTGGGCAACGCAGTACTCCACTTTCTCTACTTCGTCCCCATGCAGTTCATAGGCTTCGCGCAATGGCGCCGGCAGGGCCACAACAAAGAAGGCAGCGTAAAAGCCCGCCGCCTCACAGCAAAACAACGCTGGCTCGCCACGGCAGTCTTTCTTGCCAGCTCGGTAATAGCGTACCTGATAATCGCCCGCTTCGACCGTTCCGCCGCCACCAGCTTCATCAAAGTAGCAGTAGTTCTCGACGTACTCCCCCTCGTTTGCAACCTCCTGGGCCAGATGCTGATGAGCACCGCCTACATGGAGCAATGGGTGTTCTGGATAGGAGTAAATATCTTCTCCATAATCATGTGGAGCGTAACGTTGCACAACAATCCCGGTTCCAGTTACGCACTGGTGTACGTAGTCAAGTACTCCTTCTACCTTCTCAACGCCTTCAACGGCCTGCGCAACTGGATGAGGCTGAGCCGCCCTTAAGATATCCCAGGCTCTCCGGCCCTTCGTTGAAGAGAAGGTCCATGACCGACAATCCAGGCACGAAGCCGAAGCGCTCCTTGAACACCTGCCAATAAGGGCGGACGGCACACTCACAGGGGCGTTTGGGGTTGAAATACTCGCGGTAATCATCTCTCAGAACCGGCACGAAATCAGCCGTCGGCAGAATCTTGGGAGCTATTCCAATTTTGCTACAGAAGAAATCGATGATTGAAAGGTTCATCCCCCACAACGTCTCCGGCTTGGACTCCAGCAGCCCGAACAATTCGTCACGGTAATAGATAAAGAATGGCGAGCTGAAATAGGCACTGTCTATGGCATATTCGGCCTGACGCAGCCAGGGAGTGCTCCAATCCACCCGAATCTGGGTAATCAGCCGCGCACCGTCGTGCAACACGGGCACACGCAGATCCATGGGGCCGTTGGCCGTAAGTATGCGGCAGCGGTTGCGCCAGGTCTGCTTGCGATAGCTCTCGCACGCTTCCAGATACACCACGGGATTATTCGCAAGCAGTGCGAAGTAATCTACGGGCGGAAACCATGCGGTAGACAGAATCACTACTCGAATCCTTTCTCGTGAGGGTCGCCGGCACGCACAATGCCGCGCTTGGAGGATGCAACAAAGCTCAGGATAGTATCTCTCTCCTCAGATGGGAGGAAGCCCTGTTCGATACGCGCCACGGCGTCGGAGAAATTGTAGCCCTGATAGTAAAGGACATCGTAAATATCCTTGATGGTGCGGATTACGTCGGAGTCGAAGCCCCTCCGCCTGAGGCCTACAAGGTTGATGCCGGCAAATACCAGAGGCGAACGGCCGCAAAGGGAATAAGGAGGAACATCCTTGACCACGGTAGTACCGCCGCCCACCATTGCATGGGTGCCTATCTTGCTGAACTGGTGCACCTTAGTGCCGCCTCCAATGATGGCCCAGTCGTCTATGTCGGTCTCGCCTGCAATGCCCACGAAGCTCACCAGGATGCAATGCTTACCAACATTGCAGTCGTGAGCAACATGTACGTAAGACATAATGAGGGTATCGTCGCCTACGCGGGTAACTCCTTTGCCGCTGGCTTTGGTGCCACGGTTGATGGTAGCACACTCGCGAATGTTCACGCGGTCGCCAATCTCTACCCAGGTAACCTCGCCGTCGAACTTAAGGTCCTGAGGGATAGCGCCTACCACAGCTCCGGGGAAGATGTTGCAGTCGCGCCCAATCTTTACGTAAGAGAAAATGGTAGCGTGAGGAAGAATCTTGGTACCCTCCCCTATCTCTACGTTTTCTTCTATATAAGCGTAGGGGCCTACCTCCACGCTGTCTGCAAGTTTGGCTCCCGGATGAACGGTGGCCAGAGGATGAATAGTTGCCATAATTAAATGTTTTTCAGTATATCGCGGGCAGCCGCAGTATTGAGTGCGTGCCCAGGTTTGTAGGCCTCTACGCGCAGGCAGGGCATGCCGCCGCACAGACGGAGGTCTCCAATAAGATCCAATAGCTTGTGACGCCCGCATTCGTCGGCAAAGCGCAAGCCGCCCTCGGCAAGAAAGCCCTTTTGACTGACCTGGGGCGCCTGCTTACCCAGTAAACGGGCCACGAATCGCAGGGCAAACTTAGATACCGGCTTCTCTACCACCAGGATAGCGTTATCCAGATCGCCTCCCTTAATTAGACCAAGAGCAAGCTGAGGTAAGATTTCGTGCAGAAAGCAGAAAGTACGGCACGAAGCTATCTGGCTGCTGTAGGACACGTCTTTTGTATAGCTAACTTTCTGCACTCCAATTACATCGGAGCCAAAATCTATAGTCAGCTCTATCGAGGGTTCCTGAGCAGGGCTAATCTTGATCCAGGAGCCGGACTTCTCGTTGCGCACTTCTATCTCCTTAGAAATAGTAACCCATTTGCGTGCCGCTCCCTGGTCCAGAGTGCCGTCGCGAAGAACAGCCTCTACATAAAGCCGCGCACTGCCATCCAGAATTGGCACCTCCGGGCCGTCCAGTTCTACAAGAGCATTGTCGACACCCAGACCTGTGAGGGCAGAGAGCACATGCTCTACCGTACCCACCTTTGCTGCGCCTGCTCCAAGCTGCGTACTGCGGCGGGTAGAACTCACGTTAGATGCAATTGCGGGGATTCTGGCGCCGCCAAGATCGGTGCGCACAAATACAATACCTGTGTCAACAGGTGCAGGGCACAGGCGCAGATTAACTACCTTACCGGTGTGCAGCCCCTTTCCGTTGAACGAATATGTCTGTTTAAGAGTATGCTGGTTCATAAAAGTCGGCAAAGATACGGAATAAAAGCGAATCTTACCAATTATGCAGCATCTTCTTCTGCAGAACGCTTGAACTTGGCGTAGGCCTTAAGATAATCTTTGTGCAGTATAGCCGGATTACCGTACCAGCTCTCTCCGCCCTTGCGTATCCTGCCTATTACCAGCGATTTGGCTGCGACGGTCGTGTTGTCTGCAATAGTTATATGGCCGTTAATCCCCACCTGGCCTCCAAAAATACACCCCTCGCCAATAATTGCAGAGCCTGCGATGCCGGTCAGGGCAGCCATTGCTGTATTCTTCCCCACTACCACGTTATGCGCAATCTGGCAGAGGTTGTCTATGCGCACTCCGTCATGGATTATCGTCGACTCCATAGGCGCGCGATCTATGGTGGTATTGGAGCCAACCTCCACGTCGCTGCCGATAATCACATTACCCAAGTGCTCTATCTTCTGCCAGCTGCCGTCGGGTTGGCGGGCGTTCCCGAAGCCGTCATCTCCTATTATACAGCCGGCGTGCAGTATTACCCTGTCGCCTATCACCGTGCCGGGGAAAATATGCACTCCGGGATAGATGATGCACTGCTTTCCGATAACGGTACCCTCTCCGATAGTGACGTTGTCGCAAATGCGCGTCATGTCGCCTATACGGCATTGCTTGCCAATGGTCACGAAGTCTCCAATCCAAACGTGGCTGCCAAGCTTTGCGCTCCAAGCGATCCGGCAGCGCCCCCGATGGCGGCGGTACTGCTTGTCTTTGCCTGCAGCAATATTGAGCAGACGGGCAAGTGCAGCATACGCATCAGGCACACGAACGAGGGTGGGAGTAACCGGAGTGGAGGGTTTAAAGTCGTTGTTCACCAGCAAGATAGAGGCCTTGCTGGTGTACACGTACTGCTCGTATTTGGGATTTGCAAAGAAACTGATCTGCCCGGGTTTCCCGTGCTCGATTTTAGCAAAACTGTTCACCCTGGCCTCTGGGTCGCCCTCAACTGTACCGCCGAGGGCGGCCGCGAGGTCTTTGGCTGTCATCTCCATATTAGAATCTCCATCCTACAGTTAGCAACACGTCGAATATACTCCTGTCGTATTTGATATAAGGCATACCCACGTCAAGCGGCTTATTGTCTTTATCTACCACCCAGTACTCTCCGAAGTAGTAGGGATAGTAAGCCGAACCGGGATACTTTGTAAGGCGCAATGCCGCATCGGCAAAGAACGAACCGGAAGAAGAATAGCCCAGGCCCAGCGAAAAAGCATGGGTATTGTTCTGGAAATGGCGGAAGCCGCTGACTCTCTGGTGAGAGCCCTGCCAATTCTGCAGGGTTACCATGTTCCCCTCGCTGTCGAAGCCGTAGCGTTCGGGGTCCGTAACCAGACTGTATCCAGCACGGATTGCGAACTCCGGAGAAGGTTTTACCTCCAGGCCCGCTCTCAGGGAGTGGGACACGCCGCAGAAAAGCTTGTTGGCGCGATTGGTGTACGCCCACGGATCTTCTGCAAAGTAATTGCGCCCTATGTCGCTGTATTTCATTATGCTATAGTCGGCAAGCTCGTAGTCGATGCTGAACAGACCAAGGGGTCCGAGCGTGGCTGCAACGCCAAAGTCCACGATATAAGGAGTGGTAAGAGTGTAGCTGTATTCTCCCTCGGGAGATGCGGCAGAACCGTCGTAGCGGGAATCCACATAACTGTTGCGGGCCCAGTACTGCCATCTTTCGTGAACCGTGGTATGAGTAGGTGTCTGGAATGCTGCGCCCACTCTCAATCCCTTGACAGGTAGCCAAATAAAGCCAAACTTGCCGTAAATGCCATCTGCATCTGTATTCAGGCTGTAGGTGTTGTCTGACGACTTATAAAAAGTGGTGGGCTCGCCTTCATTACCCTGATGAACACCGTTATCATCTACAAAGTTTACCGGAAACTCGTAAACATTGCCCGCCGACTCCATGAAACTGTCTGAGCGGCGATACTTTGTAGTAGGAAGACCGAGGTTGAAACCGAAGTAGAACTCATCCGACACGTTGAAGCCGAGATTGAGGATGATATCTGTCTTGCTGCCATAAATCTCGCGCATCGCACGCTGATTAAGCGTCCCTGGAACATAGCAATACTGGTCTGTAGGGTCAATCATCTGGTTGGCTCCGGAATAATTGAGCGAACCGCTGGGCCCGAACTCCCCTATCTGGTTGGCCATATAGGCAGCATACTGCTCCTTGCCCATCCCGGAGAACGCAATCCCGTTGGTCCAGGCTGCTATGTTACCAAGGAAAGATGTCTTGTCGTTGGTGCCATAGGCGTCGGAGTAGTCCAGGAAGGTATTGGTATTGTTTGCAAGAAAACCTACGGTGATGTGTTTAAGACCATAGTTATTTCCTGTGTACAACACTACTGTACCGCCCACGTTGGGAATATTGAACTTGACTTCCGTCATCTTGTCTGCCGGGCCGAAAACCCCGTTGTCGTCCGGATCCCAATAAGAATTGGAACTCTGGAAGAGCAGGCCGGGCGTAATAGTAATCTGCCCGAAGCTGTTTACAGCAGAGCCCGCCGGGTTGATTCCAACCGAACCAAGGTCACCGCCCAATGCCGTCATAGCATTGCCAAGGGCCACGGAACGCGCCGTACCGTAATAGTTGTTGCGGCTCAGCATCGCCGCATAATAAGTATCTTGTGCAAAGGCGCCGTAAGTCAGGCAGCCCAGTGCAAATATCGCAAATATCCGTTTCATATAGCAAAAGTGTGAAGGTTAATTCTATCTGCGGCCACCGCCACCGCCGCCACCGCCGCTGTAGCTGCTCCCGCCGCCGCTGGAATGGCTGCTGCCGGACGAATAGCTACCGCCCGAAGAATAGCTGCTGCCGGACGAACGGCTGCTGCTGTAAGAACTGCCGGAGTTGTAGCTGCTGCTACTGCTTGAACTGTAACTACGGTTGCGCGACGAAGAGGACGAACTTGAACTGCCTCCGGAACGCCGTACCGTAGAAGACTTGGAGCCGGAGGAACTGGAGCTGCCGGACTTGGAAGTGCCGGTGGAATAGCTGCTCCCGGAACGTCTGAAATGAGTGCCGCCACCGGCATAACTGCCAGAGTTGCCGTTGCCGCCGCCGGACGGACGATCATAGTCCGGTTTGTGAGGCCTGGGACGATGATGGTCATAGCCGTAATGATAGTGGCCCCAATAGGAACCACCCCAGTAAGGACTGCCCCAATAAGGATCGTACCATGGATCCCAAGGGTCATACCAGCCGCCGTACCAACCGAAAGACCACGAAGGACCCCAGCCGTAATGGTGGCGATAGCGCCAGGACGGGCCATAGAAAGAGCAATAAGCATAAGGATAGCCGTAATACCCGGAATAGAAATCATCCATGATTACGACCACCGTATCTTTCTTGCTTTGAGATTTTGAGGCAATGTTCTGTGCTGCCATTGCCTTGAAATCATCTTCTGTATATAGTTCCACAACAGGCTCCGGACGGTAATAGATGCCATCGGGGAACTGCTGCGAGGTGGCATATTGGGCAGTGCTTCCGCAGGATGCCATAGCCAGTAACGCAGGCAATAAAAAAAACAAGCTCCGTTTCATTTTTTACCTCCTTAAAAAATGTTTGTATATTTGTGTCCGCAATATCCGTGCCGCCTGGCCGGAACATTGCTTAATGCAAAGTTGATAATTTTTTTGGAATATGGCAAAAGAGGTTACTAAACGGGCAGACAATTATTCACAGTGGTACAACGACCTGGCTCTTAAAGCAGATCTTGCAGAGCAGTCTGCAGTACGCGGCTGCATGGTCATAAAGCCTTATGGCTACGCAATTTGGGAGAAGATGCAGTCTATCCTGGACAGGATGTTCAAGAAGACCGGTGTGCAGAACGCATATTTTCCGCTGTTCATTCCCAAATCTTTCTTCAGCAAGGAAGCCGAGCACGTAGCAGGCTTTGCAAAAGAGTGCGCCGTGGTGACCCATCACCGCCTCATGAATGATCCCGAGGGCAATGGAGTCGTGGTTGACCCTTCAGCGAAGCTGGAAGAGGAGCTTATCGTCCGCCCCACCTCGGAAACTATTATATGGAATACCTACAAGAATTGGATTACCTCCTGGAGAGACCTTCCCTTGCTTTGCAACCAGTGGTGCAACGTGGTACGATGGGAAATGCGTACGCGTCTTTTCCTGCGTACCGCTGAGTTCCTCTGGCAGGAAGGCCACACCGCCCACGCAAGCGCCGAGGAGGCGCAGGCAAAGGCAGAAGAGATGGTACAGGTGTATGCAGACTTCGCCCGCAAGGTAATGGCGCTTCCCGTCGTGGTAGGCCACAAGAGCCCAGGCGAGCGCTTTGCAGGAGCCATCGACACCCTTACCATAGAGGCAATGATGCAGGACGGCAAGGCCCTGCAGGCCGGCACCTCACACTTCCTCGGGCAGAACTTCGCCAAGAGTTTCGACGTGCAGTTTACCAACAAGGAAGGCCAGCAGGAATATGTGTGGGCCACCTCCTGGGGCGTGAGTACCCGACTCATGGGAGCCCTCATCATGGCTCACGGCGACGACAACGGACTCGTACTGCCTCCGGCCCTCGCCCCTATCCAGGTGGTGATGGTCCCTATCTACCGCAGCGACGAGGAGCTCACCGCCGTAATGGAAGAGTTCGGCAAGATCAAAGCCGGACTGGAGGCGCTCGGAGTGAGCGTGAAGATAGACAACCGCGACACCCTGCGCCCCGGATTCAAATTCGCCGAGTGGGAGCTCAAGGGAGTACCCGTGCGTCTTGCTATGGGCGCACGCGACCTGGCAGCCGGCACCGTAGAAGTTGCCCGCCGCGATACCCTGAGCAAGGAGACCATGCAGCTGGAAGGCATCGAGGAGCACATCAAGGGCCTCCTGGACGACATTCAGCAGAACATCTACAACAAGGCTCTCGCTTTCCGCGACTCCAATGTAGAAAAATGCGACGACTGGGAGGACTTCAAGGTCCGCATCCAGCAGGGCAAATTCCTCCTCTGCCACTGGGACGGCACAGCAGAGACCGAGCTGGCAATCAAAGAAGCCACCAAGGCAACCATACGATGCATCCCGGTAGACAGCTATGTGTGCGAAGAGGAAGGCAAGGACATTTTCTCTGGAAAGCCCTCTCACCGAAGGGTGATATTTGCAATTTCTTACTAACTTTCAACTCGTTATGAAAAGACTCGCAATAATCGCAGGGCTTCTCGCCCTCAGCCTCTGGGCCAGCGCGCAGGACGATGCCCAGAAAGCTGCTGCAGATGCAGCGGCTGCTTTTGCCGGAGCTCCGGCAGAAGCCACAGCCCCCGTCAAGCCCAATTATTGGAAGTACTCTACTGTCTTCGACATAGGTGTAAACCAGACGTCGCTCGTAAACTGGGCGGCCGGAGGATTCGGAAGCGTGACTCTCAACACCGGATTCGACGCCAAGCTCCACTACACCAAAGACCGCATAAACTGGAAGAACCGCTTGCAGCTGGAATTCGGATTCGTCAACTCCCAGGACAAGCCGGACATTCTCCAGAAAAGCAACGACCGCATCTACTTTGAGAGCAAGTTCTCTTACAACACGCCTAATAAGACTCTTAACTGGACCGCAAGCTATGACTTCCGCACCCAGTTCGCAGATTCTTATACCAACTACGATTATCCGGAGAAATATTACAGGGAATACGCGAACAGCCAGGAGATGGACGAGTGGATGAAGGAAGAGCAGCAGCACATGCAGGACTCCTGGAAAGAAGAGTGGGAAGAATGGAGGAGCACAAGCATCAAATCTACCTTCCTCTCCCCTGCCTACAACAACCTGGCGCTCGGTTTGGAGTGGAAACCCGCACCCTGGTTCGACGTAAACTTCTCCCCTCTCACCGGTAGTGTCACCATCGTTACCGAGCCTGTTCTGCGCAAGAAATATGGCATGCCGGAGAACCCTTCCGCCGTTGCGATAGATCCTTACTACAGCGCTCTGTTCCAGTTCGGTGCTTCCATCAAGGCCAATGCCAAGTTCTCCATAAACAACAAGTTCAACTACGAGACTCAGTTCGTTATCTTTACCGATTACCTCAATAATCCGTTCGTCCAGAACCGTATCAACTGGGACAACAAGATTACCTGGCAGCTTACCAGCTTCTTCAAGATCGGCGTCAGCACCTGGCTGCTCTATGACCCGGTGGTGAACTTCGGTACGGAAGAGAACCCCGAGCATAAGGTACAGTTCAAGGACTTTATTGCATTCAACCTTACCTTCGCCTTCGGCCAGAAAGACTTGAAATAATGAGAGTGCTGCTTGCAGTCAGCGGAGGCATAGATTCTATGTACATGCTTCACAGGGCGCCCGAGCTTTTCCCGGGCGCTTCTTTTGCTGTGGCGCATTGTAACTTCGGGCTGCGGGGCGAGGAGTCTGACGGCGACGAGACTTTTGTGCGTAATGCCTGCGAGGAGCTGGGAATCGAGTGCTTCGTGCGCCGCTTCGATACTCTGGGCTACGCTGCAGGGCACGGTGTCTCTGTGGAGATGGCCGCCCGGGAGCTGCGCTACGCTTGGTTTGCCGAGCTTTGCTCCGCCGCCCCTGGCTTTGATGCTCTTGCCACTGCGCACAACGCGAATGATAACGCAGAGACGCTAATCCTCAACCTCCTCCGTGGTACCGGCACCAAAGGACTTCGTGGAATCCCTTCGGCTGCGGGGAATTGGAGACTGGGAGTGCCTCCCAGCGTAAATCTGCAGCCTAAGGACATACTAAGACCGTTGCTAGAGACGGGGCGGGAGGAGATTCGTGAGTGGATGGAGGCGAACGGGCATCAGTGGAGAGAAGACAGAACCAACAGCAAAAATGAAGCGCACCGCAACAAAATCCGCAACCTGGTATTCCCGGTATTCGCCCAAATCAACCCCTCGTTTGTAAAAACTCTGGGCGACGACATGTCTCGCATACGCCAGACCGACGACATAGCAGAAGACTACTACCAGCAGGCCGCAGCGAAGATACTCAACACGCAGCCCAAAGCTCCTGACATACTGCTGGAAATCAGCGTAAACGGACTACTCAATCTAAAGCACTGGCGCTACGTACTCTGGCGCATTCTGGAAGACTGTTCCTTCAACGCAGAGACCTTCCAGAAATTGTGCTCGCTGCTGGAACGCTACCGCAGCGAGCCTCTTGGCACCGTAACACTCAGCGGCAAGACCTTCCAGTCCTCCACCCACACTCTCCACGCCCGCAAGAAAACCCTGCTTCTGAGCGGCAGGTAAAGTTAAGAAACAAGCACCCACAATTACTTGTAAGTGCTTGATTTTCAGTGCTCCCCCTCGGGGACTTGAACCCAGGACCCCCTGATTAACAGTCAGGTGCTCTAACCAACTGAGCTAAGGAGGAATATTTCACCACCCGTTTCCGATGTGGATTGCAAAGATACTGCGTTTTTCTGGAATTGCAAATTTTTTCTGATTTTTTTGTATATTTGTCTTGTTATGGATGTGGATTTCTTGGCCGGCCTTATCCGGGACTTACTACTCGAGCACGACAGCCTAAATTTGCCGGGCTTTGGTTGTTTTGTGGCGGAGGAAATGCCTGCCTCGTTCTCTGACAGGGGATTTATCCTGAATCCACCCTACAGAAGGCTGGGTTTTGTGCCGGAAGAAGGGGACGATTCGCTGCTCTCTGCATCTTACAGGCAATTTTCGGGCAGTTCCGGCGATGATAGTGAGCTAGTTCACTTTCTCAACGAAGCAAAAGAACAACTCATGCAGAACTGCAGCCTTGTCCTTCCAGGGCTTGGCCGATTTAAACTTACGGGCAGTGGCGGCATAATGTTCATGGCCGAGGAAACGCTGGATATCTCTCCCGATTCTTGCGGGCTGCGGCCGGTGTCCCTCAATGTGTCTGCCCCCAACCCTCAAAATGCTCAGCCGCGACGCAGCACTCCTTCAGCAGCTAAAGCGAACCCCGCCTCCGCAGCGGCCGCTCCGAAACCTGCCGCTCCCGCCAATTCCCGCAAGCAGCTCCCGGCGTTCTGGCGCATAACGCTGAGCCTTGTAATTACCGCTGCAGTACTCCTCGGAGGCTTCGTGGCTCTCTCGCGCTTCGCTCCCGACATTACAGACAAACTCCTCTATACCCCAGAAGAGCTCGAAATCCTGAATTATCCCGAAGATGGACTTAATTTATCCCGTTAGCATAGCCCCTCTGGCACCTGGCGCCAAAGTCGGCAGGGAAATGATCCCCATCGTAGAGGAGAGCGGGACGGTTACCGCCAGGGCTCCAAGAGCATGGGTGCATCAGGGCACCAAGCCACTTCACCCGGTAGTCCATTTGCACATTATAGACCGATACTCCCGCATATATCTGCAGAAACGCGGTCCTAAGAAGACGCTGCTACCTCTGCGCTGGGACACCGCTGTGGGCGGACATGTAACTTACGGCGAGTATCTTAAGGAGGCGCTTTTCCGCGAAGCCGGCGAGGAGCTGGGCTTCTACGATTTCTTCCCCGTACCTATACGCACGTACATTTACGAGTCCAGAACCGAAAAAGAACTGGTCAACGTTTTTGCCGCCGTGGGCAACTTTGAGCTTCATCCCGACGGTGACGAGGTGGCAGAGGGCCGCTGGTGGGAGATTTCCGAACTCGAAGCTGCAATAGGAAAGAATATATTAACCCCGAATCTGGAGCAGGAGTTCCCAATGGTGAAGCAAGCCCTGCTCGCGCTACTCTGATGGACCTGCTAAGTAAATTCATAAAAGACCAGCTGTCGGTGTGGCCACTGGCATCCGCAAACTTCCGCGCACTTAAATCCATGAAGGTGCGCAGCGTTGCCCTGGACGGACTGGAAGCTAAAATCCAGTACAATCCTTGCCGCATCATTTCCAGTACAGCCAAGATAGATGAGGCGTCACTCGCCGCCAGGCCCTGTTTCCTGTGCGAGGAAAACCGGCCACCGGAGCAATTCCACATAAAGTTCGAGGGCCGCAAGGGCCGCAGCTACAACGTTCAGGTTAACCCTTATCCGATTTTCCCGCGCCACCTTGTAATAGCCCGGTCCGAGCACCTGCCGCAGGCTATATGGCACCATCTGCCGGATATGCTTGACTTTGCTGCAGCTTACAACGATTTTACGGTCTATTACAACGGGCCCAAGGCCGGAGCGTCGGCTCCAGACCACCTGCATTTCCAGGCTGTTCCCAGACGGTCTCTGCCCCTGGAAGTCGCTGTAGATGCGTTCCTTGAGGCTCCTGGAGAAGCTCTTGCCAGCGTTAAAGATGCACGCCTCTATCATTTCAGAAGATTCACGAGGGGCATCTGGTGCATCAAGGCAGACACCACCAAGTCCCTGGCGAAGCTTTTCTACCAGTTTCTGGACTGCTGCCCGGTTGCCGACCCCGGACTGGAGCCGCGATTCAACCTGTACGCATGGTTCAAGCCCGAGGCCAAAGAATACCGCGTGATGGTAGTTCTCCGCACCGAGTTGCGCTCACACCATTATTATACTGACGGTCCGGACCACCTGACCATAGGCCCCGGAGCAGCGGAGATGGCGGGAGTATTTGTGGCCCCAGAGGAAGCTGACTTCGAGAAAGCCACTCCGGCGCAGCTTCAACAGATGCTGTACGAGGTAAGCGTGAGCGAGGCCGACGAGGCGATGATAGATTCCCGCCTGACCCGTAGCCAGCGAGAAATCGAAGTGGGCATAATGTCTGCCGATCAAATAGAGTTCGAGATTATTTCCGACGGCGCCGGTCCCCAGCGGGTAAGCATAATGGACGGCCGCATCAATTACAACGGAGCCTTGTACGATGAGCTATACTTCGATTCTGTAACCCGGTCCACCCTGTTTGCCGAGCCGTCGTTCATATTGCGTAACGTCCCCATAGGCATAGATTTCCACTGGCAGCGCACGCAGACGCAGAAATTTGCCGGTTCACTCAAATTCATTGCCGAGGGTGACAAGATTACGGCAATCAACAAACTGGGGCTGGAGGATTACCTGCTCAGCGTCATTTCGTCCGAGATGCGCGCAGAGGCCTCGCTGGAGTTTCTCAAGGCCCACGCCGTAATTTCGCGCAGCTGGGCCCTCGCCAGGATGGATGACAGGCGCAACCCCGAGTCTGCCGAGTCCGCCATTCCCCACGAACGTTACGACGTTTGCGCAGACGACCATTGCCAGCGCTACCAGGGCCTTTCTCTTGCAGTCGGCGAGAATGTGCGCAAGGCCATAGACCAGACCTGGGGGCAGGTCCTGGTGTACAAAGACAGGCATGGGAAGACCAGTATCTGCGACACTCGCTTCTCTAAGTGTTGCGGAGGCCGCAGCGAACTTTTCAGCACATGCTGGGAAGACCGAGACTATCCTTACCTGCAGAGCGTTGAGGACCCCTATTGCAATTGCACTGACAAAACCATTCTCTCCCAGGTGCTGAACGACTACGACCTGGAAACGGCAGATTTCTACAAGTGGGAGCAGCGTTACCGCCGGGCCGAACTCTCCGAGCTTGTGCGCAGCCGCACAGGCATAGACTTCGGTACCATTCAGTCGCTGGAGGCAGTGGAGCGTGGCCCTTCCGGAAGGATTAAGTACCTCCGTATTGTTGGGAGCCTGCGTACAGAAGTGATAGGCAAAGAGTTGGCTATACGGCGCGCGCTCAGCAGCTCGCATCTCAAAAGCTCCGCCTTTGATATCATAGTGGAAGGTGACACCTTCATTCTCAAGGGGCGCGGCTGGGGCCACGGAGTGGGTCTCTGCCAGATAGGCGCCGCAGTCATGGCAACTAAAGGATTCAGTTACAAAGAGATACTTAAGCACTATTATGAAGCCGCAAGCATCGAGTAAGAGCTCCCCATGGCTATGGATTCCCACCCTATACTTCGTGGAGGGCCTGCCATATTTCATAGTCAACACCATCTCCCTCATAATGTTCAAAGACATGGGAATGGACAACGGCACGCTGGCTCTGCTTACGAGCCTCATCAGCATACCGTGGGTGGTGAAGCCTCTTTGGAGCCCCTTCGTAGATATCTTCAAGAGCAAGCGCTGGTGGATTATCAGCATGCAGATTATTATGCTGGCCACCATAGCTCTCACTGCTGCATCGGTGCGGCTTAGCACCTTCAGCGTCACGCTCATTCTCTTTATAATAGCAGCGTTCGCCTCCGCTACGCACGACATTGCAGCCGACGGTTTCTATATGATAGCGCTCGACAAGAAACAGCAGTCGGCGTTCGTTGGAATCAGGAGCACCTTCTATCGCATTGCTTCCGTGTTCGGCCAGGGTGTTCTGGTAGTCCTTGCCGGAGTGCTTGAGCGCGCCCTGGGCGACATACCTCGTGCGTGGTCGCTGACTATGCTGATATCTGCGGCCATACTGGCGGCATTTACCCTGTACCACTGCTTCGCCATTCCCCGCCCGGCCGACGACCGAAGCGTAGGCGAGGCGCGCAGCGCAGCAGACATTTTCCGAGAATTCGGCGGTGCGTTTGCATCATTCTTCCAAAAGAAAGGAGTGTGGCTGGCGATAGCGTTCATGTTGCTGTACCGGCTTCCGGAAGCATTCTCTGTAAAGATGCTGTTCCCCTTCTTCAAAGATCCTGCAGAGGCGGGAGGCCTGGGATTCAGCACCGATATGTTCGGCATTGTATATGGCACCTTCGGAGTGGTTGCTCTGCTTGCCGGAGGTATTCTCGGAGGTCTTGCTGCCGCCCGAATGGGATTGCGCAAGTGCTTGTGGCCTATGGCTTTGGCGCTGGCACTCCCGTGCTCTGTATATTTATTCATGAGCATCGTACAGCCCCAGAACGTATGGGTAGTGGGCAGCTGCGTAGTGCTCGACCAGTTTGGTTATGGCTTCGGCTTTTCAGCCTACATGCTCTACATGATGCATTTCTCTCAGGGCCCGCTCAAGACTTCTCATTACGCCATCTGCACTGCCTTTATGGCTCTGTCTATGATGCTCCCCGGACTAGTGGCCGGATACTTGCAGGAGGCGCTCGGATATGTTGGATTCTTTATTCTTGTAATGATATGTTGTATCGCCACTTTCTGCGTCACATTCTTTGTGCGGCGGCGCTTGCCGCAGGAATAAGCCTCAGCGCTCAGGTCAAACCCGGCATCGAAGCCCTCGTAGACACTAACTTCGAAGGCCTCAAGGGCAAACGCGTGGGCCTTCTGACCAACCCCAGCGGGGTGGACAGGCAGCTCCGTTCTACAATAGACATACTCAACGAGAACGTAAACCTCGTAGCGCTTTACGCCCCCGAGCATGGGGTACGAGGCGATATCTGGGCCGGGGGCAAGGTAGAGTCAGGAGTAGATAAAGCCACCGGTCTTCCTGTCCATTCTCTGTACGGGGCTACGCGTCAGGCGACCCCGGAGATGCTCAAGGATATAGACATTCTGGTGTACGATATTCAAGATGTGGGCTCGCGCTCCTATACCTTTATCAGCTGCCTTGGGCTTACCATGCGCACATGCGCAAGTCTTGGCATCCCTGTGATGGTGCTCGACCGCCCCAATCCTCTGGGCGGGCTTAAGGTTGAAGGGAGCGTGGTGCGCGAAGGATTCTTTTCTTATGTGAGCCAGTACCGCATTCCATATATATATGGACTCACGGTGGGGGAAGTTGCTACTCTTATCAACGAAGAAGGGCTCAACCGGGGCCAGAAAGGCGATCAGCCGCCGGTGAAGTGCGAGCTTATAGTTGTGCCTATGGAGGGCTGGAAGCGCAGTATGACTTACGACAAAACGGGCCTTCCCTGGGTGATGCCCTCGCCAAATATCCCTTATCCGCGTAGCGCTATATGTTACCCCTGCTCCGGGCTTACGGGAGAGTTTAACAATTATTTGAATGTAGGCATCGGCTACACCATTCCTTTCGACGCTTTTGCGGCAGAGTGGATAGACGCCGACGAGCTTAAGGCCAAGCTGGACAGTTACAACGTGCCCGGCGTGGCCTGGAGGGCAGTCCATTATACTCCTTTCTATGGCAGCAGCGCCCGCAAGCTCATCCACGGAGTGCAATACTACTTTGTAGATTACGAGGCTGTGCCGCTCACGCTTCTGCAGTTTTACGTAATGCAGGCGGTGTACGAATTATACAAGGTCAACCCGTTCGAGCGCTCCGAGGGGCGCCTGGCGATGTTTAATAAAGTTTGTGGAACAGATTTTGTCAGTAAAGAGTTCAGCAAGCGTTTCCGGGTGTCGGATATAGAAAGCTATTGGACAGCAGATGTAGAAGATTTCCGGACCTTGTCGAGAAAATACTACATTTATCGTTAAAACCTCAGACTTATGAAACACTTGACCAGAATCGCAGCTTTGATAGTGGCAGCCACTGTCTTTGCTCTCCCGCTAAGTGCCCAGTCTCATGGTCGCAACAACGGCGGTTCAAATAACCACGGCAGTTCCCACAGTTCGGGGGTTACAAGCAGCCATAGCCGCTCCGGCAGCAGTTCTTCTCATCACGTTAGTTCCGGCAGCAGTTCTTCTCATCACGTTAGTTCCGGCAGCAGCGGCGGTACGCGCCGTTCCGGCAGCGCCGTTTCTTCTTCGTCTTCCAGCAGCCGCCCCGGCGGTGGCAGTTCGGTTTCCAACAGCCGTCCCTCTGGCGGCAGCAGCAAACCCTCCGGCGGCTCTATTTCCAGCGGCCGTCCTGATGGCGGCAAGCCTTCCGTATCAAATGGCAACGGCAATCATCGTCCCGGCCGAAATGGCGGCAGCGTACGTCCCCGCGACGGCCATCGTCTCGGCGGAAATGGCGGCAGCGTACGTCCCCGCGACGGCCATCGTCCCGGCGGAAATGGCGGCAGCGTGCGTCGCCATGACGGCCACCCGGGTCGCGTTCAGGTGAATCCCCGTCCGGGCAATCACCCTCACCGCCCTCCTCATGGAGAGTTTGTGGGCAAGCCTGCACGATTCAACCATCATGGCCCTCATGGCTACGGCTACTATGTAACCACCAGGCCTATCCACTACGAAATCAGGCACTATCATGGCATAGACTACTATTTCTGGAATGATGTCTGGTACAGGTACAACTTCGGCCGCTATTGGGTATGCCGCCCTCCTTTCGGCTATGCATTCACACCGCTTGCCGATGCTGTTTTTGCCGCGTGCAGCTTTGCCTATTATTACGATGTGATCAGTGAGGGCGAGCGCACCATCGCAGAGCAGAATGCTACTATCGCAGCTAATAATGAGGTGATAGCCGAGCAGAACAGCGAGATTGCTGCCAACGCCCGCAAGGTTTCGGAGTCCAGCTCACTGGCTGAGTCTCTTGGGCTGAGCCAGAGCTTCGCAAAGGCCGGCACCGAGTACTATTACAACGACGGAGTGTTCTACGTCAAGGGTGACGACGGACAGTATATAGTAATCGTACCTCCTGCAGGCGCCCTGGTGGACGCTCTTCCCGGCGACTACGAGCTCATAGAGCTTGGCGGGAACACCTACTACAAGGTAGATGATACCGTGTACAGGATGACCATAAGCGAAGAGGGCAAAGCTTGCTTCGAGGTGCTTGGACAGCTTAAAGTCTGACATGGCAACAATAGGCGTATTTGACTCAGGCTCAGGTGGCCTTTCAGTTCTCAGGGAGATTCGAAAGCTTCTCCCTGAGAGTCGTTTTATTTATTATTCAGACAACGCCTATTGCCCGTATGGAGAAAAGACGGCGGAGTTCGTTACCGATCGCAGCCGCGCTGTCACCGATCTGCTGCTCTCCAAAGGTGCCGATGTGATAGTAGTTGCCTGCAATACGGCAACGGCTGCTGCAATAGCCACGCTCCGTGCTGAATATAAAGTTCCCTTCGTGGGCATGGAGCCGGCAGTCAAGCCGGCGGCCAGCGGTACCCGCAGCGGAGTGGTTGGAGTATTGGCTACGGCAGGTACGCTCAGAGCTCCTAAGTATCTGAATACCAAAGGACAGTATGCCGATGCGGTGAAGATTGCCGAGCGTGTGGGCAAGGGCTTTGTAGAGCTTGTAGAGAATCTCGATCTCGACAGCCCTCATGCAGAGTCGGTGGTTCGGGCAAGTCTGCAGCCGCTGTTGGATGAAGGGGCTGACACTGTAGTGCTTGGATGCACTCACTATCCATTCTTGCTCCCGTTGATGCAGAAGATAGCCCCCGACGGCGTGCGTTTCATAGATCCGGCCCCTGCTGTGGCAAGGCGGCTGGTGGATGTGCTGGATACAGCAGGCTTAGCTCGGGAGTCGTCCTCACCCGGTGTAGAGCTGCTGGCATCCGGCACCGATACAACATTAAGAAAACTGTTTACCATATTATAGAAATGAGACTTACCAGAATGGCGATTATCCTAAGCGCTGCCGCTCTTGCTGCCGCCTGTGGCCAAGACAAGGCTGCATTTAAGTACACCGTAGATCAGTTTGCGGACGTAAAAATCATACGTTATACCGTTCCAGGCTGGGACGAGCTGAGCCTTCAGCAAAAGGAGTATGCTTATCACCTTAGTGAGGCTGCAAAATGGGGACGCGACATACTATGGGACCAGAACTGCGCTGGTAACCTGCAGCTGAGGCATGCCGTAGAGAGCATTCTCGAAAATTATGCCGGCGACCGCAAATGCAGTGAATTCGAGGCCTTTACGGAATATGCAAAGCGCATTTTTTTCTGTAACGGCATACATCATCATTATGCAGAAGACAAATTCTTCCCGACTTGTTCCAGGGAGTATTTCGCCAAATTACTGGATGCAGTAGGTCTCTCTGCCGAGACTGAATTCCTGCTATCTTATGTTTACGATCCCGAGGTCTGCCCCCAAAGGCGCTGCACTTCGTCTGATGGCGATATAGTGCTGGCTTCTTCAGTTAATTTTTACGATGGGGTTACTCGTGACGAAGTTGAGGCGTACTATGCCTCCATTGCTAAGCCCAAAGACCCGCGTCCGGTTTCTTATGGCCTTAATACCAAGGTGGTTAAAGAAAATGGAGTGGTGACGGAGAAGCCTTGGAAGGCAGGCGGAATCTACGGTCCTGCCATAGAGAAGATCTGCGCTGAGCTGGAGCTTGCTGCCAAAGTTGCAGAGAACGATATCCAGAAACGTGCCCTGGGCCTGCTGGTAGAGTATTACCGCAGCGGCGACCTGCGTAAATGGGACGAGTTCAATATAGAGTGGGTCAAGGATACCATCGGAACGGTTGATTTTGTGAACGGTTTTGTTGAGGACTACAACGACCCTCTCGGCCGCAAGGGCTCATGGGAAGGGCATGTGAATATCAAGGATGCCAAGGCTTCCGAACGCTCCGCAGTGTTAAGCGCCAACGCCCAGTGGTTCGAGGATAATTCGCCGGTAGATCCGCGCTTCCGCAAACCCAAGGTCAAGGGTGTAAGCGCCAAGGTTATCAATGCAGTTTGCCTGGCCGGCGATTCTTATCCCGCAACTCCTATCGGTATCAACCTGCCTAATGCCGACTGGATTCGCCGCGACTACGGCTCCAAGAGCGTTACTATTTCTAATATATCCAAGGCTTACGATTTCTCAGCAGAGGAAGCTCCGGCAAGCGTGCTTACAGAGTTCGCCTGGGACGAGACCGAGATAGCCCGGGCCAAGAAATATGGCTCCTACGCAAGCGAAATCCATACCGACCTTCACGAGTGCCTGGGACACGGCTCCGGCCAGCTGCTCAAGGGTGTTTCCAGCACTGCAATGGGTGAGTATTCTTCTGCTTTGGAGGAGTCCAGAGCAGACTTGTTCGGCCTCTATTATGCCGCCGATCCTAAGCTGGTAGAGCTTGGTATTATGCCAGATTCAGAGGCCTACAAGGCAGAATACGACGCATTTATCCGCAACGGCCTCATGGTTCAGTTCAACCGCGTAGAGCTCGGCCGTCCCAATACCGAGGCGCACATGCAAGACCGTAAGCTCATCTCTGAGTGGTGCCTTGAGCAGGGTGCTGTCGACGGCGTGATTGTTAAGAAGCAGCGCGACGGAAAGACCTTCTTCGTTATTCAGGATTACGAGGCCCTGCGGGTTCTGTTCGGCAAGCTTCTCGCAGAGATTCAGCGAATTAAATCTGAAGGAGATTACGCAGCAGGCAAGGCTCTGGTAGAGAAGTACGCAGTACAGATAGATCCAGAGCTCCATCGCGAAGTGAAGGAGCGTTATGCCGCACTTAATCTTAAGCCTTACGGCGGATTCATCAATCCGGAGATTGTTCCTGTAGAGAAGGGTGGCGTGATAGTCGACTACGAAGTTCGATACACCGATGACTACCTCGGCCAGATGCTCGATTACGGCAAACGCTACGGAATCCTGTAGGGGAGCTGCAGTTGAGTATATAGAGTCCCGTGTGTATCTATATTTTTCTTTTATTGAAATAATACTACCTTTGTGAAGTAGCACAAAGAACTATGAACCTGTTATTAGGCCTTTTGATTATTGCTGTGGGGGCGTTCTGCCAGTCCAGCAGCTATGTTCCTATCAATAAAATCAAATCATGGAGCTGGGAGAGCTATTGGCTGGTGCAAGGAGTTTTTGCCTGGCTGCTGTTCCCTCTTCTGGGAGCTCTGCTGGCTGTTCCGGCCGGGGAATCTTTGCTGGGAATGTTTACAGCCAACGGCAAGGCAAGCCTTCTAACCATTCTCTTTGGTGCGCTATGGGGCGTGGGCGGTCTGACTTTCGGTCTTAGCATGCGCTACCTCGGCGTAGCCTTGGGCCAGAGCATTGCCTTGGGAACCTGCGCTGGCCTGGGAGCCATTTTGGGTCCCGTTTTCACCGGGCATGCACACGACCTCACCTCTTCTGTCATTATAGGCGTTGTAGTCACACTGATAGGTATCGCCATAATCGGTGTTGCCGGAGCAATGAAGAGCGCCGCCCTTCCAGAAGAAGAAAAGAAGAAAGCAGTAAAGGACTTCAACTTTGGGAAAGGAATATTCGTGGCCCTGCTGGCCGGCTTCATGAGCGCCTGCTTCAACATTGGTTTGAGTTTTGGCGAGCCGCTTAGCTGGGAACAGACTCCGGATATCTTCAAGAGCCTGCCCGCCACCCTGCTCGTTACCGTAGGCGGCTTCATCACCAACGCCTGCTACTGTCTCTTCCAGAACAGCAAAAACAAGAGCTGGGGAGACTACAAAAACGCTTCCCTTTGGGGCCACAACATTCTCTTCTGCGCACTTGCAGGCCTGTTGTGGTACAGCCAGTTCTTCGGCCTGTCCCTGGGCAAAGGCTTCCTCACCGAGTATCCCGCCCTCATTACCTTCAGCTGGTGCATCCTGATGGCGCTAAACGTAATATTCAGTAATGTATGGGGCATCATACTCAAAGAATGGAAAGGAGTATCACGCAAGACTATCGCCGTGCTGGTTGCCGGTATAGTAGTGCTGATTATCAGCACCTTCCTCCCTCAGATTATCTAACGTTCAAGAGCAATGAACAACCCACTTAAGTACCTTGCCACTTTCAAATTCTGGAAGGAACTTCTTGTTATGACCGGCGGCATGATGATAGCGGCCGGAGCTGTTTACTACTTCATGATGCCCAGCAATTTGGTACTAGGGTCGATTACCGGTTTATCCATCGTTACATCGAACCTGTTAGGGTTGGCCGGGATCAGCATAAAGGTTTCAGTAATCGTCACCATTATTAATGCTCTCCTGCTCATGCTGGCTTGGGTGCTCATAGGCAAGGAATTCGGAGCCAAGACAGTTTACACCGCACTTATCCTGGGTCCGCTGCTAGAGCTATGGGAACGAATCTGTCCCTACGAAAGACTGATGGAAGATGGCGCCTCTTCCGTTATGGGCGATCCCCTTCTGGACCTGATTTGCTTCGTGCTCCTTGTGAGTATTTCACAGGCCATCCTGTTCAGGATCAACGCCTCTACAGGAGGTTTGGACATCCTGGCAAAGATGGTGAACAAGTATTTCCACCTCGACATCGGGGTGTCTGTAACCGTAGCAGGAGCTATTATTTGCTGTACGGCCTTCGCTATCAACCCCTTCCGCATGGTGGTCATAGGTCTTATCGGCACCTGGATGAACGGATTAGTGATAGATTACTTCACCGCCAGCTTGAACAAGCGCAAACGCGTGTGTATCATTGCCAAAGACCATGAAAGGATACGCTCTTACATCGTAGACAAGCTGCACAGAGGATGCAGCATCTATGACGTACAGGGCGGATTCAGCGGGGAGCAGCACAAAGAGATACAAAGCCTTCTTACACAGGATGAATTCGCCAACCTTATGAACCTGATTCGCACCGAGAAACTGGAGTCATTCATCACCGCCGGCAACGTGAGCGAGGTCTATGGACTCTGGAACAACAGGCGAAGAGGCTCAGGAGGACTTAAGGTGTAGTTTTTGCAGAACGCAAAAAATTCAGTACTTTTGAGATTCAATACAAAGATTGAAGATGATGAAACGATTGATTTATTTCGCTTTCGCAGCCCTGCTGCTGATTTCATGCGAGAAACAGATTGACGAAACAGCCCCCACAATCAGCTGGGCGGCCAATCCCGGCTTCGCCACACAAGAGCTCGGCATAGGAGCAGACGGAGCACTGGCCCTTGCAGCTCCCGGCAAGATAGAGTCACTCACAATCACTCTCGGGCTCGGCGATTACGCCCTTCTGGCCAATCCCTATATCTCCATCAGCTCAAACAAGAGTGCCAACGGCAAACTCCCTGTATTCGATGTCATAGACGACGCAGCCGTTGCTGCATACCTAAACGGCATGGGAATGACTGCGGGCACCGGGCTCAGGGGCAAGACCATTGGCACCATAAATCTGATTGCAATAATCGAGAGCATCATTACCGGACAGGTTGTAGATAACAACAGTTCCTTCACCATGTCCATCAAGCTTACCGACCAGGCCGGCAAGACCGTATCCAGGAATGCTTCATTCCACTATACCGCAGCACCTTCTGTTGTATGGACCGGTAATTCCAACTTCGACATAGTAGACCTTGATGGCGCAAGCAAGCCCTCGAAAGTCAAGATTTCGGCTCCCGGCAAGATTGATGCTCTTACGCTCACCCTGGAATTCGGAGGCTCGGCAGAACTGGCCAACTATGTGAAGAACAGAACTTCGAACTCCAGCCTGGTCATCGACCTGGTGAACGACGAGATGGTTGCAGAAGCCTTCAAGTTCCCTACCGCCAAGACAATAGTGGGCAAGAGCGAGGTAAACCTGGACCTGTCGTTCATGTACAACATCTCATACGACCTCTCCCCTTCTACCAATGTCTTCACGCTCAAAGTGACCGACAAGATCGGCAAGTCGGTTGCCGTGCCGCTTAAATTCAAGAAAAGCGAGAAGCAATGAGCTACACCCACGAGGTTAAATACTACGAGTGCGACCGCATGGGCGTAACTCACCATTCCAATTATGTGCGCTTCATGGAAGAGGCGCGCATTTGGTGGATGGATGTTCTGGGCTACGGTTATGAGAGCATGGAGGCAGAGGGGATCGTGTCGCCGGTGATTGCTATAAGCTGCAACTACAAGCATACTACTACTTTCAAGGACTGCATTGACATCGATGTCAAAGTGGCCGACATAAGCAAGCTCAAGCTTAGCTTTGCATACACCATGACGGTGAACGGCAAGGTGGTATGCACCGCCACCAGCACCCACTGCTTCCTTGAGAATGGCAGGCCGGTTGCCCTGGAAGACCGCTTTCCTCAACTGTATCAAGCCATAATCAACAGCCTGTAAGCCGCTCGCTTGTATTTTACAGTTTTTTGTGTACCTTTGCGCCGCGATGCTCCGGCATCAAGTGTAACAGGTACCACTATAAAAACTGCAAAATGAAAGAAAAATTCTCTATTACATTTCTGCTTATGGCAGTACTGTTTACGGTCTGCCTCATTGCATCCAACCTGTTTGCAACCAAGATTATCTCCCTCTGGGGCGTCAATTTGCCCGGAGCCGTGCTGATATTCCCTGTATCTTACATCCTCAACGACTGCATCTGCGAAGTCTGGGGATACCGCAAGTCGCGCCTTGTAATCTGGATTGCGTTTGCCATGAATTTCTTCGTTGTCATCGCAGGCCAGCTGCTGGTCTGGATGCCGGCCGCCTCCTTCTGGGATGGCGCTCCGCACTTCGATTATATGTTCGCACTTGCGCCCCGTATCGCCTTTGCTTCCCTTCTCGCATTTCTTGTTGGCTCCACCATCAACTCGCTGGTGCTCAGCAAGATGAAGATAGCCGACAAGGGGCGCCGCTTCGGGGTTCGCGCCATACTCTCGTCGCTGGCCGGAGAGCTCGGAGACTCCCTCCTGTTCATGCCAATCGCATTCCTGGGTGCGCCGGTACGCGAACTTGCGATGATGATGCTCGCCCAGGTGAGCTTCAAGGTGTGCTACGAGATAGTAATCCTGCCTGTAACATCGCTGGTTGTACGCAAAGTCAAGGCAGCAGAAGGAGTAGATACTTTCGACAACGGTATTTCTTACAATCCATTCAAAATATCTGATATCTAATGGCAACAAGAGAAGAAGAAGGCCTGCGCTCGCTTGGGAGCAAGGTACAATATAAAGAAGACTACGCTCCGGAAGTTCTCGAGAGCTTTGAGAACCTGCATCAAGACAACGACTATTGGGTGCGTTTCAACTGCCCCGAATTCACATCCCTCTGCCCCATTACAGGGCAGCCCGATTTTGCAGAAATCCGTATCTGCTACATTCCCGGCGTAAGGATGGTAGAGAGCAAGAGCCTCAAGTTGTACCTCTTCAGTTTCCGCAGTCACGGGGCGTTCCACGAGGATTGCGTAAACATCATCATGAAGGACCTCATAGCTCTGATGGACCCCAAGTACATCGAGGTAACTGGATTCTTCACCCCTCGCGGTGGTATAAGTATCTATCCTTTCGCCAATTACGGTCGCCCTGGCACCAAGTACGAAAAGCTTGCCCAGGACCGCCTGTTCAATCACGACTAAGCCGCAGGGGCTACAGAGCACTTATCAACTCAGCCATTTGCGCCTGCTTGCTCATTGCAGAGGTGAAAAGGGCAAGTTGATTGCGCGTACGCACCAGATTGTGCTCGGGGTACTTGATCTTATAATAGGTATCGCCGTTGATATAGTCGGTAAAGAAGCGCACCGCCTGCATATAAGGGAACAGGCATGCTGCATAGGGCAGATTCTGCCGCTCCACTGCCGTAAGGAAGCCCGCAGCCGAACTAAGGTACCCGCGAGAGAAAGCCTCGAATATATCCATACGGAAGTCAATCTTGTCCAGCTCCGGAGAATCCTCCGCCACGGGATTGGCGGCCGTGCGCAGGAAGTCTCCGAAATCGGAGAACACGAAAGACGGCATCACCGTATCCAAATCTATGACGCACAGCACATTACCGTCTGCGTCGAAGAGCATGTTGTTGACCTTGGTGTCGCAGTGGCAGACGCGCTTGGGCAGAACTCCCTCGCGATGCAGGCGCTCTGCCTTGCACATCTCTTGCTCCCAGGGAAGGATTGCGGCCAGCAATTCCTTTACCTCCGGAAGGCTCATACGTCCGGCAGCATCCGCCTCCACAGCCTCGTGTAGCTGGCGAGCCCTCAGCTCCATGTTGTGGAAGTCCGGAATGGTCTCGCCAAGAGTGTCGGGAATATCGGCCAGCATAGACTGGAAGCGCCCGAAGGCCTCTCCTGCAATCTCTGAGTACTTTGTATCTACTGTGTCGTAAGTAAATGAGTCTTTGATAAATACAGACATCCTCCACCAGTTGCTGCCGTCTGTCCAGTAGCTCTTGCCGGTCTGTTGGCAAGGCACAAAGTGCAGGACTTTCCGGTCCAGGTCGCTCTCGCCTGCCGCCTCCAGCTTGGCGCGCAAGTGACGGGTAACGCAGTCAATATTATGTTGAAGCAGCTCCACGTCGCGGAAAATGCTCTGATTGATACGCTGCAGCACATAGTCACGGAGGCCATTAGTTCGTACCAGAAGGGTATCGTTAATGAGTCCGTTGCCGAGCGGAAGCACTTCTTCTACCGTTCCGTCTATTTTGAATTTCTTTATAATGTCCAAGTACTTTTCCATGCTGCTAAAATAGTAATTTTTCTTATTTTTGCGTTTACTATGTTTAGAACAGAAGAAATGAAGAAATTGATATGTGTATTGCTCGCCGCCCTCTTTGTGTTTTCGCCTTGGAGCGCGGACGCTGCAAAGAAACGGCTCCCTAAAGGAACCACAGTCTGGGGCCAAGTTCTTGTAGACGGAGCGCCTCGCGGGGGCGTTGTGGTATCTGACGGAACAGAAATCGGCATCACAGACAAGATGGGCTTTTATTACCTCAACTCAGCCAAGCGGGAGGGCAGCGTGTTCGTGAGCATTCCCTCCGGCACAGAGGTAGAGAGCAACTGGGGCATGCCGCATTTCTGGGAAAGGCTCACGGCTCCAGCTTCCGAGGCTGAGCGCCACGACTTCACCCTAAGCTCAGTGGATAACACCAATTATACCCTCCTGGCCATATCCGACATCCACCTTGCCAACCTGTTCGACGATATCTGGCAGTTCAAGGAGGTCTTTATGCCTCGCTTTATGGAAGAATACGAGAAGGCCCGCGAACATGGCCCCGTGTACTGCCTCAACTGCGGTGATTCCGTTTACGATCGCTACTGGTACGAGTACGGATACTCCATAGAGAGCTTTCCAGGCACTCTCGCAGAAGTGAAATTCCCCGTGCCCATGTTCCATGTAATGGGTAACCACGACAATGATGGCGGAGTAGCACGGGAGGGCGATATCGACTTTGCGGCAGCCGAGCGATACCGCCGCACCATGGGTCCCACTCACTATTCCTTCAACATTGGGCGTGAGCATTACGTTGTGCTCGACAACATCGTGTACCTTAACTCAGAGGGCCGCGTGGATACTTACGAGGGCATTACGGGCAAGCGTGACCACGAGCACTACTTCACCCGCGAGCAACTGGAATGGCTCGCCAAGGACCTTGCCACCGTGCAAGACAAGAGCGCCCCGCTCATAATCGCCTTCCACTCCCCCATCCTCCGTCACAAAGGAGGACTCACGGAGAAGCAGATTGAATCGCGTTTCCTGCGCGAGGGGCATAGTCCTGAGGAGATGCTTAATGAGTTCACAGCGTTGCTGAAAGACTTCCCGGAGGTGCACTTCATCTCTGGCCATTCGCACCAGAACATGCTCTGCTACGGCAAAGACGACAGCTCCCGCTTCCCGTACATCGGCAATATCACGGAGCACAATATCTCCGGGGTGTGCGGATGCTGGTGGCAGACTGCAGCACACGGCGGCAACACCCTGGCGCCCGACGGCGGACCTGCAGGTTTCGAGGTTTTCCCTGTCAGCGGAGACAATATCGAATGGTATTTCGTTTCTACCGACGACGGCGCCAGCGAGCAGTTCCGCGTGTTCGACATGAACAGCGTACGCGAATACTACCGCACGAGCGGTGCCGTGAAGGCTTTCTTGAAACACTACGACAAGCGCACAGACTATAGCACAATCGAGGATAACCTGCTGCTGATCAACGTGTGGGCTTGGGAGAGTAAATGGAAAATCAGCGTGACCGAGAACGGAGTGGAGCTGCCCGTGAAGCACCGCAAGAGCGAGAACCCGCAGTTCACGCTTGAGTACTATCTGCCCAAGGCGTCCTGGGACGACAACAGCAAGAGCCGCTGGCCGTCAAAGTACAACGATGCGGGCGTTAAGCCACACTATTTCTGGGCAAAAGCATCTTCACCCACAAGCACGGTGGTGGTTAAAGTAACCGACTCATTCGGGCGCGAGTATGTACAGACCGTCCAGAGGCCCAAAGCCTTCGGCAAGAAAATGAAATAACATGAGAAGAGCGTTGATGGTACTGTTGCTGCTTACTGCGGGGCTGCTTGCCGCCGCACAGTCTTTTGGAGGCCTGCAAATTGCCCCCGAGTGCAGCAAATTCCTGGTTAAAGAAGGCCGGGGCAGGGCCCAGCAGGGCATGGAGATTTACGGTCGCTACCTGTTCTCGCTGGAGGACGGAGGCCACGTAAACGTGTACGACTTCAAAAAAGCAGCGCCTGAGCCAGTTGCGGGCTTCGAGCTTGCCTCTTCAGGCAAGGATAACCATGCCAACAATGCAGAATTCGGCATAGAGAAAAAGCCGGGAGCCTCTTTCCCGCTCATGTACATATCTAACGGCAAAGTTGGATGCGACATAGAGTGGACCTGCTTTGTAGAAAGCATCACCCGCAGGGGGAAACGCTTCAATACCGAGCTTGTGCAGACCATCACACTGGACATCAAGGGGTTCAAAGAAGCCGGATATGAGCCCATCTTTGGAGCTCCAAGCTGGCTGATAGACCGCGAGCGCAAGGCCCTGTGGGTGTTTTCTGCACATCAGCGCACTACGCGCAAAGTTACTCTTAAGCCTGAGGATAATTTCTATATCGCATATAAGTTCCGGATTCCTACTCTGTCCGAAGGTCCGTCTGTGACGCTAGGGCTGAAAGACTTGCAGGCCCAGGTAATCTTTCCTTACGAGACCTGGTTCACCCAGGCCGGTTGTATGTACGACGGCAAGATTTTCTACTGTTTCGGAGTCGGGCGGGCCGATCCGGAGGGACGTCCTTCTCGCATCCGGGTTTACGACACCGATTCAGGGAGCATCTGCGCAAAGTACGACCTTAACGAGGAGATTCCCGAAGAAATGGAAGATCTGGTCGTGAAAGACGGCTGGATATATGTAAACACCAATACAAACAGCCGGCAGACAGAGTTTAAGCCCATTGTTTACAAACTTTCTATGCCGCGTTAAATTTTGTTTGGCGGTCTCGAAATAAATTTTTACCTTTGCAGTCCCTATTCCGTATCAACGGGTAGAGAATGAGTTTGGTGGGTTCGTATAACGGCTAGTACTCAAGATTTTCATTCTTGCAATAGGAGTTCGATTCTCCTACCCACTACCAAAATATTAAAAAAAATAACATAATGGCAAATACAGCTTCAGCAAAGAAGGCCGATCGCCAGAGCGAAAGGCACCGCCTGCATAACAGATATTATGCACGCACCACACGTAATGCAATCCGCGACATCCGCAACACCACAGACAAGGCAGAGGCCGAGAAGAATGCTCCCAAGGTTTATGCAATGATTGACAAGCTTGCAAAGATCGGGGTCATCCACAAGAACAAGGCTTCCAACCTCAAGAGCGGTATTCAGGTTTACATTAACAAACTGGCCTAAGACTTCCACAGACGCGTTCCCGACGCGTCTTATTTTTCAGCAAGCGGGATGTAGCGCAGTTGGCTAGCGCACCACGTTCGGGACGTGGGGGTCGTCCGTTCGAGTCGGATCATCCCGACAGAAAGAGCTTCGAGGAAACTCGAAGCTCTTTCTGTCGGGATACCCGACTACTATCCCCCGCAGCCAGAGGCTGCTGCCCCCAGGGGCATGAGGGGAGGACCCCTCAAACTCCCCCGGCCTTCGGTCTTCGAGTTTCCTCGAAGCTCTTTCTGTCGGGATACCCGACTACTATCCCCCGCAGCGAATAGAATTGTAATTCTGCACGATTCTACTTATATTTGGGAATATAAGTAGTTTATTGATATGAGAAGATTACTCGCATTGCTCGCGCTTAGCTTACTGGCGCAACTCTCTTTCGCCCAGACTTGGGCTCCCGCAGGAAATGACATCAAGACCCGCTGGGCGGCTGAGGTTAACCCCAAGGCTCCGCTGCCGGAGTATCCCAGGCCGCAGATGGTTCGCGGCGACTGGATGAACCTCAACGGACTCTGGGACTACGCCATAGAGGCTCCGGAGGCTGGTTATTCTGTCGCCCAGGGCCAGATTCTGGTGCCGTTTGCCATAGAATCCTCTCTCTCTGGAGTTGGTAAATTTGTAGGGCAAGACAAGGCCCTGTGGTACAAGCGCAACTTCACAGTTCCGCGAACATGGAAGGGTAAGAAGGTGCAGCTTAACTTTGGCGCAGTAGATTGGAAGGCCGAGGTGTGGGTAAACGGGCAGAAGGCCGGGTTGCATACCGGCGGCTATGCTCCTTTCTCATTCGACATTACCCCTATGCTGAAAAAGAGCGGCAAGCAGGAGATCTGCGTTAAGGTTCAGGACGCAAGCGACCAGAGTTGGCAGCCGCGCGGCAAGCAAGTAGCTCATCCTCAGGGGATTTGGTATACTCCTGTAACCGGCATCTGGCAGACCGTCTGGCTTGAGGCTCTCTCTCCTGCCGCCCATGTGAGCAACTACTATGCTCTTGCCGACATAGATAAATCCAATATCTGCGTGCAGGTAGATGCCGAGGGTCTTGCAGAGGGAGACGTGGTGCTTGTCTCTCTTAAAGAAGGGGGCATGGGATACAGCGCAGAGCATCCGTCTGCTGCAGTGCTTGCCAGCGCAGAAGGGCTCAACGTAACCCTTCCCGTGGCGGAGCCCAAACTTTGGACTCCCGACAACCCCTGGCTCTATGGTCTGGAAATCAGTATTTCCAGGAACGGAAAGCTCATAGACAAGGTGGAAGGCTATACCGCCATGCGCAAAATCTCCAAGCAAGAAACGCACGAGAGTCTCCATACATCCAAAGGTGTCAGGCGTGGATATCAGCGCATTGCCCTCAATAACAGCCCTCTGTTCCAGTACGGCCCGCTCGACCAGGGCTGGTGGCCGGACGGACTCTACACCGCCCCCACCGACGAGGCCCTGCGATTCGACATAGAAAAAACAAAGGAATGGGGCTTCAACATGATTCGCAAGCACATCAAGGTTGAGCCCGCCCGCTGGTACTACTGGTGCGACGTTCTGGGTATAATGGTTTGGCAGGATATGCCGAGCATTGCAGACCAGAGCAAGGGCGTGAGTGCAACCCGCCCCGAAGAGCTCGTGAAGGGACAGATGAATCAGTGGCCCAACGATACTTTCATCGGAGGCACCGATTGCATAGTGCCCCAGGAATGGAAAGACAATTATTATAAGGAGTGGGGAGAAATCATCGCAGCTCTCAAGGGCTTCCCCTGCATTGCAGTCTGGGTTCCCTTCAACGAAGGATGGGGACAGTTTGATACCGCAGCTGCCGTGGACTTCACCCGTAAGGCAGATCCCAGCAGGCTCGTAAACGAGGCATCCGGAGGCAACTTCGTGCTTGCCGGCGACATACTCGATGCTCACCATTATCCGGAACCGATGATGAATGTTTTCGAGCGCAGGATGATAAATGTGCTCGGAGAATACGGCGGCATCGGTTACGTAATCGACGGCCATATCTGGAGGCCTACGGGTAAGAACTGGGGCTATGCCGGCCTCTGCCAGAGTCCGGAGGAGGTCCTGGAGCGTTACAAACTGTACGCAGAGAGACTCAAGACCTTCATTACAACGGGCTGTGCTGCAGCAGTTTACACCCAGACTACAGACGTAGAGATAGAGGTCAACGGCCTTATGACCTACGACCGACTGGAGAAGCTCGACGCCGCCAAGCTGCGCGAGATCAACCAATCTGTTATAGCAACACCTTACTGGCTTAACTAAGCCGGCACAGAAGGGTGGCCTGAGTGCAGTCGAGCACCTCGACGGTCACAAGGTCACCCGCTTTGTGCTCTGTATCGGCCCAGACACACATTTTGCCTGTGCCGGTACGGCCGCAAAGCTCGGCAGGATTACGCTTCGAGGGGCCTTCTACAAGCACTTCGAAGCGCTTTGCTATATCGCGCTTGTTGCTCTCCAGCGAGAGGCGGTTCTGCACTGCAATTATCTCATTGAGCCGGCGGGTCTTAACATCCAGGGGCACGTCGTCTGGATATTTACGCGCGGCAAGAGTGCCGGGGCGCTCTGAATAATAGAACATGTATGCAGCGTCAAATCCCACTTCCTCAAACAGCGAGAGGGTGTCGGCGTGGTCATCCTCTGTCTCGGAGCAGAATCCTGCAATCACATCCGTAGAGATGGCGCAATCGGGCATATATCTGCGAATCGCCGCCACTCGGTCTAAGTACCACTCGCGCGTATAGCGGCGCCGCATCTTTTCCAGGATGCGGTTGGAGCCAGATTGTACTGGAAGATGGATTTGATGGCAGATATTGTCGTGAGAAGCCATCACTTCCAGCACTTCATCTGATATGTCCTGGGGATTAGACGTAGAGAAGCGTATCCTGAGCCCCGGGCAGCTCTCTGCCACCAGGCGCAGCAGGCCCGCAAAGTTGCAGTCGCCATAATTGTAGGAATCCACATTCTGCCCCAGCAGCGTAACTTCTTTGTAACCGTCATCCATGCACTTGCAGGCCTCTCTAACTATAGAGTGGTAGTCTCTGCTGCGCTCGGCGCCACGGGTGTAAGGCACTACGCAGTAGGAACATACGTTGTTGCAGCCGCGCATGATAGAGATAAAAGCAGACACTCCGTTCTTGTCTAGCCGCACGGGGACGATCTCTGCATAGGTCTCCTCGCGAGACAGCACGACGTTTATCTGCGGCTGCCCTGGGGCTACATTCTGCAGGAGCACCGGCAACGACCGGTATGCATCCGGACCGGCAACAATATCTACTTTACCGCTCTCCAGCAGCTCGGTCTTCATCCTCTCTGCCATGCATCCGAGAATTCCCACCACCACTCCGGAGCGCCTGCGTTTTTGTAGATGGAACTGCTCTATACGGCCGTGGATGCGCTGCTCTGCGTTGTCGCGCACGGAGCAGGTGTTGGCCATAATAACGTCGGCCTCGTCTATAATCTCAGTGCGTTCATAGCCGTGAGAAGCAAGTAGGGCAAAAACAACCTCAGTGTCTGCCACGTTCATCTGGCAGCCGTATGTCTCTATGTACAACTTTTTCATTTCACTCTGATCTTGCGACCGACGCTCAAGGTGGTTGTGGGCTTGAGACCGCTGTTCAGGCTGCAAATCCGCGAAACCGTGGTTCCGTACTTAGCAGCAATGCCAGACAAGGTGTCGCCGGAACGTATCGTATGATACCTCATTGCCGCACGCTCCTTGGCGATGCGCTCCTCCTCGGCCCGGATCTGCTCCTCGGTCATGTAAATCTCTTCTTCCTCGTCTATGCTTTGCGGAACGTATTTGCTGTGCGCCGATAAATAACTGCGACGCAGTACGAACACGTTCTTGCGGAGCGTTCCGCTCTCGAAGTCGATAATCCATTGCGGATCGAAGGCATAGCCCCGGTAGCGCGTCTCAAAGTGAAGGTGCGGCCCGCTGGAACGCCCGGTAGAGCCGCCAAGCCCAATCAGGTCGCCGGCGTGTACCCATTGGCCGGGCTTCACGTCGATACGCGAAAGATGGCCGTAGAAGGTTTCCAGTCCGTTCTCGTGACGCACAATAATAAGATTGCCGTAGCCCCTGTGGCGCTCTGCCAGCCGCACGCGGCCGTCGAACGCGCAGTAAACCGGAGTGCCAGTGGGATAAGGAATATCGCAACCCGTATGGGGGCGACCTCTCCGGATTCCGAACTTAGAGAAAACCTTGCCCTGATGGGGGCACACAAAGCTGCTTACCGAATCAACCAGACAAATGGTCGTACGATAGTGAATGCTGTCGAAAGGCTCCTTTGTGTAAGGATTGACAATGTTCTCGTTCCAATAAGACGTAAAAAGCTCGTCCTGCGAGAGTGCCTCAATGTTTTTTATGAGGTACCAGGTATTGTCGTCCCGCAGCACTATGCGCACCCGGCGGTCGCCCACATCGAGGGTGTCGATTGGGGCGCCGTTGCCACGCGCAAAAAAAGTAGGAATATCTGTTCCCGTTTGCAGCACGCCTGCAGCTTGCGCCAGCGTATCGGCAACAGCCAGAGAATCAGACCGTTCAGTGACGACAGAAAGCGTATCTGTCTGAGCCCTCGTTATCCAGCACGAAAGGCAGAGTAACAATACAGCTACGCGTCTCATCAGGCGCGAACTCCTCCGAACTGGGTCTCTATTATCTTCTGTACCTCAGCAATCTTGGCGTTAAGCACCTCGTCGGTAGTTGCCTCGCAGATAAAGCGCAGGTAGGGTTCGGTATTGGACGGGCGGATGTTGAACCACCAGTCGGGATACTCGGCGCGATAGCCGTCGAAGTCCATGAAAGCGTCGGGTTTGCCTGCAGCAAAGAAATGGTCGCGCACTGCATCCATGGCGCCCTTCTTATCCTCCACGCGGAAGTTGATTTCTCCGGAGTTGCGGTAACGGGTGAGCTTGTCTATCTCGCCGCTGAGCGTACGGCCCTGCTTCTTGAGTGCGGATACGATGCGGAGCACAATGATAGATGCCAGCATGCCGCTGTCGGAATAGAAGAAGTCTTTGAAATAATAGTGGCCGGCGAGTTCTCCGCCCCACAGACCGTCGATCTCGCGGAGCTTGGGTGCGGCGAAGGCGCGGCCTACCCTCCAGGTATGCATCTGCGCTCCGTAGCCGGCGAGGAATTCGCCAACTGCCTTGGAACTGCGGATTTCCTGGAGCACACGGGGATTCTTTGCTCCGCGCTCGTCGCAGAAATAGTAAGCCATGAGGGCAATGATGAGGTCTGGAGCCACAAAGCGGGCCTTGTCGTCCACAAACATCACGCGGTCTGCATCGCCGTCGTAAATCACACCAATATCGGCACCGGATTTAGCTACCAGCTCACGGAGAGGCTGCACGTTCTTGGGAACCAGAGGGTTGGGCTCGTGGTTGGGGAAGCTGCCGTCCATCTCGTCGAAGAGATACTCGGCATTCTCGCCCTTGTAAACCTCCTTGGCAAAGAGGCTGCTCATGCCGTTTGAGAGGTCGAAAGCTATCTTGAGATTGGAATAGTCGCCCTTGAACTTCTTAAGGAATTCGATGTAATCGGGCTTGATGTCAATCTCCTTTACGGTTCCTTTCCTGGCTGCCGCAGGAGTAGGACGGCCCTCGTCTATCCACTGCTTGATTTGGCCAAGACCGGTATCCAGGCCCACAGGGAGAGCGTTCTCGCGGCTTACCTTCATGCCGTTGTACTCGCGGGGGTTATGGCTGGCTGTAATCTGCACAGATGCCTTGTAACCATAGTTGGCGGTACCAAAGTACACCAAAGGTGTGCTGCTGTAGCCTATATCGTCTACGTCTGCACCGGCATCGGTAATGCCCTTGATCAGGTAGTCGTGAATCTCCTGGCCGGAGAGGCGGCAGTCGCGGCCCACAAGCACCTTGTCTGCCTTCAAAAGCTCAGGAAGAAAGTAGCCTACCTTGTAAGCTACATCTTTATCGAAATCCACATTGTAGATTCCACGTATGTCATAAGCGTGAAAAGCTCCCATATCTGTAATATTTTTAGTGTTATCTCACAAATATAAGTAGAATCGTGCAGAATTACAATTCTGCTGCCTACTTAGCCCATTCCCAGGAAAAGAGGATGGATTCTACCTGGCGGAGGTACTGGCGCTTGTCGTATTTGGGGGCATACACGAAGGCCTCGGCAACTATTACGCTGGCGCCATCCTGAGAATAGAAAGAGTGGGATACGAAGGGGCCGCCCATGTAGTCGTTCTCCACCTCCCAGAGCCCCCGTACCTGGGCAAAGTCGCGGCCACGGAAGCGGAAGAACTCTATCTGCGGAGGCATGTACTCCCCCGTAGTCATCCAGGTATTCTCGAACATGCCGGGCACATTTTCCTTGAGAGTTGAATTGCGGTGCGCTATGATATTATTCACCGACAGTTCATCGCTAGTCCGGATAGCGGGATACTTGTAAATAAAGATACCCTGAATGGTATACTGTTTCTCGTCTGCCACCCATGCAAAGTCATCCGTGATCTTCTTGAGTTTATATCCCATCGGGAAGTGCGGAGAACCGCCAAATACCTCTGCTACCCTGGGAGCAATCTCCCTTTCTTCATATCGTATAGAATTGCGGATTACGCGGTCACGCTCGGCCTGCTCTATGTAGCCCACGATACTCTTACCGTTGTCTTGCACCAGACTTGTAGCCTCGTCGGCATTGTGCGCACTGATTTGTACCAGGCACTGAGGGGCTGCCCAGACATCTTTGCGATATATTACTCCGGCACTGTCAAGTTGCTGATTAAGAGTAAAGTACACAATGTTACGATGCACTTTAAAAAGATCCCCAAAGCCCCCGGGAGCCACGTTGACCAGGGAGTATAGAGGCTCCTTCTGCGCAAGGTAGGGGCAGTCGCAGGCCAGCAGTTCGCGCACCTGGGCACCCAGGTTACCCTCCCAGTCGGCCTTCTCTATTACCACAATAATCTCGCCCGCCTTGCCGCTTACATTAGGAAGGAGAGCCTTGGTATTCTTGCATGACGCAAGGGCCAGCACGGCCATGAGCATAAGGAGTATCTTTTTCATATTCAATGAATTAATCTAGCAATATCGTTACCGAAAGCCAGCACCATGAGGGCCATCAGCAGTATCATGCCGATAACCTGCATAACCGTTAGGAAGCGGTCGCTGGGCTTGCGTCCCGTAATCATCTCGTACAAGGTAAAAAGTATATGCCCGCCGTCCAGAGCAGGAATCGGCAGGAGGTTCATTATACCAAGCATTACAGATAGCAGCGCCAGGATACTCAGGAAGCGGTACCAATCCCAGACAGCCGGGAACACCTGACCTATGGCTATAAAGCTGCCAACAGATTTATACGCTCCGGTTGACGGCCGCACCAGCAGCCCGAGGTCACGTACGTAGCCGGTAATCGTCTCCCAGGTAAGCCTGAGCCCTGCCGGTACGGACTGCAGCAAACTGTACTGTCGCCGCTCGACAGGAGGAGTCGCAAGGTAAACGCCCACCTGCCCGAGCGAATCTACACGCACGGGAACAGCCAAAGTATCAGCACCCCTGAGCACGCTCGCTTCTATGGTCTCGCCGGCATGTGCGGCAAGCACGGGGCGAGCGTCCTGGATGAAGCTGACAGGATGGCCGTCGAACGCCAGTACCCTGTCGCCACGGAACAGTCCGCAGGAGCCGTTAGGCCCGTCGGCACTCATGGAATCGATGACGAAGGGCACTGCAAGGTCGAACATCGCGGGGCTGTTGAGCACGTCGCCCATGAACGAGTGGTCGATATACAGCTGCAGGGTATCTGCATCTCTGAGTATGCGGGCCTCCCGCACATCGCGCCTGGCCAGGTCGGCCTGCAGCATCCCGAAGTTCTCCGGCTCGTAGCCGTCGAAGTCTATGATGTGGTCTCCCAGGCGGAAGCCCATCTCGCGGGCCAGCTCGTTGGGCGCTATACGGGCGTCACGGTTACTGATGTATGCCTCGCCCCAGACTCCCGCTATGACGCAGTAAAGGATGATTGCCAGAATGAAGTTGTTGAGCACTCCCCCGGCCATCACTAACAATCTCTGCCAGGCCGGCTTGGAACGGAATTCCCATGCCTGAGGCTCCTTTTTGAGCTGTTCCAGGTCCATGGATTCGTCTATCATTCCGGAAATCTTGCAGTAGCCGCCGAAAGGAATCCAGCCAATACCGAATTCTGTTTCGCCCCAATGCCACTTGACTATGGCCTTGCCGAAGAATAAATAAAACTTCTCTACGCGGATACCGAAAATCCGCGCCCATATAAAATGCCCGAACTCATGCGCAATGATGAGCAACGAAAGGGCGAGTATAACCTGAAGAGTTTTAACTAATGCAACCATTCGCGATTCTTGCAACCTCCGCGTTTGTCTCGAAGATATCGTCCAGCTTGGGCTCCGCTACAAAATTCAGGCCTGCCAGACATTTTTCGTTTATTCGCGAGATGTCGTAGAATGAAATCTGTCCCTTGAGATATGCTGCAACTGCCACCTCATTGGCCGCATTGAGGGCACAAGGAGCATTGCCGCCGCGCTCAAGAGCCTCGTAGGCCAGGCGCAGATTGGGGAAACGCGAGGTGTCTGGGGCCTCGAAGTGAAGGGCGCCGAGCTGTGCCAAGTCGAGTATTTTGTTACCCACGCTCACGCGTGCCGGGAACGCCAGGGCAAAGCCGATGGGCTCACGCATATCCGGGCAGCCCAGCTGGGCGATAACGGCTCCGTCTTCGAATTCCACCATAGAATGGATAATCGATTCCGGGTGCACAACCACCTGAATATCTGATGGCGGCACGTCAAATAACCAGCGCGCCTCTATGACCTCAAACCCCTTGTTCATCATGGTGGCAGAATCGATGGTCACTTTTGCGCCCATGTCCCAATTGGGATGCTTGAGGGCGTCTGCGGCAGTTGCAGCCGCGATGCGCTGCTTGTCCCAGGTACGGAAAGGGCCTCCGGATGCCGTGAGATGTATCTTTTCTACAGCGTTGCCATTTGCGCCGAGCAGGCACTGGAAGATGGCAGAGTGCTCAGAATCAACGGGAAGGATGACTGCATTGTGCTCGCGCATCACCCGGGTGACGAAGCTGCCGGCAGCCACCAGGGTCTCCTTGTTGGCAAGGGCTACGATTTTTCCGGCCTCCAGCGCGGCCAGCGTAGGCCTCAGTCCGCTGAATCCCACCATCGCACCCACCACAATATCTACGCGCTCCGAGCGCACCAGCGAGCACAGGCTGTCGACGCCCGCCCACACCTTGGAATCGCTGTCCTGCAAAGCGTTAGAGAGAGCATCGTAGCGGGCCTCGTTGCACACCACTACATTGTTGACACTGAACTCGCGGGCCTGGGCGGCAAGCAAGTCAATATTGTTGTTGGCAGAAATCATGTCCACCTCGAACATGTCGGGATGCTGGCGCACCACGTCCAGAGTCTGGGTGCCTATAGAACCGGTAGATCCGAGTATAGCTATCTTTCTTTTCATTTCACGAGCGAATCAGGAGCGTCTTTTACCGTCAACAAGCTGTCCAGATTAATGGTTGTATCTCCGGCCAGCACCCTGGAGAGGTTCTCTGAATACAGCTTCCAGCGGGTGATGGCGCTCTCCAGAGAATCTATCTTGATGGCGTTGTTCACCGCCTCGCGACGGAAATGCGCATCGGGATAGCCGGGAATAGTGGTCCGCAAGGGCGTAAAGGCAATGAGTGCGTAAAGCGCGGCCACTACAACCACCGAGAAGGTGATGACGCTTAAAATGAAGCCCAGCCTGGTGATGCGGTATGAGCGAACTGTACGGTGCGACTCGTCCTCAAGGACGCTCACGCGGTAGAGCTTGTTCCAATTGCTTTTCCCCATAATAATTGCTACTTTTGCATTATGGACAGAATCATCGGAATCGATTACGGCCGCTCGCGCGTAGGATTGGCGCAGAGCGACCCGCTCGGGATTTTTGCTTCTCCGCTCGAAACTGTCCCAGCTACAAAGATAATAGATTATCTTCAAACTTACGCCCGCTCAGAAACGATTCTGAAATTCGTTGTAGGCTACCCCCTGAACCTCAACGGGGCGCATGCAGAGGCGGCTGCCGATGTGGATGCCTTCCTGGTTAAGCTTCAAAAGGCCTTTCCGGAGACTCCGGTAGCCCTGGAAGACGAGCGCTTTACCTCTGTACTGGCACACAGGGCCATGATAGACGGGGGCATGAAGAAAAGTCAGAGACGCGAGAAAGAGAGCGTCGACAAAATCAGCGCTGCAATTATACTGCAGGCATATTTGGACAAGAAGAAATGATACAGCCAATTTATCTATACGGCTCCGAGGTGCTGCGCGAACGCGCTGCGGAAGCCGACCTGAGCAAGCAGGAAGAACTCAAGCAACTGGTTGCAGACCTCAAAGATACGCTCGAACGCTCGGAGGGCTGCGGCCTTGCGGCTCCCCAGATAGGAGTGAGCCTGAGGGTGGTGATTGTGGACGGCGACGTGATGGCCGATGTGTATCCCTACCTCAAAGGTTTCAAGCGCACTCTCATCAACCCTGTAGTGCTGGAAAAGAGCGACGAGCAGTGCGAATATGAAGAAGGGTGCCTGAGTGTGCCGGGAGTTTACTGCAACGTGCGCAGGCCCGCAAGCATCAAGCTGCGCTACTACGGAGAAGACTTTGCCGAGCACACTGAGGTCTTTGATAAATTCGCCGCCCGCATGATCCAGCACGAACTTTCACATCTGGACGGAGAACTCTTTACAGACCTCGTGGCCCCCATACGCCGCAAGATGATAGCCAAGAAGCTGGTAAACATCTCTCACGGCAAGGTGGCCACGCGCTACAACGCGAAGATCAAATAACTACTTCTCGGTATAAATCTCCACGATATTGGTTCCCTTGAGGAACTTGCGTGCAAGGTCGCGGACTTCCGAGGCCTTGATGCTCTGAAGCAACGCCTCGTAGTCGCAGTCGAAGTCACGGTTCCACAGGGCAGTGTAAACCAGGCGCTCTTGCTGGGCTCGGAGCGAAAGGGCGGTTCGGCGCTCAATCTCACCGCGACGCTTCTTGATATACTTCCCGGCAAGCTCCATTTCTTCTGCAGTGGGCCCCTCAGAAGCCATGCTCTCTATTACATCCTTCACATCGGCCACCAGAAGCTCCGTCATCTCAGGACGGGTCTGGAAGTCCACAATACCCTTCCAGGGCTGAGAAGGATTGTCGGGCACATCTGTCGAGAATCCAACATGATAAGTGCCTCCACGTTCCTCCCGAATGAGGTTTACATACCTTGCAGAAACTATGTAATCGAGGAAATCCGATACCAGGATACTGCGCGTAGTGGTTTTTACCTTGGATACAAAGGTAAAGTTGACCGCAGATACAGGCTCCGACTCGGGGGCATTGGTCTCTGTAATCAAGTTGTAGCCCCTTAGTACCGGAACGGGATATGCTGTGTGTGTCTTCCTGTAAGGATAGACACCATGAAGCGACGCCACATACTTGCAGACGAATTCTTCTATGCTGCTCTGGTCCAGGTCGCTGCAGATATACAGGGAAAGATTGCTGTAGTCGCCGAACATACGCGCATAAGCATCGCGCAGCATATCCATATCTACGGCCTGCACAGCAGCAGAATCTATAGGCTGGAGCCATGGATGGTCGCCGTAAACTTTCTTGATATAGCTCTCATCGAAGGCCATGCGGGGACGTTTGGTACGTCCGAGACTCTTAAGATTATCTTCTTTGGCCCTCTCCAGGCGGCTTTCTTTCCCGAAGTAAGGCTCCGTGAGCAGCAGATAAGCCATCTTGAATGCAGCCTCTTCCTTGCCCCGGCTTGCCGTAAGCTCTATAGAGGCAGCAGAGTGGCCTGTGCGGGTAATGAGATTAACTCCTGACAGTTCGGGATAGGTCTTTAGATCAGGCCTCTCGCAACCACGGAAACCCACCGTACGGTTATTGTGCGAAGAAGCAAAACGGCAGGCAGTTACGCTGTCTGCAGGATATGCGCGGAAACCTGTATCGAAGCGCCAAGTACAGACCAGATGGTCGTTGGACTTGGAAGGAGCGGCCTGCTTATAGTAAACTTTAGCTCCGTTAGAGAGAGTCCACAGTTCAAAACCGCCAAGGCGCTTATCTTGCTTACGCTTCACAATACTGCCGGGCAGAGCATCTACTGCAAGGTCGAGCTTAGGATACTCCACAAAATTCGGCTCCAGCCTCTCCGCCTCCACCTTTGTCATAATAGCACGCAGCTCATCTGCAGAAGGGGCAATGCCGGGCTCCTCTACATCGTTGTAGCAGGTAGATACAATAAGCTCGCTCTGGGCGAACATCTTGGCAGGATACTCCTGCAGGCTCTCCCAGCTGATAGAATTCATTACACCCTGCTGTATCTCCCTGAGTTCTACGGGATTGACCAGAGGATGATTGCGCAGGAAATGATCCAGGGCAAGTTTTACCAGCTCCCCGCTCTTAACTTCTTCGCGGCTTAGCTCGCGGTCGAGGTGGAAGCGCTGGGCGGTACTCAATCGCGCCGTCTCAAACTCCTCACGGCTTATACCAAACTCCAGCAGCCGACGTATCTCCCTGTAAGTCATATCCATACACTCGGCAATACGCTCCTTGCGCTTGGGCGTGACAGTAAAGAGGGAAATATAAAAATCCGGCTCGTACTCGCTCGTTACCAGCACGGCAGAGCGGGCAGGGCTAGACTTCTGCTGGCTCAAGCGCCTGAGCCTTTCGCTCAGCACGGCGCTCACGATATTGCGGCTGTACAAATCGCGCAGGAACTCCTCGCTTGCACGGGCTTCCCTGTCGGGGTACTGCTGCTTGTAGATGAGTTTAAGCGCATTGAACTTGATGCGAGGATCAGTCATATCCTCAAACAGAGTCTCTTCCTGCCGGGGTGGAATGTACCGCTGCTTGGGCTCGGGATTAACAGCGGCCGGAATATCTGAGAACTTTGCACGAACGCGCGCCTCCATTTCGTCCACATCAAAGTCGCCGACAACTATAATTGCCTGCAGGTCAGGACGATACCACTTATGGTAGAAGTCCAGTATCTCCTGCCTTTTGAAGCCGTTGATAACCTCCAGAGTGCCGAGCACCCAACGCTCTGTCTGTTTGGAACCTCTATATATCAGGTTGTTCTGAAGCACCATCATGCGGTAGCGGGAATCGTCGCGCAGGCGCCATTCCTCGCTTATCACTCCCCTCTCGTCGTCCAGGGCCTGCTGCTCGCAGGAAATGTCACAGGACCAATCGTGAAGGACCAGCAGCACCGAGTCTATGAAGGACTCCCTAACCAGCGGTACGGCTGATATGTTATAGACGGTCTCGGTCTTTGAAGTATAGGCATTTACGTTGTACCCGAAGCGCACTCCGTCCTTAGCCAGGAACTCAAGAAGACCCTTGGCAGGATAGTGCCGCGTTCCATTAAACGCCATGTGCTCCAGGAAGTGGGCCAGGCCGTTCTGGTTGTCCTCCTCCTGCAAAGCACCCACGTTGTGCGCAATATAAAAGTCAGCACAACCCACAGGGTTCTCGTTGTGATACAGGTAATAGGTCATGCCGTTGTCCAGCCGCCCGATACGGAAATCGGGGTCTATGGGAATGGGTTGGGCGGCTAGCGCGGTGGTAAATAATGCCGCAGAGAGTATAGTGAGTATTCGCTTCATTTTCATCTAAACGAAACTCCGGCCGCAAGGGTTTGCATAGCCAGAGTCAGAATGAGCATCCTATAGTGGCAAGAGCCACGTGGCGGGTACTGCCGTAGAGATACTCAGGAGCCGCGAGCAGACCAGTAAAATCGTAAGAAAGTTTAACGGAGGGTGTAATTTTGCCACCTAATCGAAGTGTATAACCAATGCCGATTCCGCCGCCTGCCGCAGCAGCCGTATCGAACTCGAACTGACGATCGAGATAATTGTCGAAACTCCTAAGGCTGCTGGCCGAACTTGACGCCAGGGCTCCGTCGTCCCTGGGACTGCCGCTTCCCCTTCGGAAGCTGCCGCGTGCCTCAACCGTAAAGATACCCTTAGCGAGCGCCAGATTCTTTCTGGCAAAAGCCTCGGCCGACAGGGTAATGCAGGAGGCGTTGCGATAGAAGGGGTATAAGACAGTCTTCATCATATATCCCCGGCCCGTCAGCGAAACGCCTGTAGAAAAAGATGGCAGGTAGCCATCGACTCCCTTGTCCCAGGTGTATCCAAGGCCGGCCTCGAACTGATGACGGTCCAGGATGTGACTGCTGCCGGTATAATCTACATAAGTATTCTGGCCTACCGGAGTCACGTACTGGAAGATATTCTCGTTGTTGCCCAGCAATTCGTACTTCAACTCCAACTTAGCCCGATGGAGATTCGCTCCGGTGCGAGTGAACAATGCACCGCGATATGCTGCCCTGAGACCGGAATATTCAAAAAAAGTAGCGCTGGAAGAGGCTTTCTTGCCGTAGAATCCTTGGCGACGAAGAACTTCCAGCTCATTGGTAACAGAGCCCGTAACTGCCTGCAGTGCTATACCGTAGAAAGTACTGCTCATTGGTCGCGTCTCGGTGGTGGGGATCTTGTTATCGTCTCCCGCCAGCTCATCCAATGTGCCGTAGAAGCCGCCTTTGTCTGTGAGCACGAAATACTGCTTGTCTGTGGTACCATAAATACCCCCGCGCAGCTGCTCAAGGGTATTGCGGTATACAAGAGCAAGGCCCATAAGCGAGTTTTCAGCAGGGCGGAAGCTCACTCCTGCCCTTATCCCCAGGTCCATCCATACGCTGGAAAAACGAGGATCCTTAACCTTGGTCTGGTCTGCGGAAACATATTCGAAGCCGCAGCCAAGAGCCCACTGCTCGTCGAGCCTGTAGGCCATATCGCCCACGAGGGAGTACTCTTCGCGGTTTTTGCGCCCCACGGTAGCCTCGTCGCTCTCCAAGAAGTTGACGGGATTGTAGGCCGGATCCATGAGAATCTGGCCGCCCATGTCGTTGCCAGCAAAGAAAGACCAATTGAGCTTACCGTGGAAGCAGATTTTTTCTGTAATGTTGAAATACGACTCCGTCTCCGCGCCCGCCTTGTAAGAATCGGGCGATTCTTCAAGGGAAACCAACTTGCCGTTGTCTTTGCGGAAAGACAATTCGGCCATGGAAACATGACCGCTGAAAGCCGACAGCGCAGCCGGATTAGAGAGCTGTAGATAAGGATTTGTCTCTGTGCAGAAGCGGAAGTCATGGCAGGCTTCCACCTCCTGGCTGCGTGCCCAGAAGGACGCTGCCAGGAAGCAGAAACATACCGTGAATAAGCGAAGTCGCATCTTAATTATTTAAGGGAAGCAACCTTCCTCTGGTGGAAGTCCTTACCGGAATCGTTGGTCTGAGAGTAGATGATGTGGGCGCCGTTAGCAATCGAGGCCTCTGCATCTATGCCGGAAGGATCGGTAGTGCCGTTAATATCATCTGTTCCGCCGGCGTAGTTGTAAACCAGCAGGCCTTCGTTCTCAGGAAGAGCCTCGGTGGCCTCCTTGTCTACGTTGCGATACACTGTGTAGCCCTTCTGGTTGGTAATGGCAACATATCCGGTGTTGATATCAGAAGTGAAGCGTGCGTTGCTCTTATCTATGTTAGCGGCAGCGAATACCTCCACGGCACCGATAACGGAAGCCTTGGGGAATTTAGCAGCCCAACCCACGTTGGTAGTGCCGCCAGTAAGGTCGAAGTTTGCAGTATCGTTGCTGAGTCTCTCGTTCTCTGCCTTGCTCATATTGCCAATGAAGAAAGCGGGAGAGTTGTTAGACAGCACCCATGCATTGCCCGTGTTGATAGGATAGCAAGTCAGATAGTGCTCTACGGGGACAAGCTCGCTGACGGCGTACTTGGCATTGGAATACTGAGGAACATTGCTGTTAGACATCCAGAAATATTCAGGATTTGCAAGGTTGACAGAAGCAGTAGCAGTAGCAGTATGGTCGATAGCTCCGAAAAGCGCCACCACAACCTGGGAATAAGCAGGAATAGTTACGGCTGAGGTAAAGCTCCATATTGCACCGGCTGCGGGAATCCAGTTCTCGTTGTCGTAAAGACGTGAACCGTCTTCCTTTATGTACTTATTGGTTGCATGGCCGTTGTACGGCGGCATAAAGCTGAATACAAGGTCGGTAGCATCGGCCTCCAAGTCGGAGTTGTTGTAAATGATTACATATCCGTCGTTGGAGTAAGCGCCAGTACCTTCATTCTTGGGGCATCCACCAAAGTAGAGCTCCTTGATGACCAGCTGACGCGACTCTACCTTTGCAAGCTCAAGCTTGAAAGGCTCCTCAACTGGAGCGGCAACAAGAATGGCGTTGTTGGAACCGTTGTAGGCAACCCTCTTGCCGTCCACGGCTACCTTGTAGGTTGCAGATGCGATATAGCTGCCGGGAAGCACGGTAAAGGTGGAAATACCGGCAGCATCGGTTTCAACTTCATAAGAAATGACACCGCTATCATCTGCCAGGACCACGGGAATACCTTCCTGGGCAAAAGGAGCACCTTCAAACATTAATTGTACCTGGATGTCAACTGTGACAATCTTGGGTTCGCAGGCGGCTATCATAGCAAGGGCTGCGATTGCACTGAAAATACTAACTAATCTTTTCATAATTACTCATATTAATTAAAAGTTACTCATATTAATTAAAACTTTAATCTTACGGTTAGGCCATAATAGAATCTGGGAATCTTGTTCAATACGGAAGAATAAGACTTGGTCTTGGTGCTGTACATCTGGCCAATGTTATTGAAGAAATTATTGGCGAAGAAAGATACTGATGCGAGCTCCCCTATCTCCTTGGTAACGCTGAAGTTAGCACTGAAGTACGGAGATAGGTAGTCTTTATTGAAAATGTACTCATAGTTGGTGCTTACTACCAGCTTGGAAAGATCTGAGAAGAGCGCAGGATCGTTCTCTTTTGCCCATCTGAGTTTTTCCAGGAAGGGAACTGGCGTGGGGTCGTCGAACGTTACATAGTAGTCCGGGAACAGCACGGCATTGCATTCTGCATCGTAAACAGAGGCGGAAGTGTCGTATGAGAGTACGTCGGAACGGTCTGCTACTACGTATGAGCGCCCGCCCTCAGGCCTGCCGCTCAGGGCGCGAGCGTAACTCAACAGGCTGGCCTCCAGTTTTACAGACAGAATCATACGAACCGCCGGGATATGGGTAGTGACGGTGATGTTATTGTTGATGTTGCGTGTTTCGCGCCCGTTGGCGGTATTATGTCCGCCGTAGTAATAGGCCACGTAACGAAATGGCTGGCCGTCACTGCCTGCAGAAGATATGGGGGAATATGCCTGAACGTCACTCAGCAGCGAGCGATATGCATAAAAACGCCCGTCAAGGCGAATAGAAGTATGAATGGCCTTTATTTCTTTGAAGTCCACCACCCATTCCAGTCCGTAACGATAAATCGGGCTGTCTTGATTATCCTCGAAAGTGCGGCTGATAAACTGCTTCCTGGTGCTGTACGGTACCGACATTCCGGGAAGCTTGCCGGTCTTGTCGCTTACCGTAACCACGCCCGTGGCAGGATCGAGGCTATATACCCGGTCGCCAGCCGGAATGGGGAGCCCCTGAACGTCGGCAGTGCTGGTATAATTATAAGTAAAGCGGTCGTATTCGGAACTCAGTTGATAAGCATCTATGGTCTTGTTGTAGAAAGCCACCAGCGAAATCTTGTTTCCGGCGATCTGCGTATCTACTCCAAATTCTGCATGATGGTTTTTCTGCCAGCGAAGGTCGGCATTGTATTCGATTACACGTGGATGCACGTGAAACGCCCGGTAAACCACATTATCTGCAGAGGCCGTTGACATAAAGGTATTGATGTCCAGGTAGCCGGGGGCCGGGTACAGAATGGAAAACGAAGGCTGCTTGACCGCCACTCCCCAGCTGGCCCGGAACGCCAGGCTACCGAAGAGTTTGTCTCTGCGGCCCCGACTGTCAAACACCGTGTACTTGGCATTGAATCGGGGCGAGAGGCTGGAAGTAACGCCGTAGGCCGAACCTCGTATAATTGTATTGTCATTACGGAGTCCTGCTATAAGGTTGATGCGTCCCTTGCCGGCCGGAATCATCAGATTATCCTCAATATAGGCCGCAACATTATGCATCCAGGGATTGTCGCAATAACGGTACTCCCGGAAGCTGGGGGCGGTGGCGGGGTCTTCTGAATACGCCCCTACGCCAAAGTTTGCATCGGAGCTCCAGTCACCCCCTATCTTAAGTTTGTTGCTGACCTTGCCGAAATTATGCGACCAGTTAGCTTTGAGTGCAATTTTTGAAGTGAACGGGCGGTCGTCTACTGCCATGACGTTGTACCAAGTGCCTGCAGGAATCATCACGGCCGGGTTTAAGCCTCCCGCCTCATAAGGGGCAGACATATAGTATCCCATCTCGAGAGCATGCAGGGCCACCTGAGTAACGCTGGAATGGTAGTTTTTATTCTCACGGGAAAGCTTGTCGCTGTACACCGCCGATGCTCTGAACTCAATATTTGTTATCCACGGCAGGCTGAGCAGCCAGTTTGCGTTGACGTTGGCCCGCAGACTATTGTCTTTCTGAGTAAGGAAAGTACCTATAAGCTTATCAGGGTCGGCAGAGTCGTCCAGGCCTCCGAGGTTGCCGGTCACGCCCACAGAGAAACGAAGAGGCTTGGAAGCAAAGAGGCTGCCTGACAACAAGTTGCTGTAGGTCAGCGACATCTGCTTACGGTCATAGGAGGTGTAGGGAGACATCTGGTCTGATATAGACCGGGTATATTCCATACTTGCATTAAGCACGCCCAGAGGCGCTCCGTGCTTTGAAGTTCCGAATGCAAACCCCTTGCTCACAGAGGCTTGCTTGGTTTTGGGGCTGGTAGACATGCTTATCTGCCAGGGGGTCTTGCCCTTCTTGGTATTAATCTTTACCACTCCGGAACCCATATCGCCGTATTCCACCGAGGGCACGCCGGCAATAACCTCCACAGACTCCACATTAGCAGATGCTATATTATTGGTAGATATGCCTTTAACGCCATAGCTCGGGTCTGCGTAAGAAGCATTTCCGGAGAGCCTTACACCATCAACTTCGACCGCCGTGCCAAAAGAAGAATTGCCGCTCTCTGCGGTACCGCCGCGTATGTTGAACTGCTGCTCAGAGGTCAGCACATTGGAAGTGGTGGCCCCGCCCGGCAGCAAGCTGGCAATGTTGGAGACATTCATCATCTGCACGTGCTCAAGGGCTGTCTTGTCTATGGTGCGGGAAGTGGTGGCAGAATTACCATCCTCTTTTGCAGTAACCACGGCGCCGTCCAGGGCCAGATTGTCCAGGCTGAGCTGAATTTTGAGATTGGGAATATCTTTACTGAAAGTGAGGTCCCGGCTCCAGCTCGCATAGCCTAAGCATTCAACCTTAACTATTGATTTTGAGACTCTTACGTTGCGAATCACAAAGCGCCCCTTAGCATCTGCAACCGCCCACTGTTCGCTGGATTCAATCAACACAGTTGCAAACTCTACGGGCTCGCCGCTGTCCTTGTCTGTGACCGTACCGCTTACAGTAATGCCCTGTGCGTGTAATCCAAGAGAGAACAACAGGCATGACAGCAACACCACTATGAATCGAAAATGGGACATGCTCAACACTACTAGCACGCAAGATACGCAAAAATCCAAAAAAGTGTACTATCTTTACAAGTATGAAACGCGTAATTTCATCATTTATTATGATAGCCGCCTTCTGTACGGCGGCCCTCGCAGACGAAGGCATGTGGATGGTTCCTTCCGTAGATAAAAAGACAGCAGCTTTGTGTGACTGCGTAGTTGCGATAGATTTCATGGGCACCGGCAGCCTGGTTTCTGCCGACGGGCTGGTGATTACCAATCACCACGTGGCCTACGGAGACGTGTTTGCTATGAGCGGCAAAGAGAAAAATTACCTGGAAGACGGTTTCTGGGCCCGCAGCCTGCAAGACGAGATACCAATCCCCGGGCGAAATATCCAGCTGCTCAAGGGTACCATTGACGTAACTTCCGAGGTGCAGGAGCTGCTTGCCTCGGGCAGAGTAAAGGCCGGTCCCATGATGATGCGAAAACTTTCCGGGATCATGGAGAAGCGATATCAGGAGAAAACCGGATATGAGGCTTCTCTCAGCGTTGCGTGGAGAGGGGCCAAGTACTATATCTCCCTCTACCAGGTGTACAGCGACATACGTCTGGTAGGCGCGCCGCCGGCTCAAGTGGGAGCATTCGGAGGCGACACCGACAACTGGGAATGGCCGCAGCACAAGGGGGATTTTGCGCTCCTGCGCATATACACGGCGCCCGATGGCAGCCCGGCCAAATATGCACCAGAGAACGTCCCGTTCCACCCGTCAAAGTACCTTAAGATATCGCTCAAGGGCTACCGCGAGGGATCCAAGACTACCATAATCGGATTCCCGGGCAGCACCGACCGCTACGCCTCATCTGCCAAGACAGACTATATGACGAGCGTGCAGCTGCCCATCCAGACCTCCATTCGCGGAGCCCAGATGGAGATAATCCGCAAGTGGATGGACCGCGATCCCGAGGTGCGCCGCAAGTACTCCAACTTCTTCTTTGGCCTGACCAATGCGCAGGAGCTGTATCTTGGTGAGCTTCAGTGCTATAAACGCTTTGGGGTGGCAGATGCCAAGCGCCTTCGCGAGGCGGAGCTGGCCGCCTGGCTCGACGCCGACCCGGCCCGCCGCCAGCTGTGGGGAGATCCTGCTGCAATGCTCGCAAAACGCTATGAGGCAGTTGCCCGTCCGCAAAAGAATTCGCAGTACTTCCGCGAGTGCATCATAAGGGGCACGCGGCTGCAGCCAATAGCGTCGCGAGTATCTGTTCTTATGAGCCGCTACTCCGACGATAAAGTAGAGGGCGTACGCAAGTCCTCCGCCCGCAATCTTGCAGAGACCGACCTCAGAGTAGAGCGTGAGCTCTTCCGCTACGGACTGGAGACATTCTATGATAATGTGGACGAGGAGATGCTGGGTCCCTTCCAGACAGAGCTCAAGCAGCAGTTCGGAGGCAATTACGACGCCATGTGCGCTGCGCTATGGGACGGCAGCTGGCTGAGCAGCCCGACCCTGATTTCCGAGTTCCTGAATCCGGGCACAGACATGAAGAGCTTCCTTGCTTCACACTCAGACGACCCCCTGCTGCACTTTTTCGCGGACGCGAGGATGCTGTCTTACAATAAAGCAGTACAGGATGCTCAAGACAAGCCCGACATCGGCGCCCTGACGCGCAGCTACACTCAGGCTATGTACGCCATGCAGCTGGACAAGAAGCTCAAGCCCTACCCGGACGCCAATTCAACCATGCGCATCAACTATGGCAAAGTGCTCAGCATCGAGCCGCGAGACGCAGTGCACTGCAGCAGCTACAGCACCGCCGCCGGACTGCTTGAGAAGCACGATCCCGATTCTTACGACTTCTGCATCCCCGCTGAGGCAAAGGCTGCGCTGGAAAAGGCTCCGGCATCTATGCACATCAATTTCATTACCGATAACGACAGCACCGGCGGCAACTCCGGCTCCCCCGTTCTCAACAGCCGGGGCGAGCTCATAGGGCTCCTGTTCGACGGCAACAAAGAATCGCTCGCCTCAGAGATGCTCTTCACTCCCGCCTACAACCGCAGCGTAAATGTGGATATACGCTACGTAGTTTGGCTCCTGCGCGAGTACGCTCACTTCGAACGGATACTAAAAGAAATGGGGCTCTGAAAAGCCCCATTTCTTTATTATTTCTAACCGCAGTCCCGAATTTTAGAACTGGTAGTTGATACCGATACCGATCCAGAGACCTGCATCAAGTCCGGGAGTGAAGCACTTGGCGAGCTCGGCGGAAACGATGAAGTTCTGGTTCATGGCTAACTTAAGGCCAAGGCCGCCGCTGTAGATAAGCTTCTTGAGATTGTCGGGGTTGTAGATAGTGCTGCCTCCGGTGTATCCGTCGATGCCAAGGAGGGCAGTGTCTTCGATGACCTTGTTGAGGACATCGGCCCTGTATGCCTTGGTGATGATACCTGCATCGAAGAACGGGTTGAGGGCAACGTAGAAATACTGGTTGAAGAGCTTGAAGTTCACAAGCTTCACGCGCAGTTCTGTATTTGCCCATGCCATACCCTCGGCCAGGATGCGGTTCTCGCGCAGACCACGGATGGTGTTGCTGGAACCGAAGCCCTCAGAAATCATATTGCGCTGAACAAGCAGAGGGTTGTTCTGAATCATGTAGAACGGGGTCTCTCCGGCGATGGTCTGCTGCCATGCAAGACGATAAGCAAAAACAGGGTCGCCTGCAGGAATATGAATAGGAATGCTGATATAGTGGCGGAAGTAAACGCAAGCCTTGAGGTAAGGAGAGTAGGAGCCGTTGGCGGGGTTGCCTGCGTAGGGAGCTCCGTTGAGGTAAGCCTCTGCCCAGATACCCTTGTTGGGAGCTGCCTCTATATCCCTGGTGTCGAATACAAATCCGGCATTAAGCTCTACCGACATGCCTCCGCCGGCCTCTTCCGGCTTGATGGCCCCGATAGCCTTATACTTGTTGAGCAGGGTAAGGTCGTGGGAATAATTGGTCTTGTTGCCGTCTTTGTTGGCATCCACTGCGGGATCTCTCATGTCTGCGAGAGTCCAGTTCCAGAAGTTTACACCGGCTGCCCAGTTGAGGTTGTCTGTGATGCGGCCCTGGAAGTTGGCGAGCACGCGCAGCATCTGGCGGCTCATGCCGTAGTAGTTGATGTTGGGATTGAAAGTCCTGTTACCCCAGAGAGGATACTCCACGGAAGTGAAGCTCTTGGATACGCCAGAGTCGAAAGCTGCCGGACCATTGAAGCCCCAGAAGCTGTACAGAGGGTCGTTCATGTAGGTCACGGAAGCATTTACGCGCATTCCTGGAATCAAATACTTGGAGTCGTATGCAAGGTAAAGGCGCATACGCTGGCTCTTTGTAAAGTAAGAACCTTCCCAGCTGATTTTGTGAAGAGGATCGGGATAGGTGCTGCCGTCTCCATAATAATATACGTCTCCAAATGCTCCAGCCTGGAATCCGTTATCTGCTGAAAATGTGGCTGTAGGAAGTACTCCAAAAGACCAGCCTTTCTTCATCTCTTTCTCCTGCTCTTCGGCGGATGCAGTGAATGCCATACCAGCTGCAAGGGCAGAAATGATGATAATAGAAAAGATTTTCTTCATAATTGGTTAATAGTTGCAAAAAAGTCCTGCAAAGATAGATAAAAAAATAACTATAACAAGGAAGTGATATTTGGATAGTATTTTTTTGATATAGGTATGCCCTCGCTTCCTTCGCATCCCAAATCGGCAAAGTTGACGCCTCCCGGGTCTTTGCGAATACTCTTGATATGCAAAGGATTAACGATGAAGCAACGATGTGTGCGGGCAAAGCCTGCACGCTCGCATAGCTCCTCTATGTTCTTCATGGAGTTACGTATCTGGAAGCGCTTCTCAATGCCGTTCTCAAGGTAGTGCAGCACAATATAGTTCTCGTTGGATTCTATGTATAGCACAGAGCTTGCCTCGGTTATGAACTTGAGCTGATGGCGGCTGTCGTAGAACTTGAGCCTTGCGTCGCATGCCTGGTACTCTCCGTTCCCTGCTTCAAGATAGCAATACAGCAAAGACAATATAAAATAAGGGTATATGAGTACCGAGCCGATTGATGAAATACTCCTGCCCCAGAAAGCAAACCATGTGTCTTCGCCCCTGGAGGTGAGAACCAGGTACAGAGCAGTGAAAGCACAAGATAGTACTATTTCTCCCAAGCACCAGAAACTATATCTCCAAAGTGTCATAGGCATCTTCTTTCGCATAAGCCAGAGGAAGAGTCTTCCCAGGACCATTACGCCGAGGATGATTGCAAAGCAGATGACAGTATTGAAGTAGTACAGGTCGGGAATGGTGGAAACGTTTTCGCCGGTATGCATGAGCCGGCAAAGCGCGGCGGGCTCGTACAGCAGCACAGCTACCAGAAAGAAGGCCGGGATGGCAAGCGTGTATATCAAATTCGGGAAAAACCGGCTAAAAGCTTTAGGATATGATCTCATTTTCGTCACTATTTTAGCTGTGACAAATATAGTACTTTTGTTTTTCTGTCACAAATATCCTGGGATTTTGTCACAAAAACCGCTCTTTTATCACAAAAATACTTCATTCCCGGCAACTATTTCCTCGTGAGCGCAAGTACCTGTAATTTTGCCCTTGTCAAACTTTAAAATGTAATGTTATGACTATACCCGAATGGACAAGGCTGGAGAATTCCGCCATCATATACCCTTCTTGCAGGACTCGTAAGTACGCTGCAGTTTACCGTATGTCTGCAACCATGGATGCTCCTGTGCAGAAAGAATTGCTTAATAGCGCTCTAAACTCTACAATCAAACGTTTTCCGAGCTTCCGCTTCACTGTACGCAGAGGGCTATTCTGGTGGTTTTTGATGCGGTTGGAGAATCAGCCCGAGCTCTCTGAGGCAGGAAACCTGCGTGCATTCGACCTCAAGTCTAACGGGGGATATATGTTCAAGCTGTCTTGCTCCGGAAAGCGCATAAATTTGGATGTTTTTCATGCCCTTACCGACGGCACTGGAGCAATGACTTTCTTGCTGAGCGTTGTTGCAGAGTACCTTAGGATTAGCGGCACAGCAAGCGTTCCCGCTGGCGGCTGGGTGTACAGCCCTTACGATGAGCCCTCACCTGAGGAGCTCGAAGATTCGTTCGACCGTTTTTCCGGCACCAAAGGCGCTCTCGACAATGAAGACAAAGCCTGGCACATTAAAGGTCACGAAGAAAAACCCGACCTGCTGAATTCTCTCGGAGTCAGCCTTCACCTGGAACAGGCCCAGGCCAAAGCCAAGGAGATGGACTGCACTATGACAGAGTTTCTCACCGCTCTGATGCTGGTTTCCCTGCAGGAAGTGCGTGCGGCTCAGCCGGGCAAGAAACGCGACAGTATCAGGATGGAAGTACCTGTGAATCTGAGGCCTATCTTCGGCAGCTCCACACTCCGCAACTTTTCGTCCTATGTCTATCTGGGCCTCAACGTGAGCAACGGAGAGTACACACTAGAAGATGCAATTAAAGAAGTGAAGTACCAGAAACGGCTCTATATGCAGCCCGGACGCCTCACCCGCCGAATCGCAGCCAACGTAGCCCTGGAAGACAATCTGGCGATTCGCTGCATCCCGCTGTTTATCAAGAAGCCGGTCATCAATATCATCAATCACCTCAAAGGAGACAATTACGCTACCTATACTTTTTCGAACTTAGGCAATATAGAGGTTCCCGAGGAGATGAGGGAGCACGTCCGCGACATTCATTTTGTACTCGGGCGCACCCGCAAGCGCTCCGGCCAGTGCGCTTGTGTGAGCTACAACGGCATTCTAAATCTAGACTTCTCCCGCAAGATAAGAGAAGACGATTTTGAGCGAGTGTTCGTGCGCAAGCTCCGCAGGCTTGGAATCTGGGCGCGCGTGCAGGTGCCCTCAGAGCCTCTGCGCCCGGAGCGCGGATCCGATGTGGTGTCCCGCCCCGTTTACCGCAGCGGCTCGCTCATCCCAAAGTTTCTTCTATCTTTCTAGAACTTTTGTTAACTTTGCGCCCGATTATTGCATATTTTATTTTATATGGATATTTGGGGTAAATTTTGTGGCAAAGCTCTTAAGGCTCTTGGCTGGACGGCAGATACTCCCGCTGTTCCCGAAGAAAAGTGCATCATACTTGGAGTTCCGCATACTACGGTATGGGATTTCCTTATTTCCTACCTTTATTACAGGTCTCTCGGCGAACATGCCAAGTGCATGGTAAAGAAAGATTTCTTCTTTCCTCCGCTGAGCTGGATACTGAGGGCGACAGGCTGCATCCCGGTAGACCGAACCAGTCCTACCAATATGCTTCGCAGCGTGATAGAAGAGATGCAGAAGCCCGGCCGTTTCCACCTGGCCCTCGCTCCTGAAGGAACTCGTAAGCCCGTAAAGAATTGGAAGACAGGTTTTCATCTCATAGCCAGCAAGGCCAACATTCCTGTGTACTTGGGATACTTCGACTGGGGCACCAAGCACATTGGCAGAGGTGAGAAGGTGGAACTTACAGATGACGCACGTGCCGATATGAAGCGCATCCAGGCCATCTACGAGGAGATGCACCTCACCGGCAAGCACCCCGAAAAGTACATTACACACTGATGAGACATAATTTCCAGACCTTGGCAGAGGTCTTTGAATACTCTACTCTTAAATATGCAAAAAGGCCGGCCTACGAACTGATAGACGGCAACCAGACATACAATTACGCCCAGTTCAGGGAAACAGCCAGGCGGCTTTCCAGGCAGCTGTCGAATTTTGGTATCAACAGCGGCGATAAAGTGGCAATATTCTCTCAGAATATGCCCAACTGGGCTGTCGCCTTCTTCTCCATTACTGCGTTCGGACGTATAGCAGTGCCCCTGCTTACCGAGCTGACGGAGAACGAAATCACAAACATCCTTACACATTCCGAGACAAAGGCGCTCTTCGTGTCCCGCCGCCTGCTTGCCAAGGTGCCTCAGGACCTTCTGGACAAGATGCATATCGTCATTGCAACAGACGACCTCAGCATTATCCAGACGGGAGAGTCCGCCTACACCTGCGACGGTTCTATCTCGAGCCCGCTGTCAGACGACGTGGCCTGCCTCATATACACCTCCGGCACCACCGGCGCCGCCAAGGGCGTGATGCTTACGCATAAAAACTTCTGCGTCAATATCAGGTCTTCCTGGGATGCCCACAAGGTGCGCAGGCACGACGTTTTCTTGTCTATACTGCCTCTCGCACATACTTACGAGATGAGTATCGGCATGCTGTATCCATTCGCCGTGGGTGCAAAGGTGTACTACCTTATGCGTCCGCCTACTCCGTCGATCCTTCTGCCCAATTTCAAGAAATACCGCCCGACCTGCATGCTGTCGGTACCCTTGGTAATCGAGAAGATATACCATTCCAGCATAGTTCCTACGATCAAGAAAAGCCGTTTCCTTACGGCACTTGGTAAATTCAGCCCTACTCTGCTAGCCCGCCTCGTGGGCATGCGGCTCAGAAAGACCTTCGGCGGAAGGATATGTTTCTTCGGTATCGGCGGGGCCAAGCTGGACGCCGAGGTGGAGGCATTTCTGCGTCGCGCCCGCTTCCCTTATTCCATTGGCTATGGCCTCACGGAAACCGCTCCTCTCATTGGCTACGCTCGTGTGGGCGAGACTCATGTGGGCTCATTCGGGAACGCGGCCTATGGCGTTCAGCTGCGCCTGGAGGATGTGGATCCTCAAACAGGAGAAGGCGAAATAGTAGCCAAGGGAGACTGCGTGATGAAGGGGTACTACAAAGACTACAAGCGTACCTGTCAGGTGCTTACGGACGATGGATGGTTCCACACAGGAGACATTGCCTCCCAGGACAAACGAGGGCGCTACTATATCAAAGGCCGCCTTGGGAGCGTGATCCTGGGGCCGGACGGCGAAAATATCTATCCGGAAGAGATAGAGAGCGTCATCAACAATATCAAAGATATTAGCGAGTCTCTTGTGGTGAAGCGTGACGGTCATCTGGTCGCTCTCGTGCATTTCAACGACAATGTGCTCGACTGGAATTACGATAATCAGGACCGCTTCCTTGAAGACCTGGAGCGCCGCAAGAAGGATATTCTGGAGTTCGTAAATACCCATGTCAACCGTAATAGCCGAATTAAAGAGGTAGAAGTGGAGGAGAAACCCTTCGCCAAGACCGCCACAATCAAAATCAAACGTTTCCTATATAAAGAACAGGCCAAGCATGAGACTGATAAGAAATAAAGAATTTGAAGGCGAGAGGCCTTTGTATTGCGAGAAAGACCTGCGCTTGGAGAATGTAACTATTCACGCAGGAGAGTCAGCACTTAAGGAGACGGCTGTCATAGAGGCGGTCGGCTGCCGCTTTGAGGGGAAGTATCCTTTCTGGTGCTGCAACGGTTTCACCGTGCGCGATTGCCTGTTTACCGAAGGGGCGCGTGCAGCGCTTTGGTACAGCCGTGGCCTGCTGATGGAAGACTGTCTGGTAGAAGCGCCCAAGATGTTCCGGGAGATGGAAGACCTGACTTTGCGCCGGGTACGCATTCCTAATGCAGCCGAGACGCTTTGGAGCTGCCGGAACGTGAATCTTGAAGACGTTGAGATTCAGAAGGGCGACTATCTGTTTATGCATTCTTCCGGGATACGTGTACGCGGGCTCAAGCTCCAGGGCAATTACTCCTTCCAGTACTGCAAGGATGTAGAGATTTGCGATTCTGTACTTGATACCAAAGATGCTTTCTGGGAGACCGAAAACGTAACAGTGCGTGATTCAGTGATTTGTGGTGAATATCTCGGCTGGTATTCCAAGGGCCTGCGGCTGGTGAATTGCCGTATCGGAGGCACCCAGCCCCTCTGTTATGCCGAGGGCCTGGTGCTGGAGAACTGCATCTTTGACGCTGACGCTGATCTGGCGTTTGAGTATTCTTCCGTGCTGGCTGATATTCGCGGGGCCGTTACTTCCGTGAAGAACCCGCGCACAGGGACGATCGTTGCCGATTCTTACGGAGAGATTATCCTGGACGCCAATATCAAGGCACCGGGGGACTGCAAAATAAGCGTCAGATAATGGGATTCGATAAAATAGTTGAGCGTCGCGGAACCAATTGCGTAAAGTGGGATGCCGTGCCGGACGGCGTGCTGCCTATGTGGGTGGCCGATATGGACTTTGAGACTGCGCCCTGCGTGCAGGAAGCGGTGCGCAAGCGTGCCGAACACGGTGTTTTTGGGTACACAGCCGTTCCTGCAAGTTATTACGAGTCAGTATGCAACTGGTTTGCGGAGCGTCACGGCTGGAGGCCCCGGCCGGAGTGGATTATCTACTGCCCCGGGCTGGTGCCTGCAATGTCGGCATGCGTAAGCGCGTTTACTCAGCCCGGCGACAAAGTCATCATCATGAGCCCGGTGTACAACTGCTTCTTCTCGTCTATCAGGAATTACGAGTGCGAGGCCCTGGATGTACCGCTGCTCACGGTAGAGGATGGTGGCATCCCGCACTATGAGATTGATTTCGAGGGCCTTGAGCGTGCCGCACGCGACCCTCGGGCCAAGATGATGTTGCTTTGTTCGCCCCACAATCCTGCCGGCCGAGTTTGGACACCCGCTGAGCTTGAGCGCGTAGGGCGCATCTGTATCGATAATGGAATCATGGTGGTGAGCGACGAAATTCACTGCGAATTCGTGCAGCCGGGAGTCAAGTTTACTCCCTTCGCTTCTATTTCCGAGGAGTTCGAGAGGGCTTGTGTTACCCTGAATTCCCCGAGCAAGGCGTTCAATATTGCCGGCTTGCAAATATCCAATATCATCTGCGCCGACCCGCAGATTCGTGCCCGCGTAGATAAAGCGGTGAATGTGAATGAGATATGCGATGTGAATCCCTTCGGTGTAGTGGCACTGCAGGCCGCTTACACCCCTGAGGGGTTGGAATGGCTGGAGGAGCTTAATGCGCAGATTGCGGCCAATTACCTGTTCTTGCGCACTTATCTTGCCAGGCATCTGCCGATGGATTATAAGGTGTACCGTCTGGAGGGTACCTATCTGGCCTGGCTGGACATCAAGGCCTTATGCTATGAGCCGGGCGGCGCGCTGCGCATTTCTTCTGTAGATGTGGCCGACAGCCTGGTGGAGGTAGAGAAGGTTAAGTTCAGCAACGGCGTGATGTACGGGCAGGAAGGTTTTCTGCGTATTAATATGGCCTGCCCTCAGGCCTTGCTGGAAGATGGCCTGTCCCGTTTGGTGAAGGGACTTAAACGTATGATGTTATGAGAAAGTTGTTTATAATTCTTGTTGCTGTGGCTGCTGTGATGTCTTGTGAGAGAAACGCATGGACGACTGAAGAAAGTCGTTTGATTATGGAAAGTGAGGGCCTCATGAGGGTGCTCACCATAGATGAGCCGTCAGACTCACTGGTGCTTCGTGCAGAGAGCTCTTTCTTGGGCCCGGATGCGCTGAAGGCTCCGGAATACAAGCGTCTTGCCCGGCGCCTGGTAACTACCGTCACCGATCCTTCCCAGGACGGAGTGGGTATTGCAGGGCCTCAGGTTGGAGTGCTCAGGCGCGTGATTGCCGTGCAACGTTTTGATAAAGAAGGTGAACCGTTCGAGGTTTATCCCAATATCAGGATTGTTGCTTTCCGAGGCCAGCCCGAGGCCGGCCCCGAGGGATGCCTGAGCGTTCCCGGCAAGCGCGGTTCTGTGCTGCGCTGGCGCGATATAGATATATGCTACACCTCTCTGGAAACCATGCAAGATACTGTAGAAACCGTCCAGGGCTTCACCGCCGTCATCTTCCAGCACGAATGCGACCACCTCGACGGAGTCATTTATACAGACAAGATTGAAGTTCCTGAACCAAAGGACTTGCAATAATCATTTTTATTCGTATCTTTGCAATCTCTAACACGGTGCGATTAGTTCAGTTGGTAGAGCACCAGATTGTGGTTCTGGGTGTCGTGGGTTCGAGCCCCACATCGCACCCCAAACAGAAAAGGTCGGCGAATGCCGGCCCTTTCTGTTTTCTTTTTCAAAGGCCCTTAACCGAGGGGAGGTACTGAATGTATTGCGGGCCGCTCCAGCCGTCCCAAGTTGTAGCAGGGGTAAGCGCGAAAATCGGATTTTTCGCGCCCGGCGTCCCACATCGCAGCAGGGGTAGGAGCAGTCGCTGTATCGGATCATGCGCAAAAGTATGTGTTTAAGCATAGATATTTTGTAACCTAAAGAGGA
>CAMKAJ010000007.1 GCA_946410455.1 uncultured Bacteroidales bacterium
CGAAGGGGAACTGGAACTCGATGTCGGTGGCGGCGTTGGCGTAGTGGGCCAGCTTCTCGTGATCGTGGAAGCGATAATTCTCTGCTCCCATGCCTATGTTTACGTGCCACTTCATGCGCTGCTCCTTCCATTTCTTGAACCACTCCAGTTCGGTGCCGGGCTTGATGAAGAACTGCATCTCCATCTGCTCGAACTCGCGCATACGGAAGATGAACTGGCGAGCCACAATCTCGTTGCGGAAGGCCTTGCCAATCTGTGCGATACCGAAGGGAATCTTCATGCGGCCGGTCTTCTGCACGTTGAGGTAGTTCACAAATATGCCCTGGGCGGTCTCGGGGCGCAGATATATGGTGCTGGCGCCCTCTGCGGTGCTGCCCATGGAGGTAGAGAACATCAGGTTGAACTGGCGCACGTCGGTCCAGTTGCAGGTACCGCTGATGGGGCATACGATATTGTTGTCGATGATGATCTGGCGGTACTCGGCAAGGTCGTTAGCGTCCTCTGCCTTCTTGTAGCGGTTGTGCACCTCTTCGTACTTGGCCATCTCGCGCAGGACGTTGGGGTTGGTGGCGCGGAACTGAGCCTCATCGAACGCGTCGCCAAAGCGCTTGCGTCCCTTCTCTACTTCCTTGTTGACCTTCTCTTCGATCTTGGCCAGGAAGTCCTCGATGAGCACGTCGGCGCGATAGCGCTTCTTGGAGTCCTTGTTGTCTATGAGCGGATCGTTGAACGCACCCACGTGGCCCGATGCCTCCCAGATCTTGGGATGCATGAAGATGCAGGAATCTATGCCCACAATGTTCTCGTTGAGCCTCGTCATGGCGTTCCACCAGTACTGCTTGATGTTATTCTTGAGCTCCACTCCCATCTGTCCGTAATCATACACGGCTCCGAGACCGTCGTAGATCTCGCTGGAAGGGAAAATGAATCCGTATTCTTTGCAATGTGCAACAAGCACCTTAAAAAGTTCGTCCTGTGTCATATCTTTCTATTGATTGTAACGGTTTGAATCTTTGAGCATTCCGATAATTTCTACGTTGAGCTTGGAGGCCTTGGCGAGCTCTGCGCCGTCTATGTGCATGCGGTAACGCCAGTGGTGGTTGGGGTCGGCGGGCTCGTTGATGCGCTCGTTCTGGTAGTCTTTGCGCCTCAAGTTGGCGTCTAGCGCCACCCAGTCCTGCAGGGGGAAGATGGCAAGCATAGGGGCAGATGACAGATGGTCCCAGAGTATGCGCCGCACCTCCCATGGTTCGGCGTCGCTGCCGCTCTTCTCTGCGTGCTGCATGCGCAGGGTGGCCATGTCGTGCGACGATGTGGCGCAAACGGCCAGGTAAGGCCAGGGGCGGCCCTTGTCCATGGTGGTCATTTCCAGCGAGAGAATGGTCTCGTGTTCCATCACGCCGGGTACGCAGTCAGGCACCATGCCAAGGTCTTCGCCGCAGGCAAGCATTCCCGTAACGTCCAGAAGCTCAGGCAGTTTGCGCTCGGCATTGTGGCGCCACAGATTGTCGTTGCGATGGTAGAAGAAGTCGTTGTACAGGGCTCCGAACGCCTCTTGTTGCCACTGCGGCAGATTGCCCGATTCGGGAAGGATGCGGGGCTGCACGCAGCCGGGGTTGCGCGGGTCGGGAAGGAAGAGGCCCTCCAGCGGCAGGCCGGCGGCGCGGATTTCGTCTTCGGGGTAAGGCAGGGCGGGGTTGAAGTGCCCCATGGAGCCGCTGCTGTACTGCGAGGGAATCTCCCAGATGCGGAAGAATCCAAGTATGTGGTCGATGCGGAAAGCGTCGAAGTATTCGCTCATCTTACGCAGGCGGGCTTTCCACCAGGCGTAACCGTCGCGCGCCATTTCTTCCCAGTTGTAGGTGGGAAAGCCCCAGTTCTGGCCCTCGGCGCTGAAGAAATCCGGCGGTGCACCGGCGCTGGAGTCGAGGTTGAAGAGCTCCGGATGGAAGTAGGCGTCTGCGCTGTCGGCGCTCACACCGATGGGCAGGTCGCCCTTGAAGTGTACGCCCTTGCTGCGTGCGTGCTTTACCTCATCGGCGAACTGGCGGTCCAGATGCCACTGAATCCAGCGCCAGTAGTCTGGTTCGTTTGAGTCGCGCTTGGCGCAGAAAGTGGCGTACTCGTCCAGCCAATAGGCGTTAGCCTTGCAGAAACGCTTGTAAGCTGTTGTCTTGAGGTCCTTGGCCCCGTGGTCTTCCCAGGCCTTGCGCACCAGGGCCATCTTCTCTTTGAACACGCGTGGGTAGTCCAGCTCCGGCAGGGAGTTGAGTTCCTGCTGAATGCGCTTGAAAGTGGCATCTTCCTTTACGCCAATTTCTTGCAGGCGAATGTACAGCGGATGCAGGGCGAATGAGGAGATGGGGCTGTAGGGGTAGGAGTCTTTCCACTGGCCCTTGCGGGTGGTGTCGCTCACCGGGAGCAACTGTATGATACACTGACCGGTAGCTGCGGCCCAATCGGTGATGGCGCGCAGGTCGCGGAAGTCGCCTATCCCAAAGTCGCCCTCGCCGCGCAGCGAGAATACCGGCACTGCGGTACCTGCTCCACGGAAGCCCGGGCGGTCGAAGATCTCGGCCGTGTGCTTGCGCACGAACGGGCAGCCAGGCACGGGGCAGTCGTTCCACTTGTCTTCTATTACTGGGGCGAAGGGGCTGCTGTGGTGAGACCACTCGCTGCGCACCGTAAGGCCGTCACGCACAACTACATACCAGTAGTCTTGAAGGGCTGCTGCGCTGGTGTTTACCGTGGCGCTCCATACGGCGCCCTCGTTCCACTGAAGGGGATACTTCTTGTCTTGGAGCACGACGCAGAGGCTCTCGCCCCACTGTGTGCGGTAGTGTATTCTGAATGTGGTCTTCACTATAATTTGTAGTAGCTTCTGAGTATTGCGGCAAACCAGCTGGCGGGCAGAATAGCTTTAAGAAATACAGAAAGCCTCTGCTCCAAGGTGGAAATTATATAACTGTAGCGTGGGTTGCGCGCGCTTACTATTTTGCTGATTTTCTTGGCGAGGTATTCGGGCTTGAGTCCGGAGGTCTCGTCGTGCTCTATGCTCTGGAGCGAACGGGCGTAGGACGGGTATGCCTCGTGCGCCTCGCTGTCGGCTACGGAGTCGCGGCTGCCGGTGAAGCCGGTGGCAAAGTCGCCGGGCTCAATCACAACCACCTTGATGCCGTGGGCACGAACCTCCATGCGAAGAGCCTCGCAATAACCCTCGATGGCGAATTTGCTGGCCGAGTAGAGGCCCTGGAAAGGCAGGCCCATGAGGCCGCCTATAGAGCTGAAGCAGATTATTTTACCGCTCTTTTGCTTGCGCATGGCAGGGAGGACGTAGTGTAGGCAGCGCACCATTCCCATCCAGTTGGTGTCCATCTGGGTTTCGGCTTGTTTGGTGGTGCTGAATTCCAGCGGCCCGCCTATTCCCATGCCGGCGTTGTTGATGAAGACATCTATGCGGCCCTGCTCGTCCAGGACTTGCTGTACGGCAGCCTTGCAATCTTCCTCACTGCGGACATCGGCCTTGATGTATTTTACGCCGGGGATGGCTTCTACATCTTTGCGATGGGTACCGTAAACCGTGTGCCCGTCGGCGTGGAGCTGCTCGGCCATGGCTTTGCCGAAGCCCGAAGTAATGCCGGTTATGAGGATAATCATATAACGCCGAGCGACTTGAATATCTTGGTGAGCTTCTCTACGGCCTCATCTACGTGCTCCTTGTTGTGGGTTGCCATGAGTGCGAAGCGGATGAGAACATCTTTCTCGGGCACAGCGGGTGCGATGACCGGAGTGATGAAGACTCCCTGCTCGTAGGCCAGTTTGACTATGGTCATGGCCTTGAAGGTGTCGCGCACGAACAGAGGGATGATAGGAGACTGGGTATGGCCGGTGTCGAATCCGTTGGCTTTGAAGGCCTCCTGGGCGTAGCGGGTTACCTCCCAGAGGTGCTCGCGGCGCTCAGGTTCCTCTATCATGATGTCCAGTGCCTTGCTTGCGGCGGCAACTGCTGCCGGAGTCATGGATGCGCTGAATATGAGGGTGCGGGAGTTGTGCTTGAGGTATTCGATAACGGTCTTGTCGCCGGCGATGAATCCGCCCAACGAGCCGAAGCTCTTGGAGAAGGTGCCCATGATGAGGTCTACCTTGTCTGTGAGGCCAAAGTGGCTGGCGGTGCCGGAGCCGTTCTCGCCCACTACTCCGAGTCCGTGTGCATCGTCAATCATGAGCGATGCGTTGTACTTCTGGCAGAGCTCTACGAGCTGAGGCACGGGGGCCAGGTCGCCCTCCATGGAATAGACGCCATCAACCACGATGAGCTTGTTGGCGTTGCGGGGGGTGAGCCAGAGTTTCTTTTCAAGGTCTGCCATATCGTTGTGGCGGAACTTGCGTACCTCGCTGAAACTCAGGCGGCTGCCGTCGATGATGCAGGCGTGGTCCAGGGAGTCGAGGAAGATAAATCCACCCCTGAATCCGAGGCACCCGACGACGCCCAGATTCACCTGGAAACCGGTGCTGTAGGTGACGGCCTCTTCTTTGCCCACGAACTTGGCGAGTTTGGCTTCAAGCTCCTCGTGAAGGTCGAGGGTTCCGTTGAGGAAGCGGCTTCCGGAGCAGCTGGTTCCGTATTTCTGCACGGCTGCAATGGCGGCTTCTTTAAGACGAGGGTCGTCGGAAAGACCGAGATATGAATTAGATCCGAACATCAGCACTTTGCTGCCGTCGGCCATGGTTACGATGGGGTCTTGCCCCGAGGAAATAGGTCTGTAGTAAGGGTAGATTCCCTTTGCTTTTACCTCCTCGGCAAGTGTGTATTTAGCACACGCTTTAGTCAACAGGTTTTCCATTTTTTTGGATAAGGCATTAATACTTTAACTCACAAATGTAAGTAAATTTCGTTAAAGTTGGCTATCTTTGGCGCATGGATAATGCGCAAATAATAGAGCTTATCAAAAAAGAGGTGGTGCCGGCAGTAGGCTGCACCGAGCCGGCCGCCGTTGCGCTTTGCTCGGCATATGCTGCCGAGGCGCTGGACGTACGTCCCGAGGCGGTAAGCGTGGAACTTAGCGCAAACATGCTCAAAAATGCCATGGGCGTTGGTGTTCCGGGTACTGGAATGACAGGGCTGCCGATAGCTGTTGCGCTGGGTGTCCTGGTAGGCAAAAGCGAGAATCAGCTGGAGCTCCTTAGGGATTGCTGCCCTTGTGCATTACAGGAAGCAAAAGACTTTGTTGCGGCCGGAAAGATATCTATAAAGCTCACCGCTGAGTCGGACGAGACTCTGTATATTTCTGTGGTGTGTTCCACGGGGAACAGGAGCTCTCGCGCCATCATTGCAAGGGAACATACCAAGTTGGTTTACTTGCAGGGGCCATCGGGTGTTGCTGTAGATTTGAGGTCTAGCCTGGGGGATGAGAAGCACGAAGCTGCCGGAGAAGAATTGACGCTCCGCCGGGTGTATGACTTCGCTACTACCGCTCCGCTGGAAGACCTGGAGTTCATTAAAGAGTCGCGCCGCCTCAACGAAGAGGCCGCCGAGGCCGCCCTCAAGGGTAATTATGGACACGAACTCGGAAAGGTGCTCTCCCGTCCTATGGGCAAGGGTATCTTTGGAGACACAATCTTCAGCCATATCCTGAGCGCTACTTCCAGTGCCTGCGACGCCCGTATGGCCGGGGCCATGATTCCCGTGATGAGCAACTCCGGCAGCGGTAACCAGGGAATTGCGGCTACGCTTCCTGTGGTGGTGTTCGCCCGGGAGAACAACAATACCGACGAGGAGCTTACCAGGGCCCTCATTCTCAGCCACCTCACTGCTATCTACATTAAGCAGAGCCTGGGCCGCCTGAGTGCACTCTGCGGGTGCGTGGTTGCTTCTACCGGCAGCAGCTGCGGGCTTACTTACCTGATGGGAGGCGGTTACGAGCAGGTTGCCGCCAGCGTCAAGAATATGATTGCAAATCTGGCCGGAATGGTGTGTGACGGAGCCAAGCCGAGCTGCTCCCTCAAGGTGAGCAGCGGAGTTTCTACGGCGGTGTTGAGCGCAATGCTGGCTGTACAGAATCATTCGGTTTCGTCTTGCGAAGGCCTGATAGAAGACGACGTAGATAGATGTATACACAATATGACCCGTCTGGGTTCGCTTGGTATGAAAGAAACAGATAAAATGGTGTTGGATATAATGACTCACAAGCAATGAAAAGAAATTACAAAACCCCGGAGGTGTGCGAGTGTACCGAGGATTTGATGGATGATTTGCTGGTCTCTTCTGATATGATAGAGCCGGCAGTCGAGGATCAGTGGGGAAATTTTTAACCGGATACATTATGAAAAAATATAACTCTCCTTTGAGATATGCAGCCCTGCTGATTGTGGCTGCCGCCGGACTTTGGGCCTGTAATTCCGAGGGCTCCGAGCCGGTAATCAACATAACAAGAATCGTAAAACAAACTGTAGAGTTCCACGCATACCCTACACAAACTAAAACCGCCTTCGGCGAAGGTCAGGAAGGGGTTTATCCTGTGCTATGGACGGCTAACGACGCTTCTGTAAAAATCTCCATGAATTATCTTGAGGCCAGGGTTGCTGCCGTGACTCCCTCCGAGGACTATCGTAGTGCAGACTTCTCTGCAGAATTCAATACAGAAGATTCTACCTCTCCTTTTGTGTTCTACGCGGTTAGTCCTGCATCTGCTGCGCATGCGCTCAGTGCGAGCCGCAAGGCATGGAGTATCAGCATACCTGCGGTGCAGACTCCTCTCGAGGGCTCCGTTGACGAAGCAGCGATGATACTCGTTTCTGCCAGCAAGTCCTATGAGCAACTGCCACAGGCGGCCGACCTGCACTTTAACCATATTACTGCATACGGTCGCATGTCTTTTACGAACCTGGCATTAGAAGATGCAAAGGTGCAGAAAGTTGAGATTACTGCTACTACACCTCTGGTTGGAGATTGGTACTGGGAAAGCGACGGAGACAATGTGCTGACCGACAACGGCGCCTCTTCCACGATTACGCTAAAGACCTCCAGTATTAGTGATATTTGGTTTGCCTGCGCGCCCGTAGATGTGTCGGGGCAGATTCTGGTGTTCACCGTTTACACAGATAAGGGAGTGTTTATCAAGGAGGTAGAAATGCCTCAGGGCACCAGCTTCCAATCTGGCCATATTGCCGTGTTCGGCGTGGATATGAAGGATGTAGAATTGGGTGGAGGCGGAAACGGAAGCTTTGTGCTGATGACTGCAGGTGCTACCTTCAAGGAGGGAGACCAGATAATTATTGCCAATCAGGAAGGCACTTATGCTCTTGGGCCGCAGGCCGGTACAGATAAGAAGCCTATTCGTGAAAGGGTAGCTATCACTACCGCAAACGGAAAGATTACCGCCACTGGCGACGCGACTGTATTTACTCTGGAAAAAGGTACCGAGAGCGATACGTGGGCGCTTCGCAGCGAGAGCGGCTATCTCTGCACCCTGTCTTCCGGCAATTACCTGACGGAGAGCGCCAAGATTACCAACAACAGTAGCTGGAGCATCACTATCATGAATCCCGCAGAAGCAACTATAGTGGCTGCCGCAGGGGAATCTAAATTTATTCGCGAGAACAAGAAGGACACCAGGTTTAGTGCATACAAGAGCTCTTCCAGCCTTCAGGATCCGCTGGCCGTTTATTGCAGTTCCGGAGCAACGCCGGCTCCGGTAGAGGATGACCCTCTGGAGCAGTATTCCCAGTTTGGTTTCTACAGGGACGCCAATTCCAGAGTTTATGAGCCCGGTGCCGACCAGTATTGCCGCTCGTATTCTGCCGACGGCGTGCAGACATTTACCATACTCAATCCGGCTCAGAATGAGCAGCTGGAGATTAGCGGATACAAGAAGAGCCTGGTCAAGGGCGACATGGTTACGCTCAGCGTCAGCTGGCGTAAGGGTAAAAGCTATGTGGTTAAGAACCAGGCGTTCAAGCTTAGCCTCGTCAAAGAAGACGGCCCCGTGGTCTGGCTCGGAGACGGATCAGGTAACGGTTTCATTATTAAAAAGTAAGGAGCTATGAGAAAGATATATGCGATTGTTTTTGCCGCTATACTTGGCTGCATTACAGTGTTTGCAATTCCTGCACGCAGAGGATTTATAAAGTTTACCCAGCCCGATGGCAGCATCATAATGCTTCAGCGCCACGGAGATGAGTTTAGCAACTGGGTTACAGACGCCTCTGGGCGTGTGATGCAGAGAGGCGTCGATGGGTACTGGCGTGTTGCTCCAGATCCTTCTGTGGTTACGGCCAACCGTTTTGCCGCAAGGGCCCGGCGTTATGAAGCTCGTCGTGAGCGCAGCGCTCGAGCAGCGAGTCACGTGGCTGTTGGACAGAAGCACTTTCTGGTTATCCTGGTGGAGTTTTCCGATCTGTCTTTCGAGAGCAGTACGGCTAATCAGGACTTCACAAATATGCTCAACCAAAGTGGATACAATGTCAATGGCGGCACTGGCTCTGCACGAGACTTTTACTACGACAATTCCCACGGTTACTTTGAGCCGATTTTTGATGTCTACGGCCCCGTTAAGCTCACAAAGACCCAGGCGTATTATGGCGGCAACGATAGCCAGGGCAACGACAAGCAACCCGAGGAGGCGGTTTATGATGGATGCAAAGCACTGGACGACCAAATAGACTTCAGTCAGTACGACAACGACGGCGACGGTTACGTAGACCTTGTGTTTATGTATTATGCCGGTTACGGTGAGGCAGATTCTAGTGACGAAGATTCTATCTGGCCGCATCAGTGGAACCTTTACAGCGCAGGATTATCATTGACCCTGGACGGCAAGAGCATAGATAGCTATGCTTGCTCCAACGAAGTCAATGGCTCATCAGGCAAGATGAACGGCATAGGAACTGCATGTCATGAGTTCGGCCATGCAATGGGGCTTCCAGATATGTATGATACCGATTATTCTACCAACGGCCTTTCTGCCGCAATGTTCGACTTCTCAACTATGGATAGCGGTTCGTACAACAATGACGGCCGAACACCTTCTTACTTTACAGTAGAGGAGAGGATTATTCTGGGCTGGCTGTCTACGGATACAATCAAGGAGTTTTCTGCTTCCGGTCCGGTTTCTTTACCCTCTGTAAACGAGAACGTTGTTTACAAAACGCCTACGGATATGGATGGTGAGTATTTTGTGTATGAGGCACGAGTACCCGAGGGATGGGATACGCATCTGTCTTCTTTTGGATTGATAGTCACGCATATAGACAAGTCTTCGCGAGGAGTTAAAATTGCAGATCAAACTGTTTCGGCTGCCAAGCTCTGGTCTGAGTGGCAATACACTAACTCTATCAACGAAAACGGAAAGCATCCTTGCTGTTACGTTGTTCCCGCTGCAGATCAGTCTAACTTGATGTTCGGATTTAAGTATTATTCTGAATACCAGCAGTATTATTACGACACTTCTTACGACCCCAAGATACCTTTCCCTGGCTCATCTAAGGTGACGTCATACGTGCCAGTAAGCTGGAATGGAGTGGAGTCTGATATAACTATAAGCGATATCTCATATGTGAACGGAGCGGTCAGTTTTAATGTTACTGTGCCTACCGGAGAACTGGATTACAACGTTATAGCCAATCCAGGCAACGGTGTTTACACCGCAGGAGAAGCCTTTGCCCTGAATCTGGAGACCTCCTCGGCAGCAGCGCCTGCCGCCTCCGTGGCCTGGTACTACGACGACGAACCCGTGAGCGGCACTTCCGTAGTACTCAAAGCTGGCACCCACTTGGTTGAGGCCGTCCTCACCCTTGACTCCGGCGCGGTTCAGACCATCTCCCTGGAGATAGAAGCCAAGTAACCTGTTTTTTTACCAACTCATTATATAACTGTCGCCGGAGGTACATTAGTTTGTACCTCCGGTCGCATTTTGGGCCCATTTTGCCGCCGGAGGTCCATCGGGATGTACCTCCGGCGACGGTTGTCGGATATCGGCAGTCTTACGATAATAATGTTGCATAAGGCGGGATTCCGCTTCGCGGCGGTGCTGTGAGTGCCGCTGGCGGCTAAACCGCAGTAAATCACGCGATTATGCATTTTGCCTGCAAGAAAAAACGTGCAGGCGGATTGCATAAGTAGCTGTAGGCAAAGCATTTGCGCGCCAGAACAGCTGTGCCGTGGGTGCAGGCTGGCATATAGCCGCCTGTTTTTGGCAAAATCGTGCCGCGAAATCAATGTGAGAAGGCTCTGGTGTCTCTCGTGGCATGTAAGCCGCCTGTTTTTGGCAAAACTGCACCACGAAATCAATGTGAGGTGGTTCTGGTGTATCTCGTGGCATGTAAGCCGCATGTTTTTGGCAAAATCGTGCCGCGAAATCAATGGGATATGGTTCTGGTGTATTTCGCGAGCAAAATGTTCAACTTGGGCAGCGCCCAGGTATAAAGACAATGCTCGTAGGGGTGTCATCACTTGTACCCCTACGAGCAAAAAAGCTCGAAATTGCGCGTACGGGTACAAGTTGAAGTACCTCTACGCGCAGTAATGATAATTCCGGACCGGAAAGATAGTAGGGAAAGGAGGGTGAGAGGGCTGCCAGATGTTTTGTTACAGCAGGCTGCCTTACGAGACCAAGTAGATGAATCTTTAAACAAAGTTTTCAAAGTGGTTGGTCACAGATACAGTCACAAAAATAATTATAAATCAAAATGATAGACTAGGCTTCACCAACTGAAAATGTCCATTATACCCAAAATGCAGCCTACTGCGTAAAAGAAAAACGCCCCACAGGTGTCTGTAAGGCGTTTTGGTTTGTTTGTGGAGCGGAAAACGGGATTCGGACCCGCGACCTCAACCTTGGCAAGGTTGCGCTCTACCAACTGAGCTATTTCCGCGTTGGGACTGCAAATATACTACGAAAATTCATTTCTCCAAAATTTTTTTAAGCTTTTCGGAAGAAATGCGTATATTGTGAGAGTATGAAAAAGATAATCCTTCTTGCTACCGTCGCCGTAGCTGCGATGATTGCCTCCGCGCAAGCCCACGCTTGCTCCAACGTTATTATTACCAAGGGAGCCAGCGCAGACGGCTCCTGTATGGTGTCTTATGCCGCAGATTCCCACATGCTCTTTGGTGAGCTGTATTTCCATCCTGCTGCCAAGTGGAAGGCCGGGGCGCTTCTTGATATTCGCGAATGGGACACCAACAAGCCTCTGGGACAGATTGCCCAGGTACGGCAGACCTATCAGACCGTGGGCAATATGAACGAGCACCAGCTGATTATTGGCGAAACCACCTGGGGCGGCCGCGAAGAGCAGGCCGACACAACGGGAGTAATGGATTATGGTTCGCTTATTTATATAACTCTCCAGCGCGCCCGAACAGCCCGTGAAGCAATACAGACAATAGTAGCTCTGGCCAACGAATACGGCTACCCCTCCGAGGGAGAAACCTTCAGCATTGCAGATACAGAAGAGGCCTGGGTGATGGATCTTGTAGGTAAAGGCAGCGGCAACAAAGGTATAGTATGGGTGGCCCGCCGCATCCCCGACGGATTTATCTGCGCCCACGCCAATCAGGCCCGCATCACCCGCTTCCCCTGGAACGATCCCGAGAACTGCATCTTCGCCCCAGACGTGGCCCAATTCGCCAGAGAGAAGGGCTGGTACAGCGGCACCGACGAGGACTTCAGCTTCCGCGATGCCTACAACCCCCTGGACTTCGGCGGTGCCCGAGCCTGCGACGCACGCGCCTGGGCCGCGTTCAACATACTCTGCGACGGCCAGTTTACCTACGAGCAGGCCGGCCAGGAAATCACCCGCCCCGCAAGCGACTGGCTCAACTACGCAATGGGATATGAGCTGAGTGGAGAGATGCCGCTATTTGTGAAGCCGCAGCGCAAAATCAGCGTAAAAGACGTAGCAGACGTGATGCGAGACCACTTTGAGGGCACACCTATGGATATGCGTGTAGATATAGGCGCCGGCGGCAATGCCTGCCCTTACCGCTGGAGGCCAATGGGATTCACGGTGGACGGAAAATCGTACGTGAACGAGCGCGCCATAGCAACCCAGCAGACCGGTTTCTGGTTCGTGGCACAAGCGCGCGGATGGCTGCCCGACGAGATTGGAGCACTTATCTGGTTCGGATGCGATGATGCTGCAACATCTTATCTCACACCTGTTTACGCCAACACAAAGGAAGTCCCCGAGTGCCTTCGCGAGGGAAACGGCGACATACTTCATTACAGCGCCAGCTCGCAGTTCTGGATCAACAACCGCGTCACCAATTCCTGCTACCGCATGTACGATGCAATGGAGCCGGTAGTGCGTGCTCAGGTAGATGAATTCGAAAACCGAATGATGAGCGAGGCGGTGCCGCAGATGGATGCCCGAATGCTCAAAATCTACAACGGCAACGGGCGCCGCCCCGGGCGCAAATGCGCTGTTCGCAAGATCCGCCGGGAGCTCACCAAATTCTCCGTCGGCACTGCCCAGGAGCAGTTCGGTAAATGGGTGGCCCTGGAGCAGATGCTGCTGGTCAAATTCATAGACGGCAACGAGAAAGCACAAGACGCCGACGGCCGCTTCCTGCACTCGGAATACTCCGACGGCATTCCCCGCGAGCTTAAGTACCACGGCTACAACGACCGCTGGAAGGCCGCAGTCGCACGCGACAACGGCGCAATTCTGGAACATAAATAAAGACCACATACCATGATTCGCAGAGATTTCCTTAAATCTATCGGCGCCATCTCGGCCGGCGCCGCCATTGGAATGCCCGCAGCAGGCGCAATTCTTCCCTCACCACTGGTTCTACCTGACGATGCCGATTCCCTCAATGATCTTGACATGGGCATGCGCTCCCTCCGCCCAAGGGTGGATCGCCAGATTAGCGTGGTGATAATTGGGGCCGGCAACCGGGGCAACACCTACGCCCGTTTTGCCCAGAAGTTTCCCGATGAGGTAAAGATTGTTGGTGTGTCCGATATCTTGGAACACCGCCGTACGCGCATGTCCGACGCCCACGGAGTGCCCGAGGAGCACCGCTTCGGCGACTGGAGCGAGGTGTTCAAGGTGCCCAAATTTGCCGATGCGGTAGTTATTTCCACCCCAGACGACCTGCACTTCGCCCCCTGCATGAAAGCCCTTGCAATGGGATACGACGTGCTGCTGGAGAAGCCAGTGGCGCAGACAGAAAAGGAATGCAAAGCAATACGAGAGCAAGCCAAGAAGTACGACCGCATAGTGGCGGTATGCCACGTGCTGCGTTACGCTCCTTACTTCATAGCGCTCAAGCATTTGGTCAAGACCGGAGCAGTGGGCGAACTGGTGAGCATCCAACACATGGAGCCAATACAATTCGCTCACATGGCCCATTCCTACGTTCGTGGCAACTGGCGCGACTCCAAGCAGACCACGCCCATCATCCTGGCAAAATCTTGCCACGACCTGGACATCATACGCTGGCTCATAGATTCTCCCTGCAAGAGCATCGTGGCCGACGGCTCGCTGCATCTTTTCCGCCCGGAGAACGCTCCGGAGGGTGCCCCGCTCAAGTGCACCGACGGCTGTCCGCACGAGCAGAATTGCCCCTATTCTGCAATCGACATCTACACCCGCAAGAAATGGCATATAGGAGTTTTCGACCTCAACGGCAACCGTGATCCAGACTTCATCATGCAACGCCTTCTCACTCCTCCGTACGACAGCTACGCCCGTTGCGTGTACCATTGCGACAACGACCAGCCGGATCATTACGTTGCAGAAATGGTCTTCGAAGGGGGACAGACAGCAGCCTTCTCTATGGAGGCCTTTGCACCTCAAGGCGGCCGCAGGACGCGCATCATGGGAACTGCCGGCTACATAGAGGGCGACGGCGCGAAATTTACGCTATGGGATTTCCGCACCCTCAAGCCCAAAGTGTGGAACCGCAAAGTCAACGAAATTCCTGAATACAAGGGTTCCGGACATGGCGGCGGCGACCACGCACTGGTACGCGACTGGATAGAGGCCGTAGCCGCCCACGACAACAACCTCCTCTCCAGCAATATAGACGTCTCCATCGAGAGCCACGTCATGGGCTTTGCCGCCGAGCGTTCCCGCAAGACCGGCCGGAAAGAAAAGATGTAACCTATTTACTTATAGAGCTTTATTTTTCCAAAAACTATCCCCAAATTGCACTGCTTCCGCTGACCCGAATTATTTCTTTTCCAAGCTTACATCGGCAGAGACCTCGAACTTGCCGCCGTACCACTTTTTGTCGCCCTTTTTTGTCTGGGTAATCTCAGGGATAACGGTGGCCGGAGCAAATTCGCCGCCGTTCCCTGGGCCGTCAATGTCTTCAAAGACAATTGTAACGTCGTCAGGTCCGCTGAATGAGACCAAGTCTCTTGTAAGTTGATATCTGCCTTGGGCGTCGGTATAGAGGGTATCGTCGTCGTACCAGTGGTTATGGTCGTAGATTACATTCTCTGAATTAGGATAGTAGCGATGTTCCCTAACGGCTACGCGAATACCTTCTATAGGTTCACCCTGCTTGTCTGTAACTTTACCGCTGGCGGCAAACTCGACATAAGGAGAGCCGTACATGGTGGGCGCTAAAATGCAAGATGAAAAGCCGAACAGAGAAAGGATCGACGCCAGAAACGGGCAAATGGACTTCTTGTTACGCATGGTTAAATTCTTTCTTATTAAAAGCCGCACAATTCTAAATCTTGCATGAGTGGTAGCGAATCAGGCCGTCAATGGGCTCGGGCAAGAAAGTGCCAAGGCGAACGCCTTCCTCTGCGCAAAGCCTGGAGAGAATATCTTTACATGCCCAGCCAAAGCCGCCCACAACCCCCACAGGGTAGCGCTCGGTGTCGTAGCGCTTGAGCGAGCGATTGATGAACGAACGGAAATTCCCGTCCACCAGACCGCGCACATAGTCGTTATCGTAGTGAGACAGAATGAAAGGCGCCAGGCTGCCGAGAGTCTGGGCCGGAGTGGCGCTGCGGTACACCTTTTCTACAATTCCGGCGTAGGAAGCATCGTAGCGGGAGGCAAAGTCCTCGGCCACTTCTGCGGGAATCAGGCCCTTGATGAAGTCGGCAATGAACAGCTTTCCCAGCACTGCGCCACTACCTTCATCGCCGATGATGTAACCACCGGACCGAACTTTCTGCGAAACATCCTTGCCGTCGTAGAAGCAGGTGTTGGAGCCGGTGCCAAGTATTGCGGCAATTCCGCTCTGGCGTCCGCACACGGCACGGGCTGCTGCCACCAGGTCGGTACAAACCTCCACTTCACCTACGCGTATGCGTTGCAAGATAAAGCCCGAGAACAGCTCGCGGATCTCGTCTGTAACCACCCCTGCTGTATAGAAGTAGATGCCTTCAAGTTCTTGGGATCCAATGGCTTCCAGCCCTGCGGCAAGAGTGGCCAGGTTATGGTCCATAGAGGAAGTGGAAACATTGATACCGGACAGAATATGCCTGCCGGTCTGCTGTCCTTCAGCAGAAAAAACTCGCCAGTCGCTCTTTGTGGCTCCGCTCTCTACAATAACCTTCATCGTTAGATTTCGGGGGCCGATTCAAACTCGTGGAGGAAGCGGAGGTCGTTCTCAAAGTAATGGCGGAGGTCGTTCACCCTCCACTTGAGCATGGCTATGCGCTCAAGGCCCATTCCGAATGCGAATCCGCTGTATTTCTTAGAATCTATCCCGCTGGCTTCCAGTACGTTGGGATCTACCATTCCACAGCCCAGAATCTCCAGCCAGCCGGTGCCCTTGCAGATGTTGCAACCCTTGCCGTGGCAAATGTTGCAGCTCACGTCCACCTCTGCAGACGGTTCGGTGAAGGGGAAGTAGCTCGGGCGCATACGTATCTGGGTGTCGGAGCCGAACATCTCGCGGGCGAACAGCAGGATGGCCTGCTTGAGGTCGGCAAATGTTACACCTTCGTCGATGTAAAGTCCTTCTACCTGATGGAAGATGCAGTGTGCACGGGCGCTGATAGCCTCGTTACGGAAGACGCGTCCGGGGCAGATTACGCGGATGGGCACATCCATTTTCTCCATTGTGCGCACCTGTACGCTGGATGTATGGGTGCGGAGAAGCAGCGGATTGAGGTGTCCGGCAGACACAAAGAAGGTGTCTTGCATGTCGCGGGCCGGATGGTTGGGAGGGAAGTTCAGAGCCTCGAATACGTGATAATCGTCCTCGATTTCCGGACCTTCCGCTACGTCGTATCCGAATTTGCGGAAGATGTTCACAATCTCTTGGCGCACAATGCTCACAGGGTGCCGGGAACCCAGCTCGTATGAGTCTCCGGGCATGCTCAGGTCTTGCCTGGGGCCGTCGGACGCTCCGGTTTCTACTGCACTGCTTTTCAGCTCTTCTATCTTAGCCTGGACCTTCTGCTTGAGCTCGTTGAGAGAACGGCCGAATTCTGCCTTCTGCTCGCGGTCCACGGTGCGGAACTCCTCAAAAAGGGCAGTCACCTCGCCTTTTTTGCCGAGAAAGCGCACGCGAGCCTCTTCTACCTCTTTCTGAGTCTTACATTTGAGCTCTTCGAGCTGCTGAAAAATCCTGTCAATGTCTTCCCTTTTCATTTCTTTACAGCTTTTGTATTCTTTTTGGCGGCCCTTTTATCTCGCGCCTTCTTGTCGCGGGCGGCCCCTCCTTTCTCGTAACTTGCCCACTGTTTCTCGTTGAGCACCTTCTTCATAGATTGGTAAATCTGCTCCATCCACTTGTCTTGCGCATCGCTAAACAGGTCTGAGTTAGACATTTTTGCGGCAGACATTTTAGCGAATTCTTCCTGAAGGGCAGTGTAATCGTGGGTGAGGATGCTATCTACATAGAAAACCTGCCAGTCCTCCAGGTCAAGCTGCTCGGTGAGCCGCTCAACCTGCTTTTCTATTGCTTCGTAGAACTCTTTCTTCACTTGCTCGGGGCTTTTCTGCTCCTGGGCATAAGAAAGGGCGGCAGGCAATATGGCTACCAGCAGTGTGAGTGCGGTGATATGCAGAATCTTTTTCATACAAGAAAACAAAAGTAGTTCTTTTTCGTAAGAAAACCAACCCGCCAGTGCTATTCTGCTTTTTCTACGGTCATTTCGCAGCTGTCGCAGTGGAAGCCGAGGGCCAGCCTCCGGCCATTATTCACCAGGAACAACGGTCCCGTTGCCTTTGCTCCTTGATGCCTTGGGCAGAGGCCGAGTTCGTACTTCACGCAGTATCGGGTTCGCATCAGCGGTTCTTGCAGCTCTCCGCGTTTTTGGCCTGTGGAGTGTAAGTTGTTGATATTCACGGGGTTGTTGAAAACCGCCCCGGTTAATCCGCCCAGGCGTTTTTTATTAATATCCTGAATATCATTAGGTTCCGTTTTGCTGCATGGCTGCCAGGGCACCCGAGACAGTGAGGCTGCGGGAATATCAGAAGCCAAGCAGCGCCGCATAGAATTAATTGTAGAAGCCGAAAGCAGAGGCAGAGCCCCGCCACGCGTCTCTACAGTAACAGAACGCACGCGGAATGCGTATTCACCGCTCCGCTTACCCAGTTGCTCCCGCAGCATAGCCTCGGCACGCTCGCGGTTCTCGGCCTTCTCTACGTCGGCATTGAAGCTGCTCAGCACCTTGCGGCCATCCTCTGTCTGTGCAGCAAGATCAATCGTAAAATCTCCGAAGATGCGTACATCAACATCCACCGAAACCTCACGGTGGGGACTCCGGGCTTCTATCTCCCGTTCAAACGACGCGTTGATGTTGCGGAACAATCGAATCCTGGGCCGTAAGCCGTCTGTTCTCTTGCACCAAATGCCAAATCCTTCACAGCGATCACCCCTGAAACCTACCACAGAGCCCTTATTAGAGAATGCGAAGCCGTCTCCGTTGTTGAGCCTCAAACCTGCACTAGCTGGCTTAAGTTCCACGTGAAACTGTGCGCCGGAAGGCCGTACGGAGACCACTTCCCCTACATATTCGCCCATAGATTTGGGCGCGTCCATCGAGGCCCAGCTGCCTCGCTTTCCGTCCAGCCACCACTGTGTATATCCCCGGTTGAAAGTCTTATTGGAATCGGGCATAAAGCCCTCTGAGACCTTGCCGAACGAGGCACGGCGATACAACTCCGGGAAGCGGGCAACCAGCTCGTCGAGAGCCAGGCTATACTCCCTCACCACGTTCTTTACGTACGAGGCGTTCTTCAGCCGTCCCTCTATCTTAAACGAGCATACACCGGCCTCGGCCAGTTCCTGCAGCCGGCTGAGGAGATTAAAGTCGCGCAGCGACAGCAGGGCCTTGTTGCGCACCAGCACGCGACCCGAAGAATCCTGCAAATCGTAAAGCGACCGGCAGGCCTGAATGCATTCGCCACGGTCTGCGCTGCGTCCGTCCAGGTACTCAGACAGCCGGCACTCGCCGCTATAGCAGACGCAGAGCGCTCCGTGCACGAAAAACTCCAGTTCGCAGCCCACGGCGGCCCGTATCTGGCGAATATCATCCAGCGAAAGGCCGCGCTCAAGAATAAGGCGGCTGCATCCGAGGCCATCAAAATATCGAGCCCTCTCTACGCTGCGTATCGAGCATTGTGTAGATGCGTGCATGGGCAGGTGGATGCCCGGGAGCTGCAACAGCCTCTCTTCGCGGAAGATAAAAGCATCTACCCCGGCCTCCTGGGCCTGCAGCATCTGGGAGTGGAGCTCTTCCCACTCATCGTCATACACAAGGGTGTTGACGGTAAGATATACCCGCACGCCGAAGCGGTGGGCATACTCGCAAAGCTCCGCAATGTCCTCGAAACTGTTCCCGGCGGCCTTGCGGTTTCCGAAACCGGGACCACCGATGTAAACGGCATCGGCACCGCAGTCAATTGCCGCGATGCCGACCGTCTTGTCTTTCGCAGGAGCGAGGAGCTCGAGAGAAATCATTACTTGAGTGCGCTCAGTGCCTTCTGGGCGTCGGCGCCGTACTTAGGATCGGAGACAGCCTTCTGGTAGAACTCCTTGGCCTTGGCGTTGTTCTTGGCCTGCTGGTACAGGGCACCAACCTGCAGGGCAATTGCGCCGGCGTTCTTGTTGTCCGGAGCTGCTTCCAGGAACTGCTCGTAAAAGTCGATGGCCTCTGCATTCTTGCCTGCGCTCTGTGCTGCGCGGCCGGCAAGATAAAGTGCGTTGGGATTATTGCCGTACTCGTAGGCCGATTTGGCTGCGGTAATGGCATCTGCGAACTTCTTTGCGGTAAGGCTGGCCTGTGCGGCAGAAAGGTAGATATTGCCGATACGTGCGTTTGCATTCTTCTCCTGGCCGTTGGCGGCAGCAAGCTTGTAAGCCTCGATAGCCTCGTCGGTCTTGCCTGCGCCCCTGAGGGCCTCACCTTTCTGGAAGGCTGCGTTGCCGTTGTCGGGATCGCTCTCCAGAACCTTGTCGAAAACGGCCACTGCAGCCTCGAACTCTTTGGCTCTGAGCAGGCTGCTGCCCTGCTTGGAGTAAATCTGAGGGATAATGGCCTCTGCCTTTGCGGCAGTATCTTCATCGCCATACTCTTTGGCGGCGGCAATTGTCTCCTGATATTTTGCGATAGCCTCTTCGAACTTGTTCTCTTTCAGCAGTCCGCTGGCTACGTTGCTCATTATTCGGGGAATGATACCTTTGCAGGTCTCTACGAGTTCCAAACCTTCATCTCCGCAGGCCTCTGCCATCTTAAGGGCCTCCTGGAATCCAGCGAGGGCGGTTGTGAGATCTCCGGTAGAGAGAGACTCGTTGGCGAGTTTTGCGGTTTCTGTTGCGTCTGCCATACTCTGGGCGGACAACATTGTTGCAGCTGCAAAAAGGGCAGCGAGGGAAACTAAAATCTTTTTCATCTCTTCTTTCGTTTTAGAATCGAGCCACAAATTTAGCAAAAATATTACATTATGTGTGCCAAATATGCTACCTTTGCGTAACTAGTGAAAAAAAAGTCTGTAAAATGTCTGAAAAGAAATACCGGGTCGAGAGCGACCTCATCGGAGAACTTAATGTACCAGAAGACGCCTACTACGGAGTGCAAACCCAGAGGGCGCTGAACAACTACCAAATATCCACCACCCGCATGTACCACTACCCGGAGTACATTGTGGCGATTGCTTACGTGAAGATGGCGGCGGCCAGCGCCAACGCAGAACTTGGAGTTCTGGACCCCAAGATTGCAGACGCCATTGTAGCTGCCTGCAAGGAAATCGTGGACGGCAAGCTGCACGACCAGTTCCCGGTAGATATGATGCAGGGCGGAGCCGGAACCTCGGTGAACATGAATGCCAACGAGGTGATTGCCAACCGCGCCCTGGAGCTTATGGGCCACAAGAAGGGCGAGTATCAGTTCTGCTCTCCCAACGACCATGTAAACTGCGCCCAGAGCACCAACGACGCTTATCCCACGGCCTTCCGTTATACCTTTGTGCGCATGAACCGCCTGCTGGAAACATCCCTTAAGGACCTCATTGCATCGTTCCGCGCCAAGGGGCTAGAGTTCAAGGATATCATTAAGATGGGCCGCACGCAGCTTCAGGATGCAGTTCCCATGACCTCCGGGCAGGAGTTCAACGCTTTTGCCAACAATCTGGAGGAAGAGCTTGCCAACCTCGACCGTAACGCAGTGCTGCTCAAAGAGATAAACATGGGCGGAACAGCTATCGGTACCGGCCTCAATGCAGTCCCCGGCTTTGCCGAGCTCTGCACCAGGAAGATGAGCGAGTTTACCGGCGACCACTTTGAGAAGGCTCCCGACCTGGTGGAGGCAACCCCCGACACCGGCGCATACGTAAGCTACTCGGCGGCCCTCAAGCGCCTCGCCATCAAGCTCAGCAAGATTTGCAATGACCTGCGCCTCATGGCTTCCGGCCCCCGCTGCGGCCTGCACGAGATCAACCTGCCCGCTATGGCTCCCGGTTCTTCCATCATGCCCGGCAAGGTGAACCCGGTTATCCCCGAAGTTACCAATCAGGTGTGCTTCAAGGTGATAGGCAACGACACATGCGTAGCTTTTGCCGCCGAGGCGGGCCAGCTCCAGCTCAACGTGATGGAGCCCGTGATTGCCCAGAGCATCCTGGAGAGCATCACCTGGCTGCGCAACGCCATGGATACCCTGCGCACCAAGTGCATAGATGGCATCACCGTCAACGCGGAGCATTGCTACGAGATGGTCAAGAACTCCATCGGCATTGTTACTGCCCTCAACCCTTATATTGGCTACAAGACCTCCACCAAGGTGGCCAAGGAGGCCCTGGAATCGGGCCGCAGCGTTTACGACCTTGTACTGGAGCATGGATATATGACAAAGGAGAAACTGGACGAAGCTCTTGACCCTAAGGCGATGACCAGTTCGCACGAGTTTTTGAAGTAGAACGTGAAGATACTGCATTTCATAAAAGCGGCATGCCTGGCCGCGCTCACGGGGCTGTTGTGTGGCACAAACATGGGTGCGCAGGGCCTCCCGACCCTCGACAAGGCACCCGAAATCACCACTGGAAGCCTGCCGGACGGCATCAGCTACTATTTAGTGAAGAATCCCGGCACGCCAGGTTTTGCAGACTTTGCACTTGTGCAGCCAAAGCGCAGCGAACGCAGCAACCCAAGAGAAGAATTGGTGAGCCTCCCGCATTTCTGGGGGCGCAAACCCTACGACTTCCTGGCTTCGCATTCCGTTGGCTACAGCCGCAGGGGCCACATTCACAACTTCCGGGACGCTACGGTGTTCCGTTTTGCCGATGTGCCTGTGGGGCAGCGCGAGGTGAGCGATTCCACCCTGCTGATGCTATTCGATATTGCCCGCTCATCTGAGTATGAGCAGGCGGTGGTGGTGAGCGGTGACATAGACGTGAATGCCGTTACGGAGCGCATCCGAATTCTCTCCATGACTATCTCGCGCCGCAAAGACTCAAGTGACGACTGGGGCTACAAGTGGCGGCCGCAGGACAAGGCGTCCATAACGGTGGCAACGTCTCCGGTGGGCGCGATAAGTGTGCGCTACCGTTCTCCCCGTACCGAAAGGGAACTGATGAACACCATTCAGCCGGTGATGAGCAGGCTGCTGGCCAGCGAGCTGGACATAATTCTGGAGCACAGGCTGAGGGCGGCATTCATCGCGGCAGGCGTCCCGTTGGCCGATTACCGTTACCGTTATACCGGAAGCGACGAGACGGCCGGGGACGAATTATTCTCCCTGCTCGTCTTTACTGCCCCCGAGTCGCTGGAGCAGGCGCTCAAGGTAATAGCGGGGGTGTTGGCGTCTCTCGATGAAGAAGGCGCCACGCTGGACGAAGTGCAGTTTGCCCGCACAGTGATTGCAGAATCAACCGCCCGCGAGAGCGCAGGCAAGAAGATGAGCAACTCCGAATACCTGGACAAGTGCATCGCATCTTATCTGTACGGTGCCAACCTGGCCTCTCCGGCAACGCTCAGCACCGTTTTTACCGGGCGCAAGCTCGACCTGGACCGCGAGCGTGAGCTCCTCAACCGCTATATCTCCGGCACTTTCTCTGCCAGCCGCAACTTGCACCTGCGTGTAAGCGGTCCGCAAAAGCCTGATGCAGAGCGTGTTGGCAAGATCTTCGCGGAAGGATGGAAGGAGCCGGACACTGCCGTCAGCGAGCTTCCTTCATCAGAAGATACTTTGCGATTTATCGTGCCCCGTCGCAAAGTCAAGCTCAAGAACGCGTCTTACGATTCGTTTACCGGCGGCAAGATGTGGACCTTCTCGAACGGTGTCTCCGTGGTCTTTAAGAAGACGGAAGACAAGGGCGCTTTCCAATACGGTATGATGCTCAAGGGCGGCTGGACCGAGATTCCCGGAATACGCGGAAGCGAGGCGGCTTTTGCCGGCGACGTGCTGGCTCTCAATAAGTTTGCTGACATGAGCGCGAGCCGTCTCAAAGACATGCTGGCCATGTACGGAGTGAGTTTTGAGCCCCAGATTTCCATCTCGGACGTGCGTTTTGTGGGTACTGCCCCTTCACGCTCGCTCTCGCTCGTGCTCAAGACCATGCTGGCGGTGGCTTCCGGTACAGAGGCCGACCACGCGGCATTCGCCCGTTACCTTAGAGAGAAGCCCGTGCGGCTGAAGCGCGATATGTTCTCTGAAGAGGGCACCCAGGCGGTTCTGGACAGCATAATGTGTCCGGGCTACCCTTATGCGGCCGGCAGTCTGCCCCAGCTGCCAAGGGAAGACTTCAACTTGCGCATGACTCAGTACCTCCTCCAGAAGACCGCGAATATGAAGAACTGCGTGATTGTGCTCGTTGGCGACCTGGATGAGGCCGTTACCCAGAAGCACCTGACTCATATTCTGTCGGGCTTCCGCACTGCTCAGAGCAGGGTTGTGCGCCCCAGGATGCAATATCCCCTAAGGGAGTGCTGGACCACTAATTCCGTGCAGGGCAACTGGCGCTCGCGCGGTGTGAGCGTGTCGCTCTGCGGGCTATGGCCGTTCGGCTCGGAGGGCTACAACCAGATGGAGCTTGCGCGCACCCTCCTCAAATCTGAGCTCGACCGTGCGCTTGCTTCCGACGGAATGTATTGCAGCGTGAGCGGACGGGCCTATCTGCTGCCGGTAGAGAAGATAACTCTTCACATTCACTGTGAGCCGGTAGTAGCCTCCGGCCTCCCGGCAGACGTGTCTCCGGCACTCTCCGTGCAGGCTCTCATGACAGTGCGTTCGGTTATTAACAATCTGGCCACCAATGCGGTAAGCGAGGCCAAGCTCAACCATCTCAAGGACATGCTGATCAACCGCCGCAAGTCGCAGGAGGGCAGCACTCCGCTCCTTCGCGATGCTGTGCTTGACCGTTATTCTATAGGGCGCGATGTCAAGGCCGGCTATGCCCAGCGCATCAAGAACGTGCAGCCGGAAGACCTTCGCAAGATGTTTGAGATGCTGAGCCATACAGACTGCGAGTACGTGGTTCAATGAGCAGGCAATTCGGAACCATTATACAGATAGGCGACATCCTTGTGTCTGAGGATGTGGTGCTGGAGTATTTCGCGTGCGACTATGCCGCCTGCAAGGGCGAGTGCTGCATCGAGGGTGATGCGGGCGCACCACTGGAGGAGAGTGAGCTGCCGGTGTTGGAACGCGATTACCCAAAGTACAGCGGCACCATGCGCCCTGCCGGGCGGGAGGCCGTAGCGCTTAACGGTTTCTTTGAAATCGACCGGGACGGTGAGCTTGTGACGACGCTCGTGCCCGGCTCTGGCGTTTGTGCGTATGCCTGTTACAACGAGGAAGGCGGATGTATATGCGCGATAGAGAAATGCGGCTGCACCAAACCCCGCTCCTGCTCTCTATATCCTGTGCGTGTTACGCGCTTCAAGGGCGGAGGCATGGCGCTTAACCTGCATCGCTGGGATATCTGCCGCCGTGCGTTCGAGAAGGGACGGCTGGAGGGAATAAGGGCGTACCGGTTCCTCGAGCGTCCGCTTACAGACGCCTTCGGAGCCGATTTCTATGAGGCATTGTGCGCTGCGGCCGAGAAGCTTTGCGCAGACGGCCAGACGCTTACGCAGGAATAAACATTACCTTGCTGTAGAACTCTTTGCGCCCGAGAATCATATCGAAGGCTTTCTGATAATCTTCCAGTGCAAAACGGTGACTGACCAGCGGCCGTACATCGATAATATGCTTTGAGATGGCGTCCAGTGCGGTGCGCCAGTCGTTGTGGGCGTCGTTGTAGCTACTGTTCCACGTGCCACGCAGGGTAAGCTGTTTGCGCAGCAGCTGGCTATAGCAGCCCTGGCTCAGAGTCATGTCGCCGAATGGATTCCCCATGCACACCACGTGCCCGAAGCTCTTTACGCTCTTGATGCAGCACTCCCAGGTCTGGCTTGCCCCGGCTCCCTCTATGCAGGCGTCGGCTCCCCGCCCGCCGGTTACGCTCTTTATATACTCGGCGGCGTCGGTCTGGGCGCTGTTTACGGCGTCGAAGCCCATCTTGGCGGCAAACTCTACCTTGGTGGGGTCTATGTCGCAGAGGATTACCCGCGCCGCGCCGGAGGCCTTGGCCCACAGGCCCAGCATGCTGCCTATGGGGCCTGCGCCGAAGATTGCCACGGTGTCACCTATCTTTATATCTGCCAGCCCAATGGCGTGCAGAGCTACTGCGGCGGGCTCGCACATAGCGGCTTCCTCGTAGCTTATGCCCTCAAAGGGCACAAGGTTCCACTCCTTTACCGCGATGTATTCGGCGTATGCGCCATCGCGGCGTGAGCCGTAGTAATCGTAGTCGCTGCACTGGGCATATTCGCCCACCTGGCAAGATGCGCACTTACGGCAGGGAAGCAGAGGGAATACCGCCGCCTTCTTGCCAATGAGTTCCGGCTTGTCGGCATCTACTATTTCGCCGGCGAACTCATGCCCCGGGATGGTAGGGAAATGGTAGGTCCCCTTTTTGAAAATCCTTGGAATATCGCTGCCGCAAATGCCACAGGCTTTGACTTTAAGCAATACTTCTCCCTCCTCTCGTACAGGAGTGGGGACTTCCTCGTAGCGAAGATCGCCCACAGCATGAAGATTAAGTGCTTTCATTGGCTCTCGTTTCTAGTATAATTCCTGCGAATTTAGCAAAGATTTTATATTTTTGTTCCCGCGATGAGGCATATTCTCCAAGACAGAGTCCTGAATAGGGAAATCCTGAGGCTGTCTGTTCCCAGTATTTTGGCTAACCTTACGGTGCCGCTGGTGGGAATGGTGGATACAGCGCTTGCTGGCCATCTTGTTGATGCAGATGGCGGAGGGTCGGCGGCCTTTATCGGCGGTATTTCGGTGGGAGCTATGCTCCTCAACCTCCTGTACTGGAACTTTTTCTTTTTGCGCACCGGCACCGGTGGGCTGACGGCCCAGGCTTACGGCCGCAGCGACTGGCGCGAGTGTGCCGGCATCTTTGTGAGGGGGCTGGGTCTGGCGCTCTTTGTATCTGTGCTTATCTTGCTGTTGCAGAGCCCTTTTGCCCGCTTGGGAATGCTCATTGTGGGCGATGCCACGCCCCGTGTGTGCGAGCTTGCGCTGAGGTATTTCTATATCCGTATCTGGGCGGTGCCGGCAACCGTGGGGCTGATGGTGTTCCGGGGCTGGTTTGTGGGTATGCAGGATTCGGTGAGCTCTATGTGGACAGACCTTATAGTGAATATAGTCAACATAGCTGCGTCTGTGCTGCTCACTTTCGGAATTGCCGGCTGGAGCGGATTAGGATTCGACGGCATTGCCGCCGGCACACTTGTGGCCCAGTATTCCGGCTTGCTCTACGTGGTGCTGAAGTGCTTTTTCAAGTACAATAAGGTGTTGGGTTCCATTAGCAGGAGCGACGTTGCAGAGCTGCTGAGGCCGGCGGCTATGCGGCCGTTCCTCAGAATGAACGGCAATCTTATGGGGCGCTCGCTGTGCTTTACAGCCATTTATATGGGCTACACCATTATTGCCGCATCTTTTGGCGACGTGCTGCTGGCCTGTTCGTCTATTATGATGCAGCTGCTGATGATCTTTTCTTACTTTACCGATGGTTTTGCGTATGCCGGCGAGGCTCTTGCCGGCCGCTTTATCGGGGCGCGCGACGAGCAGATGCTGCGGCGTACGGTGCGCTATGTGTTCGTTTGGAGCATGTCTATTGCGCTGCTGTTCGTGGGCTTCTATGCCCTCGTGGGCGGGCCGCTGATCCGGATGTTTACCTCCGATGGCTCAGTTGTTGAGGCGTGCAGCCGCTTCTTGCCTTGGCTGCTGGTGATGCCGCCGCTGGGGTGCGCTGCCTTCACCTGGGACGGCATTTACCTTGGAGCCACCGCCTCCCGCAGCCTGTTTGCCTCAATGTGCTGTGCCATGATTGGCTTTTTTGGTCTGTGGTTCGGCTTCGTGCTGCTGAGCGGCAGCCGCCTGCTGGAAGGTGATATTCTGCTTCACGTTCTTCTGGCTGCATATTTCATGCATCTCGCCGCCCGCACGATTTACTTAAGCATGCGATATCGCAAGGCAATTGCAGTTAGTCCAGCTCAAAGGTAACGATAACGTCGCCGAAGCGGCCGCTCACTACATCTTCTTGCTCGAAATATCTCGCAGACAACCGTCCGCGCCAGACAATATCGTCTTTCTGACGGTAAGGAATGTCAAGGTCGATGCCGTAAGATTTAGACTGCACCTTCACTATGGCCTGGCACTTCCAGCTGGTGCTGGAGCCTCCGTCGTCTTCTGTGATAAGGAAGGCCAGATTCTCCATCTGAGAGGTAAAATCAGAAACCAAAAGGGCGTCGAAGGGGAGTTCTTTGCCCACATCTTTGCGTCGCACAACTATCGTGAAGTCGGTCACTGTGGGGTAAAACAGCTTAAGCTCAGCTTCTGTGCTGGCAGTGAAGCCGTCTGCACTTCCGCAGCGAATCATAAATTCACTTGCCCCGCCAAACCAACTATCGTAATTGCGTAGCATGCGGAAACTCTTCATTGAGAGCTTGCGCTGACGGCCCTGGGGCTGAGGGTCGCTGCTGTTGGCCGGAGTTGCTGCAGGGCCGGAAGAGAATAGCTCCAGAGGAGTAAAACCGGCGTCCGTATTGCTGTTGAGGACCCACACCGGACGCTTGCGGGCGAGTTTTTCGCTGACAAAGATAGAATCAATCGCTATGCTGCCGTCCTCCTGCGGGATGAGTTCGAACCCGTAGTTGGATTCTGCCCCGTATCCCGGATCGAAGGTGATTACTGGGTAGGTCTTCCCGTCCCAGTTCTCGGAATAGGGCCAGTAGAGCTGGTAGTCGCTTTCTGACAGCTGGGCCATCATTTCTTCTGCAGATGCTTTTGTCTGGGGGTTTTCTTGATAATACTTGCGAATGAGGTTGCGCAGGGGGTTGGAGTAGCCTTTTGTGGTCTTGGTTGTAGGATTGCCTACACCAGCTCCCGGAGAGCTGATTAGCCGGTAAAGGGTGTATTCTTCGTCGTACCCCTGATCGCAGGAGGCACCTACTGCATCGTGGACTTCCTGTAGGTGGGAGGCCTCCAGCGGCAGCGACGAGAACATTTTTGCCAGGTTCTTGAGATTTACGTCGGCGATGATTTCCTCATCGTCGGCTGTAGGCTTTTGGATGTCAATGTTTTGGGTACAGGCTGCAAGCAGCAGGGTGGCGAAGATAATTATGAAGCGTTTCATGGCAACAGTTTTTTATGGTTTCTGTTGCAAAGGAACTCAGGATTATCCGTTTAAAGAAGGATTGCAACGCTTAAGTTGTGCAATCGGCCGCTCGCCTGCGTCTATAGCGGTTTTAGGAAGCTTACAAAGCGCGTTTTACCAAAAAAATCGAGCTGTTTTTGTACGTTCGTTAGTCCTGAGCCGCAGAAAACGGCAGCGGTCTCGTCTCCCAGATCCTCGTTAATCTCTACTATTCCCCATCCTCCGGGCTTGAGGAACTTTTGTGCCCACCCTGCGATGGCGCGGTAGAACAGCAACGGATCTGCGTCCGGCACAAACAGGGCAAGGCCGGGTTCGTGTTCCAGAACATTGCGGTGCATTGCCGCCTTCTCGCTTTCTTTTATGTACGGAGGATTGGCAGTGAGAACATCAAACGGAGCGCCCGCAAAGCTGTCCGGAAGCCTCAGTACGTCTGCCTGCACAAATTCCAGCACAAGGACGCTCTGCTGCGTATCGTCGGGATTCTGGGCGCGGGCAACGGCAAGGGCGGCCTGCGAGATATCTACCCCGGTAACTTTGGCTCCCGGGAGCGCCAGCGCAATAGACCATGCAATGCACCCGCTGCCAGTACACAGGTCCAGTACGGTAGGCTCGCCGTCGCGGCTGCGGGAAATCACGCTCTCTACCAGCTGCTCCGTCTCAGGACGGGGAATCAGCACATCTGGAGTAACCCTGAAGCGGTGGCCGCAAAACTCCTGAACCCCTGTAATGTATTGCAGCGGCTCTCCGGCGAGCAGGCGGTCGCGTGCCGCCAGCAGCCCGGGCAGAAGCTCAGAGGAAATCTCGAACTGAGGTTCGACAATATGTGTATAGCTTTCTGTTCCAATTAGTTCCGAGCACAGACGCAGAACGAGGCTCCGGGCCTCCTGCGGAGGATACAGAGCCTCGAGAGCGGTGCAGCTCTCCCGTATAAACTGCGGGAGCAGCACTACGAATTCTCTATAATGGTGGAAAGGAACTCGGTAATGGTCTGGCCGGACTCCCTCACCATCTTGGGCACGAGGGAAGCGCTGGTCATACCAGGTATAGTATTGACTTCCAGGAAGTACAGACCATCCTCGGCAAGAATGTAGTCCATCCTCACCACTCCCTTGCATCCAAGATACGAGTAGAGGGCGCAGGTGGTGTGTTGGAGTTCCTGCGTCTCGGCTTCCGAGATGGGGGCGGGACAAATCTCGGCGCTGTTGCCGTTGTACTTGGCGTCGTAGTCGAAGTATTCGTTGTCCGTTACAATCTCAATAGGGGGCAGGGCGCGTACGGAGGAACCGTCCCAATATGCGGCACAAGTGAGCTCGCGGCCGCTGATTCCCTGCTCTACCAACACCATAGGATCCTCTGTAAAGGCGTATTGAATGGCCTCCGGAAGGCCCTCGGCTGTGCTTACTCTCGTAACTCCGAAGCTCGAACCGCCCTGGGTGGGCTTCACAAACACGGGCATTTTGAGGCGGGCGGCAACCTTTCCGCAGAAAGCCGGAATATCGTCGCCGCGCTTTACGTAAGCGTCGGGAGCAGTCTTGACTATGCCGCTGTCGCGCACGAAAGACTTGCACGCATACTTGTCGAAGGCAATCACGCTTGCAAAGGAGCCGCAGGAGCTGAACGGAATGCCTATCATCTCCAGGTAGCCCTGCAGTTGCCCGTTCTCGCCGGGAGCGCCGTGCTGGACTACGTAGGCAAAGTCGAATTTGACCTTCTCTCCGAGCACGTTTACGGAGAAGTCGTTTTTGTCTATCATGGGCCTGGAACCCTCGGGGAAGGTGACGCGCATTGCATTACGCTTGCGCAGCGCCACCAGCCGCCATTCTCCGAAGCGGGCGAAAATCTCGTAGATGTCGTAAATGCTGTCGTCAATGGCAGAAGCCACGAATTCTCCGCTCCTGCACGACACTTCCCACTCGGAAGAGTCGCTGCCATAGATTACGGCCACCGATTTGTACTTGCTCATATCAGTTGAAATAATAATCTGTTTCCTGGCTGTTCGCCGTTTCGCTGGCGTCGTTCGCATCCTCATCTCCACCCAGGAAGGTGCCTGAGTTGTTGCAGTCCATCTCTATGCTCACGCCTGCCGGCGGAATGAAGGTGTCGCTCTCGCTGATAAGGCCTGCCGCAATGCACTTCTTCATCCAGATTCCCCATATAGGCAGGGCCATGCGGGAGCCGTCCAGTGAGTTGAAGTGTATCTGCCTGTCCTCGCCTCCTATCCACGCACCTGCGGTAATCTTGGGCGTATAACCTATGAACCAGCCGTCAGAGCAGTCGTTCGTGGTGCCCGTCTTGCCGGCGATTTCGCCCTTGAGGTTGTAGGCGTAGCGCAGGCGGCTTCCGGTACCCCCGTTCACCACTCCTTGCATGAGGTTGGCCATGAGGTATGCCGACGAGGCGCTTATGGCCTCCCGCTTGGAGTTGGTGTGCTCGGTAATGAGGTTGCCCTGGTTGTCTTCTATGCGGGTTACGTATATAGGAGCGGCGTACACTCCCTTGGAGGGAAAGGTATTGTATGCCGAGACCATTTCGTAGAGGGCAATGTCGGCCGGGCCTACGCACAGGGCGTAAACCTCATCTACGTGGCTGTGGATGCCCATACGGTGCATCATCTGGGCCATGGCGTGGGGGCCGAACTGCTTCATGAGGAAGGCGGAAATGTTGTTGGAGCTATTGGCCAGGCCCCATTTGAGCGTGACCGTGGTGCCCAGCACTTCGTCTTTGTCTGTGCTTCGCGGCGTCCATTCCGAGCCGTCCCAGTTGATAAAGGTCTGCGGCGTGCAGATTACCCGGTCGCAGGGAGTCATGCCTTCTTGCATGGCCAGGGTATAGAGGAAGGGCTTGATGGTGGAGCCCACCTGGCGCTTGGCCTGCGAAACGTTGTCGTATTTGAAGTAGCGGTAGTTGGGGCCGCCAACGAAGGCCTTGACTGCCCCGCTTCCGGCCTCCACGGCCACGAAGCCGCAGCGGAGGAAGGACTTGTAGTAGCGGATGGAGTCGTTGGGGGTCATTGTGGTGTCTGCGTAACCCTTTTTGTTCCAGGCAAATACGCGCATCTTCTGGGGTTGGTCGAACTGGGCCATGATCTCTTTGTCGCTCAGTCCGGCGCGCTTTGCCATGCGCCAGCGGTCGCTCCAGCGGCGTGCCTGCTGCATGAGCTTGTTTACCGTAGCCTGGTCTATGTCGTTAGAGAAAGGCTTGTTGCGCTTGCCCCGCAATTCCCTGTTGAACGCTCTCTGCAGGTAGCCGCCAAGGTGCTCCACCACGGCTTCTTCTGCAAAGACCTGCATCTTGTAATTTATGGTGGTGTAGATGCGCAGGCCGTCCTTATCCAGATTGTACGGCTCTCCGTCGGGCTTTTTGTTCTTGGCGAGCCAGCCGTAGATATCGTCCGTGGCCCAGCGCAGCGAGTCTGCCGAGAAGTCCTCCGCATACTGATAGTCTGCCCTGCGCGGGCGCTTGGCGTTCATGTCGCGGCGCAGCATGTCGCGGAAGTAGGGTGCGTGTCCGGAATTATGGTCCTGTATGTGATAATCGAGCACTATGGGCAGCTCGCGCAGGGAGTCGCGATCGGCCTTGCTCAGGTACCCTGCCTTCTGCATCTGTCCGATTACAAAGTTGCGGCGCTTCAGGGAGTTGTCTGGATTGATGGCAGGGTTGTAGCGGGTGGGCTTGTTGACCATGCCAATGAGCAGCGCGCTCTCTTCTACGTTAAGATCGGCGGGACTCTTGGCAAAGAAAGTCTCCGATGCCGCCTTGATGCCATAGGCTCCGCTCCCAAAGAATATGGAGTTGAGGTACATGGCCATTATTTCCTGCTTGGTGTAGTCTCTTTCCAGTCGCACGGCGGTAATCCACTCCTTGAGCTTTGTGAAGACGAGCGTGAGTTTGCCGGCCTTCTCGTTGCGGGGATACAGGGTTTTTGCGAGCTGCTGGGTGATAGTACTGCCGCCTCCCTGGCTGGAGTCACGCAGCATCAAGGTCTTGAACGCTACTCGCGCCAGGCCGACCATGTCTATGCCGGAGTGCTTGTAGAAGCGTACGTCTTCCGTGGCCACCGCCGCGTTGACAAGGTGTTCTGAAAGCTCGTTATAGGAAATATAGGTACGGTTCTCTATATGGAATGTAGTGAGTACTTCGCCGTCTTCTGCAATTACCTGGGTGGCCAGCTTGCTGTCCGGGTGCTCCAGCTCCTCAAATGAGGGGAGCTTGGCAAAGAGCCCCACGCCGACCACCAGCACCAGCACGATTGCGAAGGGCGCGGTGAGCAGCAGCCAGAACCATTTGGTAATTGTATGTTTGGTCTTTTCTGTCATTTTGTAACTTTAGAACACAAAAGTACGAACAAATTTGGAAAAAGTTCTCTGTTTTGTTTAGAAGTTATTTTGCAATCAATTCAAAACAACTTTATAACTTTGTAGCCGATTTGTGAAAATATGGAACCGAATTTAGTGATAGTAGAGTCGCCGGCAAAGGCGAAAACAATTCAGAAATACCTCGGAGACGGGTTCTTGGTAAAGTCCAGCTTCGGGCACATACGCGACCTGCAAGACAAGAGCTTGAGCATCGATATTAAAGACAACTTCAAGCCCCAGTATGTGGTGCCGTCGGAGAAGAAGCGTGTGGTAAACGAGCTCAAAAAGCTCTCGGACGGGGCTTCTGTTGTGTGGCTGGCTTCCGATGAAGACCGTGAGGGAGAAGCTATTTCCTGGCATTTGTCTGAGACTTTGGGGCTTGATCCGCAGAAGACCCGCCGAATCGTGTTCCATGAAATTACCAAAGACGCAATTCTCAATGCTGTAAAGAACCCTCGCGAGATCGACATGGACCTGGTAAACGCCCAGCAGGCTCGCCGTGTACTCGACCGCCTCGTGGGTTTCGAGCTCTCGCCGGTGCTGTGGCGCAAAATCCAGAAGGGCCTGTCTGCCGGACGCGTACAGTCTGTGGTGTTGCGTCTGGTGGTAGACCGCGAGCGGGAGATTTCTACCTTCCGTCCCCAGGCATACTATCGCGTAGAGGCGTCTTTCAAGATAGATGGAGTAAAGGTTAAGGGCTTGCTGGACAAGCGCTTCGACAATTATACCGATGCCCGCGCATTCCTGGAATCAAGTATAGGTGCCAGCTATTCTGTGGCATCTGCAGAGAGCAAGGAAGGCCAGCGCATGCCTCCTCCTCCCTTCACAACATCTACTCTTCAGCAGGAGGCAGCTCGCAAGCTGCATCTGCCGGTGAGCGTTACAATGCGCATCGCCCAATCTCTCTACGAGAGGGGTCTTATCACCTACATGCGTACCGACTCCACAAATCTGTCGTCGCTCGCTGTGAATACCGCCAAGGGCTTCATCTGCGACAACTTCGGCCCGGAGTATTCACGCCCCCGCCAGTACAAGACCAGGGCAAAGGGCGCCCAGGAGGCACATGAGGCTATCCGCCCGACTTTCATTGCAAACACCGACGTGGAGGGTTCTGCCCAGGACAAGAAGCTCTACCAGCTCATCTGGAAGCGCACCGTGGCCTCCCAGATGGCGGAGGCACGCCTGCTAAACATCACCGTGCACGTGGGTATAGACAAGCGCCCCGAGCAGTATGTGCTGCAGTCGGTCCAGGTTCTCTTCGACGGTTTCCTGAAGCTTTATCGCGAAGGGACCGACGACGAAGAAGATGCCGGGAGCGACGAGGTGGAGCTGCCGAATGTGGTTGTAGGTCAACCGCTTGTGGCGGAGCGCATAGATGCCGAGTGTAAGTACACCCAGCCTCCTTTCCGCTATTCCGAGCAGACACTAATCAAGAAGATGGAGGAGCTTGGTATCGGACGTCCTTCAACTTATGCGCCTACTATCAGCACGCTTACCAAAGCGCGCGGGTATATTGTGAAGGGTGATAAGGACGGCCGCAAGGTGCAGGTTACCAACCTTCAACTCAAGGGCGGAGTTGTGAGTGAGAGTTTGCGCACCGAGTCTATCGGGGCAGAGAAGGGAAAGCTGCTGCCGACCGACGTTGGTATCTTGGTAACAGACTATCTTACAGGCAGTTTCCCTGATATCATGGACTACGATTTTACGGCCAATGTAGAGAAGGATTTCGATCAGATTGCATCTGGTAAGAAGCAGTGGGACAAGGTGATAAGCAGGTTCTACGGGCCCTTCCATGTGAAGGTTGATGCGGCGGTGAGCGACCATCAGTTCAGCCATCTGGAGCGGGAGATTGGAATCGACCCTTCAGATGGTCAGATGATTACCGCCCGCCTGGGGCAGTTTGGGCCGTATGTGCAGAAGGGCGAGGGCGAGGGCCGTGTGTTCGTGAGCCTCGGTAAGGGGCAGATTATCGAGAATCTGACTCTAGAGGAGGCTGTGAAGCTGTTCTGCCTGCCGCGTACCGTCGGAGAATATGACGGCAAGAGCGTTGTTGCCACAAAGGGGCGCTTCGGGCCGTATCTTAAGTGGGGTGAGCAGAATGTGTCGCTGCCTCGCGGCAAGGATCCGCTTACCGTAACCCTGGAAGATTGTATTGCGCTGATCCAGGCCGACAAGGTAAAGAAAGAGACGGTTGCGACGCCTCTTAAGGAGTGGCCGGCGAGCGGTATAAGCGTGATTAACGGGCGCTATGGCCCGTACATCAAGTGCCAGGACAAGAATTATCGTATTCCCAAGAATTTGAGTGCCGATGCTCTTACGGAGGAGATGTGCAAGGAGATTATTGCCGGGTCGGAGCCTACTTCTCATAAGGTGAGGCGTTTTACTAAAATGAAGTAGTTATGGCTAATTATCATCTCGACGAGACCGACCGTAAGATTCTTTATTTTTTGGTCAATAATGCCCGTATGCCTTATCTGGAGATTGCGCGGGAGTGCGGAATATCCGGTGCGGCTGTGCACCAGAGGGTGAAGAAGCTGGAGGAGAATGGGGTGATTACTGGTTCGCAGATGCTTGTGAGGCCGGGAACTTTGGGCCTGAATGTTTGTGCGTTCATTAGCATTTCTTTGTCTGAAGACAATAAGTATCATGAGGTGACGGATGCTTTGAAGCATATTCCGGAGATTGTGGAGTGCCACTTCGTGACTGGGCGCGCAGCTCTTCTGCTTAAGGTGTATTGTATTGATAACGACCACCTTATGGAGACAATTATCAATACAATACAACGCATTCCTTACGTTCAGTCTACAGATACTATGCTTTCTCTGGACCAGGCTTTCGAGCGTCAGGTCTGGGTAAAGGACTTCAAGTCCACCACTTTCCGCAACTTCTAGAGTGCGCTGCGTTTGGGGAGGAGCAGTACAAGGTTGGAGAGGATTTGGGATCACTGAAGGGTCCCGGTGATCCCGGAGGATAATCCAGTGCGGCACCGCCGCCGCGACTGCGGAACGGAGCGGCCGGATGGGCGACTTCGTCTCGGGAGGAATTCTCCCTTCGCTTGCTCGACGGCTGACAGCTGCGCTGTCGCTAATTACCCCCGTTGCTGCGCAACTGCCCCCAGGGGCGCTGCCGCTACACTTCGTTTCGCGGGCATCTTCGCTACGAGATTCTTCGAGAATCTCGCGGCCGCTCCGATGCGGCGCCTGATTGCGCCTCCCTTTTACGCTGCGCGTAACGGTCGTCGAACAGACGCCGTCGTGCTACGCACCGCTGCGCTCCAGGAGAAATCCTTTATCCCCTCGCCCCAAGCCCCTCCGACCGTCTCCGCCCCTTCGTTTCGCGGCGGCGATGTGGGTGCCGCTGGCGGCTAAACCGCAGGCAATCATGCAGTTCTGTCTTTTGCCTGCAAGAAAAAACGTGCAGGCGGATTGCATAAGTAGCTGTAGGCAAGACACTTGCGCGCCAGGACAGATGTTCCGTGGGTGCAGGCTGGCATATAGCCGCCTGTTTTTGGCAAAATCGTGCCGCGAAATCAATGTGATATGGTTCTGGTGTATTTCGCGAGCAAAATGTTCAACTTGGGCAGCGCCCAGGTATAAAGACAATGCTCGTAGGGGTGTCATCACTTGTACCCCTACGAGCAAAAAAGCTCGAAATTGCGCGTACGGGTACAAGTTGAAGTACCTCTACGCGCAGTAATGATAATTCCGGACCGGAAAGATAGTAGGGAAAGGACGGTGAGAGGGCTGCCAGATGTTTTGTTACAGCAGGCTGCCTTCCGAGACCAAGTAGATGAATCTTTAAACAAAAAAACGTGCTTCCTCATTTCAAGACAGATGCTTTGTGTCGGATTAATGACACTTTCTTGTATGATGACAGGGATGTTATCCGCTGCAATATGATTCGCTCATTGGACAGGCTAATGGTATTTGCCAAGAAGCACTTGCCCGGAGTCTCGCTAAGAACGTTAAAAAGGCATGTTGCTGAGTTAGTGGAGAAACGGATGGTCGAGTATCGCGGATCCAAGAAAACTGGAGGATATTATCCTGTAGAAACATAGCGTCATACCCGTTTTCTTCCACAAACCTTGCGGCGGGCGATATACTTACACACACTGGAATAGCTTACGACAAAGCCTTTCTCCAGCAGTTGACGGTGGATGTCCTGGCGCTTATGACATTGCTTGCGCATGCCAGAGGATCTACGCTTCTCATTCTCTTTCAGCCACTTGTCTATCAAGTGGTTGATATAATCCGAAAGTGACCAAATGTGACAAAAAAAATATCAACGCGAGCCGGTCCACAATTTTGTGGTCCACAATTTTGTGGACTAAAAAATAATGAGCTATATTTGCAAAAAATAAAGACTTATGAGCAAGCCCTTTGTATACGGAACAGCCGTCTTTGGAGAAAACTTTACCGATAGGAAAGCAGAGACAAAGCACCTTAAAATGAACTTCGAGGCAGGAGTGAATACTATTCTGATTTCTCCTCGCAGGACAGGAAAGACCTCTTTGGTATATAAAGCTGTCGAACAAATAACGGATCCGTCTATCAAAGTGGTTATGATGGACATTTATGACTGTCGTGACGAATATGAGTTCTACGAGCGTTTTGCCTCGGCAGTATTAAAAGGTCTAGCGACAAAGGCGGAACAGGCAATGACGCTGGCCAAGAGTTTTCTGTCTCGTCTTTCTCCCAAGATATCCATCTCACCGGATCCGTCACAGGAATTTTCTGTTTCTTTTGGTATCGGCCCAAAGACAGAGAAGCCGGAGGAAATCCTAGACCTTCCTGAAAAGATAGCTCAAAAGAGAAATCTGAACATCGTGGTTTGCATTGACGAGTTTCAGCAGGTTGGAGAATTCCCTGATTCTATCGGTTTTCAAAAGAAAGCGAGGGGTGTTTGGCAATTGCAAAAGAACGTCTCTTATTGCCTGTTTGGGAGCAAGAAGCATATGATGGACAAACTCTTCCAGGATAAGTCCATGCCATTCTATCATTTCGGGGACATGTTTTTCCTAGAGGCGATACCAAAGGAAGAATGGATCAATTACATTGTCCAACGTTTCGCCACAAGGAATATGATTATTTCAGAAGAGATGGCGGGGCGCCTGTGCGACAGAGTTCAGCTGTATTCATCATACGTGCAGCAACTGGCCTGGAATGTATTGATAGAAACAGAAGGAGAAGTAACGGAGCAGAACCTCGAGAGTGGGTATGAACTACTGATAAGACAGACATCGGCGCTGTTCATGCGTCAACTGGCCAATCTGACGGTATACCAGATGAATTACTTAAAGGTATTGGATGCTGGTGTCCATACTGGCTTCCAGTCGTCAGACATACTGGAGGAATACCGCCTGGGCAGCAAATCGAATATCACAAGGGTAGAGAACGTTCTTTTAGGTAAGGAGTTGATAGATAAAAGGCCGGATGGCGTATACTTTGCCGATCCTGTATTTGCCTATTGGTTCCACCGTGAATACTGTAAGTAAATGAAAACCTCCCTTTGATTTATGGCTAGCAATCCTGACTTCGTACAATATATCATCGACCAGTGCTCGGGCGCCAGTGAGATTGCCGTAAAGAAAATGATGGGAGACTATTGCATTTACTGCGATGGCGTCCTGTTCTTCCGCCAAATGGGAGAGCTCATAAGTTCAAATGAGTCAGAATAATATGAAAATAAGACTTGAAAGAGAGGAAGATTACCGTGCAGTTGAGATTCTCACTCGCGATGCATTTTGGAATGTATATCGCCCCGGATGCACGGAGCACTTTGTGCTGCATTGCTATAGGGGCAATCCGGACTTCATTCCGGAACTGGACTTCGTGATGGAGGAGAATGACCGGCTGATAGGTCACGTGATGTTCTCCAAGGCGGAACTGGTGCTGCCTGACGGTATGCGCAAGCCGTCCTGGACCTTCGGCCCCATCTGCATCCATCCGGACTACAAACGCAAAGGATATGGTCTCAAACTATTGAGTTATGCGTTGGACAAGGCGCGCGGAATGGGCATCGGCTTCCTTTGCATGGAAGGCAATATCGACTTTTACAAGCACGCAGGTTTCTCGCTTGCAAGCAGCTTTGGCATCCACTATCCCGACTTCCCAAAGGATGATCCGGTTCCCTTCTTCCTGGCGCAGGAGCTGATTCCCGGCTGGCTTAAAGCCAATGGCATAGAGGAAGCAACTTATTGTCCGCCCAAGGGTTATTTTGTTGCCGATGAGAATCCGGAAGCATTCGAGCAATACGAGGCCACCTTCCCGGCAAAGGAGAAGAAGCGACTGCCCGGCCAGCTGTTTTACGATGGCGTGATGGAAACAGACCGGATCATTCTCCGCCCCTGGCGGGACAGCGACGCTCCTGTACTGTATAAATGGGCGTCGGATCCGGATGTCGGCCCCAGAGCCGGATGGCCGCCTCACCAGAGTGTTGAGGAGAGCCTGGAGGTTATCCGGACAGTCTTTTGTGATGCCACAAATACCTGGGCCATTGAGCTAAAGGAAACGGGGGAGGCTATCGGCGCCATGGGTTATGGTCCCTCGTGCAACTGCAATCTGCCTGCCCGTGACGGCGAGCCTCTTATCGGCTACTGGATTGCAAAACCCTATTGGAACAGAGGTATTTGCACAGAAGCGCTGGGGCTGATGATTGAGCATATCCGGTGTATGACCGACATCAAATCCCTTATCTCCGGGCATTTTGTGGACAACCCCGCCAGCGGCCGGGTAATGGAGAAATGCGGATTCGTCCCCACCGGAGAGACCGTGATTGATGAAAACCAGTATCAGGGTGCCGGCCGGCCCATAAGAGTAATGCGATTGATAGTCAGATAATATGGAAATGAAGTTCTGCCAGAGCTATTGAAGAACTGCGGAATGTCGGCATCGTCACGGAAGCCGATGAAGGTCTTGGCCTCGTGGCCGGTGATGACCACATAATAACTCTCGTCCTGACGGCCGAACTCATTGTAGTTCTCCACGTTGAACACTTGCCTGTCGCCCTGGTTAAGCTGATACGCTACCCAAAGCAGGAGCAGGACTTCCTATTTATACCATTTGTTGTTCTTCATGACAAAGCATTATTTAGTCCACCTTGAACTCCGCCCAGACGGGGAGGTGGTCAGATGCGTAGTAGCCGTCATAGAGTTTGTCGTTGCACATGTACATCAGCGGGGTGGCGCCTCGGTAGTAAACGTAGTCCAGGTGGTTCTGGTGAGTGTACATGTTGCGCTCCTGGTTGAAGCCGTTGAAGGTACAGTAAGGGCCGTACTTGAGGCAGTTGCTGTAGTAGGCGTCGTTCCACCACTGGCGGTACACGGCCGTTGCGGGATCCGATGGCTGTGCGTTCATGTCGCCAACGAAGAACGAGGGATAGCCGGCGGTGTTGTACTGCTGTTCCATCTGCTTGTACTGGGCAGCGTACTGTGCCCTGGCATCGGCATCCAGGCATCCGTGAGTTACCATCACGAATATCCTGGTGCCGGTTTTGCCGTTTGTGAGCACTGCGCAACACCCTCCGCGCTTCTTGGTGCCGTCGTTTACCGTCATTGCGGACGGGTTAGAGCCCAGCCAGAAGTAGTGCCAGTTGCTCAGGGTGAACATATCCTTGCGGTAGGCAAGGCCCATGGACTCACCGCTGCTGGAACCGTTGCCGGACGATACGTTCGGGTTGAAGTACCTTATCGTATATGTGTCGGCAAGCTGCTCGCTGAGGTAGGTCTTGATGGCGTCGCTGCATTCGTTAAGGCCGAAGACGTCGAACGCGTTGTCGCAGATCGAACGCACCACCCTGGTCTTGCGGTTCTCCCAGTTGTTCTGCTCATCCTCCTCGGTGGTGATGTAGCGGACGTTGTAGCCACCCACACGCACCACCTCATCGTCCTTTCAGATGGGTACGTAGGTAAGGGTGAGATCCGATACACCGACGCTGGTGTTGGTGCACAGGAAGTAGTACATCGTATTGCCTTCTGTTCCGCTGAGGTTGAAGGTATATGTTGTACCCTTAGTGCTCCATGCGCTTGATTCGCCACCTGCGACAAATTGGTGGAGCACTGAAATGGTGCCCTGAGTATTATCCGCAGCTACATTCTTCACGATCGCAGCCTTCCTCTTGGCATTTGTGACCAGGCACATCGTACCTGATACTTTAACAAGTTTATATCCCGCAATTGCAGGAAGCCCAACGTAACGCCACGTTGCGTAAAGAATCAGTCCGCCAGCGCTCTTAACCCAGGCAACGCGAGCTTTGCTGCCATTTCCGCAGTCTGTGAGGAAGAAGTTGTAATTAGTCCCGTAAAGGGGATACGTGCAGTTCAGATTGCCGGGCCCGTTCTGCCAGTTGTCGCTGGTCGGCCATCCCGTAAGCGCGTCGCCGGAGAAGTCGAACCTCAGGACTTTCTCTGCGGGAGTCGCAGGAGTAGTGAGAATACCAAGGTTGTAAATCTTGTTGCGCTGCAGGGCGGCGACACTGCTTTTGTTGATAACCTTTACAAGGTTTCCGTTGAGGTATATCTTCAGGTCGGAAGTAAGTTCAACCGGGGCAATGGCAACATAGTAATCTGTCCCGGTGGAAAGCGCGGTGCCTCCCATAGAAAAATTCACAAAATTGTTCTGTGATACTCCGGAAGCGGTGTACTTCTCCACGGTCAATTCCTTTGTGCTTGCGTCAATCACAGCGCGGAAGGTCCCTGAGATTGCATCATTCTTGTCAACTTCTATCCGGCCATCCACGATGTTGCTTTCGGATACCCTGAACTTCAGCAGTGCAGTGCCGTTCTGGAAATACAGGGTGTTGCTGCCACCGTCGACATATGCCACAGAAAGCGCTGCATCCTTGTCGAAAGAGCCGGGTACAAGAGTCTGGGAAGCAGGAATCTGAAGTCCAGCCAGCCTGAGGTCGGTATAGTTCACGCCTCTTGTATTGGAGCGGTAGGGGTAAGTTGCAAAGTATTGCTCTCCGAGGGGAAAATCATCGCCTGAATATGTGAATTCGGCCGAAGTGGAATTGGCGGGAAGCGATGTGGTAAACTTGAATCCCGCCGTTGAACCGGATACTGCCGATGAGAAGACGTTGATTGCATCGCCATTCTCCCAGAAGGTCTGGGGTTTATTGCTGCCGTTCTGGCCGATGACGGCTTTGGTCTCGTCGCCTTCCATCACTGCGGTGAAGGAGGTTGGACCGGGGATGAACCCGGTAATGGTATTGTCGATGAGGGGTTCTGCCGTGCAAGCCGTAAACAGAAGAGCTGCTGCAGAGAAAAGGTAGTAGATACTGCGTTTCATGATACCTTTGTTTTTAAAGCGTTGACAAATCTTCTTCCTCCCACACCTCGGTGATTGAAGGCTCGATTCCGCTTGCGCAGATAACCATATTTGTGTCCAGAATCATTGTGGATTCTGTGGTCGGGGTTATATATCCCCCCTTCCCCATAAAATTGGGTAATTGCTTTTTCATGCTATTAAATATTTGATTGTTAGTTGCTTATCCTGAAATCAACGTAAACAGGATAGTGGTCGGATGCAAGGAATCCGCCAAACAGGCGGTTGTCGCAGACATATCGCTGGGGTTTTACTCCCTTGCTGCGGAAATAGACATAGTCGATACGCCTTTGGGGACCCTTTATCACGTCCGGCTTCCAGCCGTTGAACGTGCCTGCGGGCCCTTCGCGCCGGAGCGTGTCGGCATCGAAGAAGTGATATGAATCCGTCCAGTAGCTACGGTAGAACTGCGAAGCCGGATCGGATTCCTTTGCGTTCATGTCTCCCACGAAGAAAGAGGGATTGTGCTCCGGATTGAAACGTCTTTCAATATCGGCATACACGTGGGCATTTTTCGCGTGCTCCTCGCTGCCCAGAGGCGCGTGGGTAACAATTACGAAGTACTTCGCCCCCTTGTTTTTCAGGTCGATGAGGTTGATGCTGAAGCCTCCGCGGTAGAAATTACCCTGGACTGCAGCGTTGCCGTGGTCGTTCACCTGCATCTGCTCCGGAGGGTCGGAAACCCAGAAAAAGTGAGGCTCTTCTGCCTGGAAGCGGTCTTTCTTCCAGAAGATTCCGTGCGCTTTGGTTCCTTTGCCGTCCTGGGCATAAGGACTGAAAAAGTAACTGTCGTAAATCAGCCCCCTTTCTGCCAGGAGTTTTGGAAGACTCTCCTGCTGCTCGGTGTCCACTTCCTCAACACCGCAGATATCCATATTGCAGAGCAGGAAAGATTCCACCAGGCGGGGTAGGCGGGCCTCCCAGTTGTTGGTTTCGGAGTTTCTGTCCAGCTTCGCGCGCCTCAGATTGTAGGTTCCAATCCTTACGTCGGTCTTTTCAAACACAAGGACAGCCATGTCATATTGTCCAAGTTTCACTTTGTCTCCCTTCCGGGATACCTTTCCGTTTCCGGTGGCCGATGCTTCCACGAACCTGTATCCGGGTACGGAAATCCTCCCTTTCTGAACGCGGTCGCTGCCCTGGTTGGCAACCACCACAGCCATTCGCTCCCTGCCCACGAAGGCGCGGGCGTCCAGAGACTCATTTGAACAGGTGAAGCCGAAAGAGTCGTTGTAGCGTCCGTATAGGAGGCAGTCGGCGTACTTCTCCTTGATAGCGTTCACTTTGGCAAGGTAGGCCTGATATACGGGAGCGGCAGAAATGAGATCCCGGCAGCGGAAAATTTCAATGTCGTTGCGCTGGCCGTCCAGCACGGTATTGTTCACGTGGCGGGGGACATCCATATCGTCCCTGAGGCCACGGTCCGTGAATACCAGTTCCGGGAAAGTATAGCGATAGAAGCGCATCCAGCGCTCCGGACCGTCGTTCGCGGGATAGCCGTGGGTGTAGTCGCAGTACTGGGCCAGGGCATCTACGCTGCCTTCGGCACCGAGGGCGAAGTCCGGGTCGATATCGGCATATCTGTCACGGAGCATCTTGAGGCACTGGGCGCGCTTGAGGAGGCCAAGGACGTCCGGCACCGGATATTCGCGGGAAGTGTCCCAGTCGGTGCTCTCGCGCTCGGTGTATCCCAGCTGGTCAAAGAAGACACTGTGGGCACCGAGCTCGTGGGCACGGTCCTGCAGGGCGCAGAGAACCTCGTTCCACTGGGGGTTCATCATGGTTGCTACAGCAAACGTGCGCTGGTCGTATTCGCCAAGCCAGGTGCCCTGGCCGGTGAATTTGTAGCGCTCCAGGATTTCGGAGCCGGTGTTGTCGTGGCGGCACACCTGCGCCCCGGCACCGCTCCGATAGAAGCGGCTTTCACGGTCGATGAGCTTGCCGTTGTAGTAGAGAAGGAGATGGTTCCCGTCGGCCTGATACTTTGCAATCTCTTCCTTAAGGGCCAGGTCTCCTCCCTGGGATTCGTCGGGGGAGTAGTCCGGATTACCATGGTCCATGCCTTCAGCCCACCAGCCGAAGAGGAAAAGGGCGTTGCAGCCGACGCTGCGGCCGGCCTCGTCCACGATGCCGTTGAGGTCGCTGTAGCGGAAGAGGGTCTCGCCATACTGGTGCTTGAAAATGACCCTTTGCCAGCTCTTCATCCCAAGTACCCAGTCCGGAGTGCGGCGATGGTCCCACCAGGTATCCACCCAGCGGCGGTACAGGCGCGAAGCAACGTGCCAGGTTCCGGTGTAAGGCGATATTACGTTGGCATTGCACTCCCAACTTTCCCCGCAGAAGCAGTGGGGGTATTTGAAAAAGCCGAATTCCAGGACGTCGAACTTGCCGCTGCCGGTGTTCCTGTAGGCGCGAAGGCCGTGCCAGGTGTCCTGGAATGTGGAATCGTGGGAACCGAAATACAACCCCTGGTTCTCTCCGAACAGGCCGAAGCAGTTCATGAAAACCTTCGCTCCGTACTTCACGTCTTTCTGGCGGAAAAACTGTTCCGGCTTTTTATATGGCGATGCCGAAAGCTTGCCGATGGTGGCGGCCGGATTGTCGAACAGCTGGCCGCCGGCCTCGGCGATATAAAGCTTATGGTCTTTCGGGAGCCTTGCCCCGTGAACGAGCGGATAGTGCAGCTCCCTTATAACCGTGTGTGGCTGATTGTTCACGAGCGCGGAGCCGAACCTGACCAAATCGTCCTCCAGAATGACTTTAAGGCAAAGCTGCATGTCCAGGCTGCCTTCCTTGGAAGAGAGTGAAGAATACCTGATGAAGATCGTATCGGCCACCTGTTCCACGGAGGGGGCCATTCCTTCTCCGCAAACCTGTATCTCCTTTTCCTGCGGAGAGTCGTAATACAGACGCCACAGGTATGCTCCCGAGGCGTATTCCTGTCCCGTGATCTCGTTCCGGAGCGACACAAGAGAGCCGTCACTTCCAATCGTTACGCCCACTCGTCCGTTCCCCATGGAATACTCCTGGGCGTTGACGGATATGCCTCCGGCAAGAAGGAGGACAATCACAGCACTTCTTCTACAAAACAGTCGCATAGCAGATAATGGGATAATGGTCGGAAATATAGGTGACGCCGTAGTTGCTGCCGTTCACTGTACGGAACTCGCTTACGATGGCGTTGCGGTAAAAAATATGGTCTATCCTGGAGCCGGATGATGCCCCGTAGCCGTTGTAACTGATGGATGAATCTGTCTTCAAAGCCTTCTCCCTTGCGTTGGACAGCCACTCGTAGTAGGGATCAAGGCTCTTCGCGGTGACATTGTTCTCGCGTGCGCAGTTCATGTCGCCGATTATGAATACCACTGCCTCTTCGCCTGCGGCGGCTTTCATTCGGGAAACGTTCAGTTTTGCGGAATTGATGCGGGCGGTATTGTCCCTTTCCTCACTGCCAAGGGGCATGTGGGTATCGGCAACGAAGAATTCATTGCCGCTCTCCCTGTGTCTGAAGTGCGCCCAGATAGTGGTGCGGTACTGGGTTTCCTCGTTCCAACCGTTCACGGAGGCCTTGTCAGGAGTGGAACTTAGGAAAAACGATTTGCACTGCAGGGCCTCAAGCACTGCGGTATTGTACATGATCACCGTGTTTCCGCCTTTGGAACCGCCGGTTCCTGGAACTTCGAAAAGCTCGTATCCTTCCAGCAGGCCGATGAGGTCCGTGCGCTGCTTTGAAGTGCATTCCTGCATTCCTATCATATCCGGCTTTATCTCCTTTACCATCGTCTGAACGGCATATTTCCGCTTGTCCCAGCTGCGGTCTCCGGTGTCGGAGGTAATGGTGGCGCTACGCACGTTGAACGACATTACGCTTATCTGGGCAGCCTTCTTTTGTGGCTCGGGATCGTCTTTCCCGCGGTCACAGGAGAAGGTGCACAGCAGAAGGCAGCAGGCAAGTAGTCTAATAACCTTCATTGTTACGGATGTTTTTCATTACGTTGGTAGTGGTGGTGGGAATGGGCCACAGATAGCTCTTCGGCGCAACGAATTTGCGCTGGGAAAGCTTCACGGCATAGCTTCCTCCTGTGAAGAAGGAGGGTTCTCCGCTTGCCACCGGATCTGCGAAGTGAGGGCAGTCGTCATCGTCGATTTCCGGCGTGGCGCCGTGGAACCACATTCCCTTGTCTATGTACCGGCGCTGGTTTTTCTCGTTCTTGGCGGGAAGGCCGTAGTTGGCGAAATTCAGGACTTTATGGGCAATCCTCCAGCGCCAGAGGTCGTAGAGCCTGCGGTTCTCCCAGGCGAATTCCATGCGGCGCTCGGCGCGAAGTACCTTGCGGAGGGCGTCCTGGTCAGTGACAGTAATCTTCGGGTATGCGCTTGCATCGGTATAATCGGCCTTGTAGGCCCTTGCACGGACCATATTCATGGCATCCAGCACGGAATTGTCTATATCGTCAAGTTCGATTTTTGCCTCTGCGTACATTTCAAGGACATCGGCATACCGCAGGATAAGCTTGTCATTTTCCGCCTCGAAGGGGCTCAGCCAGTCATCGTCCACGTGCTTTTTCAGGACCAGGCCGTTGTAGGAGGCGTACTGGTTGCCGGTTCCGCTTATCATGTAGGTACGGGAATCGTTGTTCGGAACGTTTTTCCCTTCACGGAACGACCACACCTCAGGCTTGTCGAAGTGGGGGTCGTAAATCACGCCGAGATGCTGCGTGCCGAACTCCACGATGGTGTAGGTGCAGCGCGGGTCGCGGTGCTCGAACGGCTTTTGGGGATTATAGACGCTTGATTCGTCAATGGGTTTTCCTTCATCGTCATAGAAGGCGCAGAGAAGGTCCCAGGAAGGGCAGCAGGTGGTACAGGTGGCAGCACCGGAAAGGCGAGAAAGCTTTGCCGTGGTGGCGCCTTTGTACAGGTATTCGTATTTGTTCTCGGCCGACAGGCTCTTGCTTCTGGGAAGGATGAAAATGCCTTCCGGTGAGTTCTTTGTGCTCATCCTGAAGAGCTGGCCGAAGTCGGGATGGAGGGTATAGACATTGGAGTCGATGACCTTCTCCGCTGCGGTGGCGGCTATGCCGTACAGGCGTGCGGCTTCGGTCGCATCGGCCATTCCGTAAGTGTCCCATTTGCGGATGGAGGCGCAGTACAGGGCAAAACGGGCTTCCATTCCCCAGGCTGCACCCTTGGTGGCACGCGCGATCTCGGCATTGGAATAACGCTCCGGAAGAAGCTCCGCCGCAGCCTCGAATTCACTTATCACCCAGTCGGTTGCAGGCCATCTGTCGCTGCGGGCGAGGTCGTATGCGCGTTCCCTGTCTTCTGCAAGGTCGAAGTCCATGTCTTCGGGAACCATCACGGGGTCTCCGAAGTGGGCTATTATCCTGCCGTAGAAACAGGCACGGTAGAATCTGGCGCAGCCTTCAATCATATTGTATTTTTCTGCCGGCATGTTATCCTTTGCCGCAGCAAGCAGTTTCAGGATTCTGTTGCAGCGGTTGATGCCTTTGTAGGATATGTTCCACATCTGGGACGAAAGCGGGAACGAGCCGTCAACGCCGTCGGTAAGGAAGCGGCTCAGGGAGGCGCGGTTGGTACCGTCGTCGGTAAGGAGGTCCAGCTCTATCTGTTCACCTTCTGTCCATTCATTGCGCTCCATGGGCCAGTACATATGGTGCAGAAGTGCGTTCAGGCACATCTCGAACTGCTCGGCGTTGTTGAACCAGTTGCCGGAAGCGGCCTTGTCCACGGGGGAGAGATCCATATTTGTGCATGCCAGGCACAGGCATGTCAGAAGTATAATGCTTATGCGTCTCATACTCTCTAGAATTTTACGGAAATGGAGAATACTGCCGATTTGGTTATGGGATAGGAAGTGGCTCCCACTTCTGGATCCCATCCCACAGGATAGTGGCTGAAGGTGAAGAAGTCCGTGAGGGTGGCGGCCAGCCTGAGGTCCTTTACCTTTGCCTTCTGCATCCACTTGGACGGGAAGGTATAGCCCAGGGTGATGTTCTTCACGCGCAGGTAGGCGCCGTTGATAATCCAGTAATCGGAATAGGCGTAGTTGCCCATTGTGGATGTTGAACCGCCTGATACCCAGGAATAACGGGGATACACGGCGTTTTCGTTCTGCTTCACTGTGTTCTTGTAGCTCCACGAAGCTCCGCCTGCAAGATAGGTGGGGAAGTTGTAAACCTGACCGCGCAGGGGCTGGACCATGTAATCGTTCAGATACCCGTTGCGTTTTCCCACTCCCTGGAGGGTGAGGTTGAAGTCGAATCCTTTCCAGAACAGGTCCACGGTGGCTCCGTAGTTAAGATGGGGCAGGGAGGGGCAAAGCACCACGCGGTCCTGTTCGGCGGTGATCTGCTCGGTTGCGCCCATCGCATCGGCAATGTTCACATACCTCACGTCACCGGGATACTGGGTGCCGAGGACGGGTGAACTGTCCACTTCTTCCTGGGTCTGGAAAAGGCCGTTGCTCCTGTAACCGTACCAGCTCTGGTACTCATATCCCTCCTTGATTATCTTTCCGCCGGAAATGACCTCCTTCCCGGAAATGTCGCCCATTATGGAAACATCGTCCGAGAGGTTGAAATTCAGCTTGTAAGTGAAATCTCCCACAGTGTCCCTCCAGCCAAGCGTGATCTCCCAGCCTCTGGTGTGCATTTCTCCAAGGTTGTCGTAGGGATTGGAAAGGCCGATGACGGGAGCCACGGGCACCTCGATGAGCATTCCGCAGGTTTTCTTGTAGTACCAGTCGCCGGTGAAGTTGAGGCGGCTGCCAAGCATTGAAAGGTCCAGGCCGATGTCTATCGTGGAAGTACTCTCCCAGGTGAGGTCCGGGACGATGGCGCCGCCCTGGGCATAGCCCGTGATGGATGTGGCCGTATCGCCTGCATATCCCACGGGATGGCTCACCGACAGCATCGACTGATAGGGATAGTAACCGCCAATGCGCTCATTGCCCAATTTGCCGTAGGAAGCGCGCAGTTTGCCGTTGTCGATGATTTTCTTCAAAGGCTTCATGAACTCTTCTTCGGAGAACTGCCAGCCTGCCGATGCCGACATGAATGTGCCCCAGCGGTAGTCAGGAGCGAAGCGGGAAGTTCCGTCGCAGCGGATATTGCCCTGGATGTAGTATCTCGATGCGTAATTGTACATCACCCGGCCGAAGAAAGAGTTCCTGGCCAGTTCATACACGTTCTCGGACGTGGCGGTGGCGGTTGAAGGATTGCCTGCCTTCAGGTCCTCGATGAGCGCGTTGGGGAAATCCGAGTTGCCTGCAACGATGGTTTTGCTGCCGGTGTAGTAGTTCTCATAACCCGCCATGGCGCTCAGGTTGTGCTTTCCTGCGAATGTCTGCTGATAGTTCGCATAGGCCTGGAGTGTTCCGGCATAGCGCCAGCCCCTGCTTTCTTCCATGGTGGTGGTGAGGGCTTCGGCAATGAATTTTCCGCTTGTGAGCTCGTCCTTGTAGTAGTAAGGAGTCTGGCGGCAGAAATCGCTTGATTCGCTGAAATACAGCATTGGCGAGTACAGCACGGTAAATGCGAGCTCCTTAACGGGCTTTGCCTCAAGCTGGAATTTGCCTGTTGCCTTGAAGGTGTCGGTATCCACATCGCCGCCGCTCATGAGTGCAGCGTAGATATTGCTTCCGTCCTTTCCGGGAGCGTAGTTGCCGTTGGTCCATACTGCGGGATATATCGCAGGCATGTAGCGCATTTTCAGCGCAGGGGAACTGTGGGGAGACACTTTGTCAATATAGACAAGAGAAATGTCGGTGGACACGGTGAGCCACGGGTAAACTCCAAGGTCATTGTTGAGCCTTGCCGTGTAGCGTTTCCAGCTGTTGTTCACCTTGTACAAGCCCTGGACGTTGTCCATGCCCAGGCTCACGCTGGAGCGGAGTTTGTCGGCCGATGCCGTGAACTTCAGATTGTGGCTGTGGCGAAGCGCATGGCTGTTCATGACGAGCCCCATCCAGTCGGTGTTGGGGTAGTCGTCGGGGTTGGTGGCGTTAAGCTGCCAGTAGTTTTCCACCAGAGCCTGGTCGTAGGCCTGGTACCAGCCGCTTGCGGGAAGGTCGTTGTACTTGAGTTCGTTCACGGCTTCCATATAGCTCACGGCATCCATATAGCGGGGCATACGTGTGGGGGTATCTATTCCAAGCGAGTACGAATAGCTGATTCCGCTTTTGCCCTTGGATGCGCGTTTGGTCGTAATCAGAATCACGCCCGCAGCAGCCTGGGATCCATAGATGGAGGCCGATGCCGCATCCTTCAGAACGGTGAGGTTCTCGATATCTTCGGGATTCACGTCGCTGAGCGATCCGGGAACACCGTCGATGAGGATGTACGGGTCGGTGGAGCCGTCGGTCATGGAGGTTATGCCTCGAACGCGTATCGTGGCCTCGGAACCCGGGGAGGAATTGCTCCTGGTAACCGTTACGCCGGGAACGGCTCCCTGCAGGGCCTGTGAGATGGTTTGCGTCTTGCGCTGGGCTATGTCTTCTCCGCCCACGGTGGAGAGGGCACCGGTGAGGTCCTTCTTCTTCACTGTGGAATAACCTATCACAACAGTCTCTTCAAGCATCTGAGAGTCGTCCCGGAGGACAATCTCGAAGACGGTCCCCGAGCCTATGGACACAACCTCATCGGCATATCCCAGACAGGACACCGTGAGAGTGGCTCCCTGCTGAGGTTTCGTCCTGAGGGTGAGGGAGAAATGGCCGTCTATGTCGGCAATGGCGGCTTCGGAAGTGCCGGTGAGGATTATTGCGGCGCCGGGAACCGGTTTCCCGGCAGTGTCCTTCACCTGGCCGCTGAGAGTGGTCTGCTGAGCATTCAGGAGGCCGCTTGCGGCCAGAAAGCAAATCAGTAGAACTGTGAATCTTTTCATAATGTTATCTGATTCCGTATTTGCGAAGTATCCGTTTTAGAGGTTTTCTGATGGAGCCGGCCCAAAGCGTGTATCCGTGGTCGCCGGGATGGATTCCGTCCACGGACGTGTCGTGGGCCTTTGAAGTGGCATTGGGAGTGATGTAGTAAACGTCTTTGTACTTTTTCACGGCTATCGCCATAAGGGAGTCAGCCATGTGCATCTTCTTGTCCTCGGCGGCATCTTTCACCGCGTTGAAGTGCCTCTGTTCCCTCCAGATTGTACTCTGGAAAACAAGGGGCACTCCCGGGTGTGCGGCCTGGAGTTTCTCAATGAACGGGAATAGCCGTTTTTCCATTGTCCGTGCGCTTGGATTTGAGAATGCGTCGAAAACAAAGGCATCCACCTCCGGTGCGGCGCAAAGGATGTCGCAGAAGCTGTCCTGGAGCAGGCAATTGCCGCTTACTCCCAGGCTCAGCATCTGGAGACCGGTGCTGCGGCTCAGCTGTGCCGGATAGCTCATCCCCGCCCTGGAGGTGCTGGAGCCGTGTGTGAAACTGGATCCGAAAACGGCTATCCCGTAGCGGAAAGGGTTCTCCAGCGGCTCGATGGAGGCGCTCTCCTCAATGCCGATCTTCACGCTTTCCAGTTCGCTGTAAAGAGGAAGATATAGAAGGCAGTCGTAGCTTCGGCCTTCCTGCATTCCGCTTATCAGCAGGAGATCTTCTCCCAGTCTGTCGTCCGGATTCACGGCCGATGCCGCATAGAACCATTTTCCTTTCTCGCGGATATACAGGTCATATCCGCGGGTGCTTATTCCGTTACCGTTGGTGGGAAAACCCGGCTCGCGGTAAACGGTGGTGACGGTTATGGCGGTGGAATTGGTCCGGAAAGCGCAGGCTATCCCCGACGACATCCTCACAAGTGTGTTTTCCCTTCTTGTGAGTCCGCCGAAACGGGATGTGTCCACACGGTGATAGGGGTTTGGAGTGTCATTGAACAGTTTGCCCACTAACGTGAGTTCGCTTGCCTCTGTGTAACGGAATACCGGTGCCTGGCCGGAAGCTGTTCCTCTGGCCAGTACCAGTGCCACTACCAACAATAACACAAAAACCCTTTTCATGATTATTCTGCCTTTTCGTATGTAAGGTCAAGAAATGATGTGCCGATACTGGTAGCGGTGCAGGCCAGGTAGTAAACCGTTCCAGGCACAGTTTCTTCCAGATTATATGTGTACACTTCTCCACTTGTGGCCCATGCGATTGATTCTCCGCCAGGCACGAATTCATTCGTGTCCGTGGTGTTGTCGGCTACTACAGATTTCGTTATACCGGCCTGGCGCTTGGAATTGGAGCCAAGGCATAGACATCCGCTAACCTTTATGAGTCTGAATCCTTCGATTGCGGGGAGACCCACATAGCGCCATCCGGCGAACAGGACAAGGCCGCCCTTGTCTTTTACCCACGCCACGCGAGCCTGAGAGGCGTTGCCGCAGTCGGTGAGGATGAACTTGTAGTCCTCCCCGTCCAGCTTGTACACGCATGTGGAGTCTCCGGGGGCATTCTTCCATTTGTCGGCGGTGGGCCAGCCTTCCTGAGGCTCTCCGGAGAAATCGAAATGCAGCGTCTTCTTCTCTGTTTCCTTTGCCTTGAAAGTGAGGCCTCCGATCTCGCCCAGATTCACAATCTGGTTTCTGGCAATGCTCAGCGTGCTTTCACCGATCCTGGTCGCGGTCATCTGGGTGGGGGAGACCAGGGTTATGGTAATGCCGTTGTAGGTTCCGGGGAGTACCCATACATAATATGTGTCGCCGGTATTGAAGCTGTCGCCCTCCGGAATCAGGCGGATGACATCGGCCTTTGTGGCTCCGTCGGCAACGTCAATCGTGGGATTTCCGTCGTTCCAGGCTATCCCGGCCGCGCCGCTGAATACGAGGGGAGTGCCGTCATTAGACTTGATTTCGACGCGGCGGATAGTGTCGGCCCTTTCCTGGGTGAGAGTGAAGGAAAGAAGGGCTCCAACGTTGCGGAAACTCACATTCTTGCCTTCAGAGCGCTTGCCCACAGCAAGGTTGATTCCCTTTGAGAAGCTGCCGGAAGATACTTTCTGCTCGGTGTAACCGGCCGATATGGCTATGCCCGACGCCGGGTTGAAGCTTGCATCGGCATCATAGGGATACAAAGCATACAGGTTCTCGTCCACTGAGACTCCGGGGCCTTTGAATACCGCGCCTGAGCCTCCTTCAGGAGCGGCGAACTTGGAGTTCTTATATGTGCCTTCTTCCAGGGAGAAGACGCTGATTTCGTCATTTGCATCCCACAGAACCTTGTTGGATTCCAGATGGGTCTTCGTAATACTGGCTTCGAAACCGGCATAGAGCTCTGTTCCGGGTTCGGCTACGGGAGTGTTCTTGTTGCAGGCCGCAAGAGCAAGGAGTGCGGCTGCCGCTGCGAATATCTTTTTCATATCCATTACCAGTTATAGTTGCCTCCGTTGGAGAAATCTTCGTTGTCGTTCTGAGTGTCGCTGCCCTTTTCGTGGATGGCGGTGAGTTCCACTACCACGTCGTCGATGAAGAAGCGGTAGTCCAGCAGGTTGTTCACTTTTTCGCCGCGCCCGAGAGCAGCCTTCTCCTCATCCGTGAGCGCCGGTGCGAAGACGGTGATCACCGACTCCTGGGTGAGATTGTGGAATTCGGTTGAGTATTGTGCGAACACGCCGTCCCTGAGGCCTTCCATCACATAGCTTTCTTCACCGGCGGCGATGGTTGCGCGTGCGACGCTTTCGTAACCGCGGAAATCTTTCATATTGCAGGCCTTTAGAGTAATCCTGGCGTCGGTGTCGGCAACGCCCATCTGCTTCAGGCATTCACCGATTTTGATGGTGAATGTGCCTGCACATATCCTTGTCCACAATGATTCGTCATAGTATCCGACCTGCAGGTATCCGGGCCTCTCGTAGCAGCCCTTTACCGATGCAAAAGCAGAGAGCTCGTCCGGAAGGACATACTGGTCGTTGAAACTGGTCATGTTGGATGCATAGCTGTTCGTGGCTATCCTGAGCCATCCCAGAGGATATCTCATATCGGCCGCATAGCTGTCCACAAGGTCGTTGAAGGAAGTGGAGAACGCGATAGTGTTGCCGTCCATTGCGGGAACGTTCCCGGTCTCTCCCTTCGCGGGGCAAACACAGATGGTGTTGGAGATGGCGATATATTCCTTGGAAGGCTTGGCGTTAGCGGTGATTTTGAAATAGAGAGTGCCGCCGGCAGGAATGGCCTGGGATGAAGGAATGGTGAAATAGATTATGTTCCAGACGGCATCCGAGCCGGGTGTGATGGCATTTTCAATGTCTATCCTGTTCCAGTTCTCGCCGTCGGCGCCCCAGTAGTACGACCATCCTGCCTTAGTAAAGGACGCGGCGCGCGCGCCAAGCATAAGGCGGAGCTCGCCGCTCAGGGCATCCTTCACGGGGGCGCTGATGATCACGGATTCGCCCTGGGCAAAGCCGTCCATTCGGATGCTGCGGTGAATGCTCCGGTCGGCATCGTCACCTGCCGATGGCTGGGTATGCGAAGGACATACGAATTCCAGGCTGCCTTCTGCATCGCTGCGGGAAAGGACCATTCCTCCGTTGAAGAAACATTCATTCCCGCCGATCACAGCGTTTGTGAGTTTGCGGCTTTCGGGGGAGTCGATTTCAAATGTTTCGATTATGGGGAAGCCATAGCCTTCCACTACCGTCATTTCTCCGGCTTCCTGGAGAACGGTTATGGTTTTCCCGAGATCGGCGGACGAAGGGACGTTGATCTTGATGAGAGCCGTCCTGGCTTCCGTCTTCTTGTTCGCGCTCACGGAAAGGGCTATGTCTTTGCTCCCTTGTCCGGAGGCGGCGCTCACTGCAATCCAGGCGACGGCTTTTCCGTCGGGGTCGGATACGGTGATGTCCCAGTAACAGTTGGAAGTGATTGTGAAGGTTTCTTCTGATCCTTGTGAGGGAGCATTGATCTGCTCCTTGTTCACATTGAGTTCGGGCTTTTCGTCATCGCCCTTGCCGGTGGGGTTCTCTTTGGGCCCGCATGCAAGCAGCAGGGCCAGCAGGGGGACAGTGAATAACAGGAATCTTTTGCTCATAATTATGTGGTTTTGCAGTTTTGTTCCGCTTCGATTCGATTCACTTGCAAATATATACTAAAAATCAGCAGATTTTTCAAGCCTTTTGATAAAACAAGGTTTTTAAGACGGGTTGTTTTTAACTATTATATTATAAATTAAGTATTTACCTTTTAATGCATCTGCTTTAAAAACAAGATTATTTTAACTATATTTACGGCATGAAAACAAGGATTTTTCACTTATCTGCGGCATTGTTGCTGGTTCTTTCATGTTCGGTGGAGAACCGTTCCTACCTTCAGGACCTGGACAGAGCCATAGAGCAGAAGGAAGAGTTTGACCTTTCGCATGAGAGGTTGCAGGACTGGTATCGGCTGCAATTCAGAGTTGCGTCAACGGATAGCGCCAGATGGGAAGCGGCTTATTCTCTGGAGAAGATTTTCTTCTATCACGACGTGGATTCCTGCTATCATTATACCCAGGAGATGCTTCGCCTTCAGGGACGCGACCTAAGGCGGTGCGGAACCAGCGCGGCATGTTATGCCAACATCCTTTATAAGATGGATTCCCTTGGCCGGGCTTTGACCGTTCTTGAAACTGTCGATACCTCCGGACTCGGGACCGGTGGTTTTCATACTTATGGTTATGCCGGATATCATATTTACAGGAAGCTCCTCCACGACAATCCGGTTTACGAGCAGCGGTGCCGAAGTACGATAAACAGCTGGTGGAGGAGGGACAGCACGAATGTCGAGTGTGTCTATTATCACAACGAGCAGCTGCGAAGGGACGGGCAGAGCGTTGACGGCATCGGCAGGCTTGATGCGTGCGTTCTCACAAGCCCGAACGACACGGCAAAGGCTTATTATTTCAAGGCAATGGAGTATCTCAATGCCGGCGATGACGTGAAGGCCATGGAATGTTTTGCCACATCTGCCACCTACGACCTGCAGGTGTCGGCGAAGGCCTACAATGCCCTATATGAGCTGGCCAGGATCCTTTTCAGGCGCGGAGATATCCGCAGGGCCGACCGCTACATGCGCATGACTCTTGAAGATGCGGCATCGTCCCATTATGCGCTGCGCTACAACGACATCATCCTTTCGGAGTACGAGATAATGAACGTCGTGCTCAAGCAGGAACAGCACAGAAAGTATGTGTTTATAGTTGGTACGGTGTCGGTTTCCGTAATTCTCCTTGTGGCGCTCGTGCTGCTGATTCTGCTGCTGCGTTACTCCGGCCGTCTTACCGTTTCGCAGCGAAAGCTCAGCGAGGTGTCCAGCATCAAGGACGGTTTCCTTGCCAATTACATGGAAAAGTGTGTGGACTATCTGAACAAAGTGGACGAATACCGTTCTTCACTCCGTCGTACTGCAAAGGAGGACGGTCCGGATGCGATAATGGTACAGCTTCGAAAGCCGTCCTTTGCATCTGGCGAATTCAACGGACTGCTTTCTTCGCTGGACTCCACCTTCATGGGGATTTTCCCGGATTTCGTGGACAACGTGAACGCTCACATGGAACCCGGGTATAAACTTGAAATGCCGGCGAAAGAAAAACTCTCAACCGAGCTCAGGATCCTTGCCCTGATCAAGATGGGCATTTCCAAGCGTCAGAAGATTGCGAAAATCCTGAATATGTCGGTGACAACCGTATATTCCTACCACTGCAACCTGCAGAAGCACTCGGATATACCGGCACAGTATTTCGACCGCGTCATAGCCTCTTTATAGCCCCTGCATAGGTTACTGGAAAAATGTGGTCAAATTGTGGCCAAATTTGGTGAATATAAAAAATCAGACCTTGTTAAGTGCTTAAAAATAAACAACTTACAAGATCTGATTTGTGCCTCGGGCGGGAACACTAACATCTTAGTGGAAATAATTGACTGTCAGTCAGATATAATTATCCCCTGTGTTTTTACTGAAACTATACTGAAACATTTCTGTCTGTCAGTGTCTTTCTATTGCGCTATTTTTCCGGTTATCGTATCTCCTTGAATTCCATAATATCCAACATTGAGAACAGAACTCCGTCTATCTCGGAATTCCAGGTCTGATGGAAATGACCGTAATACCAGTGGGACACAGGATGCCTAGCCAATTTGAGATGATTGTAGATTTTGTCCATCGTCTCACGCTCCTTCGCGCAATCGGAAGGAATATATGGATCCAGCGTAGCCCATTCGGTTAAGCCGTCCTTGGAGATTAGCTCACAAAAGGACGGAGCCGTGTGTGTAATAACAGTGTCAATCTGAAGGTCTTTACTTATGTCGTTTAGTGCCTCTTCGTTATAGACAGGCATCTCATCAGCCCAATATGACGCAACGTCTGAGCGAAGATGTCTGGAGTCATATTTCTTGCGATAATCCCGGTCTATGCTAACGGCACCGCCGACGCATAGTATATTATGTCCGCAAGCTTGGAGGACGCTATAATCTGGAATACAACGGAATCGTTCGTGGTGAATACGTTCTTCCTGGAAATACGCGGGGTTATCATGATTGCCACGAACCATCACAACCCAATTGTTCGACTTACTCAACCTTGAGGAATTGCGATTGTACACATTATCATAGTAGCCCGGCTTATCGAACCCAAAACCGCAGTCCCCAGCGATAATAAGCACGGTATCAGTCATCTGGTACTGGACACATAACTTGTATATCACGGCGTTGAATTCGCCGTGAATATCTCCACAGACAACAACGTTCTTTGCGTTAGGAAATGAGTATATGTGAAATGAATTCATTTATTCAACGATAGCCAATAGGGGGACAGTTTCTCCGTGATATAATCAACGACCTCATTCAGAGGTAAAACTCCCTTAAATTTCATCTTTTTCAGAAAAGCGTTCCACTGAGTCTGTTTGATTGGATCATTCTTGAATTCGCCATTGAAAAGCGGATGATTCTCAAAATATGTCGTCCCCCTATTGCTGAAAACAGCGGCAATTGCTTCAGAAAGTATTTCCTCATTTACCTTGACACTTTCTGATTTTGATGAAAGAATGGAGTATACATCATAATAATCTTTCATCCGGCTGTTTGCCAGCGCTCGATCAATCATTGTCTGGAACTTTTCGTAGGCGAAGAGAAGTGCACTTCCTTTCAGGCAGAAGTTGCGCCCGAACAGACATCGCTACATTTTTCTTTTCCATATTACAGCCCCATTTCAAGGTATTGCCTCATTGTTGACAGCACTCTCATTTGCTTTGCGTAATCCATAAGGCGGGATATGTTACGATCTTTGCGCTTGAGATAGTTCCTAAGAACTTCAACAGCCACTTCCGTCCCGATCTTGTTGCGAAACTTTACGGCATCGCAGACGCTTTTCTCGATGCAGAAAATCTTAACCTTATGATTGGCAATGTCAGCTTCTTCAACGCCCATCGTGCAGTATTTTTCTTCCCAATAGCAGAGAACGATGCCTGAAATCTCAGGGACCACCACTTTCCTGTGTTTTTCAATGGCGACGTAGAATCCGTCAGGGATTTGAGTGGTAAGTCCATAATGATCCCACGCAGAATACAGGCAAACGACACCACCGGGAACGATTCTTTCAACATCGACCATCGTGGTCGCCAGTTCTTCAGGGAGCATGTACACACCATTCTTGATCCTGATGACATTGCCGGACTTGATACCCTTGTTGATCCCATAGTAAGCCCTGGGCTCACGTAGTTCATGCGTCCGTATCGTTCCTCCACTTGCAGAGATGTCTTGATAAAACTTGGCCATATGCGTAAAATTCGCGACAAATATACGGCTAATTTTTGAAATGGCCGTAGTTTTCTGATTATTTTTTAATGAATCAAGGATGAAAATGACCTTCGGATACGAAGATACTCACTCGGAAAAGGTGACCAAGATCTAGAGGGTCTGAAGAATAATGATTACCTTTGAGAGTTAGATAAATCGGAATATGCAAGTATCAGTAAGATATGAGAGTACTAATTATCAACGGCAGCCCGCGCCAAAAGGGCAACACCTCCATCGCTTTGGCTGAGATAGCAAAGCAGCTGGAAAAACTCGGCATAGAGAGTGAAATCGTTTGGATCGGCAACAAACCCGTCCGTGGATGCATCGCTTGCAACACATGCAAAGACAATCCTGGTGCTTGCGTGTTCGATGATGATGTCTGCAACGGCATCTCTGCAAAGATGAACTCTTCCGATGCACTTATCGTAGGATCTCCGGTGTACTGGGGCCAGCCGAACGGGGCCGTGCTTTCCATTATCCAGCGGGCGTTCTATTCGAACGGGGCTGCCTTCAGGGGCAAGCCGGCAGCGGCTGTGGCCGTATGCCGCCGAGGCGGGGCTACCGCAACGTTCGAAACTCTGAACATGCCCTTCCAGATGATGAGCATGCCGGTTGTAACCTCGCAGTACTGGAACATAGTATACGGACGTGAACCTGGTCAGGCGGCGCTGGACCGCGAAGGTCTGCAGACGATGCGCACACTGGCGAACAACATGGCCGCCCTGTTGAGAGCAACCGGAGGCAAACCAATGCCAGGAAGTGACGAACCGTGGGACGGGATGCATTTCATTCGATAAGTCGAGAATTATATGAAACTGAAGAAAAGAAAGCTCAAGTTTGCAGCGATATTTGGAATCTGCTGGTTCGCGCTCCTGGTCCTGCTGGTTGATGGGATTCTGAAATTTAAGACACTGGTCGATTATTTCGGGTCCTACGCTTTGGTGGAGATTTCGCTGATCCTATTGGTCGTTCTACCTACATTGGCGGTTTATATCTTCACTAAAGAATAACAAACAGATAAATCGAAATTGTACTTTACAATGGCTCTTAAATCTCCCCGTACTGCTATGATAGTTGCTATCGTTATTATCGCTGCCACTTTCCTTATCGTTGTGGGTATGTTGCTGGCCAATTGCCCCAAGGGCATTTCGGTCAACGAGAACGAACAAATCCAGTTGAGCACGTACCTGGGCAAGCCGAGGCTTATTCCTGTTGATGATATTTCCGTCACCGAAGTGCCGGAGGGCCTGTTGAGCCATCTGATCAGGACCAACGGCATGAGCCTTGGCAAAATCAACTATGGCCACTTCAAGAACACAAAAACCGGGCAGAAGATGTTCCTCTATCTCACCGGCAAGGAAAGCAAAGTCTGCTTTACTTACAATGGGGACTTATATGTTGTAGATGATTGGCGGCGGTAGGTAAATTTCCTGTTTATCGTTCTCTTTGGTTCTTTGGCCTGAAAGAAAAAAGTGACCAAAAGTGACCGAATCTGAAGCGTGGTGACCGAAAGTGACCGAGAAAATGTCGTATATTTGTATTCGCAAAATCGAGATTTGACGTTATCTTCGTTCTGAGCGCCAACTGGCCATCGGGTGCTCCTGCCGGTCCATACAATTGGCAGTGTATAAGCGTTTTAAGCCTTTGTGATCGGATAATTTCCCGTTTCATGGCTATTTAAAAATGCAAACAAGTTTGACACTCAAAAAACAAAAACGCTCACCGAAGTGAGCGCAGTTGTTCAATGGGATCTTCAGACTAATACACAAAAGCAGCCCGCACAGAGCGATATGTAAATGATGGATCCTTGACATCATCTTCAAGATACCAGTGGTATTTATTCTGGGTAGATAAATAGTAGGCCCAACCCTTTAATTCGGGGAAACTAGGACTATCAAAGATAGACGACTCTGAGCTTGTCCAATAACCATCCAGGCTGGAAGAGTAATAACGCCTCAAGTTAAAATCCATCTTGGAGAAAAAATCAGCCGGGGCGGAGATATTGGTGCCATCCCCTCCCACCAGGCGTTCGATCTGAATATAAGCCGGCAAAAACCAGCGGCTGGCACCTTCGGGCCGACCGGCGCCATAGTTCCAAGCGACATAGGCAGCCGGATGCTCCTCAAAACCATAAGCCTGAAGAAAATTGGTATTGTCATATCCGTAATCGTCTATCGCGGGATAATCATAAGGATTGAAATTATGATGACCTGCCGCTATATCCCGATAAACATCTCTATGCCCCCAGATAAAATTGTCGGTTCCTCCGTAGGAAACATCCGATGACGCCAGGACAAAAATCCGGCTGTCGGGGAAATCATGGTCGACAGCACTTGAGGAGACATAGGCTATGTATCCGATCCTGGCTTCCGGATTCTCGCCTTTCGGAGCGATGTCTCCGTTGGGATACACTTCCCATCCCACATATTTACGGCAGTCTGTGCCCTTGTTGATCCGGCTCTTGATGCGTGAGAGGGTAAGCTGAGCAGGTGACGCCTGCGCAGTAAAGTACTTTCCCCTTACCAGAGGCATCGAAGCGTTCATCTCATACCAGGCGGCTGTACCTTCTTCAGAAGCGCTGATGGCGAAGTCTGTCCAGACGTTGGCGTCGTCGCCACATGGGATGGCCACATAATAAAAGTCTGTGGGAGAGGAGGGGGTGATAGTACAGGTCGTCCCTCCAAATTGCAAGATGATTTTTTTCGCGACAAGAGCCGCCCCGTCATTTTTACGGTACAGCTGGAGGCGAACAATGGCCTGCTGGCTCACAAAGTCGGCATCAGTGGTGATAACCGTCGTTCCGCTTACAGTAGCGGTAACAGTGGCAAGCGCATAATCGCAGATTTTGTCGATGCTCTTTGCATTCCCTGTCAGCGTTCCATCCTGAGAGGCGTAATCGGGGCTCCCGTATTTAAGAAGTAGCTCTTCTCCGTTTTGGGGGGCTGCGTCCAGCTCACCCGTGAAGGTGGTGCTGGCAGTGCCGCCACTTTCCGCAGTAAGGGTACCGTACTTGGTTGTCGTTCCGTCTGCGGTCCATACCTCAATGATGTCGCCCTCTGTCCATGTGGCCGAAATGGAAGAGTTTTCCCCAAAAGCCAAAGCCTTGGTCGCGACTTTCCCGGCCTTGACCGTCATGGTATAAACTGGAGATTCCGGAGTGATATCAGGTGAAAAAGACTCCGACTTGTCGCAGGAAGTGAATAAAGATACAGTAATGACTGCTGCCAAGCAGCACAACAAGGTTGTGTTTCTCATCATTTTACCCCCGTTTTAATCGTCAGAACCAATCATGCCCCAGTTGCCGCCATAAGAATAATCACTGCGGTCCCCGGTTTGCTGAGGGTCCCCGCTTGCACATATTACATTCTCCTGCGCCACTGTCGCCACAGCGCATTCAGGAAGGGTATAAGCCCATTTTTCTTTCATAACACTACTAATTAACCCCACAAATATAGCAAATAATTTTGTGAGGCATGCATAGACCATTTGAAAAATGTGGTCAAAACGTGGTCAAATTTGGGGAATTCAAAAAGAAAGGCCTTGTAAAGTGCTTGATTTTCAGCAACTTACAAAGTCTTTTTGTGCCCCGGTCGGGACGCACGGAAGTGCGGCGTAATACCGGCAAATCTAACATAATACTGTTCGTAAATAATCATGCAAATTATTGATTTATAGTGTAATATAACGGTATTTATCAAGCGCCGAATCAGTAAACCATCGACTTTCCTTTCACTTTGTTTGAAAGGATGTTGTCCAATTGTTGTCCAACCTAAGAAAAGTGCTTATCTTTGCCTCGGACCAAATAATTGAGGCGTATGACGATAAGATTTGAACTCAGGACAACGAAGAAGACGGCGGAAGGCGAGCGGGTGCCGCTGCACATCAGCGTGTCGGACGGGCGGGATTTCCGCAAACGACAGGTTACGAAGATTCTCATCGACCCCACCTGGTGGGACCTCAAAGCTGCCGATCTCAAGAAACGTGTACTGATTCCGGAGGATGATCGGCAATCCATCTCCAAGGAGATGTCGGCTATCAGGAGTTATATATCCGAGGCGTACGCCATCGACAAGGAGAAAGGCAAGGTCAACTCTGTTTGGTTGGAGAAAACGGTGGAGAACTATTACAAGGGTAAAAGCCTTGCACCCAAGGCCTGCAAAAGCCGTAAGAAGAATTTCGACGACCTGTTCTATATGTTTTCCGACGGACGCGAGCTGTCCAATTCCCGTGTTCGCCATTACCACGTCCTGCAGCGTCTTATTCATCGCTACGAAATCTATGTCCGCGTTTCCATGCCCAGGATGGGCCGATATGTCTTCGACATCCATGACGTGACGGTTGATACCCTCAACGACCTCCGGGACTACATCAAGAACGAGTATCTGTACGTAGAGAAATACCCGCAGATTATGGAAGCTCTTCCGGAGAAGCGTGGGTTCAGTGAGCGCAGCGAGAACTATCTCCACGGCCTTTTCAAGCTTATAAAGGCCTTCTTTTCCTGGTGCATCAAGAACGGATATACCAAGAATTGGCCCTTCACGGACTTTGAGATGCCCAAGGAAGAATACGGCACTCCCATCATTATGACGCTGGACGAGGTGGAGACCCTCTACCGTACGCCGATGCCGACGAAAGTGCTGGAGGAACAGCGGGACATATTTGTCTTCCAATGCAACGTAGGCTGCAGGGTGGGTGACCTGATGTCCTACACCAAACAGTCGGTCCAGAATGGGGCATTGGAATATATCGCTGCAAAGACGCTGCATTTTAGCGGCCGCACGGTGGTGGTTCCTCTTAACTTCATTGCCCTGGAAATCGTGGAGAAGTACAAGGACTGCCCTGGCGACCAGTTGCTGCCCTTTATCAGCGAACAGAACTACAACGACAATATCAAGGCAGCTTTTAAGGTTGCTGGTATCACCCGTCTGGTAACGGAGTTGGACCCTGTCACGCGCAAGGAAGTCAAGCATCCACTGAACGAAATCGCCAGCAGCCACCTTGCCCGCCTCACTTTCGCCGGCAATATCTACAGGCAAGTCAAAGATCCCAATCTGGTGGCCTCCCTCACCGGCCATGCAGAGGGCTCCCGCGCCTTCAACCGCTACCGCGAAATCGACCTCGGGATGAAGCAGGATCTGGTGAAGATTCTGGAGAATAAGAAGGGGTGAAAGAAAAGAAATGATTAAATTTGTAGCATGACTGAAAAGGAACTCAGACCGCTATTGATTCGGCGTGAATGGACAGAAATAGAGCTCAAGCGTTCGAAAGACTCTCTGGCAAGGAGCGTCTATGAGAGCATCTGCGCCTTCCTGAACAGGCGTGGCGGTCATATTGTCCTTGGGGCCAACAACGACGGAAGCATTGAGGGGGTCAGCGAGGAATCCCTTCAAACACAGTTGGACACCCTTGCCAAGGACCTTAACAACCCTCAACTAATCAATCCCACCTGCTATATCGAGTTCGAACCCATAGAAATTGACGGGAAGAAGGTTATCTATGGCTATGTCCCCGAAAGTTCTGAGGCGCATACCTACAAGGGCGTTTACTACGACAGGAATCAGGACGGAGACTTTGAACTTCGTAATACTCAGCAGATTTTCAACCTGTTGGTCAGGAAGGGAAAGGCGGGATATACGGAGAACAGGGTGTATCCTTTCCTGACAATGGAAGACTTCGAACCGGGTATTTTTGATTTCGTGCGAAGCCAGGCAAAGATTGACAACCCCAACCACCCCTGGCTTACAATGAGCAATGAAGAAATACTTGTTTCGTCGGGCATGCGTCTCCGGGATTCCCAGACAGGGCAAGAGGGCTATACTCTTGCCGCCGTCTTGGTGCTTGGGACTGAAAGGGCGATTACTAACGTACTCCCTCATTTCAAAACCGATGCCCTTTGTCGGATTAACGATACCTTCCTGTATGACGACAGGGATGTGATTCGCTGCAACATGATTCGCTCATTGGACAGGCTGATGACCTTTGCTAAGAAACACCTGCCGGAAGTCCCGTTCCTTGAAGGAAGACATCGTATCAGCCTTCGAGATACCATCCTCAGAGAAGTATTTCTTAACCTACTCATTCATAGGGAGGTGTCGAATTCTCACCCTGCATCATTCACCATTTTTAAAGATACAATGGTAGCGGAGAACTGGAATATCCCATATCATAAGGCGACAGTATCTCTGAATGAACTGACCCCACACCCCAAGAACCCGACCATTGCCAGATTCTTTGCCAATATGGGCTATGTAGAGGAACTGGGCGTGGGCAGAAGGACTCTGTTAAAGTATGGACCGGCTTATTTCGATGGCCGGGATGTGGCAATTGAAGAGGATGATGTTTTCCGTATAACCATACCCTATAAGCCGACGATTCTTCCCGTTGGCGGAATAAATGGCACGATAAATGGCACGATAAATGGCACGATAAAGCTGGTTTATGATGCCATTATAGAGAATGCAGGATCTTCGGGGCCCAAGTTGTCTGAGTTGACCGGAGTCTCGTTAAGAACGTTAAAAAGACATGTTGCAGAGTTGGTGGAGAAACGGATGGTCGAGTATCGCGGATCCAAGAAAACTGGAGGGTATTATCCTGTAGAAACATAGCGTCATACCCGTTTTCTTGCACAAACCAATTCTTTTACAGAACTTTGCATCGCTGCACGGCATAGGTTCATGCAGCGATACAAGTTTATAAACCTTTTATCTGGCAAGTTATGAAGCGAGAGAATTGTGTGCCGGAAGTGCCGGCAAGCCAGATGGTCCTTACCATCATCACCGATGAGCAGCTAGAAGCGTTCGCTGATGCTGTCATCACCAAGTATCAACAGATCATCGCCCGCCGTAAGGCGGCAGAACCGTCGCCGGAAGAGTGGATGACCCGCAAAGAGGTCATGGCTCTTCTCAAGCGTTGCGACTCCACCATGACCAAGTGGGCCCGGAGGGGCTACCTGGCCCCTGCAACGGTGGGCGGCAAGCATCTGTACCGGAAGGCAGATGTGATGCATATTCTTAACGGAGGGAGGCAGTAGCCATGGGACAGATTGACAGTTTCAAGAAGGTTCTGGGTGTATCCGAGCCCGTCAGGCCCGACCCGCCCAGCCCTAAGCGAACCAGTATCTCTTTATCCCGGCGAGCGTATGCTCGTCTGGACTGTTACTATTTCTGGCTTAAGCACCACGGAGGGAAGCATTATCCCTCATACAGTGCGTTTCTGGAAGAAATGCTGGATGAAGTGCTGGCTTTGAATCAGAGTGCGGCATCCTTCGTTGAGGATAATAGCGGTGTGTTCTGATCCCGTTTTTCTTTTTCATCTCAAAGGGACAGGCTGGCCATCTGGCCGGCCTGTCTTTTTTGTTCGCCTCCGGCGTACAAGACGGCCCGGTACGGGCCGGTGTTTGCCGACGATGTCGGACAAACGCCCATCTTGCAGTTTGCACCAATTGATTCTTATTCAGATTATTAGTGCATTCCACTATACCGGTGTGAACTTTTCATGACATGTCTGCATGCTTACAGTATTTGATAAACACATTATCTTATAATAATCGGAGCATCCTCGCATAATGCTTACACTTATTGCCTCATGGATTGCATTTATGCAATCATGGATGTGTGCGCCCGTTTGCTCAAATTGCGGGGCATAAGATCGAGCCACGAATACCATTTAAAAGGATTAAAATAGATTGTTGATTGAGAATGATGCGTATTAATGCAGTGCTATATTCGCGTATTTAGGCCAGTTTAATTATTATGCAGAACCATTGCACAATTTTCACATTAATTGCGCCCGTTTTCCTATAATTTCGTAAATTTGCCACTAAGACAAGCACAACTTCACAATTTTCTTGAATGGCGACAAATAAGCATGCCATGATCAGGTATCAAGCCCTTGATGCCTGTTTCTCCAATAGATACAAGAAGTTCTATATGGAGGACCTCATTGACGCGTGTAATAAAGCGCTTCAGGAGTTCTATGTCTCTAAGGAAGACGCAATTAACGATGTCGAGTATTACGTCAAGCGTCGTACTATTTTCAATGACATCACGTTTATGGAGAGTTCTGAAGGCTGGAACGCTCCGATAAAACGCTATTACGAAGGCCGAAAATGCTATTATCGCTACGAGGACGAGAATTTCTCCATCAATAAGCGGGATTTTTCAGAAGCAGAACTCGATAAGCTGGACGAAGCTCTCATTATGCTCAACCGCCTAAATGGCACTGCTGGTTTTGATTGGGTGAGCGAGTTTGTGGCAAATTTCGAGGATAAGCTGGGCCGAAGAAGGAACACGACTCCGGTAATTGGCTACGAAAAGAATCCTTTCCTGACAGGAATTGAAAACCTCTCGGTACTATATAATTACATAGTAAACAAGCAGGTGCTCAAAATCACATATCAGCATTTTACCCAAGGGGAAATGGTTCATTTCATGCATCCTTACTACCTGAAGCAGTACAACAACCGCTGGTTCCTCTTTGGTATTACCGAACGCAAGAAGGATGTACTGACCAACCTTCCGTTGGATCGTATTGTAAAAATCGAGCCCGTTCATATGGCATATATCCCCAACACGAAATTCGACTTTGAAGAATATTTCGATGATGTTGTGGGCGTATCCGTCCCTTGGACAGGTGAACCGGAAAAGGTTGTGTTGAAGTTTGACAAGGAGCGATACCATTATATTATTACAAAGCCGCTGCATCCGTCTCAGACCGAGTTGGATAAGGACAATTGCATTATCCAGCTGAACGTATTCCTTACGCCTGAGCTGGAATCAGTTATCTTCTCCTATGGCGATCACGTAGAAGTGCTCGAACCAGCTACCCTACGAGAGACGTTCCGGCAGAAAACGGCAAAAATGATAGAAAAATATAATTGTGCAGAATGAGTGCACAATAGCCATATACCTTTGCACTCAGAAACCAGAAAAAGCAAGCAAAACATGATTCAGAGCGAAGCACAACTCGAGCAGCAGTTCTTGGAGAAACTGCAGGAAATGAAATACACCTATCGCAGCGACATCCGCAACCTGGATGCTCTCGAAAAGAATTTCCGCCAGAAGTTTGAGAGATTGAATTTCGTCTCTCTCTCTGACGACGAATTCCGCAAGCTCCTGCAAGAGAACATAACCTCGGACGTGTTCACGGCCTCGAAGCGCCTGCGTGAGAAGCAGACCTTCACACGCAACGACGGTACGACCTTCGATTATAGCCTCGTGAACCTGCGCGACTGGTGCAAGAATGATTATGAGGTGGTCAACCAGCTCTCAATCAACACCGCAAATAGCCACCAGAGATACGATGTCATCATCCTTATCAATGGACTGCCCTTGGTCCAGATCGAGTTGAAGCGCCACAGCGTTTCTCCGATGAAGGCCGTTGAGCAGATTGTGAACTACAAGCAGGACCGTGGCAACGGTTACACCAACACGTTGATGTGCTTCATGCAGCTGTTCATCGTCAGTAACGGCGGCAGCGACACAATGTACTTCGCCAACAACAACGACGAGCATTTCCATTTCGACGCCACCAACAACTATCTGCCGGTCTATCACGCAGCGGATCAGGACAACCATAAGATAGCCGAGCTGTTTAAGTTCAGCGATATGATGCTACAAAAAACGGCTTTGGGTCGCCTCCTGAGCCGTTATATGGTGCTGGTCGAGACCGAAAGGAAGATTCTTGTGATGCGTCCTTACCAGATTTCCGCCGTAGAGAGCATAGTAAACTCCGTGTCGGAAGACAGCGGAAACGGTTTCATCTGGCACACCACCGGAAGCGGCAAGACCCTCACCAGCTTCAAGGCTTCTACTCTCTTGAAGTTCGATCCCAATATCGAGAAGTGTGTCTTCGTCGTAGACCGCAAAGACCTTGACAAGCAGACCCGCGACGAGTTCAACAAGTTTCAGGAAGGATGCGTTGAACAGAACGCAAATACGGCAGCGCTGGTGAGCCGCCTGGAGAGCACCGATTATGCAGACAAAGTCATCGTGACTACGATCCAGAAGCTTGGCATCGCACTGGACCCTTCAAACAAGAATCGCTTCTACCAGCGCCTGGAGCGCCTCAAAGACAAGCGCATTGTCTTCATCTTCGACGAGTGCCATCGCAGCCAGTTCGGCGAGAATCACGCCGCCATCCGGAATTTCTTCCCCAAGGCCCAGCTATTTGGCTTCACCGGCACTCCGATATTTCAAGAAAACAGCAGCTACACCCGCATCAACGGCCAGCAGGCAGAATACGTTACGACCGAGGACGTATTCCAGAAGTGTCTGCACCAATACACCATCACGAACGCCATCACCGACAATAACGTTCTCCGTTTCAAGGTGGAGCATTATGGCAATACCGATGCCGACGGAAATCCGATAAAGGATCCCCTGAATATCTGGCAAATCGTAAAGCATATCCTCGACAACCACAATACCCTCACGGCGAACCGCCGCTTCAACGCCTTGCTCGCAACGCCTTCCATCCCGGAAGCCATCATTTTCTACGAGATTTTCAAGGAGTTGCAGGATGCATACGTTAAAGATAATCCGGACTACGAACCGCTCAATGTCACAGCCGTATTCACGCCGCCGATGCGCAACTACTCGGACGAAGACCTGCCGCAGGAGGAAGCTGACAACCAGGAGAGCCCGGAAGAAAACAAGAGCGAACTGGCTAAAATCATCGATGATTACAACGCTAAGTTCGGTACCAACTTCAGCGTGGACCTGTTCGATGAATACTACCGTGACGTGCAGGGCCGTATCAAGGACCAGAAGCATCCTAACAAAGACCTCCCTCACAGCAAGAAGCTGGACGTTGTGATTGTGGTGGAAATGATGCTGACCGGCTTTGATAGCAAGTTCCTCAATACGCTCTACGTGGCAAAGGACCTCAAGTATCATAACTTGATCCAGGCTTTCAGCCGCACCAACCGTATTCTGGACGGCACCAAGCCTTACGGTAATATCATTTGCTATCGCGACCTTGAGAAGGAGATGGACGATGCCATGGTGCTCTTTAGCGGCTTCGACAGGGACAAGGGCAAAGAGTATTGGCTGGTGGAATCTCCCGAGTCTGTCGTGGAGAAATATAAGAACGCCATCACCCAGCTGCAGACCGTGATGAACGGCATGGGCCTGGAATGCAAGCCCGATGAAGTGGTCAACATCCCCCAAGGAGAGAACACCAACAACTTTATCGATGCCTTTAAAGATGTACAACGCCTATCCATCAAACTGGACCAGTATGTAGATCTACCCGAAGAGCTCAAGACAGCCATCGAAACCGCTATGCCGGAAGACACTCTGCAACAGTTCCGCACGGCTTATCTGGACCTTGCACGTCGCAGACGCAACGAGAAGGGAACCCAGTCTAAAGAAGTCCCCGAAGATGAGCCGGACTTCGAACTGTCTCTGTTCAGCTCTGCCGTAGTTGACTACGACTACATTATGAAACTGTTGGCGAAGTACACCGACACGCACTTTGAGAAGGTGAAGATCACTAAGGAGCAGCTCCTGGAGATTCTTTCCGGCAGTGTGGATCTTATGAATGAGCGCGATTACCTGAAGGCCTTCATTGAGGAGGAACTGCAAAAAGGCAGCGGAGTGAGTGAGAAGGAGATACGCGAGCGGTATAAAGCGTACAAGGACAAACGCTTCAACCAGCAGATTGCAGCCTTGGCCGGGAAATACGGCATTGATACGGCGGCGCTGGAGGCATTTGTCGCGGAAACGGCCAAACTCCGCCGCCTGGACGAAGAAGCTCTTGGCCAGCTTCTAATACACATAGAGGGCTGGAAAAAGTACAAGGCAGCCAAGGAAGGCCTGCTTGTCGACCTTGCCCCGCTCTTCAGCTTGCTTTCCAGCGGGAATGCCATTGAAGGGTTGAATGCATACGTAAAGTAGAAGATAAGACTCTGTAATACTCTTTTAATATGAGCAACACTACCAATAATAGCAATGTGCCAACACTTCGTTTCCCCGGATTTTCTGGAGAATGGGGACTACAATGTGTTAAAGACCTTTGCGATATAAGTACTGGCAAAAGCAACACCCAGGACCAAGTTGAAAATGGACCGTACCCCTTTTATATTCGCTCTGCCACCCCTGTCAGAAGTAAAAGGTATTTGTACGATTGCGAAGCGGTATTAACAATTGGGGATGGACAGATTGGAAAGGTTTTCCATTATGTAAATGGAAAATTTGATCTGCATCAGAGGTGTTATATGATGTCAAGTTTTAGGAATATTTTGCCTCGCTATTTCTATTATTTCTTTTCGGAACGGTTTTATGAAAGAGCTATGAGATTAACTGCGAAGGCGACTGTTGATTCAGTAAGAATGGAGATGATATCGGATATGCCTATCTTCATTCCTCCCACCTTTGCCGAACAGGAAAAAATTGCCTCTTGCTTATCCGAAATAGACACTCTTATTTCGGCTCAAGAAAAGAAGGTCGATGCCCTGAAGGCCCACAAACAAGGCCTTATGCAGCAACTCTTCCCCCAGAATGGCGAAACCACCCCTCGTCTTCGCTTCCCCGGTTTTTCTGGGGAATGGGACGAGAAGCCATTATCTCACTTTTTGCATGAGCATAAGACAAAAAGTGATGGTAAATGCGAAGTTCATTCGGTCTCTGTGGCAAAAGGTGTTATCAACCAGGTCGAGTATTTGGGACGCTCATTTGCAGCTGCAGATACCTCGAAGTATAATCTGGTTAAACCTGATGATATCATCTATACAAAAAGCCCAACAGGGTCCTTCCCTTATGGCATTATCAAGCAGAATAAGAACCCTTACAATGTTATCGTGTCACCGTTGTATGCGGTCTATACACCGGTTACCAAGTACTTAGGCTATATACTGGACTCATATTTCGAGAATCCCGTAAATACGAACAACTATTTGTCTTCTTTGGTACAAAAAGGAGCCAAGAACACAATTCAGATAACGAACGATACCTTCGTTTCGAAATCAATGCGGTTGCCAAGCGACGCAAATGAGCAAAAGAAGATTGCAGAATGCCTGATGGCATTGGATGATAATATAACTGCTGCTACTGCTAAGTTAGAAGCATTGAAGGCCCATAAGAAAGGTTTAATGCAGCAATTGTTTCCTCAGTTTAACCAGTAAAAGGGGTTTTTATGGCTTACAACGACGTTATAATAAAAGCTCTACGCAAGAGTTTTGAAGTGGACGATAGGGATCAATTCACAAATTGTGCGCTTGTCTTTGCATACAACGGCACAGGGAAAACACGCCTGTCCTATGACTTCGCACATTATGGACGTGGTGAAGGTGCTCCTCAGCACACGCTGTATTACAACGCCTATACGGAAGACCTCTTCACATGGGATAATGACCTGGAGAATAACACCGACCATCACCTGCTCATAAATCAAAATTCAGCTCTGATTCAGGGCTTGGCCGGTTCCAATTTCAGTGACGCTCTCCGCAAATATCTTCAGGTATTCACAGACATTGACTTTGAGTTTCACTATGATGAAGATAGTCCGGAAATTCCTGATTTTGTTTCCTTTAGCAAAAAGGTAAAGCAAAGACAAAGGGTGAACGGTGTATGGACGGATTATGAGACAGATGTGGAGAACATCAAGATTTCCCGTGGTGAGGAGCGTCTCTTCGTCTGGTGCTTCTTCCGCTGTATCATTGACAATGTGCTGGGTGGGAACGACGCCTACAAGAATATCGAGTACATCTACATCGATGACCCGATGTCATCCCTCGACGACAATAACGTCATCGCCTTTGCCGAGCAGCTCTACAGTGTAATCCGAAACCAGATCAAGCAGGAAATTGATGCGTACCGGGCAGGCAAGGAGGATTTTCGACGGATTAAATTCGTAGTATCTTCCCATCATGCACTATTCTTCCACACAATGCTGCACGGACTGTCTGCAGACAGAAAACTCGGGAGGTATTACCTGAGCCGGGACAAAGAAACGGACCGGCTTGTGCTGAAGAGTATGAGCGACAGCACCCCGTTCTATTACAATGTTGCAATGATGAGCGAAATCCAACGGGCTATCAAGACCGGGAGACTGTACACCTACCACTTCACGGTACTCCGCAGTGTAATGGAGAAAATAAAAGAGTTCTTTGGCCATAACGACTTTGGCTACATCCTTGATGGTATTACCTATCGGGGAGATGTTCTCCAACAGGACGAGTTAGCTGAGTTCTATTCTCGCGTCGTGAATGTCCTGACGCACCAGGGCTCTATGTTCTCACCGACACTGATGAACGATGACAATAAAGAGCTGGCAACCACCCTTTTCAATCATCTAGTCAAGAAATACCAATTCATTCTTCCAGATCTGAATGATTTCCACAGCGAGGCGTATATTGCAGCTCATTCTGACAGATAAGCCACTAAAAACAAGAATAATAGAAACCAAAACAAAATAGAACAATGGAAAAAACAGCTAATACCCAGCTGACCAAGCAGGAGAAAGAGCAACTGTTCCGCGCCCTTTGGAACGTGGCCGACGTGCTGCGCGGCGCCATGACCGCAGACAATTTCCGAGACTATATGCTCTCGCTGCTCTTCTACCGCTACATCAGCGCCCGATATGAAGCGGCTGCCCGTCGCGAACTTCGCGGAGACCTCCCGGAGGGCAAATCCTTGCGTGCCTGGTACGCGGAGAACGCTGCGGACGTGGAAGAATTCGAAGATATGATGCTCAAGGGTACGCATTATATCATCAAGCCCAAATATCTCTGGAGCGCCATCTATGAGTTGGCCCGCACCCAGGACGAAAACCTCCTGACGGAACTCAAAGACAGTTTCCGCCACATTGAGGAGGAATCGTTCAAGGGTGCCTTCAAAGGCCTCTTTTCCGAGATTAACCTCGACAGCGAGAAGCTCGGAAAAGACCGCGCCTCCCGCAACAAGATGATGTGCAACGTCATCTCCAAGCTGGAAGAAAAGCTGATTGAGTTCGACGGCAAGGGTGACATCCTTGGCGACGCATACGAATATCTTATCGGTCAGTTCGCCGCCGGCAGCGGCAAGAAGGCGGGCGAGTTCTATACGCCGCAGCAGGTCAGTACAATCCTATCCCGTATTGTCACGCTCGACTGCCAGGACCCTTCCACCGGCAGCAAGAAGGAGCTGGCCAGCGTCCTGGACTTTGCCTGTGGCTCTGGCTCCTTGCTTCTCAATGTAAACAACGAGATGAAGAAGGCTGGCGGTAAGATTGGAAAGATTTATGGTCAGGAAAAAGAGGTCACCACCTTCAACCTTGCCCGAATGAATATGCTTCTCCATGGCCTGCACGACTCGGAGTTTGAGATTTTCCATGGAGACACCCTCACCAATGATTGGTCCATGCTTAAGGACAGCAATCCCGTAAAACCGGTAGAATTTGACGCGGTGGTGGCCAATCCTCCCTTCAGTCTCAAATGGGAGACAGACGACGAGACCTCAAAGGATCCTCGTTTCCGGAACTATGGTGTCGCTCCCAAAAGCGCTGCGGACTTCGCCTTCCTGCTGCATGGTTTCCACTACTTGAGCGGCAGTGGCACAATGGCCATCATCCTACCTCACGGTGTCTTATTCCGTGGTGGTGCTGAGGCTTCTATCAGGCAGAAACTCCTCACCGACGATAACATCGACTGCATCATCGGTCTCCCTGCTAATCTGTTCTACTCGACCGGCATACCTGTTTGCATAATTGTGCTCAAGAAATGCCGCAAGAGCGATGACGTGCTCTTCATCAACGCCGCGGAGCATTACTCCAAGGATAAGAAGCAGAACACCCTTCTGCCGGAGCACATCGACAAGATCGTCGAAACGTATCGTGACCGCAAGGAAGAGGATCGCTATAGCCGTCGTGTCAGCCTGCGCGAGATTGTGGAGAACGACTATAACCTCAATATCACCCGGTATGTCAGCCTGGCACAGGAAGAGGCCCCCATTGACCTGGACAAGAACCAGGTAGAGTTGGAGAAGATTGAAGAGCGTTTGGCCGAAGCCCGAACCAAGTTTAACGGTTTCCTCCGTGAGCTTGGCTTGAAAGAAATATAAATTTCTCTTTCTGTTTTTTATTGTGCAGATTGGTTGCACAATAATGTTTTAACTTTGCACCGTCATTAGGAAAAGAACCCTCTTGGCGGTGTTTTATGCAAACAGAATTAGTAAACCAAAAAAACAAAAACAACATGAGAGAGCTCAAATGCCCCAAGTGCGGAAATGTCTTTTCCGTGGACGAAGCCGACTACGCTTCCATCGTCAGTCAAGTTAAAGGCGCCGAATTCGACGCTGAGGTTAACCGCCGTATCTCTGAACTGCATCACCAGCAGGAAGCGGAAGAGAAGGCACGTGCTGCTTCTGCAGAGAAGGCTCACCAGAGTGAGCTGTTCAAGAAAGACCAGGCCATCAGCGAAAAGGATGGCGAGATTGCCCGGCTGAAAGAACAGATTTCTGCCATGGGCGACCGTCAGAAACTCGCTGTAGGTACAGCTGTGGCCGACAAGGACAAGGAGATCGCCGCCCTCAAGGCGACCATCGACCAGAATGCCCAGGCGCTGGAGATTGCGGTCTTGAAGGAACGCCAGCAGGCAAAAGAAGCCGCCCAGGCCAAGGACGCGGAGATCGCAGAACTCCGCTCCCAGGCAAAACTGGCAGCCTCAGAAGCCTCGCTCCGGGAAAAGAGCCTTCAGACCGAGTATGAGGGCAAGCTTCAGGTGGTCAAATCCGAGGCTGCTTACCGTCTGCGTGTCGCAGAAGATGAGGTTCAGCGCCTCAAGGATTTCAAGACCCGCCTGTCCACCAAGATGGTGGGCGAGAGCCTGGAAGTTCACTGTAGCACCGTTTTCGAGAGCGAGCTGCGTGCCCTTCTTCCGAACGCCTACTTCGAGAAGGACAACGACGCCTCCGGTGGCAGCAAGGGAGACTTCATCTTCCGTGACACCGAGGATGGTCAGGAATACATCTCCATTATGTTCGAGATGAAGAACGAGATGGAGGATACGGCCACCAAGCACAAGAACGAGGACTTCTTCAGGAAGCTCGATGCTGACCGCAACGCCAAGGGTTGCGAATACGCAGTGCTGGTGTCCCTCCTGGAGCCGGAAAGCGAGCTGTACAACGGTGGTATCGTGGATGTCTCCCACCGCTACCCGAAGATGTACGTCATCCGCCCTCAGTTCTTCAAGGCCATCATCACCCTTCTGGTGAACGCGGCCAAGAAGTCCGTGGAGTACAAGCGTCAGCTTGCCATCGCCCGCAGCCAGAGCATCGACGTCACCAACTTCGAGGGCCAGCTGGAAGCCTTCAAGGACGCCTTCGGCCGCAACTATCGCCTCGCAAGCGAGAAGTTCAAGACCGCCATCGACGAGATAGACAAGTCCATTGCCCATCTCCAGAAGATCAAGGACGCCCTCATCGGCTCAGAGAACAACCTCCGCCTTGCCAATGACAAGGCCGACAACCTCACCATCAAGCGGCTCACTCGTGGCAACCCCACGATGAAGGCCAAGTTCGATGAGGCCCGTCAAAACGCGCAGAACGATGAACCGGAAGTTCAGGAGCTTTAGATGAGGCCGATTAGTACTTGGGGACGTAGTCGGTCTTTCCACTGACGGCATCATCCAAGATCGCTTCCACGAAATCGTCTGCAGCAAGGTTCAGGGTAGTCTCCTGGACCTTGCTTTCGTATTCAAACTTCACTTCGCGGATGCGAACTGGCCCCCAATGGCGGGACTCCAGCCAACCGTCTTCGAAAGGAAACACAATAGAGGTATCCGGCTCCGGGTTCTCAGGAAGCTGCTTTTCGAGCTCCTCAAGAGAAGAAATCTTTTCCCCGTTGGCATTCCTGATATAGTGATCCTTTGTCTCTATGGGGAAATGAGTGGCAGCACGCCAATAGTCCGCCTTGTCGAACTGAAAACTGGCGTAGAACTTCCGCAACTTATCAGGATCGAAATTATGCTCGGCGATCCATCCTTCATCAATAAGGAAGAGCGTATGCCGGATATCTGCATGAACAACGGTAGTGATAGATCCTATGGCTTCATTCCATCCAGGCTGTCGCACCACTTTTAGGGAAATGCCATATTCGGCAGCGAACTTCTTCGCACCATCTTGATACCCTTTGCGGGAGACCATTATGCCGTTGACATTGTTGAGATCGGATAACACGCCCTGGAAATCACGGACCTTCCCTACAGGAACAAGAGAGTCGTAGTTCTTGCACTCGATGGCCACACGGTGCATATTGCCGGCAATCTCATATTCCCAGTACACGTCAATCTGATGCTCACAACCGGACTTGCCCTTAAGCTTCACGTTATGCTGCACCTTGGTCGGCTTGAGGACGTCATTGTTCACAAGCTTCTGGTAAATCCGCTGGGTAAAGCGCTCAAATTCCGTATTGGGATTCATAGAATGAGGTATTACTCTTAGCGAAGGTAAGCATTTATTTGTGTTCTGACAAGCGTGTCAGAATATGTAACAGATGCTATTTGGCTAGGGAAAATGAATTTTGCCATACGTCGCCTAAAAACAAATGGGCACAATAACCAGAAAACACTTGATGCAGCAGACCAAATCCTTTTATGGCAATCTGATGATGAAATAAGAAAGCTTTACGAAAAGTTTAAGGATAATCCAAAGATTAAGTGGAAGGAAAGCATAAAAAAGTTGTTGGATTGGAAGTGTCTACAAAAAAGGGGAAGATAAGTAGTTGCGCTTTCGTGTTGTCCAAATGTTGTCTAAGCAAAGAAAAATACGCCTTCTAGCGTACTAGAAAGCGTATTCGAGTGCCTCGGGCGGGAGCTAAGATGTTGGTGACTATCGTGTATTCTTGGTGGCTATCGAATGATTTGTCTATCAAGTGGTTGATGTATTCCCTCAGTGTATTCAAATAATGAACGGAAAATGCGACCAAATGCGACCAAATTTTCTGAAACGCGACCAAATGCGACCGAGTCATTCTATCAATAATTAATGGTCAGATGATGCGCCATATAAGAATATTTCTTATCTTTGTTGCAAATACTGATAGAAATGAAAACAACTACTGTCGCATTAGGGCCTCATTTTGATGAATTTATCCAGGCCAGCGTTCTTGGCGGCCGTTACACGAACGCCAGCGAGGTGATTCGTGCCGGGCTAAGGAGGCTGGAAGAAGATGAGCAGAAGATAGCAGCTCTCCGTGCTGCCATAGAGGAAGGTGAAGCAAGCGGGTATATCGAAGACTTTGACTTCGAATCCCACTTGGAGGAGTTGAAGGCAAAACGGAGGAACAATGGCTAAGATTCGATTATCCAGAAAGGCCATTGCCGATTTGGACAGCATTTGGGACTACACAGTAGAAACTTGGTCTGAAGAACAGGCGGTCATCTATTATCGGCAGTTTTATTCCGCTATTCAAGGATTGAACAGTTTGCCTGCTTTCCTTGAAATAGATTATGCTATCATCAAGCCTGGACTCCTTGGCTTTAAGGTCGGGCACCATATTGTTTTCTATAAAAAGAAGAAAGACTGCTCCATCTATGTAGATCGTATCCTGCACGAGAAGATGGATTATCAAAGACACTTATAATAGTCTTTAATCTCATTTTTGTTGAGCGACGTGATGGACATGGGCTCCAGAGTCACGTCGCTGGCCGTTTTTATCCAGAAATCATCCAAAACCGTCAGTGACGTGAGAAAATGGGGTGCAGGAGTCACGTCGCTTTTGGAGGCCGAAGGCCGACTAAGCCACCGCCCCGAGGGCGGGGGTTTGGGGGTGGGGTAACGTAGTAGCGCCATAGGCGCGAGTTTGACTGGTAGGACGGCACTATGAAACACCAACGCCGGCAAATCACTGACGTAACAATGAAATGCCGGCGTTTTCTTGTCAAACTCGTGCCTCGGGCGGGACCACTTATTTATTTACTGAAGCGGTTGATAATTAAATAATTATCGTAGCCCCATATGATTTTAGGGTAACATTAGAGAAACATTTCTGTCGGTTAGTGGCTTTTAATGGCAGGATGTGGCTAGTAATTAAGCCCGAAATGCCATAGAGGAATTACATTCTGGTACCCGTATTCGGTGTCGTCTTTAACGATAAATCCGTTAGGAATGTTTTCTATTTGCTTCTGACCTTTTTTTCTTCCGCCTATCTCAAAGGTATATTGGCCGATGACAAAGTCTGAATCTTTGGAACTGATTACGTCGTTCCGGACTCTCATCTGGTTATAAAAGAAGGTCTCCCTCAAATTGCCGGGATTTGGAGCTCCTCCACTCAGAACCGTCATTAGGGAAGGATTGTCAATATAGACCTTTTCTACCTTTCCTACACCTCTTATGCCTCCGGTTGCGTCTCTCAGTTGCCCCAGGAGACCGGCACGTTCCATATAGATAAGATAATCGGCAACATTGTTCTTGCTGACCCCGACCACTGTGGCAAGCGACAACATATTGGGCTTGAACGGGGCCGATTCCGCCACAACGCTCAACAGTCTCTTGAGTTTTCTTGCCGTGGTGGCCTTCAAGTCGGCGAACTGGGCAATGTCCGATTCTATTGTCTGTGATATTACTTGCTGCATCTTGATAGGAAACTCGTTCTCCAATGCAAAAGGATAGTATCCCTCGCGAAGATACTGTTCAAATAGGGGACGAGGGTGCGGTAAACCGGGTAGTTCCACTTTATGAGCAAGAATCTCTTCCAAAGAATAAACATTGACATCAATGTCATGGAATAACTTTAGATACTCTCGGAAAGAAAGCCCGAACATCGGGTATACTACTGCTCTTCTGGAAAGATCGGCTTCTCCATGGAGAATATCCAGGATAGAAGATCCGGTAAAGATGACGTGAAGGTCGGGATAAATATCATATATATTCTTTAGCTCCTTTGACCATCCGGAATATTTGTGTATTTCATCTATAATTAGATGGGTAAAGCCATCCAAAGTGAGTTCGTGAGCCAGATCCAACAGTGTATGGGAAGTAAAATACATCAAGTCGGCCGAGACATACAGAAACTTTCCTTCATCCTTGTGTGCGAGAATATACTGTTTGACAAGGGTGGATTTACCTATGCCTCTTGCTCCGACAATTCCCAGCAACTTATTATCCCAGCGGATGTCATCGTATGCATATCTTCTGAATTCGGTAGGAGTCTGGCTGAGCATGGACTCCATATACTCTATAAGGGTGTGATCAATCATAACGCAATAATATTCTGCTGCAAATATAACAAAAATCCCTCAATGAGTGCTGTTTTTATAAAAACATTCACTCAATAAGGGATTATTCACGTGCCTCGGGCGGGAATCGAACCCGCACGGCCGTTTCGGGCCAAGGGATTTTAAGTCCCTCGTGTCTACCATTTCACCACCAAGGCTAATAAGGGCGTGCCTCAAGGCGCGCTCGAAACGCTGCAAAGTTATGAAAAAAACTTATCTTTGCGAGCACAATTATGATTAAAGCTGTCTTTTTTGATATGGGAGGGGTACTGTTGCCCCTGTTCCCCGAGAGATGTATGGAGGCTTACCGTACGCTGGCAGGCTTCCAGGACATAGCAGATTATCTGGATCCGTGCCACCAGCAGGGCATTTTCCTGGACATCGAGGCTGGCAGGATGGAGCTGGAAGCCTTCTTCGATGAGTGCCTGAGGCACTGCCGTCCGGGCACCACTCTAGAAACTATATACCGCTGCCAGGAGCAGTTTTTCGGCACTCCACAGGCAGATGATGTAGCCCTGGTAAAGGAGCTCTCGCAGCAGTACGATGTGTTTATGCTGAGCAACAACAACGCCTTCTCAATGCAGATGCATGTTCCCAACTTCGAGAACGCAGGCCTGCCGCTTGACAAGAGCTTCAAGAAGCTATTCTTCTCTCATGAGCTGAAGCTCCTCAAGCCGCAGCCGGAAATCTACCACCGGGCCATCAAGGGCAGCGGCCACAAAGCAGAAGAGTGCCTGTTTATCGATGACTCCCAGAGGAATGTGGACGGAGCCACTGCGGTTGGCATGCATGCGGTACTCTATCACCCCGGCAAAGAGACTCTGAGGGAGCTTGTAACCAAGACTTTGGACGAACTGAATCGCTAGCCAAGGCAGCAGTCGCTAGAAGTACTTTTTCTCCTGCCGGTCGAGCGCAATAAAAATAAACAGGAGCACCGTGAACGCCCAGAGCGATGAACCTCCGTAACTGAAGAGCGGCAGAGGTATACCAATCACCGGCATAAGCCCCAGGGTCATTCCCAGATTGATGACCAGGTGCATAAAGAAGCAAGCGGCCACACAGTAGCCATAGATACGTGTAAATGCAGTCCTGGAACGCTCGGCATCCTGCACCAGCCAGAAAATCAACAGGCCGTACAGCGCCAGCACAAAGACGCATCCCACAAAGCCCCACTCTTCCCCCACTGTGCAGAAGATAAAATCGGTGCTCTGCTCAGGCACAAAGCCGAAGGTGGTCTGCGTACCCTGCAGGTACCCTTTCCCGAATAAGCCCCCCGAGCCAATGGCAATCAGCGACTGGTGCACATTATAGCCCACTCCGCGTATATCCTCTTTGATGCCGAGCAGGACTTCGATGCGTTGGCGCTGGTAGTCCTTAAGCACGCTGTTGAAGAAGAAATCTGTGGCCAGAATGAGGAGAGTTGAGCCAGCAAAAGCTACTAGAGCATTGCGAATTACCTTCCGGCGGTTGCGCAATGTGGTTACACGCCGCAGGTAATACACCAGATACCCTGCAACACAGGCCACCGCAAGCAACAACGACACCCACCAATGAGTTTTGAGCGTTACGACGAACAGCAAAACAGCCAGCCCCATCAGCGCAAGATACCAGCCAGACAGACCCTCACGGTACAGCACCAGCAGGAACCCCACATACACCAGCGCCGATCCCGTCTCACTCTCTGCTACTATTATCGCCATGGGGACCAGCACTATAGCAAGTGCCATAAGCACATCCCGAGCAACGCCAATCTTGAATCCGGGCCGACCCATAAATGAGGCAAGAAGTAACGATGTAGTAATCTTGGAGAGTTCCGCCGGCTGGAACTTTACAGGTCCCAACTCAAACCATGAATGCGAGCCTTTGACATTGCTGCTCAAGAAGATAACAAGTATCAGCAGCGCAAGTACCACCCCGTAGGCCGGACGGCTCACACTCTCCCAGACGTATGGATTGATTGCGAATACCAGCACCACAGCTATAACGAACGCTCCCAGAATCCACAAGGCCTGCTTTCCGCTGTTGAGGCTAAGATCAAGGATAGACACCGGCTCCCCGGAGCGCACGGCTGCGTATATATTAATCCACCCGAAAAGCACAATAAGTACGTACACGGCTATCAGGCGCCAATCGAGCGTCTTGCGCAAACCCCTGTCAAGTTCTCCGTCCTGTATCATGGTATCAGCCTGGTTGTCAATACTCTGCGTTCTAAGTCCCTGTGGTCGTCGCCAATCTCACCGTTAAGATACTTCTCTACCAGCAAGGCGGCGATCGGCCCTGCCCATGTGGCCCCGAAGCCGGCGTTCTCTATATACGCCGCCACCGCAATGCGCGGGTTGTCGCGAGGCGCAAAGCAGATGAAGACAGAGTTGTCTTTGCCGTGAGGATTCTGGGCCGTGCCAGTCTTGCCGCATATATCGAGCCCGGGCACATGCGCCACGTTGGCGGTTCCACCCTCCCCGAGTGCGTTGACCGCCTTCCACATTCCCGGTATCACTTTGGCGAACTGCAACGTATCCACCAAAGTGTACTGCTTCTGGTAGTACTTGGGGTCGATTTCTACCCCTTCCGACGCTTTGACCACATGGGGGATGTAGTAGTAACCACGGTTTGCCATTATTGCCGCAAAATTGGCAATCTGCAGGGGTGTGGCAAGGATTTCTCCCTGGCCGATAGAGAGCGACACGATGGTGGGGAAACGCCAGCGCCCCTTGTGGTAATAGCGGTTGTAGTAGTCTGCAGAAGGGATATTGCCGCTCAGCTCCGAGGGAAAGTCGCTGCCGAGTTTCTGCCCGAATCCGAAGCTCATTACCATCTCCCGCCAATGCGTATATGCCTCCTCGGTATTCTCGAACTTTGGATTCTCAAGTATGCTCTTGAAGACGTAGCAAAAGTAGCCGTTGCAGGACGTCATGATGGCGTCGTTGAGATTGAGCGGGGAACGATGAGCGTGGCAGCCGAGCTTGCGCCCGCTGGATGTATAGACGTAGCCACCGTTGCACGGATACTGCATCCACGGCTGCAGCACCTCATCTTCCAAGCCAATGAGGCCATTGATGAGCTTGAACACCGAGCCAGGAGGGTAGGATGCCGATACCGCCCTGTTGTAAAGAGGCATGTTTTTGTCTTTGCGCAGGCGGCCGTAGTGCTTGCCGAAGTCTGCCAGTACATCGACGTCTATTCCGGGACTCGATACCATGGACAGAATTTCGCCCGTAGATGGCTCCAGGGCCACAAGACTGCCCTTTTTGCCGGCCATCAGCGCCTGCCCGTACTGCTGGAGGTAGGCATCTATCGTGGTTACTATGTCGTGCCCGGGTTCTGCCTCTACATCGTATTCGCCATCCTTGTACGAATCTTTTGTACGCCCCCTTGAGTCGCGCTGGAAAATACGCCATCCCTTTTTGCCCCGCAGCTCCTGCTCGCGAGCTGCCTCCAGACCGGTGCGTCCGTAGTAATCTCCCGCCCTGTACTCAGGATGCTCTGCAAGGTACTCCGCACTCACCTCCGAGGTATATCCGAGCAGGTTTCCGCCGGCATTGAAGGGGTACTCCCGCAACGTTCTCTCCTGGCCCTTGAAGCCTGGGAAGCGGAACTGCTCTTCAGCAAAGCGCATATAAGTCTCCGGCTCTATCTGCTTAAGAAAAACCAGAGTCTGCCATCCTATGCGGGAACGGTAAGTGCGGTAGTACTTCATCTTGTCCCGCACAAAGTCCACAGTGGTATCCAGCACGTGCGCCAGCGCTGCTGTGTCGAGTTCCGTGACGGCTCTTGGCGTGACCATAATGTCGTAGCATATACGGTTTCCTACCAGAAGCTTGCCGTTACGGTCATAGATAATACCCCGGGGAGGGTATATCATTTCTCGTGACATAGAGTTGTTGTCGGCGTCTGTCTTGTAGCTCTCGTTTATAATTTGCACGTAGAACAACCGGCCCAAAAGAATGGCAAGCACCACTCCCAGGCCTATCAACAGCTTAAAATACCGGTTGTTGAGTTGTTCCATGCTACAGCGGCCTTAGGAGTTTGGCGACTACAACGCAAAGCGGCGTACTAAGAACTACAGACAAGAAAATGCGCAGTAACGCAGACCAAAAGCCCACCGTCCCAGCCGAATCTGCCCACACGTAAATAATAAAATACAGCGAGCAAGCAAAAAGGCAAGACAGTGCGATTCGCGAAATACCAGCACGGGTAAAGGTCACGTCCTCGCCGCGCGCCATCTGTTCTCCTCCCAGGATCAACAGAGTCAGAGGCTGGATTGCAAGGGCCACCGGCACAAGGGCAAGGGATGTGAGACCCAGGAGGCCAGTAGAGAAGAAATCTACCACGAAGCCCGTAACGAATGCTATCACCATCGCCCAGAGCACATTAACCCTGGACGGCAGCATAATAATCAAGACCGGCAGCACGCATATCAAAAAGTAGCGCGCCAGGTCGAAGAAATTATTCATGATGATGTGCGCAATCACCAGAATCACATATATAACTATGTACCTGATGTCTCTCATCTGGCAAGCTCCTCTATAGTTTCACGGTCTTTGTTCTCGGCTATAATGACATAGCGCAATGCGGCGAAGTCCAGGAACAGATCTACGTCCACTACATTTGACGCTCCGTCAACGATCCGCGAGCCCATTGTAATCCCGATAGGAATGTCCGGGGGATAAAGAGACGACATCCCGCTGGTGAGCACAGTATCGCCTTCTGCAACTTTATGATGGAAAGGTATATTCTTCAGCACAGCCGATTTAGTGTTCTTGCCATCCCAGCTCAATGGGGCAACAATTCCCTCGCGACCAATCCTGGCGCTCACCACAATTTTGTCGTTGAGCAACGACAGTCCATACGAATAGCGTTTATCTACTATTTGCACAATTCCCACCACTCCGTGCGGAGTAATTATAGCGCTGTTGGGCGTTACGCCATCTTGGCTCCCTTTGTTGAGGATGATATAGTTGTGGCGTGTGTTGGTGCCCATCGCCGTTACCTCGGCTGGAATGAACGAGAAGCGGCGAGAGCCCGGAACGGAATCCAAAAGCGCCTGCGAGCGGGCCTGCTCTTCCTCGTCCTGATATCGGCTAAGTTCCTTGTAGAGTTCGAAATTGCGGCCGGCAAGTATATCGTTCTGATGACGCAGCGAGGTGTAATCCTTAAGCCGGCTCACACCGCCCCAGGTCAGGGCCATCACATTATGAGAGAAACGGTTCAGCCATATATTCTGCAGAACGGATGAGCTCTTGAGCATAGACAACGCGGCAATCTCCAAAACGATGAAGACTGCCGCGACTGCCAGACCGGCTTTGGGCGTTCCGTTCTGCTGCATTTACCTCATGAGGAATGAATATCGGTCCGTATTCTTAAGAGCCTCGCACGTTCCACGTGCAACAGCGTGCAGAGGGTCGTCACATACGTGGAATTGAATATTTACTTTGTCTGTAAGACGCTTTGCGAGTCCACGGAGCTGTGCGCCGCCTCCGGCGAGCCAGATACCGTTCTCTACGATATCGGAATAAAGCTCTGGAGGTGTGTTCTCCAGAACATGGAGAATAGAAGCTTCAATCTTGGCTATAGACTTATCCAGGCAGTGAGCTATCTCCTGATATGTTATAGTAGCCTCTACTGGGTGAGCGGTCATCATGTTGGGACCGCGAACCACGAAGGGTTCAGGTTCTTCTTCCGGTTCCAGCTCGGGAAGCACTGCACCAACTGCAATCTTGATTTTCTCTGCAGTGATTTCACCAACCCTGATATTGTGCTGCTGGCGCAGATACTGCTGAATATCAGACGTAAACACGTCGCCTGCGGTACGAATACTGTCCTGGAACACCAGACCGCCGAGCGAGATTACCGCAATCTCAGTGGTTCCGCCGCCGATATCAACCACCATGTTGCCCATAGGCTTTTCTACATCTAGACCAATTCCAAGAGCCGATGCCATAGGCTCGAAAATCAGATACACATCACGCCCCCCGGCATGCTCGGTAGAGTCGCGCACGGCCCTTATCTCCACTTCCGTAGAGCCGGAAGGGATACCCACAACCACCTTAAGATTGGGGGTAAACAAGCTGCGGTGCTTGCTGTTTACCTGCTTGATGAATCCACGAATCATCATCTCTGCGGCGTTGAAGTCCGCTATAACGCCGTCGCGCAACGGCCGTATGGTGCGGATGCCGGGATTGTTGCGCTCGTGCATGAGTTTGGCCTTGTGGCCAATAGCCAGGCACTTGCCGGTATGGTTGTCTATGGCTACGATGCTCGGCTCGTCCAGCACTATCTGACTGTTCTGATAGATGACAGTATTGGCGGTACCGAGGTCGATTGCCACTTCTTGGTTCAGAAACGAAAAAGCCATATTAATGGTGATTAGGTTATTCGTACAAAATTAAGTAATTTTCAGGAAAAACCATTAATTTTGTTCGAGAAACCAAGAAATAAATGAGCAGACCGGTATATGCAGTTTTTGTAGCTGGCGGGAGCGGAACTAGAATGGGTTCTGAACTCCCAAAGCAGTTTTTGAAGCTCGACGGAGTGCCCGTTCTCCAGCGTAGTATTGAGCGTTTTCTGGAGGCCCGGGGCGACGCTCGTGTAATCACCGTCCTGCCAGAAAAATTCATTGGCCTCTGGTCTGATATCTGCCTTAATTCTACCGTCTCGTTTACACAGACCGTGGTAAAGGGAGGAATGACGCGCTTCCACTCGGTGCAAAACGCCCTGGAGAGAATTCCTGATGGTGCAGTTGTGGCCGTACACGACGGCGTAAGGCCATTACTTACCCCCTCGCTGGTACGCAGAATGCTCGAGAGTATGGAAGACTGCCCCGCACTGGTGCCGGTATTGCCAATCGTCGATACGCTCCGCTCCACCGTCCCGGGCGTCGCCGCTCCCGACCGCAGCAAGCTTTGCGCCGTGCAGACTCCCCAGATTTTCTGGAGCGAGAAGCTCAAAACCGCCTACAGGCAAGCGTACGATACCGCCTTCACCGACGACGCCTCCGTGGCCGAGCGCGCCGGAATCCCCATCAAGACCATCACCGGAGAGCGCTTCAACATCAAAATCACCACTCCGGAAGACCTCACCCTCGCCACCGCCCTCCTACGCTCCAGCCTTGTATAACTGGACTGCACACTCTCATTCCACAGCTTAGTAGACCACAAACAGCAGCTTGTGGCGAAAGCCATAGTGGTAAGAAAATCCCTTGGCCCGAAACGGCCGTGCGGGTTCGATTCCCGCCCGGGGCACGAGCAAAATCCGCAACAATCTCGAAATGAGGTCGTTACGGATTTCTCTTTTCTTTTTGCACGACATTTGCACAACAGAATGTCTACCCCGTCATCTTGTTCGGTACTAGCGGCCACATTGAGTGACCGCTTTATGCAAAAGAAAAGGAGGGCGGAGCCGTCCGCGCCGTGGCTTTCGGTGCCGTCCTCCTTGTGCTATTTAGAGCACATCGTTACTGG
>CAMKAJ010000008.1 GCA_946410455.1 uncultured Bacteroidales bacterium
CCAGGGAGCATCGTCCGGGAGCGGGTCCACCACACCGCCAGCTCGTTTATAGTCGCCGGTTCGGTACTCTTCCGTCCGCTGGGCGGCCCAGGCCTTGCGCTGCGCGTCGCGAGCCTCTTCGCTGTCGGCGCTTCCGAAATAGCCCTCACGCGCTACGCGGGACATATCGTACATGGTGGAAGTGACGGTAGCCTTGATTCGAGGATCAATCGCCGCCGCATTGATGGCCATGCCACCCCAGCCGCAGATGCCGATGATGCCGATGCGTTCCAGATCGACATTATCCTGGTTGGAAAGGAAATCCACCGCTGCAAGAAAGTCTTCCGTATTGATATCCGGAGAAGCAGTCCGCCTAGGCTCACCGCCGCTCTCGCCGGTATATGACGGGTCAAAGGCGATGGTAAGGAAGCCCCGCTCGGCCATGTGCTGGGCATAGATGCCGCTGGTCTGCTCCTTCACGGCACCGAAAGGGCCGGAGACTGCGATGGCCGGGAGTCTGCCCGTCGCGTCCTTCGGGACATACATATCGGCCACCAGCGTAATGCCGTAGTGGTTGTGGAAAGTGACCTTGGAATGCTCCACAAGGTCGGATTTCGGGAACGTCTTGTCCCATTCCTGAGTCAGGTTCATATCGTTTGTGTTTTTGTTATTGCCGCAGGAAGCCAGCAGGGCTATGCCCGCAAGGGCGATGAGTATCTTTTTCATGACGTCTATTGTTTCAGTGAATATGTGACGGAGATGTCGCCCGTGCCGAAGAACGCCTTCAGCTCTTCTGCAGAGAGGCTGTCCACCTTCCCCAACGGTGTGTAGGACCAGCTGTTGTTGCCATAGAATACACAGATATTGTTGCTGTTGTAGAGCATGATGTCTCCGGAAACAGCCGTGACCTGCTCGTTGTGGCTGGTGAGCGAAAATCCCAGCGGACCGTAGTGCTCAAATCCGTTGGCCTTCATCTGGACGGTAACGGCGCCGGCCTTCAGTTTCTCGGCCAGTTCTTTGGCGGTGGCATTGTCGGCCAGCGTGGCGGTGATAGTCTTTCCACCGGCGGTTATGTTCATAACCATAGTGATAGTCTGATCGTTATTGTTGGAGTTGTTATTGTTGTCCTCCGTCTGTTTCTCTTCTTCCTTCTGAGGCTCCGGAATCTCGACCGGCTCAATCTTCTCGCAGGAGAGAAGGGCTATGGAGGCGAGGCAGACAAGAAGCATTGTAGTCATTCGTTTCATATCGATTGATTTTACGTTGCAAAGGTACGGCGAGCCCTGCAACTTTTTGTGCCGATATTCGCTGAATTTATACCAATTTCGCAGATTTTACTATCTTTGCAGGATTATGAAGAAGATTCTGAAGGTCGATAACCCCAATGTATACGCCGAATATGTAGGCGCTCCCATCCTGCATCCCCAGTTGGCTCTCATCAGCTACGACGAGGTTTCTCCATTCCGGAACAGTCTCAACAACTATGGCGTTTACGGCCTTTTCATTCAGCAGCAATTCCCTAAATATCTGTCCTATGGCACCAAATCCATTATCGTGGGAGACAGTTCCATCATTGCCGTAGCCCCCGGACAGATAGGCGGAGGAGAAGACAACGGAACGCCCCTGTACATCAACGGATGGGCCCTGCTCTGGTCGCAGGAACTGTTGAAAGGATCTACGCTCGAAAGGAAAATGGAAGGATACCATTTTTTCTCCTACTTTGATACGGACTGGCTCAGGATGGAGTCTGCCGAATACGAGCGGCTCTCTTTACTCTTGGTTACTATGCGGAAAGAAATGCAGGAGAACCAGGATTCTCCTGCGCTCAGGAATATCCTCACAAGCTACCTTAAACTGATTCTGGAATACTGCCAACGGATCTATCTTCGCCAGCTCTCACAGAAAGAAAGTGGAGAAAGCGACATCCTCAAACGCTTCCACCGCTTGCTTGTCGATTATTTCACCCAAGGGCTGCAACATGAAAAGGGCCTTCCTACCGTTTCATATTGCGCCGGTGAGTTGGCCTATTCTGCCCGTTACTTTGGCGATCTGGTTCACCAGGCAACAGGCGGCACAGCCATCGGCTACATCCACAGTTTCGTAATTGACCAGGCCAAGAACCTCCTGATGAAAGGGCTAAGCATTGGCGAAGTGGCCGACCTGCTGGGCTTCGAATATCCCCATCACTTCAGCCGGCTGTTCAAGAAGGTCACGGGAAGTACACCTTCCGAATTCTTAGCCGCGTAGATTACGCATTATCGGCAATATGAGAGGCCACTAAATCTCGATTTAGCGAAGCTAATTTACACATTTTCGGTGACATGCTTCCATATCTATCCCGGCTGGTACCAGCTGATCATCTCGAAGATTATTCGCACCTTTGCGACCGGAGGTCTGATGCCAGACTTCTATTGTTAACACCCGGTGCGCCCCTGTTGCAAAGCGGGGACGCACCTTTAAAATTTTGTCCCCCGGACCACCGCCGTCCGCACAAAATATTAGCACCCTCAAAATTTCGGGGACAATACGGGGACAAAGTTGAAACACCGATTTACCGAAGTGATTTAGCTCTCTTATCCCATTACAACATCCAGTATCATCATCATTGCAAAGCCGAGGGCAAAGCCGATGGTACCCAGGTTAGAGTGTTTTCCTTCCGCCGTCTCCGGAATCAGTTCTTCAATGACAACGTAGAGCATAGCGCCCGCCGCGAAGGCCAACAGATACGGCATCAGAGGGGTAACTGCCGATGCAAGCAGCAGCACCAGCGCTCCTCCTATCGGCTCGACAATACCGCTCAGGCTGCCGATTCCAAAGGCCTTCCAACGACTGTTCCCGGCACCGCGAAGCGGCATCGAAATAATGGCACCTTCCGGTATATTCTGGATCGCGATACCCAGCGACAAGGCCAATGCGCCCGCTATGCTGAAACCGGAATTCATTGCACCCGCGATAGCTACGCCCACAGCCATTCCTTCGGGGAAATTATGGATGGTGACCGCCAGGGCAAGTTTGGTGGTGCGGGACAAGCGACTCTGAGGGCCCTCTGCCTCGCCGGACGCATGGATATGGGGCGTCACATAGTCAATCAAGAGAAGGAAAGCGAAACCTCCCAGCAGGCCGATAACCGCAGGCCACACATTTCCGGCTCCCATCTCCATAGACGGAATCAGCAGCGACCACACGGAGGCGGCAACCATCACGCCTGAAGCAAAACCCAGCAATGCTTTCTGCAGATGGCCCGGAATCTCCTTCTTCATAAAAAACACAAAGGCCGATCCCAGTGCCGTACCGGCAAAGGGAATCAGAAGGGCGGTCAAAATGGCGTCAATATTCATAATGATCCGAAGTTATCGATAATTCTTGAGATCGACAAAACTAAGACTCCCGATACTCTCTCGGCGACTGGCCTTTCATCCTGGAGAAGAACTTGCTGAAGGAAGGGCTGTCTGCGACTTCCCGGCCGAATGGATGTTGACCTTTCGCTACAGCGTGTGACGTCCCTTTTTCCGGAGCCATCCGATGAGCAGCTCGGGGCGGTCAGTCTGAATCATGGAAACGCCGTTGTCAAGATACTGCTGATACACTTCGCCCGGATCTGCCGCCACATAGGCTGCGTCATCGTCGTTGCCGTCGCCTCCGCAGAGTGAAGCCCAGATGGTGTTGACCCATATCTTCGAGCCCTGGGCGAGAATCTTTTTGCAGGCCTCCTCGAAGGCTCCGTCGTTGCTCTGCCAGCACACCTCGTAGGCGAGGGGCACCACGCCGCCGTCGATGTAGGAGTTGAACAGGGCGATGCCGGCGGGCTTCTGGATGTCCACGATGGGCATGTACATCATGTTGTGTTCGTATGCGGCCTCGTGGGCGGCGACCACGTCGATGGGCTTCTTGCCCTTGATGAGTATCTGGTCGGTCACGCCCAGCTCCTCGGTGATTGCAAGCACCTCGTCGTAAAACTCATAATCCTGGTCCACATTGACGCAGATGCGGTCCTTGCAGCACAGCAGGGCCTCGCGGAGAGTAGGCATGCGCAACGTGTCTATTACAACGTTGTGGGCCCTCTTGAGGCTGAGACTCTTGATTTCAGCCAGCGTGAGGTCCTTTACCTTGGCGCTCTTGCCCGGTTCGCCCTTGAAGACTTTGCTGAAGTTGGTGCAGCGGGTCACCGTGGCGTCGTGGCTCAGCACCAGCACCGAATCGAGCGTCATCTTGAGGTCGAGCTCCATGATGTCGGCGCCCATGCGGATAATGCTCTCGATTGCGGGGATGGAATTCTCCGGGAAATTGCGCCAGTCGCCTCTGTGGCATGTCACCACCACATATTTGGAATCCGGATTGTGAATCTGGGCTGCAATGGCTTCAGCGCGGTTGGCATATTCGGGCTTCCCGTCCTTGCATGCCGCAAGGCTCAAAAGGGACAGCGCTATTAGGAGGAATCTTTTCATTTGCTCTCTTATTTCTTGATTACAAATATAGGAAAAATCACAAGTTAAAGTCAACTATGAATGGTCTGTGGTCGGAAGGAATGTGCCAATTAGTCACATAAGGGCTCATTTCGCTCTTCCAGTTCCATCGGTCCGCCAGCATGAATGGATGGATTAACTTTTACAAAGTGCTTGAACTGCATGCAGTATTTATAATAAAAAACCGCCAATTCTCCAAAGTGCAATTCAAAGTATCAGGTTGAGACTTCGAAAAAAACGGCCTGAGATACGGTTGTGTCTGTATCCCAGGCCTTTATTCTTTGTTGATATGCAGGAATCTTACATCATCTCGATAAGGAAGTTCTCATAACCGAGTTTCTCTATGTAGTTAAGATACTGCTTCTCCCATGCCATGTGGTCTTTCTCGTCGTCGATCCACTTGTAGATGAGCTTCTGGGTGGGATAGTCGTCGGCGAAAGCTGCTGCCATCTCGCTCATAATCTTAACGGCCTCGGGGTTGTAGTCGGACTCTATCTGCTGTTTAGGATCGTCGTAGAACGGGAACTCAATGGTCTTCATGGCCTCCTGCAGATCTGCGGGTTTGCAACCGAGTTCAACAAGGCGGTTGAGCACCTCTTCTGCCTCGTCCCACTCCTCTTCGGCTTCCTCTTTCCACTTGTCGGCAAGCTTGTTCCATCCATTCAGACGGCAGTATGCCGAGAAAGCGAAATGCTGTTTGCTGTTACCAAACCATACTGCACCCGACTGGGCGAACAGCTTCAATGCTTCATCTTTTGTCATAATGCTTTGTTTTTAGTTTATAATTAATTATTGTTGTTTTAATTGTTCTATCATATCGTCCAACATCCGGAAAAGGTCAGGAATTGTCTCGGGATTAACGCTATCACATATAACGGAGCCTCCAACTTCTGATGGCACATCGCAGAGTGTTTCCTGCAAATCTTTTCCTTTTTTTGTAAGGCTCACTATTATCTGCCTGGCATCGTCCTTCCCCTTTCTCCGCGTCAAAATACCCTCCTTCTCCATACGCTGGAGAAGCGGCGTTACCGTGTTTGTCTCCAGATACAAGCGCTTGGCGATATCATTCACCGGCTGAGCATCTCTCTCCCAAAGAACGAGCAGTACAAGGTACTGCGGGTAAGTGAGGCCGTGCTCCGAGAGCAGTGGATGATAGGCCTGTGTAATCAGCCTGGAAGCGGTATACAAGCGGAAACAGAGCTGGTTCTCAAGCAACAATGAAGCTTTGTTCATTATAGCATTGATTTGATATCCTCCTCCATTCCTTCAGGAGTTGTAACAGGCGGGAAACGCTTGACAACAGACCCGTCGCGATTGATAAGGAACTTGGTGAAATTCCAGAGAATATCACTCTCCTTCTCAACACTCTTGCTGATTCCCTTGAGCATGGCATGAGTGGCTTTTGCCTTCAAACCCTTATACTCCTCTTTGGGTGCCTGAGACTTTAGATACTCGAAAATCGGAGCGGCATTAGCTCCATTCACATCAACCTTTGCCATCAAGGGGAAGGTAACGCCATGATTGATTCGGCAGAACTCAGCAATCTCCTCGTTGCTACCGGGCTCCTGATGAGCAAACTGGTCGCAAGGGAAGCCGACAATCACCAAACCCTGCTCCCTATACTTCTGATAGAGAGCCTCCAGGCCATCATACTGAGGAGTAAAACCGCATTTGGATGCGGTGTTCACAATCATAAGAACCTTACCTTCAAACTGAGCGAAGTCCACTTCTGCGCCTTTGTTGCCCTGGGCCTTAAAATCATAAATCTTTGCCATATCTTTTCGTTTTATATCGTTCACGATGCAAATATAGTATAAATATTTTATATCGCAAGCGATATTTTAAAAATTTATTGCGCTTTCGATAGAATCGCAGCCGTACTGGCCGCCAGGCGGGCGTTATTAAGCACCAGCTGGATATTGGACGCAAGGGAATCCCCACCTGTAATATCTTTAATGCGCGCAAGCAAGAAAGGGGTGGTCTCTTTTCCTCTTATACCTTTGGCATTACATTCTTCCAGGGCCTGGTTTATTGCCGCATTTATGCGCTCGGGGTCCATGGAGAATTCTTCCGGAATTGGGTTGGTAACCAACATTCCTCCCTCCAATCCCATCTCTATCTTAGCACTGAAGGCCGCAGCAAGCTCCTCCGGGCTGTCTATCCTGTAATCCACCTTATAACCGCTCCGCCTTGTATAGAAAGCCGGCAGTTCTTCCGTTCCGTAGCCTATTACCGGGACGCCCTTAGTCTCCAGATACTCCAGGGTAAGGCCAAGGTCCAGAATGCTCTTTGCCCCGGCACAAATGACCATCACCGGGGTTTTTGCAAGTTCTTCAAGGTCTGCCGATATATCCATGGTGGTCTCTGCACCACGGTGAACTCCTCCTATACCGCCCGTAGCAAACACTTTGATGCCCGCCATGGCCGCAATAATCATAGTGGTCGTGACAGTGGTAGCACCGTCATCGCCGCGCGCCACCAATACCGGAAGATCTCTGCGCGAAGCCTTGGCCACTCCTCTTCCTTTCTTCCCAAGATATTCAATCTCTTGCGGGGTAAGGCCCGCCTTCAAGCGACCTCCGATGACGGCAATCGTTGCAGGTACGGCTCCATTGTCGCGTACTGTCTGCTCCACCTTCAATGCCGTTTCTACATTCTGCGGGTAGGGCATTCCGTGGGATATAATGGTGGATTCAAGTGCTACAACGGGCCTTCCGAGGGCAAGGGCCTGCGCCACTTCCGGGGAACAGTCAAGGTATCTATTCATCTTTCTACTTCAGAAACACAAAGAATACTGCAGCAATCAGGCAAACGAAGGCTACAATATGATTCCACTGGATAGGCTCACCCTTGAATACCAGCGCAACAATAACGGTAAATACAGTCAGCGATATAACCTCCTGAATCACTTTGAGTTGCATAAGGCCGAAAGGGCCTCCGTTGATAGCGGAACCTATGCGGTTGGCCGGCACCATAAAACAATACTCCAGGAGCGCCACGCCCCACGATGCCAGAATAATAAATATAAGAGGCCAGTCGGTGGTAATATTCATCTGCGACAGCTTCAGCTGTCCATACCACGCAAAGGTCATGAATATATTGGAAAAAATAAGCAGGACAATCGTCCAGATTGCTTGACTCATAACACTAACGGCCCCTGTACATATCCTCGTAATACTTCTGGTAATCGCCGCTGGTGACATTGTCCATCCAGTCCTGGTTGTCCAGATACCAGCGTACTGTCTTCTCTATGCCCTCCTCGAACTGGAGACTGGGTTCCCAACCAAGCTCCTTCTGCAACTTGGAGGAATCTATAGCATAGCGGAGGTCGTGCCCTGCCCTGTCGGTAACATAGGTAATCAGGTCGAGGTCTGCTCCCTCGGGGCGGCCAAGCAGGCGATCTACCGTATTGATCAACACCTTGATAATATCTATGTTCTTCCACTCGTTGAAGCCTCCGATATTATAAGTCTCGGCTATCTTACCCTCGTGGAAGATGAGGTCTATTGCACGCGCATGGTCTTCTACGTAGAGCCAATCCCTCACGTTCTCTCCCCTGCCATATACCGGCAAGGGTTTGCGATGCCGTATATTATTGATAAACAAAGGAATAAGCTTCTCAGGGAACTGATAGGGCCCGTAGTTGTTGGAGCAGTTCGTCACAACTGTAGGCATACCGAAGGTATCGTGGAACGCCCGCACGAAGTGGTCGGAAGAAGCTTTGGCGGCGCTGTAAGGGCTATGCGGCTGATACTTGAGGTCCTCGGTAAAGAACGACTCACCATAAGCAAGATGGTGTTTGCCCGAGCTTGCCTTGGTAGTAAAAGGGGGCTCTATGCCCTCGGGATGAGTCATTTCCAGCGCTCCGTAAACCTCGTCGGTGCTGATATGGTAGAATCTGCAAGGCTCAGGATAGCCAAGGGGCTCCCAGCAAGCCTTGGCGGCCTGCAGCAGCGAGAGCGTACCCATCACGTTGGTCTGCGCAAAGGTAAAAGGATCTTTGATGCTGCGGTCTACATGGCTCTCTGCAGCCAGATGAATTATGCCGTCCACGTGCTCCTCCTGCATCAACTTCAAGACTCCCTCGAAGTCACAGATATCCATCTTCACAAAGCGATAATTGGGCTTGTCCTCTATATCCTTGAGGTTGGCAAGATTCCCGGCGTAGGTAAGCTTGTCGAGGTTAATTATCTTGTACTCAGGGTATTTGTTCACAAAGAGACGCACCACGTGCGATCCAATGAATCCGGCTCCTCCGGTGATAATTATACTGCGTTTCATTTGTCCTTGATTATCTTAAGAAGATACTGTCCGTACTGATTCTTTGCCATGGGAGCTGCTATGGCGGCAATCTTCTCCGCATCAATCCAACCCATGTCGTATGCTATTGCCTCAAGACAAGCAATCTTTAGCCCCTGGCGCTTCTCTATTACCTCAACAAAGGTACTTGCCTCGCTTAGAGAATCGAAGGTGCCGGTATCCAGCCAGGCAAAGCCCCTGCCCAACGGCTGGACTTTAAGCGCATGCGCAGCCAGGAATTCCTGGTTTACCGTGGTTATCTCCAATTCTCCGCGCGCAGAGGGCTTGATGTGCGATGCCACATCCACCACCTTGTTGGGATAAAAATACAAACCCACGACTGCATAGTTAGACTTGGGCGCAGCGGGTTTTTCTTCTATGCTCAGGCAATTGCCGTCCTCGTCGAATTCTGCAACTCCGTAACGTTCGGGGTCGCTCACCCAATAAGCAAATACTGTGGCCATAGAATCCTCCTCTGCGGCACGCACAGCCTCACGCAACTTGGGGGTAAACGAATTGCCATAGAAAATATTATCCCCAAGCACCAAGCAAGCGCTGTCGTCTCCAATAAAGTCTTTTCCTATAATGAAAGCCTGGGCGAGCCCGTCGGGAGATGGCTGCTCCGCATATTCGAAGCGCACACCATAGTCTGAGCCGTCACCCAGCAGACGCTTGAAGCCCGGAAGGTCCTGAGGTGTAGAGATAATGAGAATCTCCCTTATCCCGGCGAGCATGAGCACGCTTATGGGATAATACACCATAGGCTTGTCGAATATCGGGAGCAACTGCTTGCTGACTCCCTTTGTAATGGGATAGAGACGCGTTCCGGAACCTCCGGCCAAAACTATACCTTTCATAGCTCTGCGATATTTTTGATACACTCCTGCAGGCTGTCGGTCCAGTAAGGGACACGACGGCCGAAGGTCTGTTTGTATAACGATTTATCTAGTACGGAATACGACGGGCGTATGACCTTGGATGGAAATTCTGAAGAGAAGCAAGGCGCGATATCGCAAGCGTTGTGCCCAGCCATCGAGGCGATGGTCTTTGCAAAATCGTACCAACTGCATACCCCCTCATTGCTGAAATGGTAGATGCCGCTGCGTCCCTCGAACTTGCGTTCCGAGAGGATATCCAGGATGGCTGCAGCTAAGTCGCGTGCATAAGTAGGCGTGCCCACCTGGTCGAACACCACCTTGAGGCTGGGCTTCTCTGCTGTCAGAGCGAGCATGGTCTTTACGAAGTTGCGACCGTATTCACTATACAGCCAGGCAGTACGGAAAATCAGATATCGGCAACCGGATGCGAGCACGGCCTGCTCTCCATGAAGCTTGGTCAGGCCATAGACGCCGGTAGGTTTGGCTGGCATATCTTCCTTGCAGGGAGTGTTGAAAGACTCGCCCCCGAAGACATAGTCTGTACTTATATGCACCAGAAGGCCATTACGCGCCGCCATAGCTTCCGCGAGATTGGCAACAGCCCCGGCATTGAGGTGCTCGGCCAGCTCCGGATTGTCTTCCGCCTTCTCCACATCGGTGTAGGCAGCACAATTGATAATTATATCTATGCTTTCCTTGCCCACCACCTCGAGGACGGCCTCCCTGGAACAAATATCCAGCTCGGCCACGTCTGTAAACACAAAGCGGTCGCCGCTCCCGGCAGAGAGCCTGCGTACCCAAGTGCCTAATTGGCCGTTTGCCCCGGTAACAAGTATATTCATATCTTCTCCAAAGATTCTACATCTAAATCCATTGTGGCAGTACCTAGCACCCCCAGCCTCACAGCCAGGCAACGCCCCCCGGACACGCTCATAAGCTCACATTCCAGTCCGGCAAGAGGGCCATCTACCACGCGCACCCTGTCGCCAGGAGCCAGCGCCTGTGAAGAAAAACGCACTGCACCTCTTCCCTTCTCTACCATATTGCGGAAAGCCTCCATCTGCTCATCCCTCACCACGGCTGCCTTGCCGTCCTGCGGCAGGAAGCGCCATATCCTGGGCTCCGCAGCCAAAATAAAAGGCCGCTCCGAATTCCTGCACCGCACAAAAACGAAGCGGGGAATCAAAAGGGCCTCTACAATTTTGCGCCTGTCGCTCCACTGGCGAATCTCCCGCCTCACGGGCAGATAATACTCAACACCCTTGCTGCCAAGCGCTTCTGCTACCTTTTTCTCCTGGCAGCTCTTTACACAAGCTACATACCAGTGACGCTCGTCCAGACCGCTATTTTGCGTCATATTCCGAGTACTTGGAGTTCTTGGAGATGAACTCGGGCACAACCTGCTTCATCTTGATGACCATCTCGGGAATCAGCACCCTGGTGCTTAGGTCTTCAAGCTCAGCAACCACCTTCAACACCTCATCGTATGAGTACTTGCGCACATTTGCAATGCGTATGCGGTCGTGCTGGGTAGGTTCTGTATTCTCCACTGTAGAGAGTACTTCCTCATACAACTTCTCACCAGGACGCAAACCGGAGTATTCTATCTTGATATCCTTACCAACTGCAAGGCCGGAAAGCTCGATCATGCGACGTGCAAGGTCATTAATCTTCACGGGCTCGCCCATATCGAACACGCAAATGCGGTTGGAAGTATCCAGAATCGCTGCTTCCATAACCAGGCGGCAAGCCTCCGGGATGGTCATGAAAAAGCGCGTTATGTCTGGGTGTGTTACCGTAACCGGTCCGCCATGCTCTATCTGGTCGCGGAAGCGCGGGATCACCGAGCCATTGGAGCCAAGCACGTTTCCGAAGCGGGTTGTCACAAACTTGGTGCACCCCTTTACCTCGCCGCTCTCAACCGCAAGGCCGAGGCTCTGGACGTAAATCTCTGCCAGACGTTTGCTGCAGCCCATTATGTTGGTGGGGTTTACTGCCTTGTCGGTAGAAACCATCACCATCTTCTCAACGTCATACTGGATGCACTTGTCGGCCACATTACGGGTGCCGATAAAGTTTACGCGCACCGCCTCGCAAGGATTCTCTTCCATAAGCGGAACATGCTTGTAGGCGGCGGCATGGAACACAAACTCGGGATGATATGTGCGGAATGCAAAATCAAGGCGCTCGGGATGCCTTACGTCTCCGATAACAGGGACGTACTCAACATCAGGGAAAGACTCGTCGAACTCCAGACGAAGGTTATGCATAGGAGTCTCTGCATTATCGAAAAATATCAGCTTGCGAGCGCCGAAGGTAGCAAGCTGGCGGCAGAGCTCAGATCCTATTGACCCCGCAGCTCCAGTAACCATGATTACACGGCCGGTAACGGCTTTGCGAATTTCCGACACAGAAATACGTATTTCGTCGCGGCCGAGCAAGTCTTCTACCTTCACGTCGCGCACATTCAGGCTGTGCTCTTCGGAAAGCTCTCCCACTTCGGGGACCATCAAAACCTTGAGACCAAGGGCAGAACAATACTGCACCAGGCGGTCGGCCTCCGTGCGAGTATCAACTCGCCTTGTAAACAATATTGCCGAGCAAGACAATCTGAGACTTACAGATTCTACGTCTTCTTCTTTCTCAAACACATACACCGGCTTGTCCGCAAAGCGGGTACCGCGAAGGTCTTTATTGGGCGTAATGATGCCCATAATTTCATAATGTGGCGAATTGCCGAAACGCAGGACCGCAGACTCGGATTTATCAGATGTTCCATACACCAGCACCCTGCGACAGTTCTGCATGTTCCTCATGCGCGAGCGGTAGAAGTCGTACACAAATATCATCGCAACCCTGACGCCTGTAAGCATGAGAAGCGTAAGCAGGAAATCGAATACCAGCATCAGAATCACGTAGCCGTCCAGATGGGCAAAAAGCAGCAAAGCTACGAGCATTACAAGTGCCTTACCAATGCAGGCAAGTCCGAACTTTACAATATGCTTGAAGTTGGTGTAACGAATGATAATTGCATGCGTTTTAAGCAGTTTGAACAATACCAGGCTGCCAACGACAGACCCGAGTATCCAGGAAAGGGCGAAAGGGATATGCGGGACAAGATAATCGCCTACCACAGGATAAGCGACCAGCAAAACCAGGACCGACATCAGGAACGACATAAGTACATCCATAGTCAGAACCAATCTCGAATCCAGGTATCTTGCCGAGAATCGCCCGATTTGTCTTATCAATCTTTCAATCATTGTTACTATGCGAGGGTGTACAAAAATAAGCATTTTTATTGTATTTTCGTCCCCATGAAAAGAATAGTTGCATTATTTCTTGCTTTTCTACCTCTGGTGATAAGTGCCCAGGACAAGACACTCAGGCTCGATTACATATTTTACGGGAACAATAAAAGCAGCGGCATAGCCCTGAGCGAGATGCGCAGCATAGACGGATGGGCCGGCCGCAGGAACAATATGGACGCCCTTCCGCTCAAGGGCAACGGACAGATAACCCTTCTGGGGTCGGACGGACGAGTTTTGTATCGCAGTTCATTCAGCTCCCTGTTCCAGGAATGGCAGGCCACAGAAGAGGCCACCCAAGTTACTCGTGCCTTCGAGAATGTTTTCTTAGTGCCTATGCCCCAGGAACCGGCAGAAGTTTGCGTCAATCTGTTTGACACTCACGGACGCAGCGTGGCAAGCCTGGTGCACCCAGTCAACCCGGACGATATTCTCATAAGGCCTGTCACGGCTGCACCTCCGTGCCGCGAACTCATGATAAACGGACCTGCGGATAAATGCATCGATGTAGTCATCGTGGCCGAAGGCTATACATCCCAAGAGATGGAGAGCTTCTATTCCCATGCCGGCACGGCAATGAAATCCATACTTGAGCACGAGCCATTCAAAAGCTTAAAGAACCGCTTCAACTTCCGTGCGGTTGGCCTGGAATCCCCGGTAAGCGGCGTGAGCATTCCTGCGCAATGTCTATGGGATGATACCCCCCTGCACTCTCACTTCAACACTTTTTATTCCGACCGCTACCTCACTACGCTCCACGTCAAGGACCTTCATGACGCCCTGGGTACCGTGCCCTACGAGCACATTATAATTCTCGCAAACACAGATAATTACGGCGGTGGAGGCATATACAACTCATACACTCTTACCACCGCCCGTCACCCCTTGTTCAAGCCGGTAGTGGTACACGAATTCGGCCACAGTTTCGCAGGCCTCGCAGACGAGTATTATTACGACGACCAGTACAGCGACTACTATCATTCCGACTACGAGCCATGGGAGCAGAACATCACCACGATGTTCGACTTCCGGAGCAAATGGGAAGACATAATGGGGCACAACGGCGTAGGGCTCATAGAAGGTGGCGGTTACAGGAGCAAAGGAGTCTGGCGAGGCTGCCAGGACTGCCGTATGAAGACCAACACCGCCAAGGGTTTCTGCCCTGTGTGCCAGCGGGCCATCGAGCGGATGATACGTTTCTACACAGATTAAAACAGCACGTTCAGGCCGGCGCAGCAGGTGCCGCTTATGGGATCCACCACGGTAGTAATTGCAAGCTGCGCCTTGCGAGTCCCAAGTCCGTCCCACTCAATCTCGGGAATTCGGAAAAGTTGCTTAACGGGAGAGAGCAGCCATCCGCCAATATGCGCCGACAGCACGCCCCAAGCCACTCCGGCAAGCACATCTGTGAGCCAGTGGCGGTCTCCGTAGATGCGATCGCCTGCCACAATGAGCGCCCCGGCATAAGCGCCTGCGCCCCAACCCCATCCGTAGTCCATACGTACCAGTTCGGCTCCGGTAAAGCTTATTATCGAGTGCCCCGAGGGGAAGGAATCTCGAGTACTGCCGTCGGGGCGCTCCCTAGCGACCAGGCGCTTAAGTGCATAGCCCCCGCTGAGTGCAAATCCGTAAGAGATGGCCGATTCTATCGCCCTGTCCACAAATGCATGCCGGGACTTGGCGCCAAGCAGCCCCAGACCAAGATGAGCAATGCCATTGGTGAATTCGAGATATGTTCCCAGATCGTAGAACGGCTGGGAGCCGCCCTGCCGCAGGTCTTGTTGCACCCACTCCCGCACGGAGGCATCCAGTTTCCACTGCGCACCGGCCCCCGTGGTCAGCAACAGCAAACAAAGCACAATAAGGAGTCTACGCATAAGCTACGCAATCTGAGGCCGTCCGGGGCGTTCTCTGCGCTCCCCTCCGTCTATCCTGCGCACTTCCATTTTACCGCCCTGCAGCTCCTCATAGTCGAGCCTGGCGTTGAAAATATCGATCCCGGTAAAGATTGCTGAGCGCATAGACTGGGGGTCGGCAATGTCGCGGCCTGCCAGTTCAAAAGCAGTTCCGTGGTCGGGGGATGTACGTACGATGGGGAGCCCGGCGGTAAAGTTGACGCCGTCTTCGAACGACAGGGCCTTGAAAGGAGCCAGCCCCTGGTCGTGATACATGGCAAGGGTGGCGTCGAAGCGTTCATAGTGTCCCAGACCAAAGAAGCCGTCGGGTGAATACGGGCCGAAAGCCAGAATACCCTCTGCCGTGGCATCTGCGATAGCCGGGATGATGATTTCCTGCTCTTCTGTGCCCAGCAGGCCGCCGTCACCGCTATGCGGATTGAGGCTCAGCACCGCAATACGGGGTTGGTCTATGCAGAAGTCCTCTTTGAGCGAAAGGTTCATCAGACGCAGTTTGCTGAGGATGCGCTCGCGGGTAATGGAGGCGGTAACATCTTTCAGGGGGATATGGCCGGTAACCACCCCGAGGCGCAACCTGTGGCTGGTCATCAGCATAGTCACGTCTTTCACTCCGAACTGCTGCTGCAGATACTCGGTATGCCCGGGGAAGCCGAAGCCCTGGCCCGACATAGCCTTTTTGTTGATAGGTCCGGTCACCAGAATGTCTATTTTCTCTGCTTTAATGTCCTGCACTGCCTTGTCTAGCGCTGCTATAGCGGCCTGGGCCGATTCCGGCGTAGCCTGGCCGGGCTCAGCGAATACGTTGTCGGGCAAGCAGTTAAGGATATTCACCGTCTTGGGTTTGGCATCAGCTGCATCTGTAATCACATTGGTATCGAGCTGCTCTATTTCGGGAATGCTCTTACGGTAAAATCCAAAGAGTTTGGAGGAACCGTAAACCACCGGAGTAAAGAACTCCAGCACACGCGGATCAGATATTGCCTTGATTATAACCTCGTAGCCTATTCCGTTGGAATCACCCTGAGTAATGCCAACTATGGGTTTTCTCTTATGCATATTATAGTAGTTTGTTTTCTGTAGATTCTTCGTATCCAAGGTCGGGCGGCAAACCGGGAACCGAATATGCCGCAACGGCAAGCCGGTCGCAGCGCTCGTTCTCGGGATGCCCCGCATGTCCCTTTATCCAATGGAAGCGGAGCCGGAAGTTACGCGCCACGGCATCGTAACGCTCCCATAAATCGCCGTTTTTCTTGCGCTTCCAGCCTTGTGTAACGGTATTCACAACATACTGAGAATCGCTCCAAACCTCCACTTCAGCATCCTGCCAAAGTATAGCCTCCAGCCCCTTTATCACGGCCAGCAGTTCCATGCGGTTGTTGGTAGTATGGCAGAAGCCTCCGCTCATTTCTTTGCGAAGAGCTCCGCAGCGAAGCACCGCAGCCCATCCTCCCGGTCCGGGATTGCCGCTCGCCGCTCCGTCGGTATAAAGTTCTATGACCTTTCGTTCTGCCATCATCAAACTAACTGCTGAATATCGTCGTACTCGTAGCCTCTTGAAAGTGCGAATTTAATCAATTTCAATTTAATTTGCGGGTCCCCATCCAGGCTTCGGCGCTTATTGTCAATCAGCCTCTCAAGTTTATCCATCGCTTTGTCTTCGTCTATCTCCGCCAGGGCCGCATCTATATCGCCTTGGCCTATATGCTTCATTTTCAGAGCATAGCGTATCTTTACCCGTCCCCATCCGCCAAGCGCAGACTTCTCTCTGGCGAATGCCGCAGCATATCGGGAATCATCTACGAACTTGTTCTCTACAAGGCTCTGAAGGACCTCTTCCGCACGGGCAGAATCTCCATCCAGAGCCTTAAGAGCCTTCTGGCGGACATCACTGACACAGTATTCCCTCTTGGAGCACTGCGCTTCCAGCCGGTTAAGAATCCTTTTCTGCTCCTCATCCATAATCTCTAAAAATCAAAGCCCAAAGAGACAAAGAGGCCAAGGTCCTGATCAAACTGGCCAGTTCTGTTACCCCAGGTTGTCACAACCCTAAGAGGGCCTGCGGGCGTACGATAAGCGACTTCAAGTCCGGCCCCCCACATATTCGGCAGCGGGGTTTGGAAGAATTCAGAGAAAGTATCTCCCTCCCGGAACCAGCCGCCCGTAGCGGTAAAGAAGAAGTTGCGTCCGGCATTAAAGCGAAAGCCCAGCTGCGCTACGCCTACAAGATTCCGGGCAATATAAACATTGTTAAAGCCAATAAAAGGAATCTGCCCCTCAATATAACGGTCCGGCACCATTCCACCAACGTAATTTCTATGTGCGAAGGAATATCCGGGGTCTATGTAGCTGCTATTAAAAGGATCGTCGCCCGCATTCAGAAGCACACGTGCACGCAACTCGGGAATAATCGCAAACCGCTCCCCAATAGAAATTATTGGAGTGAAGTCAAGATGAGCTGTATGCAAGGGAATAAATGTTGGAACTCCGGATTTATAGAAATCGTAATCGTAGCCGAAGCTGAGCTTAACACCCTTGGTCGGGTAATACATATTGTCGCATGTATTTAAAGTCCCGTTCACAAAGAAGCCCAGATATCCACCCTTCATAAGGTCGGGCAATACTGTAGCAATTGTTTCCCCGAACTGGTGTTTGCCAGACAGAGTATAGTAGCGGTACTGTGCCCCCAGATTAAAATCTACCCGCCTCCATCTGAGGTTGGATAAATAAACCCGCTCCCGGTGCCCCCACCAGTTGCAATCAACTCCAGCAGAATACAAACCGGTACTGAGAGTGGAAGACACATTATCAATCCTGGCATCTACATTGACGGTAGGCAGCCAGCTCAAATCCAGGGCGCCATGCACGGCGGCCATCTGGTTACGTCCTATCTTGGTATCGATATCCAGTTTGAGGCCTGACAACTTATGTGCATTCAAGCCAACGTTGAACAAGAAAGACGCCCATTCCTCGTTGTCAAAGCGAACGCTGGCTCCAAACTGATGACGGGGGCCTTTCTCGCACTCAATCACAAGACGATAAGGCTCTTCTGCTCCCAGGATGCTGTAAGAAACGGTAGAGAAGCAGCCCGTGGCCTCTACCACAGACATTATCCTGTCCATCTCCGCCTTGTTTACCCTGGAGCCGACCGTGAACTCGATTTTCTTATGCAAGATACGCGATTCGGCATTATTGAGGCCCTTGAACTCCACAGCACCAATCAGAACCGAGTGCTTGTTGATATCTATGGCCGGACGATGATTCAGGTAGGGTTTTGCGTCAGGCATCAGCTTCTTTACCTCTGCAATCTCATCTGCGCGCATCTTTGCGGCTTCGTAACCCCTGTGAATCATGGTATCTATCGCCACGGTTTCGAAGCTCAGCATATTGTAGCCATCCAGATTGGGCTTGATATAAACGTCGGTGGACTTCAAATTCTGGGAGAGGGACTCCTTGCCCAACATGGTTATAAACTGGTTGAGTATATCCACCAAGTTGTTGATCTCGGAGTAGCTGGGCTTGGCATCCGAAAGGTTGACCCCGATAATGATGTCGCAGCCCATTGCTTTAGCCAGGTCTACAGGAAAGTTATTACGCACGCCTCCGTCCACCAGCACCATTCCTTTGGTACGCACTGGCTTGAACAAACCAGGAATGCTCATAGTGGAGCGCATGGCTGTCTTGATTGAGCCTGAAGACCAGTTCTTGGTAGTAACGCTCACAACGTCCGCAGCCTCACAGAAGAAGGGAACGGGCAGGTCTGCAAAAGACATATTGTCTTGATATCCAACGGAAAGGCTGGAAATCAGATTGTTCACGTTGAATCCGTACACATAACCCGAGGGCAGGGAGCTCGCAAGCGTATTGGAACCGTAACGAGCTTGCTCCGCCTGGGCATTGTCGGAGTACATCACCTGCTCTTCTATGCGCGACTGAAAGTCCTTTTTATCGTAGTAGAACGGAACTGATATTTGATAGGTTTCCCTATACTTTTTCTGCGCAAGGGTGTAGTAAGATCGGTCTATCTTGTCTGTAAGCATCACGCTCCAGTCCTGGGCGCGAAGCAACGAATCCATGTAGTCCGGGCTGTATCCAAGGCCAACCAGGCCGCCGATAAGGCCACCCATACTGGTCCCGAAAACAGCATCTATGGGTATCTGCTGCTCTTCCAGATACTTGAGCACGCCTACGTGCGCAGCACCTTTGGCTCCGCCACCGCTAAGCACAAGACCTACAGTCGGGCGATGTTCCGTAGTATGGATTTGGTCCATACGGGCTCGCATCATTGCAATAATCTGGGCATCGGCGGCCGGGTCGATACTCTCTGTAGACAGGCCGTTAGCATGAGTCTGGGCCGCCGCAGGAAGTGCAAGCAGCAGGCTAAGCGCTACTGCGAACGCTGACCGGCAAGCATTCCGCAGGCTGCGAGAATATCCTCGCCTCTGGAGGCTCTTATCGTACATACTATTCCGTGTTTATTCAATCTGTCTCTGAATTCTTCCATTTTCACCGCAGGAGAGCAGTCATACGGGAAGTCCGGGATACGGTGGAAGCGTATCAGGTTCACCCGGCATTCCAGGCCCGAGAGCAGGCGTATCAATGCATCGGCGTGACGCTTGTCGTCGTTCCATCCGGCAAACATAGTGTACTCGAAACTCACCCGCCGCTGGCCCGAGAAGTCATACTGCTTAATCAATTCCACAATATCTTCCAATGGCCATGCCTTTTGCACTGGCATGAAGTCCAGGCGCTCGTCGGCAAAAGGGTTGTGAAGACTTACCGCCAAATGGCAGCGCTGCCCGTCCAGAAAACGCTTGAGTACGGGGAGCAGGCCTATAGTGCTCAAGGTGATGCGCTTAGGGCTCCAGCCGAAGCCCCAGTCGGCAGTAAGCACATTGATTGCCTCGCTCACTGCCTCATAATTATCCAGAGGCTCCCCCATCCCCATAAAAACGGCGTTTGTAAGTTCGGCAGCCTCGGGGATGCTGATAAACTGGTTCAGGATGTCGGCCACATCCAGATTTCCGTGCCAGCCCTGACGGCCGGTCATACAGAACTTGCAGCCCATCTTGCAGCCAACCTGGGAGCTCACGCAAAGAGTTTTGCGGTCTTCGTCGGGAATAAGTACCGATTCTACGAATCCGCATGATTCGATTTCAAACAAGTACTTAACGGTACCGTCAGAAGAGCGCGCAGACCCAACGGGTGCAGAGGTCCCCAGTTCATATTTCTCTTGCAGCCTGGCTTTAGAATCTTTGGAAATATTGCCCATGCGGTCCCAGTCTGAGGCTCTTTTGGAATAGAGCCAATCGGCTAGCTGACGACCCACAAAAGGCTTCAGCCCGCAGTCTACGGCCAGGGCAGAAAGCTCGGCCGAATTTTTTCCGAGCAACTTCGTTTTCACATTACAAAAATAGGGATTTTTCTCTTATATTTGTAATCCTAACTTTTAAAACCACACGTTATGGCTAAAGAAATTGAAACACAGGCCCCTGAAACCAATGCCGCCAAACTCAAGGCATTGCAGGCCACGATCGACAAGATCGAGAAAGATTTCGGGAAAGGAACGATTATGAAGCTGGGAGATCAGCCACAATGGGATGTCCAGGTGATTCCGAGCGGCTCTGTCGCGCTCGATCACGCACTGGGTATCGGTGGTTATCCCCGGGGACGCATCATCGAGATTTACGGCCCCGAGTCGAGCGGCAAGACGACACTTGCCATCCATGCTATCGCAGAAGCCCAGAAGATGGGAGGCATCGCTGCAATGATAGACGCCGAACACGCGTTCGACCGCAGCTACGCCCAGGCTCTCGGCGTCAATCTTGAGACCTTGCTCATAAGCCAGCCAGACAATGGCGAGCAGGCCCTCGAGATAGCAGACAACCTCATCCGCAGCGGCGCAATCGACATCGTAGTCATTGACTCCGTGGCAGCTCTTACGCCCAAGGCAGAGATCGAGGGCGAGATGGGAGACAACAAGGTCGGCCTGCAGGCCCGCCTCATGAGCCAGGCGCTCCGCAAGCTCACCGCCAACATCTCCAAGACCAACACTTGCTGCATCTTCATCAACCAGTTGCGCGAAAAGATTGGCATCATGTTCGGCAATCCGGAGACGACCACCGGCGGTAACGCGCTTAAGTTCTACGCATCCGTGCGTATAGACGTGCGCCGCACCACCCAGCTCAAAGACGGCGACGAGGCCACCGGCAACCGCACCCGCGTAAAGGTGGTAAAGAACAAGATGGCGCCGCCTTTCAAGAAGTGCGAGTTCGACATCGTGTACGGCGAAGGCATCAGCCATGTGGCAGAAATCGCCGACCTCGCAATCGAGTTCGACATCATCCACAAGAGCGGCTCCTGGTTCAGCTACAACGGAGAGAAGCTCGCCCAGGGCCTTGCCGCCTGCAAGCAGCTCCTCAAAGACAATCCGGAACTCTGCGACGAAATCGAAGCCCAGGTGCGAGAAGCCCTGGCAGCAGTTAAAGACTAGCATTAAAAGAGGCGGCCCGCAAAGGTCGCCTCTTCTGTTATTTTTTACCCTTATAAGATATACCTTTGATGTGAAGCACCACCGGCCTCTCCAGGCAAGATAGATACACCATAATAGGTTTATCGAAAGGATAAGGGCCCTCGTCGTTTGAGTAGCTCACTTCTACAACCCCGCCATCACCGGGGGCTATATCTTCTTTTGTCCACTGCACTTTGGTGCAGCTGCAAGTAGTAGTGGCGGCAAGTATATTAAGCTTCTCATTGCCTATATTCGTTACTTTGAAGCTACAGCTCACCGCCCCGTCTTTAATGTTTACCTTCCCGAAATCATAAACGGTCCGGTCGAAACGAACTGCACCGCCGAAGTCCTTCTGGGCAACGGCGTTCATGCTCGCCAGCATGCATAAGAAAAATACTACAAGTCGTTTCATCGCTGCAAATATATTAAAAAAAGCTTTGCCGGGACTTGATTATTCAAATACAATACCGTAAATTTGCACAAATAACAAAATAGATCTATTATGGCTTACAAAATTTCTGCAGATACCTGCGTTGCTTGCGGCACTTGCCAGGGTGAATGCCCTACCGGTGCAATTAAAGAAGGCGATGTTTATACCATCGACCCCGATGTGTGCATCGATTGCGGCACTTGCGCCGATGCTTGCCCTATGGGAGCAATTACTCCGGGTGAATAAAACACATTAGAATAAAAAAAGAGACGGCCCTTTTTGAGAGCCGCCTCTTTTTATGTAGATACATGGCTATTCACGCTCGCCAGCCTTGTCGGGGCTCATGACAACCTCGCCGAAGTTGCCGGAAGCCATAATCTTTGCAACTGCGTCGCGGATTCCCTCGGGAGTGAGTGCGTTGACTGCAGCCTCATAAGCAGCATCGTAGTCTTCCCCTCCGAAGCGGTACCAGTGATTGATGACATCCATCCAATAACTATTCTGGATACGGCTCTCAGGAATATTCTTCTTGAAGTTCTCGCTCACGCGGGTCATCTGCTCTGCAGTAGGACCCTCAGAAGCAAGTTTGTTCAGACCTGCGGTAGCAAGTTCGCGCAGCTTGGCAGAAGAGCTGGGGTTGGTATCGAAGTACACCTGCACGAGTGCACGGTCTACAGGATACTTATTGGCTGAAACCATGGCCTGGGCGCCATAAGTGCCACCCTCGGACTCACGCAGAGTCTCGGTATAAATCATATCCAGGATGTACCCGGCAGCAGTAAGGTTGACCTTCTGGGCAACGCTGTACTTTACGTCGTAACTTGTGTAGAACTGGAAGACAGTGGTCTTGGGGGTCTGCATGTCCACCTTGAACTCGTTGAGTACGCGGCCGGCAGGGATACGTTCGCCGTCATCGACCCACTTAAGGGCCTTCTTGCCCTTGGGCAGGGATCCGATGTACTTCTCTACCAGAGGCTGGAGGGTTGCAGGATCTACGTTACCAACAATGTACACCACTGCGCCTGCAGCATCCTTGAAGAGCTTGCGATAGTTGCGCTCCACAACTGCAACGTCGGCCTTTGCAAGTACGTCCTCGGACAGTATGACGCTGCGAGGGCTGCCACCTGATATGGTCTTCTGGAGCTCCTGCTGGAACTTGAAGTTGGGAGTCTGGAGCAGGTTGGGCAGGACTGCAGAGATCTGCTGCTTGCCTACGTTATACTCGTCGGCGTCGAAGCGAGGATCGGTGAAGTACAGGTACATGAGCTGCAGCGCAGTCTCGAGGTCCTTGGGCTGGCAGTTGCCGCTCACACCGTGAGTCATTTCCTCAAGGTAAGGAGAAACGCTGAGCTGCTTGCCGGCAAGCATCTTGGATACCGTAGAGGCGGGATACTTGGAAACACCGCTGTTGCTCATGAACAGAGCCCAGATATTGTCCTCGAAGGAAACGAGATCCTCGGTAGGAATAAGGGAGGTACCACCATCCTTCACAAGACGGATAAGCACCTGGTCTTTCTTGTACTCTGTAGGCAGCCATGCAACCTTTACGCCGTTGGCAAGGGTCCACTCGGTAACGCCGTGCAGCAGCTGGCGGCTTTTCTTTACCTTTGCACCCTTAAGCTTGGAAGGATCTACGAACTCGCTGTCTATCTGCTCGTCAGCATTGGCAGCAATCTCGGAACCCTTGACCTTTGCAATCACGCCGAGCAGCTGCTCTTCTGTAGGATTTACAAGACCTTCTTTCTGAGGGCCGTTGTAGATAATCACCATGTTCTCGTCGGTGATAGCCTGGGCCACAATCTGATTGAAGGCCTGGGCTGGAAGCATCTGGAGGATCTGCTTGGTGAGCTGTGCCTGCACAGAAGGCTCCATGTAGGGGCTGTTGAAGAAGAAGTTGGAGATGATGGGCTGTACGAATTCCGCATTCTTGCGGCTGTCGGCACCCTCAGCACGCTTCTCTACGCGGCTGATGATCTCGTCCTTAGCACGCTGGATCTCGCTGTCGGAGAAGCCGTAGCGTTTAACTTTCTCTATCTCTGTGTAGAAGGCCTCAAGAGCGCTTAGATACTCCCCTTCCTTGAAAGCTACGTCGCCATACACCACATCGCAGGTCTCACAAATCCTGGAGCAGAACAGTCCGCCGTTCAGGAAAGGAGCATCGGGCTTGGAGGTGATGTCCTGGAAACGCTCGCTCATCACGGATGCAATCACATCTTTTACCAGATCGGTGACAAGAGCAACGTCTGTGTTGTTATACTCGAACGGGATAGGCTCGCTCTTCCAGAGTATAGAAATCTCCGAGCTGGGAGTCTCGGGATCGGTAACTACTCCAACGATGGGTTCTACATTGTCGGGGACCTTGATGACGTCTTTTGCCTTGGGATTCACAGGTGCAGGGATATCGGCAAAGAGAGTCTTGATTTTGCCCTCAATCTGATCTACATCAATGTCACCAACTACGATAAGAGCCTGATTGTCGGGACGGTACCAGGTCTCGTAGAAGTTCACGAGGCTCTCGCGCTTGAAGGTCTCCAGGTTCTCCTGGCTGCCAATAAGAGAGCAGTCGGCATACTTGGAACCCTTGTACATATACTGCTTGTTCTGCTCATACATACGCCATGAGGCATTGCGGCGGGTACGACGCTCCTCAATGATAACTCCCCTCTCGCTGTCGATTTCTTCCTGCTCGTTGAGTACGAAGTGGGAATAATCGTGCATCACCAGAAGGCAGGTATCAACTATACCCTCGCGAGTGACGGGGATATTGTTGAGCATATACTGAGTGTACTCCACTCCGGTAGAGGCATTGATGTTGCGTCCGAATTCGGCGCCAATGCTCTGCAGATACTCCAGCATCTGCTTTCCGGGAAGATTCTTAAGGCCGTTGAAGCACATGTGCTCGAGGAAGTGAGCCAGACCGTCCTGGTCGGGGGTCTCCTGGATAGCACCCACATGAGTTGCAAGATAGAACTCAGCTCTCTGGGCAGGTTTGTCGTTATGACGAATGTAATAAGTCATACCATTGTCCAGCTTGCCAACCTTTACGGCAGGATCGTTAGGGAGCGGTGTCTGAGCGTTCCCTATTACTGCTGCTCCAAAGAACAGCGCAAGGATAATTGAAAACTTTCTCATATCGTTTTACGGTTAAACTTTTGCAAATATAATAATCATTTATTGTTTTTCAATATTATTTGCGATTTTTTATCGCAGCCTGGAAAGCCCGGGCGTTTCTGCTGTGTGCATCCAGAGTCCTGGCAAAGACATGAGTCCCGTCCAGGTTTTTGCTGGCACAAAAGAACAGATTGCCTCCTCCGTAGTCGGGGTTTAGCACTGCGTCCAGATACTCCTTGTCCGGCACATTGATAGGGCCGGGGGGCAAGCCTATATATTTATAGGTATTGTACGGAGAATCATACTCAAGGTGTTTGAACAATACCCTATGTAAAGCATAATCGTAACAATACGCCACTGTGGGGTCGGCCTGCAGGCGCATTCCCCTGTTGAGCCGGTTCAGGTAAACCCCCGCAATCTTTGGCAGTTCCGGTTTGTAGCGGGACTCCCCTTTTACGATAGAAGCAAGAATAACCGCCTGCTTGCGGCTGAGTCCTACCCGAGCTGCTTTTACCAGATTCTCGTCTGTCCAATACTCGTCGCTGGCCTTCTTGCATCGGTCCAGAATATCGGTCATGGGAGCCGTCCAGTACAGTTCGTAGGTAGCCGGGAAGAAAGCTGCAAATACATTGTCAGGAGCAACGCCATAGGGTTTAAGAGCATCCTTGTCGCGCATGAAATCGATTACGGCAAGCGAATCCAGCTGCATCTGGGAAGCAATTTTGCGTGCTATCTCAGCTTTACTCCTGAGCGAGCCGGCAAGGGTAAGCTTGACAGGTGTCTGCCAGCCATTATTAAGCATACGGGCAACGTACACGCTGGAGCTCCTGGAATCCACAATATAATGGCCAGGTTTGATATAAGACGCCACCTTCTTCTGCTCGAACACCTTACGCAGGCGCCGTTCGCTCAACACAGTGAGCTTTTCTTTAAGGGAGGCCACTACTGCATCCGGGCCGTCACCGTCATATACATACAGATCGGCAGTGCCGTAGAAATTGGGCAATTTATTGTCTCTCATCCAATTATAGCCGACAATGAGAGCAATGGCGGCAGCCGCCGGCACAAGCAGCTTGACTACAGTTTTCATTTGCGGCGGAGCTGGATAGTATCCCCTTCCTTGGGGACATAGTCGGCCGGCAGCTTGTTCAGACGGCGAATGGCAGATACGCGCACGCCAAAGCGCTGTGCAATGCCACGAAGAGTTTCGCCGTCGCTCCCTATCACATACTTCTCTACACCACGGGCAGCCTGGGACTTCTTGCCCTTAAGGAACACCACAGTACCGGGGGCCAGAGGCTCAGATGCCTTAAGGTCGTTGAAAGAAAGTAATTCCTTCAAGAACAAGTTGTTTGCCGCAGCAAGGGTCTCGTACTCATCGCCTTCTACAGCATAGATGCACGGCACTCCGTTTATCTCGTACACCACCCGCTCAAGGTTGAAACGGTACTCCTCATGCACCTTGGACGGAGTAATCTTCACCGGGCTCCCGGCTACCATCGGAGTCTCCTCGGGAACCTCGGTACCGGCGTCGTAAGTGTAAAGCTCGTAGTCGTTTATAATCTTGATGAGCTTGTCTGCGTAGCGAGGATCAGTAGCATATCCTGCCTTCTTCAGCCCCCTTGCCCAAGCCTTGTAGTCGGTAGGCTCAAGCTCGAACAGGCCCTTGTAGCGGTCGCGATAGCGCAGAAAATCAGAGTGGTCACGGAAAGATGCTTCTGCATCGGGATACACGCGGAAGCACTCCTGCGCTGCATCATCGTCGCGATACATCTTCTTGCCGGTCCAGTCGCTATGGCACTTTACTCCAAAGTGATTGTTGGCCTTGATTGCAAGCACAGACTGACCTGCAGCAGATTCCACCAGGCCTTGGGCAAGAGTAATAGAGGCAGGGACCCCCGTACGCTGCATCTCAGCAACCGCAATAGGAGAATACTGCCTGATATAATTCTGGTAAACATCATCTCCAGCCGGTGCGACCAGGAGCGATGCCAATAAGAAGTACAATAAACTTTTCACGTAGCGAAGATACTAAAATTCGAACACATCGCAATCGGATGCCGCAAATGTATTCGGAAAAATCTCCTTGCACTCTGCAAGAAGTGCGCCTGTATCTGCAATACGCGAAGAATAATGACCTATTATTAATTGTCCGGCCCCAGCCTGCAGCGCACAATTGGCAGCATGCGCAGCGGTGGAATGAAAACGCGCCGTAGCCTTGTCGGCCATATCGTTCATATATGTGGCCTCATGGTACAAGCAGCTTACGCCCTTCACATACTCGGGCAGAGCCTCAAAGGGCGCGGTATCGGAGCAGTACGCATAAGATTTGCCCACGTAGGCCGGATTCTCCTGCCGATGGCATTCGCTCACCGTCTCATCGAAGCGAAACCCATAGCAATCTATCTTATGATTGAGAGGGAAGGCAGTGACCGTGAGCTGCTTGGAGGTATGCACCAGCTCCGGAGCCTTACCGGTAAGGGCGTGGAAGCGTATCTCGTAAAGGTCTTCGGAGCCAAAGTAGCTGCGATAGAAATTAAGAACTCCGCCAAGGGCCTGGGGGCCATAGATATCCAGTGCTGCGCTGCGCCCGTACATGGCCATGGAGTTGAGCAAGCCGAAGAGCCCGAAAAGATGGTCTCCGTGTATGTGGGAGATAAATATCGCCTCTATCTTGACGAAGGAGAAATGGCAGCGGCGCATCTGCTGCTGCGTGCCTTCGCCGCAATCGATAAGAAACAAGCGCCCGTTCGCACTGAGCATCTGGGCGCTTGGATTTCTATCAGAAATGGGCATGGCCGAAGCCGTGCCCATTGTCGTGACGGAGAAGACCATTATTTGCCAGCCTTCTCGAGTTTCTCCTTAAGTGCTGCAAGGGCGTCGATGTCGCCGAGGGTGGCCTTCTCAACATTGGCGTTGACCTTCTTGACAGCCTTCTTTGTGGTCTCTGCCTCTGCGGCAACTGCCTTCTCCTTAACCTCCTGGTATGTACGCAGGTGGCTGAGGATGATGCGGCGGGTGCTGCGACGGAGCTCGACAACCTTAAAAGGAAGGGTCTCACCTGCAACTGCACTCTTGCCGTCTTCCTTGACAATCTCGCGGTTGAAGGCAAATCCTTCTACCTCGCCGTCAAGAGTAATCATAGCGCCCTTGTCGGTGACGGATGCCACGGTGCCCTCTACGGTGCTGCCGACGGGGAACTTGGCCTCAATCTCGTCCCAAGGATTGGTAGTGAGCTGCTTATGGCCGAGGCTGAGTTTGTGGTTGGCCTCGTCGAAGTCGAGAATCTGAACCTCGATGCTGTCGCCTGCGTTCACAACCTCTGAAGGATGCTTGATCTTGTTCCAGCTGAGGTCGCTGATGTGTACCAGACCCTCTACACCGTCCTCAAGCTCAGCAAATACACCGAAGTTGGTGACGTTGCGTACGGTAGCAGTGTGCTTGCTGCCGACAGGATACTTCTCGCGGATGCTCTCCCAAGGATTGGTGGTGAGCTGCTTGAGTCCGAGAGAAATCTTGCGGGCCTCACGGTCGATGCTGAGTACCTGAGCCTCAACCTCCTCGCCTTGCTTCAGGAATTCCTGTGCGCTGTGCAGACGGGGGCTCCAGCTCATCTCGCTCACGTGAACGAGACCCTCTACGCCGGGCTCAATCTCGATGAATGCGCCGTAGTCGGCGAGCAGGATAACCTTACCCTTGACCTTGTCGCCAACTTTGAGGTTGGGATCGAGGTTCTCCCAAGGATGAGGAGTAAGCTGCTTGAGACCCAGAGCTATACGCTTCTGCTGCTCGTTGAAGTCGAGAACCACGACCTTGATCTTCTCGTCCAGGGAGACGATCTCCTCGGGGTGGTTGACGCGGCCCCAGCTGAGGTCGGTAATATGAATGAGACCGTCCACGCCGCCGAGGTCTACGAACACACCGTAGTTGGTGATGTTCTTGACCACGCCCTCGAGGATCTGGCCCTTCTCGAGCTTGCCGATGAGTTCTGCCCTCTTGGCCTCCTGCTCAGCCTCGAGCAGAGCCTTGTGGGACACGACTACGTTACGGTACTCGTTGTTTATCTTGACAATCTTGAAGTCAATGGTCTGGTTGACGAACTGATCGTAGTCACGGATAGGCTTGATGTCGATCTGGCTGCCGGGGAGGAAAGCCTCGATACCGAACACGTCCACGATCATACCGCCCTTGGTGCGGGTCTTCACAAAACCCTTGACGATCTCGTCGTTCTCAAATGCCTCATTGACTCTGTCCCAAGACTTGAGTGCGCGTGCCTTCTTGTGGGAAAGGACGATCTGTCCCTTCTTGTCCTCAGGAGACTCTACGAGAACCTCCACCTTGTCACCAACCTTAAGGTCGGGATTGTAGCGGAACTCGGTTGCCATGATGACACCCTCGCTCTTGCCGCCGACAGAAACGACGACCTCACGCTTGTTGATAGCGGTGACCTCGCCTTCCTTGGTCTCATTAGCGTCGATACGGGCAAGCGTCTTGTCGTACGCGGCCTCGATCTCTGCCTTCTGTGCAGCTCCGTAAAGATCTTTGTCGCTCTCAAATGCTTCCCAATCAAAATTCTCAGGAGCAATAGAGGCGTTCAGCATCTGCGCAGCCTTGGTTACTTTTTCTTCATTTTCCATTTTAACTAAACTTTTGAAAAACTAGTAATTAAACATTATGTCTTGTGCCCGTGGGACCCAGGTCCCAACAAAAGCGCGCAAATTTAGACATAAAAATTGAGATTAGAAAGTATATGACCAATATTTTATTATATCTTTGCACCATGATTACAGTACTGATTTCTCCTATACTCGACTGGTTCGCCGCGAACCACTCTTGGCTGCAGGTTTTACCGATGGTGTTCGGTATTACATATATGACTCTACAGATATTCCAGCACAAGTGGATGTGGTATTTGAGCATACTTACTTCTACTGCCGCCCTGTCTATCGCAATGACTAACATGAAAGACGGTGCATGGGCTCCGCTCTGGGCGCAGGTTGTGCTGAACGTTTACCTGATATGCGTTGCTATTGCCGGCATTATCAACTGGAAGAAGCTGGAAGGAGAGAGCAGCGGAAAGATACACGTTGTCCCGTTCAAAAAGCGCAGCCTTATAATCGCCCTGATTGTATTCGCCACGCAGACTCCCCTGCTCGCATGGATTCTCAGCCTTACCAGCGACCCGGCACCCGTTCTGGACGCTGCCTCCCTCATCCTGAGCTTTATAGCCGCCTGGATGCTGGCCAGGTCGCACAAAGAACAGTATCTGTTCTGGATTGTCGCCAATGTGCTCATTATTGCGGTGTATGCCGGGCAGAGCCAGTGGTTCATGGTGGGAATGTACTCATTCTACATCGTAACTTGTGTAACAGGATACATTAACTGGTCGAAGAACGGAGTTATAGTGGAATGACCGGGACCGGCAACTATCCTTCCAAGGCCCTCCGAGACGCAGTAGAGGCCATCAGTTCCCTGCCGGGTGTAGGAAGCCGCAGTGCCCTGCGCCTGGCGCTGCACCTGCTCAAGCAACCGGCAGATAAGATTCACCACTTTGCCGCTGCCGTTGACAATCTGGCAGAAGGCGTGCATTACTGCAAGACCTGCATGATGATAGCCGACGGCGACCGCTGCGAGATCTGCGCCGACACCCGCCGCGACCACGATACGATTTGCGTTGTGGAGAGCGTGCGCGATGTAATGTCCATAGAGGCCACCGGCCAGTACCATGGGGTATATCACGTGCTCGGAGGCATTATCTCCCCCATCAACGGAGTCGGGCCTTCCGACCTCACAATCAAGCAATTGGCAGAGCGTGTCGGCCCCTCTAACGAAGTAATCCTGGCACTTTCCGGCGATGTAGAGGGCGAAACTACCGCGTTCTACATCTACCGCCAGATAGAAAAGAGTGGATGCCGCGTTACCACACTCGCGCGCGGACTGGGATTCGGCGACGAGCTCGAGTACGCAGACTCCCTGACCCTCGGTCGCTCCATAGTCAACCGACAGGTATTCAAGCCGTAATCTGAATTGCAGGTCTGCTGCCTACTTGGAACGCTCCATGCTGGGGAAGCGGTACAAGCAGGTGTGAGAATAGGTCTCGCCCGGCAGAAGCACAGTCTGCGGGAAATCGGGATGATGCACTCCGTCAGGAAATTTCTGAGTCTCCAGAGCGAAGGCGCCGCGATACACTATGTCGTTGCCGTACTTGTCGATAGTCTTGCCGTCGCCGAAGAAGTTGCCACTGTAGAACTGCAGGCCGGGCTGGTCTGAGAGAACCTCCAGCACGGTGCCGGATTCGGGCTCAAATACCACTGCATCCAGCGTAAGCCCCTCTCCGCCGTCATACTCGATCACCCAGTTGTGGTCGTATCCATGGCCATATTGGAGCTGGATGTCATCTGCATCTATGCGCTCCCCAATAGTGTGGGGCTCGCGGAAGTCGAATGGACTACCCTCTACAGGTGCCACGAGGCCCACGGGAATAAGATTCTCGTCGATTGGAGTGATGCCGGCTGCATTGATGCGCAGCACATGGCCAAGGATATCGCCCTTGCCGCTCCCCTTGAGGTTGAAGAAAGGATGGTGGGCCAGGTTGATGGGCGTAGGAGCATCGGTTGTGGCCTCGAAAACCACCTTCAGGCCATGGTCGGAGGTGAGCATATAGCGTACGCTGATGGTCTTGTTGCCGGGGAAACCGCCAAGCCCGTCGGGGTGCACGACTTGCATTTTTATGCTGTTCTTGCTCTGTTCCACCACGTCCCAAACCAGATTGTCGATGCCCACGAAACCGCCGTGCAGGGTATTCTCGCCGTCGTTCTTATCCAGACTATAGCTTACGCCGTCCAGCTCAAATGTGGCTCCGCCGATGCGGTTGGCTACAGGTCCGGGGCTCGAACCAAGGAAGCGCTCGCCGGGATTATGCACGTAAGAATCGATGTCCCTGTACCCAATGACTACGTCACGCAGCAGCCCAGCCCTGTCGGGAGCCCACAGAGAAACAACCCGGGCGCCGTAATTGGTAATCTGAGCATACATACCGCCGCCCTCTATGGTATAGAGCGACACGGGCTTGCCATCGATAGTTGTATCAAACGCCTGGGCCGGAATCAAGCGGACCTTGGGCTGGGCGCAAGCAGCAAGTGCCACAAGCGCCAAGATGGGGAGCAGTCTTTTCATAACATTTTTTTGTGCTTGAATATCAACCAGATACTAACGATCAACACGGTCATCAGCAAGGCTATCGCGGGCCATGCCCACCACTTGTCTGCGAAGGGCAAAGTTACGTTCATACCGTAGAAACTGGCAACAAGGGTAGCCGGCATGAGGAGCAGGGAAACGAAGGTGAATATCTTCATTATGCTGTTCTGCTCCAGATTGATAAGTCCCACTACCGTCTCCTGCAAGTACTCGAGCCTCTCGAATGCAAAATTCGTGTGGTTGATAAGAGAAGCGATATCCTGCAGAATAACGGAGAGGTCTTCGCGAAGCTCGGAATTCTTGGGGCAGCGCTTGCTCTTAATGATATTGGAGAGGAGCCTCTGTTTATCCACAATATTCTCTCTAACAAACATCGCATTCTCTTGCAACTGATTGATATCCAAGAGGAATTCCTCGTTTATATCTTCTTGCTGGTTGATACGCTTGCTGAACTGCGATACGTCTTTGGAAATAAGCTCCACGATATCGGCATCAAGGTCGATACGCTTGTCCATTATCTCTACAAATACAGTAAAGCCGTCCGGGAACTGATCCGGAAGAGCTTGAATTTTGCGCTGCAGAGTGTCGAACGAACGCAGAGGAATCTCTCTGAGTGTGGTTATGCAACGGTCAGATAAGATAAATGAAACCGGGTCCATCAACATCTCGTCGTCGGCCGGAGAGAGGAAGTTGGTGTTGGCGTATATGGCTTTGTCGTCCTCGGAGAAACGGGAGGAACTTTCGATTTCTTCTGCGGTGGCGCGGCTCTGGATTTCTGTATCCAGAAACGCTTCCACGGCCCTCTTCTCCTCACCGCTCGGGGAGATGAGGTCTATCCAGAGTATATTTTCCTTGCCGATGGCAGCAATTTGCTTTTCTGACGAAGCGAGAAGTATCTCGGCTCCGGAGCGATAGAAAATTCTGATCATCTTGCCTTCCTGTTTGTTCCCGGCGCACTTGTCGGAAGGGGGTTATACTTAGGTAAATCGTGCAAAGGTAAGTATTTTTTGCAAAAAAAAGAGCCCGAATCGCTTCGGGCCCTCAATTATTTTCGTCTTAAGCAATTATCTTGCTTTTCCGTTGGAACCAAGGACGTTGAGAATCTTGTGCTCATACATCTTCTTCATCTCCTCACGGGCGGGCTTGAGATACTGGCGAGGATCGAAGTGTCCAGGGTACTCAGCAAAGTGCTGGCGTATTGCTGCGGTCATGGCCAGACGGCTGTCGGAGTCGATGTTGATCTTGCAGACAGCGCTCTTGGCAGCCTTGCGGAGCTGCTCCTCGGGGATACCTACTGCATCGGGCAGCTTGCCGCCGTTGGCGTTGATGATATCAACATATTCCTGAGGAACGGAAGAAGAACCGTGAAGTACGATGGGGAAACCGGGGAGTTTCTTCTCTATGGCCTTGAGCACGTCGAATGCGAGGGGCGGAGGTACCAGACGTCCGGTCTTGGGGTCGCGGGTGCACTGCTCGGGCTTGAATTTGTAAGCTCCGTGGCTGGTTCCGATAGAGATGGCGAGGGAGTCGCACTTGGTCTTCTTTACAAAGTCGATAACTTCCTCGGGCTTGGTATAATGGGAAACCTCAGAGGATACCTCGTCTTCTACTCCTGCGAGTACGCCGAGTTCTGCCTCAACGGTAACGTCATGCTTGTGTGCGTAGTTGACGACTTTGCGGGTAAGGGCCACGTTCTCGTCGTACGGAAGGGCAGAGCCGTCAATCATAACAGAAGAAAAACCAAAATCAACGCAGCTCTTGCAAAGCTCGTAGCTGTCGCCGTGGTCGAGATGGAGAACGATCTGGGGGCGCTTCCAACCCAGCTCCTTAGCATACTCCACTGCTCCCTGAGCCATGTAGCGGAGGAGAGTCTGGTTTGCATAGTTGCGGGCTCCCTTGCTTACCTGGAGGATAACCGGAGACTTTGTCTCGGCGCAAGCCTGTACAATTGCCTGAAGCTGCTCCATGTTGTTGAAATTGAATGCAGGGATAGCGTAGCCGCCCTTCACAGCCTTGGCAAACATCTCACGGGTGTTCACCAGGCCAAGATCTTTAAAAGAAACTTTCATATTAAATTAGACTATTAAACTAACTGTCTTGTAAATCACGCAAATATAGCAATTGTTTTCGAGAAAAGGAAAAGTTTTATTATCTTGCGGCCCTAAGAAAGCAATAATATGCAAGGGAAAGTTATTATTTTTTCGGCCCCTTCGGGAGCGGGCAAAAGTACGGTAGTTTCGCACCTCCTCAGCCTTCACCCCGAATTCGAATTTTCCATCAGCGCCACATCCCGTCCTCCCAGAGGGTCGGAAAAGGATGGCGTGGAGTACTACTTCCTCTCGGCCGACCGTTTCCGGCAACTTATTGCGCAAGAGGCTTTTGTAGAGTATGAAGAGGTATATCACGACCGCTTCTACGGGACGCTCAAGAAGGAGGTTGAACGTATCTGGAGCAAGGGGCACGTGATACTCTTCGACGTAGACGTAAAGGGAGGCGTGAGCCTCAAACGCTTTTTCGGCGATGCCGCCCTTTCTGTTCTTATTGTTCCTCCGTCCCTGGAGATTCTGGAACAGCGCCTAAGAGGGCGCGGTACCGATTGCGAAGAAGATATTCTGGAGCGTATCGGCAAGGCCAGGAGCGAGCTGGATTTTGCGTCCGGGCGCTTCGATTGCGAGATAGTGAACGACAAGCTTGAAGATGCTTTCTCGGAGGCCGAATCTATCGTAGACAAGTTCTTATGCGCATAGCCGTTTACTCCGGTTCGTTTGACCCGCTCCACATTGGGCATCAGGCAATTATGGAATACCTGACGCGGGAGCGTGCCTTCGACTGGGTGTACCTTGTTATCTCTCCGCAGAATCCAATAAAAGACCCCGCCAAGGCCCTGAGCGGCGAGCAGCGCTACCGTGCAGCAATAGAAGCGGTGCGCAGGCATCCCGAGCTGCATGTCTGGGTAGATAACGTAGAGCTGGGCATGGAGCCGCCGCACTACACCATCCGCACCCTGGACGCACTCAAGAGACGCGAGCCGGAGAACGATTTTACTCTCATTGTGGGGGCGGACAATCTGGAGAACATTCACCGGTGGAGGGACTTCCCCCGCATACTCAACGAATATGGGGTTGCCGTGTACCCCCGGAATGGCTTCGACTTGCCGCGCATACGCGAAACCTTATATAAAGAGATGCAGTATATCCCCTCCTCTTACACTCTGGATGCATCGTCTATGCACGACACTCCCGGAACAGTAGGCCTGGAGGACGTAGATAATCTCTTCCATATCAGCATCATCGACGCTCCTATTGTAAATATCTCCTCCACGCAGATACGGGAAGCCCAGGCCCGTGGCGAGGATATGAGCCACTGGCTGATGTAACAACAGCTATTCGTTCTCGATCAGGCGCTCCCAACTTGCGGGCGGCGGAGCGATAATGTGAAGCTCGTCGTGCCTGACGGGGTGCTCAAGACGTATCTCGTGGGCATGCAGACAGATGCTTCCGTCCGGATTGGAGCGGGGTGCTCCATATTTGAGGTCTCCCTTGATGGGGCAGCCCAAGTTAGAGAGCTGGCAGCGTATTTGGTGATGCCGGCCAGTGAGCAGCTCTACTTCTACCAGATGATAACGCTCGGTGCTACGCAGCCAGCGGTAATTCAGCTTTGCCAGTTTGGCGCCGGGGCGCTCGGTGGTTACGTAAGATTTATTCTTTGCTTCGTTTTTGATGAGCCAGTCTTCCAGATGGCCCTCTGCGGGCCGGGGCTTCTGGCAGCAGAGCGCCCAGTAGGTTTTGTGGGCGCCGCCATCGCGGAAGATGATTCCCAGCCGGCCCAGCGCCTTGCTGGTTTTTGCAAAGACGCAGATACCGCTGACGGGGCGGTCGAGCCGGTGAGGAATCCCGAGGAACACTTGCCCGGGCTTGTTGTCGCGCCTGGCAATGAATGCTTTATAGGTTTCTGCAAGGCACTCGTCGCCAGTTTTGTCGCCCTGCGTTATCTCGCCGCTGCGTTTGTTTATTACCAGCAGATGGTTGTCTTCGTAGAGAATACGTTCTTGCAGATCGGCGTATTCCTCCTCTGTAATAGTTCGGTACAGCATATCGCTACAAATATACTAATTTATTTATTCCGCCAGCGGGTTATACGGTGGCAGAGAGCGGTCCGGCGTCACTCAGCCGCAGCCAGTAGCCCTGAGCGGCGGAAATAGCGAGGACGGACGTAGCCGGATTACTCTCTGTCTGAGTACCGCCGGCGGAATGTGACAATTTGTCAGCAAATCGGCAATGGCAAAAGATTTGATGAAAGAAGATGCGGACCGCAAAGAAGGTCCGGAGATTTAGAAATAATTAAAAGGAATTAAGAATATGGGAAAAATTATTGGAATCGACCTCGGCACCACCAATTCATGTGTGGCCGTAATGGAAGGCAATCAGCCTACAGTTATTATCAATGACGAAGGCGCCCGCACCACGCCGTCTGTCGTTGCATTCACAGAGAACGGAGAACGCAAAGTCGGCTCTCCCGCAAAGCGTCAGGCGATCACCAATCCTGGCAATACTATCTTCTCTATCAAGCGTTTCATGGGCGAGACCTACGACCAGGTGAGCAAAGAAGTCTCCCGCGTTCCTTATAAGGTACAAAGGGGCGACAACAATACTCCCCGTGTAGATATCAACGGAAGGCTCTACAGCCCCCAGGAGATTTCTGCTATCATTCTCCAGAAGATGAAGAAGACCGCAGAGGACTACCTGCGCCAGCCTGTCACTGAGGCCGTCATTACCGTGCCGGCATACTTCTCCGACAGCCAGCGCCAGGCCACCAAAGAGGCGGGCAAAATTGCAGGTCTCGACGTAAAACGTATCATCAATGAGCCTACCGCAGCCGCACTGGCATACGGTCTGGACAAAAAGAACAAGAACATGAAGGTCGCGGTTTACGACCTGGGCGGCGGCACCTTCGATATCTCCATCCTGGAGCTCGGAGACGGCGTCTTTGAGGTCCGCTCCACCAATGGCGACACACACCTTGGCGGCGACGACTTCGACCAGGCCATTATCGACTGGCTCGCATCCGAATTCGCATCCGAGAACGGCGGCCTGGACCTCAAGAAAGATCCTATGGCACTGCAGAGACTCAAAGAAGCTGCCGAGAAGGCAAAGATCGAGCTATCCAACGCAGTGAGCGCAGAGATCAACCTCCCTTACATCACCGCTGTTGACGGCATGCCCAAGCACCTTGTGAAGACCCTCAGCCGCGCCAAGTTCGAAGCTCTTTGCGACGACCTCTTCCACCGCAGCATCGAACCTTGCCGCAAGGCCCTCGAAGACGCTAAGTTGAGCGCCTCCCAGATCGATGAGGTCCTGCTCGTAGGTGGCAGCACCCGTATCCCCAAGGTTCAGGAGCTGGTGAAGGAGTTCTTCGGCAAAGAGCCCAACAAGAGCGTGAATCCTGACGAGGTAGTTGCAATCGGCGCCGCCATCCAGGGTGGAGTGCTCACCGGTGACGTGAAGGACGTTCTGCTTCTGGACGTTACCCCTCTGAGCCTCGGTATCGAGACCCTCGGTGGAGTGATGACCAAGCTCATCGAGTCCAACACCACCATCCCTGCCAAAAAGAGCCAGGTGTTCAGCACTGCGGCCGATAATCAGCCCAGCGTAGAGATCCGCGTACTCCAGGGCGAGCGCCCCATGGCAAAGGACAACAAGCAGATCGGCGTCTTCCATCTGGACGGCATTGCTCCCGCGCCTCGCGGCATCCCTCAGATCGAGGTAAGCTTCGATATCGACGCCAACGGTATCTTGAGCGTTTCCGCCAAGGACAAGGCGACCGGCAAGGAGCAGAGCATCCGCATCGAGGCCAGCAGCGGCCTGAGTGACGCAGAAATCCAGCGTATGCGCGACGAGGCCAAGGCTAACGAGGAGGCCGACAAGGCTGAGAAAGAGCGCGTAGATAAGGTAAACAACGCAGACGCCATGGTCTTCCAGACCGAAAAGAACCTCAAGGAGTACGGCGACAAGATTCCTGCCGAGAAGAAGTCAGCTATCGAGAATGCTTGTTCCGAGCTCAAGAAGGCCGTGGAAGCCAAAGACCTCGGCGCTATAGACCGCTACAATTCCGAGCTTGAAGCTGCATGGCATGCCGCATCCGAAGATATGGCCAAAGCCGCACAGGGTGGCCCTCAGGGGCCTGCCGGCGGTGCCGGATTCAATCCCGGAGCTCAGGGTGGTCCTCAGGGCGGTCCCGGCCCGGACTACGGGGACAATAACCAGCCTGACGAACAATAAAAAAGTGGAGCTCGATGGGCTCCACTTTTTTATTGTTCATTACCGAACTTTCGTTAGGCACACTCGATAGACGGGCTGGGACTCCCCCACCTTAGAGGATTGACAGCCTCTCACAGTCCTTTTCCGACCGCTTTTCGTACAGTAAGACACAGCGACTGCTCCTACCCCCGCAGCAACATGGGACGGCGGGCGCAAAAAGGCCAGTTTCCGTTCCTACCCCCGCAGCAACATGGGACGGCGGGAGCAAAAATGCCGGTTTCCGTTCCTACCCCCGCAACAGAATGGGACGGCGGGAGCAGAAGTTTTCCTCGGGCGGGAGAGGAGAGAAACTAGCGTCACGTTAGCTTCTTTAGGGAGCGCAAATACTCGCTGGGGGTGGTGTGCTCGTTGAGCTTGAAAGCCATGTTGAATGAAACGGTAGAATGGAAGCCGCTCATCTCTGCGACCTCGCTCATCCTGAGTTTCTCATCCTTCTTCAGCAACTCTACAGCATATCGAACGCGGTAATAATTGAGCAACTGGTTAAAGTTCCGGCCGGCATGAAAATTAATTGCCTTGGAAAGATACAAGCGGTTCGTACGCGTCATGCGCGAAAGGTCCTCCAGGGCAAAGTCGTCTTGAAGATAAGGTTTCTTGGTCTCCATTATCCTAAGGACATCATTGAACAACACTGCAGAACGGCTGTCGGAATCTACATAATCAACCGGCGCGTTGCTGCCAGCCCCTTTCTGCGCTTGTTTAATAAGCTTCTCTTTTTTCTTTCCAAGAAACACGGTGCTGCGCGTGCGGATTCTATAGAATTGAAGCACAAAGAATGTAGCAAAAACCGCAAGCAAACACCATCCTCCAGCTATAGAAGACTGCAACGCGCACAAACACACTCCGCAAAACAATAAGGCGGAAGAATGAATAAGGCAAAGGTAGTCCAGCGCCCCGTTCCATACCGTTGACGCCATAAACAACTGAGGGACTTCCCCAAAATGGCAGACACTGCGATGAATCATAAAGCAAAACAACAGCATAGCGCCAGCAACCACGAGCAACCACGGCGGCACGACCAGCAGCTTGAGAGCTAAAACCATCACAACCCACACAGCACAGGCGGCCAAGGAGGGCTGGATATCCTCATGCGGCAGCGGATACAGAATCAGTATCAGCAAAGAGCACCACAAGTCCAGAGCCAGCACTGTGGACAGCATCCCGGCAGCAAAGTAATCAAAAACAGACAGAAGCGGCATCAGCAGCAGCGCAGTCAGCCGCATCAATTTGTGGAGACGAATTTTAATTTTCATAACGGAGCCAAAGATATCCAATGGCTCCGTCATTCAGGGGGTAAAAAGAGGGGTATTTTTAATTATTTACGATTCTTTCGAAACATTAACTTTTGTCCCCCTGACTTTCTCCTTAATACGGTCGAATCCCTTACCGTAAACTCCTGTCACAGAGGACACCGAGAGAAAAGCATTAGGATCTACGCTCTTAACCATACGGAGCAAAATGCTGAGGTCTGATTTGCGGGTAAGGACCATAAGAACCTCAGTAGCATTCTTAGTGTACCAACCTTTACCGTCGAGCACAGTTACACCGCGATGAAGGTCGCGCGTTATCATGTCTGCAATCTCTGCATATTTCTGAGAAAGGATAAACAACTGAACCGACTGGCGGGAGCCGGAAAGATACAGGTCAAGAACAGTGCTATTGACGACAACCAAGATGAAACCATACACCACGGTCGTCACTTTCTCCGTCCAGGGAAGCAGTTCACCGTCTGCAGAATAGGAAGGCACAATAACAGAAGACAGAATAATCACCACATCCATCCACAAAATCATCCGTCCCGGCGAAACATTGCGGTATTTATTAACAATAAGCGCAATAATGTCCGTGCCACCAGTACTGCCGCCCTGCGACATAGTCATTCCTATACCCACACCTACAAGGATGCCGCCCATTATGGTACTCATAAGCTTACCATTATCGACCGCCAGGGTCTGGGTAATCTCCGAAGGGATAAAGCCTTGCAAGACGTTGAGGCCAATTGACGCAAGGATGACCGCATACACAGTCTTGCCGCCAAAACTCTTGCCCAAAACAAACAAGGCGATAATGAGCAAAATAGCGTTCACCGCAAAATATGTAGTACCAATTTTTATGGCGCCCTGCGTAGCATATTGCACTATAGCCGCCATACCGGACACTCCACCGCCAACCAGGTTGTTTGGAATAAGGAAGAGAATCCAACCCAACACATACAGAAGGATGCCAAGAGTAACCAAGGCGTATTCCTTAACAAAAACAAACGCAGATTTTTTACTTAGCGGCATTTTTCTTCTTAGGTTTAGTCAATCCGGCTTTGATTTCCTCAAAGCCCTCACCATAAACATTATTTGTAGGCGACACAGACATGAAAGCACGCGGATCTATGTCTTTGATAACCTTGGATAGCTGAGGGAACTCCTTCTGGCTGATGATGATAAGAAGCACATCCCGATTCTGCTTGGTATACCATCCCGTAGCTTTGAGTACCGTTACACCGCGAGACATTACATCGGTTATATAATCTGCAATCTCACCGCTCCTATGAGAGAATACCAAGAGCTGATAGGAAGACTTCTTTCCTCCCACCACAAAGTCGATAATCAAGGAGAATGTAACTACTTCGATCAGACCGTAGCAGGCATCCGAGAAAGTCTTGTCGGGCAAAAAAAGCAGTAAAGAAATAATCACCAGGTCTGAAATCAAGAACGCTGAGCTCAACGCCACCGGCCAGTACTTGTTGACCATCAGCGCCACGATGTCCGTACCGCCAGTACTGCCTCCATAGCGCATGGCAAGACCTATACCTACAGCCTCGCAAGCACCTGCAATCACGGGAATCAGAATCGTCTCCTGCACATAAAAGAACTCCCCTGGTACGCTGTGCAAAAAAGACGCGCCGGCAAGAAACTCCATCAGCAAAGAAGAGACCGCAATGCAATAAATAGTCTTGAAGCCAAATCCTATACCCATAGCCAGCACAGCCACAATAATCAAAATTGCATTGACGACAATATATGAATACTGTGCCTGAATAAGGCCGTCTGTGGCGTACTGGATAATGGTACAAAGTCCCATCATACCGCCAGCAGACATACCGTTGGGAATCATGAACCCCTCCCAGCAGAACGAAAAAACAAAGCATGCTGCAGTAAGGGCCAGATACTCCCAAACTTTCTTTAACACAAGTTTTGCACTCATTTTACAACTATGTTAACGATTCTACCCGGGACTACTATAACCTTCACAATCTGCTGATCTCCAACATACTTGGGTGTGGCAGGATTGGAACGCACGGCTGCCTCTACCTCTGCGGGATTGGCGCTCTTGGGCATATCTACGGTAAAGCGCATCTTGCCGTTGAACTGCACGGGGTATGTAACATTATCCTCGGCGGCCAGCGCAGGAATGAACTCCGGGAACACGGCGTCGGCCACAGAGCCTTCGTGACCAAGGCGCTCCCACAGTTCCTCGGCAATATGCGGAGCAAATGGGCAGAGCAAAACTACCAAAGGCTCCAGAATTTCCCGCTTGTCGCACTTGAGGGCCGTAAGCTCATTAACCGCTATCATAAAGGCACTTATGGTAGTGTTATAAGAGAAGTTCTCTATGTCGTCCTGCTCCTTGCCAATGAGTTTATGCAGCACCTTGAGTTCCTCTGCAGATGCCTTCTCGTCGGTCACCAGCCACTCGGTCTTGTTGTAATAGAGCCTCCAAAACTTCTTAAGGAAGCGGTTCACTCCGTCAATTCCCTTGGTATCCCAGGGCTTGCTCTGCTCCACGGGGCCGAGGAACATCTCGTAAAGCCTAAGGGTATCAGCGCCGTAAGTGTCGCAGATAAGGTCGGGGTTCACCACGTTGTACATAGACTTGCTCATCTTCTCTATGGCCCAGCCACAGCGGTACTCCCCTTCTTCCAGGATGAATTCTGCATCAGCGAACTCCGGGCGCCATGCGCGGAAAGCATCGAGATCAAGCTTGTCGTTGTACACTATATTTACATCCACGTGTATCTCCGTAGTTTCGTAGTCTTTACGTAGTCCCTCAGACACAAAGGTGTTGGTACCGACGATTCGATAGACAAAGTTGGAGCGTCCCTGAATCATACCCTGGTTCACAAGCTTGCGGAATGGTTCGTCCTCGCAAACATAGCCCAGGTCGAAAAGGAACTTGTTCCAGAAACGGGAGTAGATAAGATGCCCCGTAGCATGCTCAGTACCACCCACATAGAGATCTACGGAACGCCAGTAGTCATTGGCCTCCCGCGACACCAGGGCCTCGCCGTTGTGAGGATCCATGTAACGCAGATAGTATGCGCTCGAACCGGCGAACCCTGGCATAGTGGAAGTCTCCAGAGGATATCCCTTGTAGGTCCAGTTCTTGGCCCGCGCGAGAGGAGCATCGCCCGTAGGCTTGAAAGACTCTATTTCCGGGAGGCGAAGAGGCAGGTCAGCCTCATCTACCGCACAAGCGATACCATCTTTGTAATAGATGGGGAACGGTTCGCCCCAGTAGCGCTGGCGCGAGAAAATGGCGTCACGCAGACGGAAATTTGTTTTGCGGCGGCCAAGCCCCTTCTGCTCTACATAATCCTTGGCGGCCTCGATGGCCTCCTTCACATCCATCCCATTGAGGAATCCTGAGTTGCACATCTTGCCCTCTTTTGCGTCGAAAGATTCTTCGCTCACGTCGCAGCCCTCGATAATAGGAACGATGGGCAGTTCAAACTTGCGTGCGAAGGCATAATCGCGGCTGTCATGAGCAGGCACTGCCATAATGGCACCGGTGCCATAGCCAGCAAGCACGTACTCCGAAATCCAGATAGGAATCTGCTCACCGGTGAGAGGATTCACACCGTATGAGCCTGAGAATACGCCGCTTACGCTCTTTGTCTCCGCGATGCGCTCGCGCTCGGTCTTCTTCTTGACTTCCTGGACGTAAGCAGCCACGGCCTCCTTACGGTCGGCCGCTGTAAGCTCTTCAACCAGCTCGCTTTCAGGGGCAAGCACCATGAATGTAACACCGAATATAGTATCTACGCGCGTGGTAAAAATAGTTACAGGCTTGTGGCGCCCGTTGCAAATAGTGTCGAACACAACCTCGGTGCCATCTGAACGGCCGATCCAGTTGCGCTGCATCTCCTTGAGCGAATCGCTCCAGTCCAGACGGTCCAGAGACTCCAGGAGCCGCTCAGCATAGGCAGACACCCTCAGCTGCCATTGAGTCATCTTTTTCTGGACCACAGGGAAACCGCCACGCACCGAGAGGCCGTCCTTGACCTCGTCGTTTGCGAGGACCGTTCCAAGCCCCTCGCACCAGTTTACGGACGTTTCTCCCTGATAAGCAATACGATAGCGCATCAGAATATCGGACTTCTCCTTCTCTGTTGCAGCAGCCCATGCCGCAGGGGTAATATCCTCGTAACCCTGCGACTCTATGCGGGAGACCAGCTCTGCAATGGGACGGGCCTTACCGGCGGCCGGGTCGTACCAGCTGTCGAACATCTTGAGGAAGGCCCACTGTGTCCATTTGTAGAACTCCGGATCGCAAGTGCGCACTTCCCTGTCCCAGTCGTAAGAGAAACCTATGCGGTCTAGCTGGCTGCGATACCGCGCTACGTTCTCGTTGGTGGTCTTCTCGGGGTGCTGGCCGGTCTGGATAGCATATTGCTCTGCCGGCAGTCCGAATGCATCATAGCCCATGGGGTGCAGCACGTTATAACCCTTCAGCCGCTTGTATCTGGAATAAATATCGCTTGCAATGTATCCGAGAGGATGCCCGACGTGCAGTCCCGCTCCGGAAGGATAAGGGAACATGTCCAGCACGTAATACTTGGGTTTGGACGGATTCTCAACCGCCTTAAAGGTCTTCTCGGAGGCCCATCTGGCCTGCCACTTACTCTCGATTGACTTAAAATCGTATTCCATATATCACTATTTCTTCTCCAATCTGAATTCTACATTCAAGGAAACATGAGATTTAACTTTCTTGCCACGCACCAGTCCGGGCTTCCAGTCTGGGGAGGCCTTGATTACCCTAAGGGCCTCCTCTTCCAACAAAGGATGGCTGCTCCTGGCTGCCTTTACATCCGTTACATGACCCTTTTCGTCTATCACGAAATCTACCAGCACGCGCCCCTGTATTCCCTGTTGCACAGCCTCCTGAGGATACTTCAGGTAAACATATACCCACTTCTTCAAGAATACTGCAGGATCGTTGCTGCCAAGGAAGGTTGGCTTGACGTCGCAATCGTAATACGGCACAACGCCGGAACGGCCCTCCAGATAAAGCTCTCGGGCGGCCTCTGAGGGATTGAACTCAGGCTTGGACCCTCCAGAAAGGGATACTATGTAGTTATAGAGGTATTCCACCTCCCTCTCCATCCAATCATACTCCAGGATGGACGGGGTATCCTTGACTCTGTTGTACTCAGGATACATGCCGGTAGTAAACATCGCGACAGGAATCTTGGCGTCGTAGAAAACTCTATGGTCTGACGGGCAAGGCTCTGCCGGAACAAGCTGGGGCTGAACGGGTTGCAGCGTATTGGAGAGAGCCGTTACAGTCTTGTTCATATCGGCATTTGAAGCCGTAAAAGCATAAAAACCGGAAGATCCAGTACCGAGCATATTCAACTCCACCATGGCGTCAATCTTCTCAGGGGCCGGGAATGAACGGTGGATAAAATACCACGAACCGGCACCATCCTTAAGTGAGGCCCCGGCCGCCAAAAGAACGACAGAGCGCTTGAGCAACACTTTATTTGTCTGCAGCATAGCGGCCAGCTGAATGAGCACGGCAAGCCCGGAAGCGTTGCCGTTTGCACCATAGTAAATACGCCGCTCCAGAGAGCCATCCACGCTGACCATCGCCGTACCCAGGTTATCCATCCTGGCGCATACAATTATATAGCTGTCTTTCAGCTTATTATCGTATCCGGGAATGAACGCCGCCACATTGCGGGAGCGAAGGGTATCGCCGCTTTCCTGCTTGAGACCGAACGAATCACCGTCTTCTCCGTACAGCAAATCTACACCCAGCCCTTCAAAGCGCTTGCTTATATAACGGGCAGCCTCCAATTCTCCATCGGAGCCGGCCGCCCGCCCCTCGAGCGCAGCTGATGCAAGAAACCCGACATCTTCTTTCATGTTACGAACGACTTCGCTCTCAGACAACTCGGAATACACAGGATACTTATACTGCGCCCGCAGCCCGAAAGGTATCAGAAGTATAGCAAGAACAAGAAGACGTTTCATTATCTCACTCATTTACAAGCACCCAAAGATGCTTGGAAGAATAGGGTAATTGTTCAATCCTAAGATAAGATTCCAGTATCTCGCTAATTCGGTTGCTCGGAGCCACAAGTACGGCATCAGCAGTCTTTCGACACTTTACAGCTATGGTCTGATACCCATCCTCTGCATAAAGAGAGATAAGATTCTGCGCATTATTCTTGTCGGCAAAAACCCCTGCAACCACGTAATAACGGTGATCGAGCGTACTTGTTTGAATATGCTTGAGCTGTGATGCAGAGAATAACTTGCCGGCACGGGTAAGCGTATCCATAGCCGCTATAGAATCCCTCGCTGCCTGCTCAACACGGGCAATCGAGTCAAGACGGGCCTTGGCCAGGGAGTCCCTACGCTGCTCTGCCTTTGCTATAAGCGCACGCTTACGTGCAATGTCTTCCGAACCAGGACGGCCTGCGAGCGAACGCAGAAAGTCACAGGAGGAGACGAAGCACGTAAGCAACGCCAGAGCGAGAATTATGCTACTTAGCCTGTGCAGCTGCCACAACTGCAGCATATTTGTCGTATTTCTGCTGATAAGAATCGTCGGTGGTGCGGAAGCGGAAGCAAGCATTCTTAAGATACTCTGCTACAGCTACTTTAGTGCCTTCGTCCTTAAGGATTTCGTAGGCCTGCTCGAAGGGCTCGATGCAAGACTTGAGGCAGCTCTCGAATTTCTCTACCAGAGCCATGTACTTGGCGTCGTCCATCTCGTTCTGGGCCTCCTCGGAGTACTTGATAGCCAGATTGTAGAACATCTGACCCTTGCCGATGAATCCGTATGCATAAGCAGGATCTATTACAGCGCACTTGTCGTAAGCGACTACTGCGTCATCAGTCTTGCCAAGCTGGTTGCAGATATTACCCTCTACATAATAGAGAGAGGGGTTGTTGGGCTCGTTCTTCTTTGCCTCATCGAGCAGCTCAAACAGACGGTCGGTACTTCCGTTGTTGTTGATGTAATAGTTGATAAGGCCCACCAGAATGCTCTGGCTCTGAGGGAACCTCTGGAAACCCTCCTCGAGGTAATCCTTACCCTTCTCGGCTGCACCCTTCTTCTCGGCAATGTCGGCGAGCTTTGCAAAGGTCTCACCGCCCTCTCCGTAATAACCAATCTCGTAAGCATTCTGGAAGAACACTTCAGCGCGGTCCATGTCGCCTGCAAGCCATGCAGTAAAACCAGCGTTGTAAATAGAATTGGAATCCAGCTGGCTGAGGGGCTCGGTGGCGCGGGCGATTGCTGCAGACTCAAAGAGCTTGGAAGCTTTTGCAAGGTCTCCAAGGGTATAGCTGGTGTATGCCTGCTCGTTGAACTTTCCGGAGATAGAAAGCAGAGCTCCGGTGATATCCTTGGTCTTGGAGTGCTTGACATCCAGCTCTCCGGCCTTTTTGAAAGCCTCAAGGGCCATGGTCAGAGCGTCTTCATAAATTGGCTGGGTAACCTCGATGAGCCCGAGCTGACCTGCTGCATTGTAATAATAGTTCCTGGTAGGATAAACCTCCTTGTCCCAGGTCTGGCCCCCAAGAGACACACGCTCCACGGCGCTGGGCCTCTCGTTATTAGACACAAGCTGAACCTCGTTTCTGCTGGCACCGAGCCAACCGCTGCCGGCAGGAGCGTCGTATGCATCAATAAGAGCCTGTCCATATTTAATCCAGGTGCCGAACTTCTCGGCCTTCTTAGGATTCTCGGTATCGGCTTTAGCCTTCTGTACAGCATTCTGTGCAGCAGAAATGCTCTTAACCTGTGCATTTGCCGAAATGACTGTGGCTGCAAGAGCCAGTACCATCAAAACTTTTTTCATGGCTATAAGATTTATTCGTTTTCTGTTGTTTCTTCTATACCGGAGGCAACATCTTGCTCCTCTTCCTTAGGTACCGGGCAGACAGCTGCAATAGAGTCTCCCTCGCGTATGTTGATCAGGCGTACGCCTTGAGTGGCGCGGCCCGCGACCCTGATTTCGCTCACGGACATCCTGATAGTGAGTCCGGATTTATTAATAATCATGAGGTCGTTCTCTTCTGTAACAGACTTGATTGCAACAAGCGCGCCAGTCTTCTCTGTGATGTTGATGGTCTTTACGCCCTGTGCCCCTCTGTGAGTTATGCTGTATTCGTCGGGAGAGGTGCGTTTACCATAGCCATTCTCGCTGACTACCAGCACAGTACGGGCCGCGTAATCGGCATCCTGGGGATTGAATGACAGGGCACCCACAACCTCGTCGTCATCTTTTATGCTGATACCGCGTACACCGGAACTGTTGCGGCCCAGGCTGCGAAGCTCCTCCTCGCGGAAGTGGCAGCAGCGGCCATTGCGGGCAGCAATCATAATCTCGTTCTTGCCGTCTGTGAGCAGGGCGTCGAGCAGTTCGTCTCCCTCGCGGATATTGATAGCGATAATGCCCTTATTGAAACTGCGGGAGTTGGTATAGTCGGCCAGGTCGGTCTTCTTGATCACACCGCGCTTGGTAACGAGAATCACATAGCGCTCTGCATCAGTGTCTGCATTCTTGGGCAGAGGGATGTTGAGATAGGTGCGGATCTTGTCTTCCGGATCGATGGAGAGCAGGTTTTGCACCGCACGGCCCTTTGAAGTACGCGTACCCTCGGGCAGCTCGTAAACCTTCTTGCAGTAGCGCACGCCCTTATCGGTAAAGAAGAGCATCACGGAATGCATGTTGGCTACGTAGATATGCTCGATGAAATCCTCGTCGCGGGTAGCGCTTGCCTTCTTGCCCACGCCTCCCCTGCTCTGGGTGCGGAATTCGCTGAGCGGAGTGCGCTTGATGTATCCGAGGTGGGAAATGGTGATGACCACGTCCTCATCGGGATAGAAGTCCTCGGGGTTGAACTCGTCTGCGCTGAGAGTAATCTCCGTGCGGCGGTCGTCACCATACTTGGCCTTCATCTCGGAAGACTCCTGCTTGACGATTGCGAGCTGCTCGGCTTCGCTGCCAAGGATCACCTGGCAACGGGCAATGAACTTCTCCAACTCGTCGTATTCGGCCTGCAGCCTGTCTTTCTCCAGACCGGTGAGCTGACGCAGGCGCATTTCTACGATTGCAGCAGCCTGAAGCTCCGTGAATCCGAAGGTCTCCGAGAGCTCTGCCTTGGCATCATCCACGCTCTTGGAGTGGCGTATGATAGCTACTATCTCATCTATAACGTCGATGGCCTTGAGCAAGCCTTCCAGGATATGGGCGCGCTTGAGGGCCTTGTCAAGCTCGAACTTGGTGCGGCGCACCACTACCTCGTGGCGGAATTCCACGAAGTTCTGAATCATTTCCTTAAGAGAGAGGGTGCGCGGACGGCCCTTCACCAGCGCCACATTGTTGATGGCAAAGCTGGACTGAAGCGCCGTGTACTTGAAGAGCATGTTGAGCACCACGTTGGAGTTGGCTCCCATCTTGAGGGGAATCTCGATACGTATGCCCTCGCGGTTTGTAAGCTCCAGCAAGTCGGCAATGCCCTCTATCTTCTTGTCGCGTACCAGCTCGCCGATGTGGGCAATCATGTCGCGCTTGTTCACCATGTACGGAATCTCCGTCACCACTATGGTCTCGCGGCCGTTATCTGCAACCTCAATCTCGGTGCGGGCACGCACGACAACCCTGCCACGGCCGCTGTTGTATGCATCCACAATTCCCTGGCGGCCCATGATGATGCCTCCCGTAGGGAAATCGGGGCCCTTGACATGCTCCATCAACTCCTCAGTAGTGATATCCGGATTGTCGATGTATGCGCAGATTGCGTCACAGATTTCACCCAGGTTATGTGGGGCCATGTTGGTGGCCATACCTACCGCAATGCCAGACGAGCCGTTCAGTAACAGCAGGGGCAGCTTGGTAGGCAGGACGGTAGGCTCCTGGAGAGAGTCGTCGAAGTTCAGCGTCATATCGACGGTATCCTTGTCTATATCTGCGAGGATATCTTCCGTCATCTTGGCGAGCTTAGCCTCAGTGTATCGCATTGCCGCGACGGGGTCGCCGTCCATGGAACCGAAGTTACCTTGCCCGAAAACAAGAGGGTAACGCTGGTTCCAGGGCTGGGCCAGACGCGCCATAGCGTCGTAAACACTGGAATCTCCGTGAGGGTGGTATTTACCCAGAACTTCACCGACGATACGGGCAGACTTCTTGGTCTGGCCGCCGAAGCTCAAGCCCAGTCCGTCCATTCCAAAGAGGACGCGGCGCTGTACCGGCTTGAGGCCGTCACGCACATCGGGGAGTGCTCTGGAAACAATGACGGACATCGAGTAGTCGATGTACGCCGTGCGCATTTCGTGATCAATTTCTACCGGCTCTATATAGCCGCGTACGACTTCTTCACTATCCATTTATTTAGCTTCTTTATAATCGTACAAATATAATAATAATTTGCGAATTTTTGTGCATCTTTGCGGCATGGAATTGCGCTTTTCTGACGTTTTTTTGAAGGTTCTGGAGTTTAGCCGGGACGAGGCCTTGCGCACGGGCTGGCACAACATCTGCCCAGACCATATAATGCTCGCCATAATGCGGCATTCAAGCAACGACGCATGCCTAGCCCTAGAGTCTGCCGGCATCGACACAGCGCTGTTCAAAGAGCAAATAGACGCGGCTGTATTCGTAGATGAAGCAGTGCCATGGGAAGAGCGCGACAGCATTAATCTGTGCGAAAGTTCAATCAGTATGCTGCAACACGCCGCGCTTGAGGCGACCCGCTGCGGGAGCCCCGTCCTGGAGCCGCTGCACTTTCTGCTCGCCGTATGCCGCGTAGCTGGCTGTTACAGCCACGACTTCTTGAGCGACGGCGACATATCTCTACGCGCCCTTGTAGAAGCATCCGGACTTGAATGGTCGCAATACGGACTTGACAGCCGGGCCTTGGCCTCTGGCGGGGCGGATGCAAGTACCTCAGCATCTAAAGACGGCCTCTCCGGGAGCAGTTCCTCCGAGGACGGCCATGCCGGGAACTTCCCTGACGCCAGTCTCCTTGCCGCAGCCCTCGAACGCCGCCTTCGCGAAGGTTACACCACCGACAACCCTCTGGCCAGCTAAGCCGGATCACCAACTGAAGTGCGCGTAGGGATACTTTCTAGTGTACCTCTACGCGCAAAAAAAGGCGAAAATGAACGCAGGGGTACAAGCAAATGTCCCCCTGCGCGCACTAAATTTACAGCGTCGACATTCTGTCGACCGCCAGTTCTACGAGCTTACGAATAGCGGGCTTGTAGTCGGGGTTGGAACTCTGGAGATAACGGTTGGCTATGATGCAGCAAACAGTCGAGGCATTGTGTCCGAGATGGGCGGCAAGTCCGGCCAGCGGCGAGCTCTCCATCTCGAAGTTGGTAATGCGATAGTCCTCGCCGGCCTCGGAGAAGCGGAAGCTCTCAATATCCTCGAGCATATTAGGCATTGCAAGCGGCACCCTTACGATTCTGCCCTGGGGCCCGTAAAAACCACATGCAGAAATGGTTACGCCCTTAACGGTGACATCCTTAAGCAAATCTATAATCTTGGGAGATGCTTTTACAAAGTAAGGAGAAGGAAGGACATCGAGCCAGTTCATGTGCTTTTTGAAAGATTCCTCAACTGCAGGAATAGTAACCTTTTCGCGGTTGCCATACCAGTTCATGACGCCATCAAATCCCACGCTGATGTGGGCCAGCACATAGCTTCCCAGGGGAATATCTGGATGAAGGGCGCCAGAGGTTCCTATGCGGAGAATATTCAGGGCCTTGTGCTCGGGCTTGACTTCGCGGGTCTTGAAGTCTACATTCGCAAGAGCGTCGAGTTCGGTCATGACGATGTCGATATTATCGGGACCGATTCCATGGGAAATCGCAGTGATACGGGTGCCGTTACGCCTGCCAGTAATAGACACGAACTCACGTGACTCATGACGGAATTCGATGTCTGTGAGGTACTCTCCAATCATGTCTACACGGGAGGGGTCGCCTACCATGATGACATTGTCGGCAAGCTCTTCCGGTTTGAGGTGAATATGGAATACAGAGCCGTCGCCGTTGATGATGAGTTCAGATTCGGGGATGCGCATAATATTGAATTTTAATGTTTTGATCGTTTGCTTGAGCGGAGTCTGCTAGAACTGCGGACCATTAGCTCGTCGGCCCAGATGGCCCGTGCCGCCATAATATCCAGGATGACGGCGGCTATTGGGAAAAGCGCAGGGACGTGGAACAGCGGGTCGTTCCCGGTAACCACAAAGTCCACCACCAGCCACGCCTGGAGAGCGAGGGTGAGCAAGGCCGAAAGCACGGCTGTACGCACTTGGAAAACACGGAATTTCCAGGTCGTGAGGGCCAGCAGGTTAAGAGCAGTAATCAGTATCAACAGAATAAGATATGGCCAGTATGAGATAAATGAAATCTCGCCTGCCTTATCACAAAAGAACATGGCTGCCACCAATGCGGTCGCAAGGGCCAGATAAAGGGTTTGTACTCTCTGCCACATAATCAATATCTTGAATTGAAGCGGGCAAGCACGGCCTGCTCGTAAGTTTTAGACACGGGAATGCGCGGGGTAGAGTCGCTGTCCAAATCAACCACATAACCCTCGCGTTCAGAAATCAACATACGGACTTTCCGAATATTGATGATATATTTTCGGTGACAGCGCACCAGGTCGCTGTCTGCAAAACTCTCTTCTACAGTCTTGAGCCTGCAGCGCAGCATGTATTTCTTAAGCTCACCGGAAGCGTCGGTATACCAAACCTGTATGTAATTGTCATCCGATTCAATGAAGAACAGATTGTCCGGACTGATTGAGAGCTTGAGTACTCCGTTGTTGTCGAAGAGAGTAATACGCTTTTCTTCGCTGGGAGTCAGGGGCACGTCACTGACTACGTTGCCGTAATTCATCAGCCTTATGGTATTGTCCCTCTCTTCTATCATAAAGTACTGAGCCATAAGTACATAGGGGACGCCTAGCGAAATACTGGTATATACAACGGCTCCCAGGCACAGCCTCCAGATTTCCTTATTGGCAAGGTCGATAATGCCGAACTTGTCGCCCTCTACCGTAAAAAAGCAATACAGCATGGCTATCAGCATAATCTCGGCGACATTCCACAAAATATACCTGTAGATGGGAAAATGCTTTGCGTTACGCTTTATGTAAAGAAGCACCTTGCTGAACACCACAATCGAGAGTGAAATCAGGTAGAAAACCACCGTAAACAAAAAAGCTTCTCCTCCGCCAAGTTCAAACCACGCATTATTAATTAACGGAACGCTTATCAGCAAGAAAGCCAAAGAAAAGAAGGCCGCAAAGCTTACGGTCATTATCAACTGGTGCTTGCCTAGCAGGAATCTCGGCAGCTGGTCTTTGGGTGTGCGCATAGACCTACAAATATAGCAAAAAAGTTTGTATATTTGCAGCCTCAAAACCAGTGTATTATGAAAAGAGTAGCAGTTACCGGACTTGGTGTCGTTTCTTGCATCGGGAACGATGTGAAGACCTTTTGGGATAATCTCAAGAACGGAGTTTGCGGTATAGATTATATAAACGAATTCCCCACCGACGGGCTGCCCGTGAAGATAGCTGGCAAGGTTCGTAATTTCAACCCAGAAGACTACGGTATGGACAAACCGTTCATCCGCAAGCAGGACCCTTTTACCATCTTCGCTATGGCGGCTGCTTATCAGGCAATGAACGACAGCGGCCTTGTGGCAGGTAAAAATATAGATAACGACAGGCTCTCTACTTATGTAAGCTCCGGCATCGGCGGGTTCGTGACAATTCAGCGGGAAATAGAGAAAATGGTTGAGGATCCCAGCGGTCAGTGGATTTCTCCGTTGTTTGTTCCTACCATGATTTCTGATATGGCCGGCGGACAGATTGCCATTAAATACGGCGCACAAGGCTCATGTATAGATATAGTTACGGCCTGCGCGACTGCGACTCACTCCCTGGGCGAAGCCTTCCGTGCCATTGTCCACGGCTATGCAGACGCCATCATCGCCGGCGGCACCGACCACTGCGCCATCCCTATCGGCGCAGCTGCATTCGGAAATGCCCGCGCCCTTACCCGCGCCGAGGATCCGCAGCACGCCAGCCTGCCGTTCAACGCAGACCGTGGCGGTTTTGTGATGGCCGACGGAGCAGGCGTTCTCATTCTCGAAGAATGGGAGCATGCTGTTGCCCGTGGAGCTCGTATTTATGCAGAGATGGTGGGATATGGCACTACCTGCGACGCGTATCATGCCACGGCGCCGCGTCCGGACGGAAGTACTCAGGCCCGCTGCATACGCCAGGCTCTGGACCAGGCCGGCTTCGTGCCCGGAAAGGATGTCGTCTATGTAAATGCTCATGGAACCGGCACGCAGCTCAACGACGTAGCCGAGACGACTGCTTGCAAACTTGCCTTCGGCGACGAGGCCTACAAAGTGCACATCAGCAGCACTAAATCTATGCACGGACACATGTTCGGAGCCACCGGTGCCGCCGAGGCCATTGCGACTGTGCTTGCCCTGCAGGACGGCATTGTGCCCCCTACAATTAATCTTGATAATCCCGACCCTGAGTGCGACCTGGATTACACGCCCAATGTGGCGGTAAAGGCTCCGCTGAGCTTGGGAATCTCTAATTCATTCGGTTTCGGCGGGCACAACGCGTGTATCGCGTTCCGCAAACGTTAAGGCGCGCTGATTATTCCCCGGCTTCCTTGAGGCGCTCGGCGTTCTCTGCTATCTGAAGCTGGTCTATGCATTCCTGGATATCTCCATCCATGAAGACGGGGAGGTTGTACATACTCCAGTTGATACGATGGTCAGTTACTCGGCCCTGAGGATAGTTGTAGGTACGAATCTTTGCGGAGCGGTCTCCGGTAGAGACCATAGTCTTACGCTTGGCGGCAATGCCGTCCAGATACTTCTGATGCTCCAGGTTGTACAGACGCGTACGAAGCTCCTCGAAAGCGCGGTCTTTATTCTTGAGCTGGGAGCGCTCTTCCTGGCACTGAACCACCAAACCGGAAGGAATATGGGTAAGGCGAACGGCAGAATAGGTGGTATTGACGCCCTGCCCGCCGGGGCCAGATGAGCAGAACAAATCCAGACGGATATCGTCCCAGCTAAGGTCAACGTCAAATTCTCCAGCCTCGGGGAACACGGCCACGGAAGCTGCTGAAGTTTGTATACGGCCCTGGGTTTCGGTCTGGGGCACGCGCTGCACGCGATGCACTCCGGACTCATACTTCATAACTCCGTAAACTCCCTCTCCGCTGAGTTTAAAGACAATCTGCTTGAAGCCGCCTGAAGTACCGGGAGCCTGGTCTGTTACCTCCAGTTTCCATCCCCTGCGTTCAGCAAAATGCTGATACATACGGAAGAGATCGCCGGCAAAAATGGCCGCCTCGTCGCCTCCGGTCCCACCACGGATTTCTACCATGGCGTTCTTGGAATCGTCAGGGTCGGCCGGGATGAGCATGAGCTTGATGCTCTGCTCCATCTCGGGCAGTTTGGGCTCAATCTCCGAAATCTCATCGCGGGCCATCTCTCGAAGCTCGTCATCCTTCTCATTCAGCATGATATCCTTGGCGGCCTGGAGGTCGTCGAGCATCTTTTTGTACTCGTGCCCAGCCTTGATAATGGGCTCAAGCTCCTTGTAATCTTTGTTCAGCTGAACATATTTTTTCATGTCGGACATAACGGAAGGGTCCGACAACTGGTCTTGAATAGACTGAAACTTTCCTCGCAGGGAAAGCACTTTTTCCAGAAGGGTATTCTCTGCCATAATCACTCTCCTATCTTCTTGATGTAGCATCTGCGTCTCATAAACGGCTCGTGCTCATAACTATTCCAAATATTCACCGCGCTGTTGGACTCGATCTGAGGATTGGAAATCGCCCATCGGTTACCTATCTTCGCGGCCTTGTCGGCCATCTCTTTGTAGTACACTGCAGACACTCCCCTGTTCTGCCACTCCGGAACTGCGCCATTGATCATGAGGTCTGTAAGCTCGTAATTCTTGAGCGCTTTCTTAAGATGCCACCAGCCAAAGGGGAACAAGCGTCCTTTAGCTTTCTTGAGGGCCTCCGAAATACTGGGGAAAGAAATCCCGAAAGCCGCAATCTCGTTATTCTCGTCCAGCAGGATACAACTGGCCTTGTCGGACACATAGCGCATGGAAGCCCTGGCTTCCTCGTCAATCTCTGCGTCCGTGAAAGGAATGAAGTTGTAAACTGTCTGCGAGAAGCTCTCGTTGTACACCCGGAAAAACTTGCGCATCATCTCGGGGTCTTTCTTGAGCTCGTCTATACTTCCGAAATGCAGGTTGTACTTCTCTTCTACCAACTTGGCGACGCGTCGGGCCTTCTCGGGGACTCCGTGATTAGCCACCATCTTGTACTGCAGCCAGTCGCACTCTTTCTGGAAGCCCAGCTTGAGCATGAGGTCGTTGTAGTACGGGAAGTTGTAGAGACAATTAAACGGAGGAGTATTGTCGTAGCCCTCAACCAGCATGCCCTGCTTACCAAGGGTATTGTAGTAGAGAGGGCCGTGTATCTCCGTCATACCCTGTTCTGTTGCCCACTTCTCGGCTGTGCTTATCAGCAGCCTTGCTACCTCCAGGTCGTTGACGCAGTCGAACCAGCCAAAACGGACACGTTTCTTGCCATAGAGCTCGTTGTAGCGGGGATTAATCATGGCGCAAATACGCCCGACAATTCTCCCGCCATCGGTAGCAAGCCACATCTTGCGCTTGCAATAAGACAGAGTGCAGGTCTTGGTGAGAGCAAAGACCTGGTCTTGATGCAAAGCGGGCACGTACTGCTTGCACGATTTATACAACTTGTCCGGGAACTTGATGAAGCGCATCAAATCCGCGCGGCTCTTGACTTCGGTTATTCTTAACATAAACGCGCAAAGTTAAGCATTTTCTTCAATTCCAACAATATGCCTTACTGCTGTCTGCGCGCACACACAACCAAACACTGCAGGAAGCCACGACACCGTTCCTGTCTGTGATTTCTTGTTGCGACTCTCTTCCAGCACCACGGAGCTGCGGTCGGGCTTCTCTGTAGAAAATACTGCCCGGAACCCGGAAGTGATGCCCAGTTTATGCAGACGTTTGCGCAGCATGTGGGCCAGCGGGCACTGGAAAGTGCGAGAGATATCGTCTACCCGAACCTTGGTGGCATCCAGCTTGGAGCCGCTCCCCATGGAACTTACAAGAAAGAGTCCGCGCCCCAGGCAATGCTGAATCAGCGCTATCTTGGGGCTTAGGGTGTCTATAGCGTCCACTACGGCGTCCAGGCTCAAAGGGCCCAGGAGCGTGGGAATACTCTGCTCGTCAAGAAACTCCTTGATACACAGAAGGTCAAGCTCCGGATTAATGTCCTTCAGACGTTCCGCTACGACATCTGCCTTAAGGCGCCCGACGGTAGAATGCAGGGCAGGAAGCTGACGGTTGATATTGGTCTGCGAGACCACGTCTACGTCCACCAACACCAGATGCCCCACACCCGCGCGGGCGAGCATCTCGGCGGCCATTGCGCCCACTCCTCCAAGCCCCACTACTGCGACACGGGACGCGGAGAGACTCTCCAGGCCCTCCGCTCCCAGTAGCATTCCAGTCCTCTCTTGCCAGTCGGCCATTACTTCATCCAGCGGTCGAGCCAATCAAAGAAAGTCCGATGCCAATACAGGGCGTTCTGCGGCTGCAAGATCCAGTGATTCTCTTCCGGGAACACCACCAGCTTACTGGGAACTCCCATCATCTGTGCGGCATTAAAGGCAGCCATACCCTGCTCGTAGGGGATGCGGTAGTCCATCATGCCGTGAATGCAAAGAATGGGGGTATGCCACTTCGTCACCATGGTCACAGGCGAATTTGCGTAATGGCGCTGGGCCTTGGGCGTAGATGCGTAAGGCGCTCCGGCCTGCTGCATGCCCCCGAAAGTAATGCCGTCGCCCGCAGGGCCCATACGACCCTCTCTGTAGGAGTATTCAGTCAATCCGCCGTTATCCCAATTGGCAAACCACATCTCTTCTGTGGTGAACCACAACTGGGCCTCGTCGAAGATGCCGGCGTGAGCTATGAAGCAATCGTATAGATTACCATGCATACCTTCCAGCATATAAGCGGAATACCCGCCGTAAGACGCGCCCACGCAGGCGAGCTTGCCCACATAGGGTTTGCTCTTGATGAAACGGCCGGCGCTCAGGTAGTCCTGCATATTCAGGCCGCAATAGTCTCCGCTGATCTGCTCTTTCCACTCCTGTCCGAAGGCTGTTGTACCACGACGGTTGGGCATAATGACGATGTAGCCCTGCTGGGCCATGAGCCTGTAGCACCAACGGTAGCTCCAGTCCTGGGAGTTGGTGCCCTGAGGCCCACCCAGCACAATTTCTATTGCGGGGTACTCCTTCTCGGAGTCAAAATGAGGAGGATACATTACCCAGCACTGCATAATCTGGCCGTCCACGGTGGGCACATAAACGCTCTCTGTATGCACGTCGTCCAGCATGTCGAAAATCTTCTGGTTTACGAAGCTCAGCTCGTGGAACGAGGGCTGTGCGGGATAAACTGCCGCTATCTCAAGTGGCTCATGCAGAGAATAGAAAGTGGTGAGCAGGCGCTGGGTCTCCCCCTCTCCGCTTACGGCAAAAGGAGTAAAAAAGTCGTACGGCCAGTCGGGAGGAGTGAGACGCGTGAGCTCATCGTCGGGAGTAACTTTAAAGATTGCCTGCACACCGTCTATCAAGGCGTTGAAGTACAGGTCACCGCCATGCCATGCCAGGCCAGAGGCGTCGCGGTCCAGAGAAGCGGCAAGCTGGCGGGGTGCGCCGAACTCCAGGGCGTCTGCTCTGCGCTCTACTTCAGAAATCAAGATTCGCTGGGCATCGGCCTCATATCCGTCGCGTGCCATGGAAATCCATGCAAGGGTGCTTCCGTCCGGGCTCCATACAGGATCTGTGTCGTAACCTCCGTCCGTCTTTACGGCAACGGTCTTACCGGTCTGCACATCGTACACGTAAATACCTGTATTTGTGCTGAATGCGTACTGCTTCCCGCAGAGTTTACGGCAAGAATAGGCAATATAACGTCCGTCGGGGCTCCAGCACAGCTGCTCGGCGCCGCCGAATGGCTCAGTAGGGAGCTCGTAAGGCTCATTGCCAAGAATATCCGTAGAAGAAGCCGGTGTGATCTTTCCGCCGCCGAGCTTAGCCACATAGCTCCTCGGAATGTCTGTAACCCAATGGTCCCAGTGTCGGTACATAAGATCCTCTGTCGCATACGCCTGCGCTTTGTCGAGCGCAGGGTCGGAGTCGGCCGGCTGCTCCAACTTCGGATTCTTGATGCTGGACAGATACAGCACGGCGCTCTGGTCGGGCGAGAGGCTGAACTCGGAAATCCCGGCGGGAACATCGCTCAACTGGACTTTCTTGCCCAATTTACTCCCCATCAAAGGGGCTTTCCAGAGCTGTCCACCCTGAAGGAAGAAGAGTGATTTGCCGTCTGCGCTCCAGCGTGCATTGCTCACGCTCTTGGCGTAGCGGCTTAGCTGCCGGGGATTGCTTCCGTCGACATCGCAAATCCAAAGGTTGCGGCAGCTGCGGTTGGCAGCGATATCGTTCCATGACACTCCGTATAGAATGCTGCTGCCGTCCGGGCTGATCTGAGGATCGCTCAAGCGCCCGAGAGACAGAAGTGTCTCGGGCGTCATCACCCCGTCTTCTATCTTGATATTGGAAGGCCCCACATAACCGGAGTCTTCGGTTTTTGCACAACTCATAATTGCAACAAGGGCACAGAAGCCCAGTAGATATTTTCTCATAATAGTCTGTGTTTTAACGGCTTCCGCCACCATGACCGCCACCGGAGAATCCGCCTCCCCCGCCGAACGAGGAATGGCCGCCCCAGCCGCCGGAGCTGCCGCCCGAACCGCCGGAAGGAGCGTTGGCCAAGGTATATGCAAAGCGGGTTGCACTGCGGAATACATTAGTAAACATCACAACGTCGTTTATATCAGCCACATGCATCTCGGGAACACCCACAGATGCGGTAGGGGCCAGCTTGTTCATGTCTTTTGCCACCTTGTCTGCAATGCCGAACAGCGACGCCACGATAAGGTACTTGCCCCAGAGCGCGACCTCGGGAGCATAACGCTCGTTAATGATTGTGAAGTCCTTAAGATACTGGCGGAAGTTCAAGGCCTGCATAGCCTCTTTCTGGCCTTCCGGGCTGAACTCAAACAGTTCGAACGCCCTGTCTTTACCTGGCAGCAGGTAGCCGCTGTCACGAAGGTTCACACGCACCTCCTCCCTCATGGTCTTGACCCAATCATTAACGGGACTGGGATGGGATTCGGTCCAGCGCTTGAATTCCCTCTCCTGCAGAATATTATCATCTCCGGAAGCCTTCTTGAGTATGTCCAGGAATTCCAGCTCAGTCTTGCTGAGGTTCTGGGTAGAAGCGGAATCGTCGAAGTGGAATTCCTTCTTACCATTGGAGCCCTTCCTCATCACAATTATGCCCTCGTACATCAGGTGCAACATAATTGCAGGAATAATAGAGAACTTGCCGTCATCTGCGCCGTTCACATGCGAGGCAACATAGTAGGTATTCCCTATATCTCCATTAAACGGGAGCGTACGGCTCCACTCGAAATACTTGGGCAGTTTCTTCACTCCAAATATCTTCTGGATACGCTTGCGGTCCTTGTATTTCACAACGCCAATCACCTGAAGGAATGACTTGATGGGAAGAACTACAAATACCCAGCAGAATACCAAAAACATTATGAAACCGAGGAATGTCTCAGCGAAAGAGTCTTCTTTCTCATCCCCAAAATGACTGCCCTCCAGGGCCTTCTCCAGCACTTCATCAAAGCTCCTGTCTTGCACGCTGGCGGATGAGAAAATGCCCTTGTCGAAGCGCAGAAGGAGTATAAGAGAAGAATTGCTGTAGACATGCTCGGTTGACTCGGCGACAACCTCTCCGGCCTCTGACCATGCAGTGGTTCCCTCGTAGCCGAAGCCCCAGATACGGGAATTCTCGGCGTTCAGTGGCACAGGAGCCTCAAGGGTAAGCCGTACGTGACCAGGAAGCGCGGACAGCTGGTCAGACACAAACTGCATGTGGAGCATGTCGTAGTCGTTCAGAGACTTCACCGCATTGGTCATATCATAGCTTACGGTGAACACATGGGGCCCATAGCTGCCGACTCCCCAGCAGATTTCATACCCCTCCGAGGTCTTGTGCAAGCCGCACTTAAAAGCTTTGCGCTCCAAACTGCGGTCTACATCCCAGCGGCCTTCGTTGAGATACTGAGCGTTGGTTTCGTCCGTTACCTGAAGGTTAAGTATGCTGATATCCCCAAGGTTCTCACGCACAAGGTACCACTCGGTGCCGCTGGCCACCACCACATCCCAGACCTCGGTAATGTGCGCGGTGCCTGCAGTATCAAGAGATACCCTGATGTCTATATCTTTAATCTCGGGCTGGTACCCAAACGCAGTAATGGCGGACAAAACCGCCATTACCGACAAGAAGAATCTCTTCATTTTAATTATTTAAAACTTCATCGAAGGCATATCCTTCTTGGCTGTATCTTCACGCAGATACTGTTTCTCTGTAAAGTGGAACAGAGCTGCCACAATGCTGTCCGGGATCTGACGGGTAAGTCTGTTGTAGCGGGTAACTGTATCGTTGTAGGTCATACGGCTCACACGTACCTGATTCTCGTAGGTATTCACGGAATCCATTGTCTTCTGGTACATGGAGTCTGCCTTGAGCTCAGGATAACGCTCTACAACCACATTGAGCTGCTTGAGGGCGGCATTGAAGGCGTCTTCCTGCACTTGGGCCTGCTCTGCGGTACTGTTGTGGTCTATGCCCTGACGAGCTGCAATAACGTCCTTGAGAGTACCATACTCATGCTCATTGTAAGACTTTACAAGCTCTACAAGAGCGGTGAGGGCATCCCAGCGGCTGGATTGCTGTACACCAATCTGACTCATAGCGTTCTTGGTAAGCTCCTCTGCTCCTACGAGCTTGCGCTGAGCGGAAATCACCCAAAGAACAAGGATGACAACAACAGCGATTACGATAAAAATTGTAGCCATTTTCTATAATTTTTTTTGCAATATAGTAATTTTTTAAGAGATATTGCTGTAGTTCTTGAAATCGTACTTTCCCTTTCGCAATTCCTGGAGCAAAACCGCATTCCGGGGCTCGGTAAGGGCAGGGTCTGCATTCAGGACCCTCTGGGCGCAAGAACGAGCCTCCTCCAGCATGGCTCCGTCGCGGGCAAGGGATGCGATATGCAAGTCTACCGGCAAGCCGCTCTGCTGCGTGCCTTCAAGGTCGCCGGGGCCACGCATCTTCATGTCCTGTTCGGCAATCTCGAATCCATCTTCTGTGGCGCACATAAGCTCCAGGCGCTGCTGGGCCTCTTTCCCCGTCTTGGGGTCTTTGACCAGGATACAGTACGATTTTTCTGCGCCACGCCCCACCCGGCCCCTTAGCTGGTGCAGCTGGCTAAGCCCGAAACGCTGGGCGCTGCGAATCACCATCACGCTGGCGTTCGGCACATCAACGCCCACCTCGATAACGGTTGTCGATACCAGAATATGCGCCCGCCCGTCAACAAACGCCTTCATGTTGAATAGCTTCTGCTCGTTGTTCTGCTGGCCGTGAACAATCGCAACCTTGTACCCTTCTTCCAGGGGGAAGGCCTTGAGGATGTCTTCGTACCCCTGCTCTACATTGCTGATGTCTTCCATCTTTTCGTTGATGAAAATCATCGGATACACCACGAAAACCTGGCGTCCCCGGGCTATTTCTTCGCGCATGAAGCGGTACATGGCGGGGAGCTTGTTGGTGCCTATGAGCATGGTCTGAACGGGTTTGCGGCCGGGGGGCATCTCGTCGATGACGGACAGGTCGAGGTCGCCGTAGAAAGTCATGGCGAGCGTGCGCGGGATCGGCGTGGCGGTCATGACCAATATGTGCGGAGGCACATTTTGGTCTCTGACTGTTCTCACCCCCTGCACCCCCTCAAGGGGGATTGCCGGACGTTCGCTGACGCTCACCGGCGCCCACGCACCACTCCGCTGGTCAAACCGCATCAGCGGACCCTTCTGCCAGAGGGCGGCGCGCTGGCTCACACCAAAGCGATGCTGCTCATCGATGACGGCAAGCCCAAGGGCCTTGTACCTCACCGGCTCCTCGATCAGCGCATGCGTACCCACGACCAGCTGTATGCTACCGTCGGCGAGGCCGGCAAGCAGGGGGCGACGCTCCTTCTGGGTGGTGCTGCCGGTAAGGAGGGCGCACTGCACTCCTGTAGGCGCAAGATACTTTTGGATATTAGCAAAATGCTGCTGGGCGAGCACTTCTGTGGGCGCCATTATGCAGGCCTGATAGCCGTTTCCTATTGCAATCAGGCAGCTGAGCACGGCCACCATGGTCTTGCCGGAGCCCACGTCGCCCTGCAGCAGCCGGTTCATCTGGGAACCGCAGGAAACATCGGCCCGAATCTCCTTTATCACCCTCTGCTGGGCGCCCGTAAGTGCGTAAGGCAGAGCGTTATAACACGCATGGAACGCAGGCCCCACATGCTTCATCACCAGCCCCTGGCTGGCCCGGCTGCGTACGTACTTTTGTTTGAGCAGGCTGAGCTGCAAGAAAAAAAGTTCCTCGAATTTGAGCCGCCTTGACGCCGCTGCGAGAGCATGGCTGTCTGACGGGAAATGTATGTTCTGGATTGCCCAAGGGAGGGACGGCAGGCCATACTTCATAAGTATATAGTCCGGGAGCGTCTCCCTGAGTTCCGGAAGGCATAACGCCAGTGCGGACCGCTGCAGCTTGCACATGGTTTTGCCTGTAACGCCCCCGGCCTTAAGCTTTTCTGTGCTGGGATACACGCCGGTAAGCGTGCCCTTGCCCGAGGTATCCTGCTGAGGAGCGTCAACCTCAGGATGTACCATATTTATACGGTCGTTGTACACCTGAGGCTTGCCGAAGAAGAGCCACACGGAACCCGGCGCCAAACGGTCGAAATTCCACTTCACTCCTTTGAAGAACACCATCTCCATGCGCCCCGTACCATCTTCTACAATCACGCTCAAGTGCTTGATGCTAATAAGGTTACGAGATACCACCCGACCCTGTACTTGCACGTATGCAAGGTCTGGAGTGACGGACACTATGGGTGTGATGCTGCTGCGGTCCAGGTAGCGGAAGGGGTAGAAATGAATGAGGTCGTCCATGGTATGCACGTCCAGCTCCTTCTTGATGAGTGCAGCACGCTTGGGCCCCACGCCGGGAAGATACTGTATGTCGCTGGCTAACTCGCTCATTTCTGCATCATTATAAGCGCCGGAGCTTTACCGTCCAGCAGGAACCCCTTCATCTTCTGCATAGCGGAAGAACTGCGGGCAAAAAACATGCGGTAGCCCTCGCACAAGGCATTCAGTCCCGTCTGGCCGGTATCGGTGACATTGAAACGATGCTTGGGACAGCCTCCGTGGCAGAGGGGCCAATATTCGCAGCGCAGGCACTTGCGCGGGAGCTTGTTGCGCTTGTCTATTCCGAAGGAAACCTGTGCCGGAGAGCTCATCATAGCCTCCAGTGAGTCCCGGTAGATATTGCCTATCAGGTATTTAGGGTAAACGAAGTGGTCGCAGCTGTACACGTCTCCGTTGTGCTCCACCACTGCATTTCCTCCACATGTCTCTGCAAAACTGCAAGTGCCTGGCTGCACGCCGCACCAATTGGCAAGGGTGCAGTCGAAAAAGTTCACGAACACACGGCCCACATCGTACCTCACCCAGTAATCGAAGATATCGCAGATGAAGCGTCCGAATCCGACGGGGCTGACCGACCAAGGTGCAAGCACTGCATCCGGTTCCGAAGGATCAACTATGTGAGGGCGGGCCTGCTTGTCGGGCTTGCCGCCACGTAACGGCCACACCACGTGCTCCACAACCGGAGAGAACTGGATAAAAGCGCTGCCGAGCCCTTTTAGATACTGATAAACTTGCAGGCCTTTGCCCTCGGATGCACTGTTGATCGTGGCCATAATATTATACTCCACGCCCGCCTGGTGCAGCTTGCTTATGCCCTCGAGCACCCTTTCCGAGGATGGAGCTCCGCCCCTGTCTTTGCGATAGCGGTCGTGCACCTCGGGAGGACCGTCCATAGACACGCCCAGCAGGAAAGCATGTTGGGCAAAGAAGTCGGCCCATTCGCCGTTTACAAGAGTAGCATTGGTCTGTAGGGTATTCTTAATCTTCTTGTTCCCTTTGTACTTCTGCTGGAACTCCACGGCTCTGCGGTAGAAGTCCAGGCCCAGCACGAGCGGCTCGCCTCCGTGCCAGTTGAAGGTAACTTCCGGCAGCTCGCAGGCCTGGATGTAGGTACGCACGTACTTCTCCAGCTCTTCTATGCTCATTCGCGGCTCGCGACCGCCATAGATCCCGCTCTTGTCAAGATAATAGCAATATGCACAATCAAGGTTGCACAGCGAGCCCGCCGGCTTGAGCATAAGGTTAAACGCGAGCGGGCCGGTAAGCCTCTGCGCGTCTTCCAGAGTCAACGTATCCTTGATCGTTCTCATACGATACAAATATAGGAAAAATGAGTAATTATTTCTACCTTCGTAGGATATATGGACAGAAGATTCTTTCTTAAGAGCAGCGCTGCTGCACTGACGTTTGCTGTTGCAGGCCGTGGGATATCAAGGGCTGCAGAAGTTCCTTCCGGAGTTCTGGAGAGCCGGCTCAGGAAGGCAGGCAAGTACGACGTAGTGGTTTGCGGAGGCGGGCCTGCGGGATTCACGGCAGCCGTGGCGGCATCCAGGCAGGGAGCGAAAGTCGCTCTGGTAGAGCGATATGGATTTCTCGGCGGCATGGCCACCATGGGCTACGTCGCCCCTATCAGCGAGTTTGCTTTCGGGGGCGAGAGGGTAATCGGCGGCATCCCATGGGAGTTCGTACAGCGGTTGGAAGCCCTGGGCGGAGCGTACGTAGAGTGGCCCAAGGGGAATGTAGACTTTGACATCGAACTATATAAGCTGTGCGCACAGAGAATGGTCCTGGAGGCCGGAGTAGATTTGTACATGCGCTCCTCTCTTATAGGAGTAGAGATGAGCGGCCGCGAGCTCTGCAGCGTCATCATAGAGAACAAAAACGGTCTTGAGCAGCTCCAGGCGACTCGTTTCATAGACGCCACCGGCGACGGCGACCTGGCATGGATGGCCGGCGTGCCTATGCAGGGTAATCCTGAAGGAGAGTTGCAACCGTCATCATTCTGCTTTGTGCTCTCTGGTGTAGATACAGACAGTCCCCTTCTGCGCCGCTATATGTACCACAGCGGCAAGAAGGGCTCAAGCCAATGTACTCCGGTGCGCGACAAATTGCTGGAACTCAAGAAGAACGGCGCCGAGCTTCCGGACTTCGGAGGGCCCTGGTTCAACAGCGTGATGCACGCCGGCAGCGTGGCGGTGAACATAACCCGCAGTGCCGCAGATTCCACAGACAACCGCAACTTTACCCGTGCGGAGTGCCGCTTACGGGAGGATATTTTCCGCTTCACGCAGGCTCTGCGGGAGCATTTCCCCGAATTCAAAAACTGCTACGTCTCCTCCACCGCCCCCCAGGCCGGCATACGGGAGTCGCGCAGAATCCTTGGAGCTCACACCGTTACGGCAGAAGAATACGTTTCCGGGATCAAATATCCCGACAGCATCTCGCGCGGCGCTCATCAGATAGATATGCATGCCAGCAAGGGCTCCGGGCAGGTTCTCATAAAACTCGAGCAGGCGGCGTACGTACCCTACAGAGCCCTCATAGCAGATGGCTTTCCCAATCTCATCGTTGCGGGACGATGCATTTCCGCAGACCGCAAGTCGCTCGCATCGCTGCGCGTACAAGCCAGCTGCATGGGCATAGGACAGGCGGCTGGAGCGGCAGCAGCCCGCAGCCTCAAAGAGGGCAGAGCGGTTCAGTCCGTAGATATTCAGGGGCTCGTAGAAGTCCTGCGCAGCTGGGGAGCGTTCGTTTGATAAACTAACAATTCTTTAAATATGGCAGTTTCTAGAAAAATCTGGTCCCACGCCGCAGACGGCAAGGCCATCTACCGTTACACTATTACTAATTCTTCCGGCGCCTCGGTGGTGCTTAGTAACTACGGAGCAGCTATCGTGGCCATAAACGTGCCCGACAAGGAGGGCAAACTGGGCGACGTGGTGCTCGGCTATGGCAAGGCGGAGAATTATTTCCACGACGCCCCGTGCTTCGGCAAATGCCCGGGGCGCTATGCGAACCGCATTGCTCGCGGCCGCTTTGAGCTTGGCGGGAAGGTGTACGAGTTGCCTGTCAACAACGGTCCCAACCATCTGCACGGCGGGCCAGACGGCTTCCAGAACCAAGTTTGGGAGTCCCGCAAGAAACACGGCGCCGTAGAATTCAAATATGTGGCCCAGGATGGAGAAATGGGCTATCCCGGCCGCCTGGTGGTAGTTGCGCATTACGAGTGGAGCGAGGACAACGTGCTCACTCTCACTTTCTCGGCAAAGACCGATGCACTCACCGTAGTGAACCTTACAAATCATGCTTACTTCAATCTGGACTGCAAGGGTTCGGTACTGCGCCACACCCTCAAGCTCAACGCATCGGAGTACCTGCCCACGGACAGCACGCTCATTCCTCTGGGAGAATCGGAGCCCGTTGCAGGCACCCCCATGGACTTTGTGAACCCCAAGCGACTGGGTCGCGACATCCGTAAGCCCTTCCCTGCCCTCAAGACAGGCAAGGGCTACGATGCATGCTGGCTCATAGACGGTTACATGCCCGGCCAGCTTCAAGAGGCCGCTACCCTCAAAGCTGCCCGCAGCGGCCGCGTGCTCAAGGTATTCACCACCCAGCCCGGAGTGCAGATCTACACCGGCAACTGGCTCAGCGGCTGCCCCAAGGGCAAGAAGGGGCGCATTTATCACGACTACGACGGCGTAGCCATTGAGTGCCAGCATTATCCCGACAGCCCCAACCGCCCCGAGTTCCCTCCCGTGGTACTCAAACCAGGCAAGACCTTTCATGAAGCTATAGTTTTCGCATTCAGCGCAGAGTAATATGTTTTCTTTTTTAATTAGCATTGCCGCGCTTATCGTCGGCTATCTGGTTTACGGCAAATTCGTAGAAAAGGTATTCGGAGTAGATCCCGCAAGGGTTACTCCTGCGGTTTCCAAGGCAGATGGCGTGGACTTCGTGCCCATGCCCAACTGGAAAGTATTCATGATCCAGTTCCTCAACATTGCAGGTACCGGTCCTATCTTCGGAGCAATAATGGGCGCAAAATTCGGCCCTGCTTGTTACCTCTGGATTGTATTCGGTTGCATTTTCGCAGGTGCTGTACACGATTACTTTACCGGAATGCTTTCTATTCGCAAGGGAGGGGCCACCTTCCCGGAAATCGTAGGAAGCGAGCTTCATTGGGGCAGCCGTCATGTTATAATGGTGTTCACTACCATCCTTCTGCTGATGGTAGGCGCCGTATTTGTATACAGCCCGGCCCTTATCCTGGGCGACCTTGCAGGCGACGGAAGCACTAAGTGGGTGCTAATCTGGACCCTCATTATCCTTATATATTATATAGTGGCGACGATGCTTCCGATAGACAAACTCATCGGAAAGATCTACCCGGTATTCGCCATTGCCCTGCTGTTCATGGCAGTGTCGCTGATGGTGTGCCTGATTATCCACTGGCCCTCGATTCCCGAATTCTGGGACGGCTTGCAGAACAGGGCTCCTTCTGTGGGGGTAAACGGCCAGAGCATCTTCCCCTGCCTCTTCATAACTGTAGCTTGCGGAGCGGTGAGCGGATTCCACGCCACCCAGAGCCCGTTGATGGCCCGATGCATAAAGAGTGAGAAGATGGGGCGCCCGGTATTCTACGGAGCCATGATAACCGAGGGCATCGTGGCCCTCATCTGGGCGGCGGTGAGCTCCTACTTCTTCTTTGACGGAGGAATGCAGGAGTGTGGCTTGACAAGCGCCTCTGCTCCTCAGGTTGTTACCGCTGTGAGCAAGCACTGGCTCGGTATAGTAGGCAGCATCCTGGCCGTACTCGGCGTTGTTGCCGCTCCTATCACTTCCGGCGATACCGCCCTTCGTGGCGCCCGTATCAACATTGCCGAGTTCTTCAAGATACGGCAAGACAGCATAGGCAAGCGCTTAGTAATCAGCGTTCCCATTTTTGCAGCGGTGGGCGTTCTTCTGTGGTTCAATATGAGCGACGAAGACGGCTTCAACATTATCTGGCGCTACTTCGGACTTTCCAACCAGATACTCGCCACGTTCATGCTCGGCACCATAACTGTCTGGCTGGCACGCAAGTATCCCCTTACCCAGCATTATATGATTGCGGGCATCCCGGCCATATTCATGTTTACCGTTTGCATGACCTTCCTCTGCGTAGACAAGACCTGCCTGGGTCTTCCCACCGCTTGGACACCTTGCTTCGCAGTCCTCTGGTGCGTACTGGCAGGCCTTCAGCTCGCTACTTGGATACTGTCAGAAAAGCGTAAGGCAAGGAAGAATTTAAAGAAATGAGAATAAAGAGATTTGACGTCCCGCTAAGGACCTCTACTGCAAAAGTACGGGAGATTGCCTCCCTGGCAGATGCCGAATATACGCTTATCTACACCCGCACCACGGAGCTTTCCTGGGTGCAGTTCGGGCTGGAACGGCTGCTCCAGATAGCAGACGACAGTTCCGCCGCCATGATATACGCAGACCACTTCGACGGCGACACTCCGTCTCCCGTAATCGACTACCAACTGGGGTCGCTCCGAGACGACTTCGACTTTGGCGGCGTGCAGCTTTACCGCACATCCCTTCTGAGGAAAGCCGTAGAGCAGATGGACGAGGAATACGAGTTCGCAGCTCTGTATGATTTGCGTCTGAGAGTTTCTGCGATGGGCCCCCTCGTGCATGTGAACGAACTGCTTTATTACGAGATAGAAACCGATAAGCGGGATTCCGGAGAGAAGCTCTTCGATTATGTAGATCCGCGCAACCGTGCAGTGCAGATAGAGATGGAGCGTGCCTGTACGGCTCACCTGAAGCGTATCGGAGGCTGGCTCGCTCCCTCATTCAAAGAAGTTGACCTGAGCAAAGGAGAATTCCCGGTAGAGGCCAGCGTGGTAATTCCCTGCAAGAACCGCGCACGTACAATTGGAGACGCCATACGCTCGGCGCTTTCCCAGAAGACCGACTTCCCATACAATGTGATAGTTGCAGATGATAACAGCGACGACGGCACCATTGACGTAATACGTTCATTTACCGACGATCCTCGGCTGATTTACATTGCCCAGGACAAGAGCTACCATGCCATAGGCGGCAACTGGAACGCAGCTCTTCATCATCCGGAGTGCGGACGCTTTGCCCTGCAGCTCGATTCCGACGACGTTTATTCCGACGAGCACACGGTGCAGAAATTCGTGGATGCCTTCCGCGAGCAGGGCTGCGCGATGGTGGTAGGTACCTACCGCATAACCGACTTCGAGCTTAACGAGCTTCCCCCTGGAATCATCGACCATCGCGAATGGACACCCGAGAACGGGCGCAACAACGCCCTGCGCGTCAACGGTTTGGGTGCTCCGCGCGGGTTCTGGACACCGCTGCTGCGGGAGCTCAACTTCCCCACCACTAAATACGGCGAGGATTACGCAGTAGGGCTCCGCGTCAGCCGCGAGTACCAGATCGGGCGTATCTACGATGTTATGTACAATTGCCGCCGCTGGGGAGGCAACTCCGACAGCCAGCTCGACATAGAGAGCGTCAACCGCAACAATCTGTACAAAGACCGCATCCGCACCTGGGAACTTGAGGCGCGGATTGCGATGAATAGAGAATAGCCACGGGGCTACTCGGCCTCCAGCACGAATACGGCGCTGGAGCTGGCCTCACTGAACGAAGGATTGAAGCCGCCCTGCGAGAGGAAATCAGCGTCGAAGCTCTTACCGTTCCCCCACCAGCAGCTCCGGTCTACATTCTGCTCCGTCACCTTGTACTTGAGGGACGGATCCAGGCCCTGCAGACGGAAAACATGCGAACCCCTTGAGCGGTTCTGGTAGCGCAGGCAGTAGGTAAAGACCACCGCCCTGCGCTTGTCTTGTGACACATACATAAGTGCGTAGAAATCACCGTCATAAGGTGATGCCAGACGGTACAGGTCGCCGCTGAACACAAGGTCGCGGTACTGCTTGTAGGAGCTAATGCAGCGGTCTGCAAGGGCTCGCTCCTCGGCACTCAGGCTCTTGGGCTGCAGCTCCATGCCGAGCCTGCCGGAGGATGCCACGTCGAAGCGGAACTTAAGCGAGGTTACATTTCCCGTCTGGTGGTTGGGCACCGCAGAAACATGCGCCGCCATGATGCAGGGCGGATATACCAGCGAGGTAGCCCACTGGATGCGGGTACGGGAAATGGCATCCGAGTTATCGCTGGGCCATACCTCGTTGAACCAGCGCATGGAGCCATAATCTACGCGGCTGCCGCCTGCCGAGCAGCACTGCACTATGAGCTGAGGGTACTTCTCCCTCATACGGCGGCATACGTTGTAGTAGCCCTGTATGTACTCCACAAAGAAGCGGTCCTGCTCCGCGCCCAGATAGGGGCTGCCGAAAGACATGATGCGGCGGTTGCTGTCCCACTTGATATAGTCGATATTGGGAGAAAGCGACACCGTACGATCGAACACGCCGAACACGAAATCCTGCACTGCCGGATTGGAGAGGTCCAGTATCCACTGGTTGCGGGACTCATGTATCTGCCGCCCAGGGCTCTGCACGATCCAGTCTGGATGCTCGCGGGCAAGGTTGGAATCGGGGTTCACCATCTCAGACTCGATCCAGATGCCGAACTTCAGCCCCTTGGAGTGGGCGTAAGAGGCCACGTAATCTATGCCCTCGGGGATCTTGTTGGTGTTCACTTCCCAATCGCCCAGTCCCGCCTTGTCGTTGTTGCGCGGGTGCTCCAGGCCAAACCAGCCGTCGTCCAGCACGAACATCTCAAGTCCCATGGCTGCGGCATCGTCTATCATACGCAGAAGTGTCTCGGTAGTGAAGCTGAAGTAGGCTCCCTCCCAGCTGTTGAGCAGCGTAGGATTTACCTTTCCGCCGTTCCAGACGCTGTATTTGCGGGCCCAGCGGTGCAGGTTGCGGGAGGCTCCGCCGGCGCCCTCGCAGCTCCAGGTGTATATCATCTCTGGAGTCTCGAATTCGGCCCCGGCCGCCAAAGGATAAGCAGATGCAAATGGGTTGATACCTGATACTATATTTAATCTGTCGCTCTGGCCGATCTGGAAGCTGATGCGGTAATTACCAGACCAGGCAAGAGCGCCTGCCACCACCTCTCCGGATGTCTCGCTGAAGCTCTTGCCCAACGTGAGCAGGAACGAAGGGTTGCAGTCCTGAGTAGTCTGAGTCCCCCGACGAGACTCGAGCACCTTGGCATCGTGGGTAAGCAATTCCTGATCTACCTGCATCTCGTTGGCCCAGCCTCCATAAAAATGGGTCAGAAGATAATCGTCCGAGACAAGATTCAAGGAAGCAGAAGCGTAGTTGCGCAGAGTAATTTGAGCCTTTCCGGCATTTCGTATTATACTGTGCATAAGTATCACATCCTCAGCTTGATGAGCATTATATACGAGATCTACTTCCAGTGCCGTAACATAGTCTTTGAGATGAATCACGGTGCTTATTATGTCATCATGGGCATGTACGTCTGAGTTCACAAAATAGAGCTCTGTATTCTGGGAGCCGTCTGCATATTCTACATGCAGGGCATCATAGCCATTGAACCGACCGCCAGCGGCAGGATACGCCGAAGGGTCTTCGTAGTTATGATTACCGCCAAAACGGAAACGTAAGAATTGATCCGGTTCCCCCGCCTTGGCGCCATAATGAAGGGTGCGCACCGTCCCCTGCTTATCCACCTGAAGAATCAACTGCGTATTTGCCGTCTCAACTGGGATAATCTGGGGAGTCACGGCCGGCAGCTGCACGGTAGTGTGCGTGAACTTCTGCGGTTTCTTACGCGCCTGGGCAGGCAGGACGGCCAGCAGCAAAGCAGCAAGGACAAGGATTTGAGCAACTCTTCTCATCATGATTCAGTGTTATTTTGTATCGGACAAATATACGATTTATTTATCAAGGACGCGAAATAATTACTCAAGGGCTATTGTTTTTTGTTTTTTCTTATTATATTTGCCGGAGAATGTACAAGAATAGCAACAAGTTTTATTGGTGGCGTCTGAGCGTTTTTCCCGGTCAGACTCTATAGTTGCGTACACAATGGCAGGCTGAGCCCTGCATAGAGATACAAGAGGCTGTCCGGATTCGGGCAGCCTCGTTTTTTTTGATTTATAAACAATTAAATATATAGTGCCATGAGACAGAAAAAATTCATGCTTCCGGAATCCGAGATTCCTACCCATTACTTCAACATCCAGGCGGTGATGCCCAACAAGCCCCTGCCTTTCCTTAACCCGGCCACGCACGAGCCCATGAAGAGCGAAGACCTCTACCCCCTGTTCAGCAAGGCCTGCGCCGATCAGGAGTTCAACCAGACGGAAGAATGGATTCCTATCCCGGAGGCGGTGCGCGAGCAATATGCCGCATATCGCTGCACCCCGCTTGTGCGCGCATACGAACTCGAAGAGGCCCTCGGCACTCCTGCACATATATATTTCAAGAACGAGAGCGTATCCCCAGCCGGAAGCCACAAACTCAACTCCGCCATTGCCCAAGCATATTATGCTAAACAAGAAGGAGTTACTAACCTTACAACCGAAACCGGGGCTGGCCAGTGGGGCGGCGCACTGAGTTATGCCACCAAGAAATTCGGCATAGATTGCGCCGTATATATGGTAAAGGTAAGCTACGAGCAGAAGCCCTTCCGGCGCAGCATCATGCAGGCCTTCGGAGCAGCTGTAACTCCCTCTCCGTCAATGAGTACACGCGCCGGCAAGGATATCCTTACCCGCAATCCCAACGACCGTGGTTCCCTGGGATGCGCCATCTCCGAGGCTATAGAACTCGCCCTCACTACTCCCAACTGCAAATACGCCCTTGGATCTGTTCTGAACCATGTGTGCTTGCACCAGACCGTCATCGGGCTGGAAGCCGAGAAGCAGATGGAGCTGGCAGGAGAGTATCCCGACATTGTAATTGCCTGTTTTGGCGGCGGTTCCAACTTCTGCGGACTGGCCCTGCCGTTCATGCGCCACACCATCCAGGAGGGTCGCAAAACACGCTTCATCGCAGCAGAGCCATTCTCCTGCCCCAAGCTCACCCGTGGTAAATTTGAGTACGACTACGGCGACGAGGCCGGTATGACTCCCCTGCTTCCAATGTTCACCCTCGGCCATGACTTCAAGCCTGCCTCCATCCATGCAGGCGGCCTGCGCTATCATGGCGCCGGTGTGGTGCTTTCCCAGCTGATGAAAGACGGATATATGGAAGCTGTTGACATTGAGCAGCTTGAATCCTTCAGCGCCGGCGTTCTTTTTGCTCGTACGGAGGGTATTATTCCTGCCCCGGAGAGTTGCCATGCAATAGCCGCCACCATCAAAGAGGCCCTCAAATGCAAAGAAACCGGCGAGGCCAAGAACATCCTCTTCTGCCTCTCCGGCCACGGCTTCGTAGACATGGCTTCCTACGACAAGTATTTCTCCGGCGAAATGCAGAACTACCACGTCTCCGACGAAGACATCGCCCGCTTCATCGCCAGCGCCGATGCGTTGAATAAATAAGGCGAGTAAGGGCCAGCAGACAGACCGGAAGGAGCTATAACCCCATCATAAAAGGATATTCACAGCCCCTTCCGTTGATGCTGCCTGCCTTTCTTCGTATTCGCAGTCGGGGCAGATATGTATGACTAAGGCCTTATGGAATTACTTCCAAGTAGAAGCTGAATGGCCGGAAGCCGTCGTTACAGCTGATCATGGCGCTCATGGGGTTCTTCATCCAACCGTCGTAGAAATTGCCTTCTCCCCTGGCAAGGGACTCTACGAATTCACGCATGGAGTACCAGGCTGAAGGGCACATCCCCTCGGGGCTCTTGCCATCAATGGAAACCCACTGCTGCCCTTCCAGCACATCACAGGCATGCTCGATGTGGTTTTCGTATTTCTCCATCAAGTCGTGGTAGACTGTCTGCCGGACGGCTGTGATAAGAACTTTGTTCATAACGTTTTTTATACCATGCGAAGATAGGAATTTTCGGTGAAAAATATTTGTATCTTTGCGCGAGCTAATCTTCATTTATGGACAAATAGAAATATCGTTCCCCACATTGTTGGACAGATGAATTGATTCTCGAAGGCATTATAGCTGAAAGTAATACGGAGCTCATCGACGACGGCGAAGAGCATGATTGGGTTTAAAAAGGCATGCACTATGAGTAAGCTCTTTTCTTTCTGCATGCTGCTGGCGGTAGCAACAGCCTGCTCAGGTTATACGGAGATGACGTTACTGTTTTTTAACCTTCCGGTCCGCCGGTACGACTTCCATTTCTCTTTCCAACTATGGCTCGAATGCCCCAGTGCTGTTCTACTCTACAGACAAGACTACTTGGAAACGATGGGACTATTCCGCGCTGAATTCTTCTTCAAGGGCAAGCCCAGCTTGGCCCCCAAGATACCTTCTGTTTCATTCAAAGGCTCCGGCCGCTGTGATACCAAAGAGACTATCAATAAGGAAAGAGCAGCGTTCTTGAGGTTTTGTGATTAGCGGAACGTGCACTATCTTTCACACGCGCCGTCGAATGTAAATTATTTAATATCAGTGTTTTACGCAAAGTCGCCCGAGCGTTTTCACCCGGGCGATTCTATGTAAGTAGTTAAATCAAAGGCAATTACATTCGACGGGCAGAAAACTTTTTACGCACAAAACGACGATACGGTTGCAATTATTCAAAAAGTTGTTAACTTTGCAACCGAAAAGGAAAGATGCTCGAGTGGCTGAAGAGGCACGTCTGGAAAGCGTGTGGCCGCCTAAAGCGGCTCCAGGGTTCGAATCCCTGTCTTTCCGCAGAAGTAACCGCTGATAATCAATAGGTTACGCCAAGAATAAAGTCTTTTTTGAGTGGTTTCGACCGCAAAAAAAAGACTTTTTTTGGGGCATCTAGGGTACCATCTTGACCCCTCAATGAGCCAATCAGGACACAAGCGCTGAGTGTCGTGGAGGAGAATCTTGGTAATGAACACTTCAGCGTTGAGGACTTCGCCTCCTTCATGAATATGAGCCGGTCTAATCTGCATTTGAGGATGACGACGGTTTATGGCGCTTCAGCCACTTCTTTTATCCGACGGCTCCGTATAGAGAAATCCATGGAATACCTCAGGGAGGGAAAACTGAACATTGCGGAGACTGCTTATGCCGTGGGATTCGCTTCCGCCACTTATTTTGCCACGGCATTCAAGCAGGTTACCGGTATGAATCCTACGGAATGGAAACAGTCATGTAAGCAGAATGTATGATAATTAAGAGAGTTCTCCCGCTCTTTAAACGGGAGAATATCACATTCTATTTGTGAGGAAAAGTTGGGTTCAGAGTTTGGGGCCAACTATTCCGACAAGCTCAGCTTCCTGATAAACGGTAAGTTCTTTTCGCAGACGGATTCAACCTTTTTTATGATTTCCATACACCGTTCGCGTGGAATCCGTATTCCTACCCCCGCTTTCAAGACATCATCAAGACTCGGGTTCCCTTTGTAAAAGAGAGAAGTCGCATGCTCTCCCCGAGAGCCGGCAGGGGAATAAGTAATGTCGTACGCCGGGGCAAGCGACCACGTGCCCTCCCGGCAGATGAACGAGAAGTTTTTGGCATGATCGTCCTTATTGTCGACCACCAGGTTGACTACCATACGGCGGAACATCTCTTCCACCTGGACTGGATCCTGAGTGAGATAACCAGTCAGAGCAAGGAGATTCGTGTAGTCCACATCCAGGTTCCTGAAGTCAGTTTTCAAGAGCGCTGCGGAGGACAGGACATGCAGCTTCTGCCCGTCCACACCGTAATCGAACCGTTCTATGGCGAAATACCTGTCCATGATAAGGCCGATACGTGGTATGGAGACTCCGCATTCACAAGCAGTTTTCATATAGAGAAACTCGCTCTGCCCGATATCCAAAGGGTCGTATGTATGCCTGAATTTCACCATCCAGTGAGAGCCGTCCTGTGAACGGAACATGGCCTTGGGCCTGGCGCCGCCCGAGTTGGCGCTGTTATAATAGAGGAACTCGGCGTCTCCAGTAGTTTTCTCTGACAACACCTTAAGCGCTTCTTCCTGAATTAAGTCCAGGTGCTCCATCCCATCCAGTTCCTGCTGACGGTGAATACCGGGCATCATAGGCAGGTACGAGAGTGCTCCCATTCCGGAAGTCCCGATAATGGAGAGCCGCTGAAGTGGGGTAAGGTCACGCAGGGACACTCCTTCCCTGTTAAGTATTCTTTCCATGAGATAGAGCCCGTATCCGTCAGGAATACTGTCTTCGAAAACGGCGAAACAGCCGTTGAGTTTATCATTATCGGCATAGAAAAGTCCACTCTGGAGCGGCAGTTCAGTCGGTGAGATAGAAAAGCCTTCAGAGAGCCATGACCGGTCATATTCGAAGACACACGTGCCGGATGCCGGATCCAGTTGAAGCGTTCCGACAGGGGTATCCCGATAAAGGACTTTTACTTTTAAGATGTCAATAATCATCGTCCGTGCTTCCTGTTCTTGTTTTTATTTATCTTCTCCAGTTCTTCGGACGTGCTGTATTTCGTCCTGGACATGATACTCCCCATTTCATCAAAGTAATCAAATTCGATTACGAGCCGGCAAAAGGATTCAAATGATATTTTTCCGGTCACCTCGAACCGTTCGATAGTCGGGGCCGGAATACCGGTTATCTCCGACAGGGTCCTCCGACTGTACCCCTTGTCCAGTCTCCTTGCCTTGCAGTTGCCGGCAATCCTCATCATGAGAGTGCTGGGGTTTCGCGAATAATTATCGAGCCTGTATTCCATAATATAATATTTTAAAAAGGCCTAATAGGCTTATTTTGCACATAATCTTATGCAAAGATAATAAAAAACCTTCTCCCAAACAACCCCATCCTTTCAGAGACTGTCTAACACCGAACATTCCCCGTGCAAAACCCGTCGCAGGCGTCACTGCGCCATTGGTTTCGCATTCGGGAATCAAGTCTAAAGTCCACTTTGACATTGGCGAAACGGATGCAAGGGTGACTGACATCAGGAACCAGGTGTATTGCTTCAGTGGTAACGTGAAGACTGAGAAGGCGCCTCTTTGCCCTAAGTTCGTCACGGAGTGTCCTGCTAACGCCCGTCTTCGCTTCCTCGCCGACCTCATTGTTTCTTCTGGAATGCCGTTCACGGAATTCCTCCGGCAGGTCCATATGTACTACACGACAGTGCAGAACTACTTCGAGAACGACAACATCAAGATCTCGACGCTTTGCAGCATCGCTGAGTGCATGGGCACCAAGATAGTTTGGGACTTTAACGAGGACTAGGCTATCCTGCTTTACACGCCCAGCCCCTGGTTCGTCTGCTGACCGCCAGGGGCTGGGCTTTTATATTAAACTAATGGCAATTCCAGTATTATCTCACATTTTCACCTTATTATTCTCAAGAATTGCTCCCATTATAACCAAAATGTCAAAAAATACGGCTAACTTCGTTGCAAGCAACAAAGCCGTTGCAACTTTATACACTTTGCCCCTAAAAGGGCTTTTTAATTGCCAGCCTCGAAGGTTGGCGTTTTTGTTTTATGAAAAGAGACCGGACTAACATATCTACAGCTCTGGCATTGCTGAAATCCGGAAAGTCTTATACAGAGGTGACTTCTGTAACAGGACTGTCCTACAAGACTCTCCGCCGATACCTTGCTCTTCATAATAAATGGGGAAATTATCTCCGTTGATGATGAAAGAGATCGCACGGCTTTCATCCAATCCGGTGGTAGCATTTCCGGCGTCCTTGACATGGTCTCCGGGACGCGCGCCAATGTAATCATACGGCGGGCAGTTTCTCAACGCGCTTTCATTCCCGATGATCTTTCTTCAGAATCTGTTGGACTGTTCCTCCGCGACCTTTGCGACGCGATCAAGAAGTTCGACGAACGGATTGTGTCAGCACCTGATGTCGAAGATGCTGTGGTTGGCGGTATCTTGATCGATAAGGATAGTGCAGATCTACTCCTTTCCGAGCTTACACCAGATTGCTTCTCCAGCATCATTAACCGTAATTTTTTTTAGGCGGCATATGATATCTGGAAGGACTGTGGCGTGCCCTCTCCAGAAACAGTTGCAAATCGCATTGGCGCCGAAATCGAGGAACTTAGCAAAGTTGCAGCAAATGCCTCTGGAGCAGCAACCAATATTGAGTATTATGCTAAGATTCTCCTGCAGAGCAGGCTCCGCCGCCGGGTGATTACAGAAGCTGCCGGTCTACTCGTCGCTGCCATGGACAAGAAGACAGATTCATCTGAGCTTATAGATTTATGCAAGAGCCTGACTCTTAGGGTGCATCAATGAGACTATAATTGAGCTGAAACTTTCCGAGTTCTAATGCCGTATAGAACGAGCAATTATAAACAAACTATATTTATGGCACACACTTATATCAATGAAAGGCATCGCAAGTATGCCGAGAAATGTATGAAAGCTATCGAAGAAACAACCAAGATGCATTACACCGACGAACAGATGCTAGCCCGATGCAGCAGGAACTTAGGGATTGAAGAGACTGCTGACCAACTGACTGATAAGAACAATTCTAGCGGGAAAGAATGAAAATACAATACGCATCGGACCTTCACCTGGAGTTCTATGACAATGCCCTCTTTATTGCCCGTAACCCATTCAAGGCCGTGGGAGATATTCTTGTGCTTGCCGGCGATACAATGTCATTGAGGGACTTCGACAGTTACAAACAGCACAGATTTTTTGACTGGTGTTCAGATCATTACCAGCAGACGTTCCTGGTGCCTGGAAATCATTAGTATTACCATGACGACATCAAGGCGTATCCGGATTCGTGGGTCAAGGAACTACGCCCAAATGTGCGAATGTGCGAGAATAAAAGCTTCCTCGTCGATGATACGGAAATCATTCTTTCGACTCTTTGGTCGCTTGTTCCAAACAAGAACTGGCCGGCAGTGCGTGACGGGATGAGTGACTTTCATCTGATTCGATATGACAACCATCCGCTGACGCAGTCAATTTATAATGCAATGCATGAGCGTGACCTGGCTTTCATCAAGGATTCCGTAGCAAAGAGCAAGGCTGCTCATATAGTGGTGGTGACGCACCACGTGCCGACCAGGCACTGCGTGGCTCCTGAGTTTAGGAATTCGAGCATTGGAACCGGCTTCACCGTGGACTTGACGGAGTATATCAAGAACTTCTCCGGGGAAAAGTGTGTTGACCTAAAAGTTAAATAAAGGTCCCCGGCTATCATCGCTGCCAGGGACGATGCTATTTCTAAGGAATAATAGAATCTTTTGTCCGAATTTCCAAGCTTCGCTATCACATACTTTTTGTGATTAACCACACACTCGCCATTTTTGGAAGGGATATAACATCAGAAGAATGGTTTGTATAAAAAAATTGTTACATTTGCAGATGTATGGGGAACAGGAAATTGGATTTATTGAACCAGGCAGTTTGGGACAATGGATTCACTACCGAAACACTTCAACTGCTCACGCAAGTTACAAAGGAGGTATATAATGGCACCACGTTATTTGAACGAATTCCACAAGCGCAATTGCCGGGCTTGTCGCGAGGCTCTGAAATCCTCTGCGCAGCGGCCATTATCTGTAGAGGATGTCCTGGAACAGAGTCGGAGAAACGGGAGATCTACCGTACGTCGGATCTCATCGCAGACGGACGTATTCAGGAAACGTGTGTAGAATCTTGGGCGCGTATCACCGGGTGTTGGTTTGAAGATGCGAGGCTCTACCTGTCATCAATTTCTCAAGCGTACGATTTCGGGACGGAAAGCACTGTGTTTTTCGACTTGCAAAAGCGAATAGTACGGAAATTTATTACTCTCAAACACTACAACGTATTACGTCTTGCCCTTGATCGTATTATAATCCACAATGCGATTTTTCCGAATGCGTATATGCGCGTAACTGGCTTTGGGCGGGATGAAGACGGTCAATTTGGGATTTTGATAGAGCAGCCATATATAGAGGGCCACGCTGTCAGCGAAGATGAACGGGCAAGTTTTATGCTCCAACTTGGCTTTAAAGAGGCCGGAGAGGATTATGGAATGCACCTGAATTATATGACAGACTTCCTATACATAGGTGATGTAAATGAGTACAATGTTCTCAAGCACGCCAATGGAGCAATCTTCGTGTTTGATTGTGACTGTCGTCTCAATGTCCCTACCTTGGGATGTGGTGGATCCTGGAGCATTCCCCCTGTCTCAATAGACTTTACCAAACCTTGCCGCATCTTCGCATCAATGAAATGATGCGCGTTCTGCCAAATGACTCGCAAATAGCTCGCAACTGATTCTAGTGTTATCCACACTCATGTAATAGATTCGAGCAGCATCCGATGATCGGCCGCTCGATGCGATTTTGTAAAATATATTTTATATATTTGTAAAACGAATTACAGAAATATGCAATACGAGAGACAACATTTAGCCATACTAAAGAGCCGGATGGCTGAGCCACGAAGGCGGATGCAGATTATCATGGGACCCCGTCAAGTGGGTAAATCAACCGTTGTATTTCAATACTGCGATAGCATTGATACTCCATATGATTACTTTGCTGCCGATGCTGTGAATCGTTTCGATACAACGTGGATTCCCAACCATTGGCAGGAAGCCCGAATGAAGATGGACCTCCATGGTGACAAGGAGCGCATCCTCATCATCGACGAGGTGCAGAAGATAGAAGGCTGGAGCGAACAGGTCAAAAAGGAATGGGATGAGGATACCCGAAAGAAACGCAACTTGAAAGTCATTCTCCTGGGCTCTTCCCGCGTTCTGCTTCAGAAAGGCCTGAACGAATCTCTCGAAGGTCGCTTCGAGCCTATCAAGATGGGCTACTGGGAGTGGAACGAAATGAGGGATGCCTTCGGCTTCACCATGCAGCAGTACATCTATTTTGGTGGTTTCCCCGGACTGGCTCCGGACATCCACGACGAAGACCGCTGGCGTAACTTGATGGAAGACACCATCATCACTCCCATCCTTACCCGCGACATCCTGGAGATTGAGGAAATCCGCAATCCTGCCCTTCTTCGGCAGGTCTTCGAACTCGCATGCATTGAGTCCGCACGTGAGTTATCCCTTACCAAAATGCAGGGAACCATGAACAGCGGAACTGTGCCGACTATCAAGAGTTACCTGACTGTCCTGGACCAGACGATGACGGTAAAGCCATTGCAGAAATATGCTCCTTCCATAATCAAAGAGAAAAATACCATTCCCAAGATGCAGGTTTTCAACAGCGCCTTCCGCAATCGCTACGGCCAGTTCACCTTCGAGGAAGCCGTCACCAATCCAACCGAGTGGGGACGGCAAGTAGAATCTGCTGTAGGTGCACACCTTGCCAACCGGTCGCAACTGGATTCGTTCGAACTCCTATACTGGCGCGAAGACAATAAGAAAGAATGCGACTATGTACTGAAGAAAGGACAATCCCTGGTAGCTATCGAGGTTAAAAGCAGCAGCGATAAAAACACCTCCGGCTTCGAAAAATTCAAAGAGCTTTATAGAGAGCACATAACGTCTGCTTTCATTGTCGGGCCGGAGGGCCTTCCACTGGAGGATTTCTTCTGCCTGGACCTTAAGAAACTGTTTAAGTCAACATAGACCCGATGACTTGCAAATAGCTTGCAACGAACTTTTTTTAATAATATAACTTTTTGTAAAACCTTTAACACAACCGCGTAGAATCCACTTTTTAAAGAAGATCTTTTGGATTCTTGGCACGTCTGGAAAGCGTGTGGCCGCCTAAAGCGGCTCCAGGGTTCGAATCCCTGTCTTTCCGCCCTAAATATTGTAATCCTCAGAGGGTGTATTCCAAGGCATTAGCAATGGATACACCCTTTTGTTTTGAGATCATAATCTGTAACCTACAAAGATATAGGCAGGTTCGAACATGGGCGATAATCCGACGTTAATTACATCATAAGAAAGAGTGCATCCTACACCTGCTCTGATGTGTTGGAACAGGTCAATACCGACCCGTACACTAGCGCTGGCTAAAAGATGACCTTTATAAGAAATAACCGTATCAAATCCTGCTGCAGGCCCTAAACCTACAGAGATATAAGGGAAGATGAACTTATTTCGTAGCAAATTAAAGGTCGCAACCCCCAATACTTCTAAGTAATGCGCGCTTCCGGTCCCACTGGCTTCTACATTATAGCAGTACGCTGGTCCATATGAATAATTAATTCTTGCGCCAAGGCTAAAAGCCTTAGAAATAGTACGCTGCCACTCACCATAAAGACCGACTTCATATTTCTTATTGAGACCACCATCAGCTGACCCCAAAAAGATATTTGTATAGCTTACCCCAAAATCGTATTGACTCGGGTGATTACTCTGAGCATTTATCTTACTCGAGAAAAGTAAGGAACCAAATATGATTCCAACGGTAAAAAAGAGAATTACCCTATTCATAGCAAAGAGAATAACCGGAAAGAACAATATTTCGGTTTCCCATCATAGTGTTCAACCGATTCATATCGTGATCATTAGCATACTCTCCAAGATAATCAGGGATGCAAACAGAATACTCAATAGTATAATCAAACCCTTTAGGTAATGATCTATTAATGGGCCAAGCTGCATATAAAACAGGCATTGAACGTTTAATAGTCGCATCGTGAATATCAGAGTAGAAATAACGTTCTTCCTCAAAAAAACAACTCATTGCTATAAGTTCATTCAGTTCTTGTTCATCTCGAGGGAATAACTTAAGAGCATAATGTGTTGCCTTAACTTCCTTTTCAATACCCTCTCGATAAAACATCTTGTTAATATTTGACATTTTGTAAGGATCATCCTGCACCCTCATCCAAAGTTGATTCGATGCATTAAACACATAGCTATAGTCATCACTCGTAGCTTTTGTAAGAGTACTACAACTCACCTGAAATGACTGGTCAATTTCTTTAGAACATGAAATTGACAGACATACAATCACAAATAAAAGATAGCGCTTCATAGCCTGATTACTGTTTTGCAAAAATACACAATAATTTGAAACAGTGTTTCCATAAGTATAATCAGCAATTAAAGGCCGGCGTAGCCGGACTAGTCCCTGCTGTCTTTGAATTCTCGCAGAATAAAACTATATTTGTAAGATTTAAAACCAGATATTTATGAAGTACGTTTGCACAGTTTGCGGCTATGTCCATGATGAGGAGACCGAAGGAGTAAAGTTTGAGCAGTTGTCTGAGGATTGGCTCTGCCCGGTCTGCGGCGTGGGTAAAGACCTGTTCGAGCCTGAGCAGTAAAGCATAGCTTACATATATGAACGAACTTGAAGAAGCACGGCTGGGTATCGCCTCAGTCGATAAAGATATTGCCTCCTTGTTTGAGGAGCGCATGCGTCTTGTAAGCCGCATCCTGGGCTACAAGCGCGGCAACGGTCTCCCCATCCTGGATGCCAGGCAGGAGGAGCGGGTGATTGCAAACAACCCCCAAAACATCAAAGACCCCGCCATTCAGGAGTACTACGTGCTCTTCCTCAGAGACATGATGAAGATCTCCAAGGCCTTCCAGGGGCGTCTGCTCAACGGAATGCGTATCGCCTACTGCGGAGTTCCCGGAGCTTTTGCACACATTGCCGCTACCAAGGCCTTCCCCGAGGCTAATCCCGTCCCGTACCCCGACTTCGAAAGCGCGTACAACGCCTGCTGGAACGGCGAGACCGATATTGCCGTACTGCCGATCGAGAACAGCTTCGCCGGAGATGTTGGCGGAGTGATGGACCTTTGCTTCGGTGGCAACCTCTACATCAACCTGATGCTGGAACTGGACGTTTCACAAAACCTTCTGGGCCTGCCAGGGGCTAAAAGCACAGACATCAAGACCGTGGTCAGCCATCCCCAGGCTCTGGCCCAGTGCGCCAAGTTCATTACCGACCGGGGGCTGGAGTCGCGCGAATTCGCCAACACCGCCATGGCCGCCAAGATGGTTGCGGAATCCGGCGACAAGAGTCTGGGAGCCATTGCCTCGCGCGAGACTGCAGCTCTCTACGGGCTGGAGGTGCTGGAGCCCAACATCAACTCTCAAATCAGCAATACCACACGCTTTGCGGTCTTCTCGCGTGCGCTCAACAAGACAAGCCTGCCGGGCAACGCCGGCGAGCATTTCATCCTGGTCTTCACGGTACGCAACGAGGCCGGAGCTCTCGCCAAGATTCTGAATATCATTGGTTCGCACGGATTCAACATGAGCAGCCTGCACAGCCGCCCCGTGGCCGGACCTCTCTGGAACCACTACTTCTTTGCGGAGCTGGAGGGCTGCGTAGATGAAGAAAACGGCCGCGACCTGCTGCGCCAGCTCCAGACCGTATGCGACCGACTGAAGATGGTGGGAGCGTACAACACACTTACCCTGTAAGCCCTATGACTCTGCACTTCAGGCAAGGCTTCGACGCCTACGATATCACTATTGCTAACGGCAGTCTGCTGAAGGCATCGGAGGTCTTTGACCTGTCGCGCAAAGTGCTGGTAGTCACCGGAGAAGGAGTTCCGCAGCAATATGCTGCCGCAGTGCTGGCGCAATGCCCCGAGGGCTATTTGCTGACCCTCCCCGAAGGAGAGCAGCACAAGACTCTGGACTCGGTGGAGCAGATTCTCGCCACCCTGCTGGAGCATGGATTTACGCGCTCAGACGCCATAGTTGCCGTGGGTGGAGGCGTCATTGGGGACACTGCCGGATTCGCCGCAGCCTGCTATATGAGAGGCATAAAGTGGTATAACGTACCCACAACCCTGCTCTCCCAGGCCGACTCTTCGGTGGGAGGCAAGACAGGAGTCAATCTGCACGGAGTCAAGAACATAGTTGGCGCCTTCCATCAGCCGTCCGGCGTGCTGATTGACCCCGATACCCTGAACACCCTCAGTCCGCGCCTTTTTGCTGAAGGCCTGGCCGAGATTATTAAGGTTGCCGCGACGCACGATGCCGAGTTATTCCGTCTGCTGGAGCAGGCCGATGAGCTTCGCCCCATCATGTCCGTGGTCATTGCGGCCGCCGTGCGTATCAAGATTGCCGTTGTGGAGGCCGATCCCCAGGAGCACGGTCTCCGCGCAGTACTGAATTTCGGGCACACGATTGGCCACGCCCTGGAGGGCGCGTCCAATCGTCTGGCGACTACTATCCCCCGCAGCTGCGCTGCTGCCCCCAGGGGCACGGGGGGCGGACCCCCCGACACCCCCTGCAGCGGCCACGCCCTGGAGGGCGCGTCCAATCGTCTGGCGACTACTATCCCCCGCAGCT
>CAMKAJ010000009.1 GCA_946410455.1 uncultured Bacteroidales bacterium
CACGAAATCAATGGGAGATGGTTCTGGTGTATTTCGCGAGCAAAATGATCAACCGTTACAGCGGTCAGGTATAAGGACAGTGCTCGTAGGGGTGTCATGACTTGTACCTCTACGAGCAAAATAGCTCGAAATTGCGCGTACAGGTACAGGTTGAAGTACCTGTACGCGCAGTAAAGATAATTCCGGAACGGAAAGATGGCTGGGAAAGGACTGTGAGAGGTCTGGCAGTCCTTTCGGAGGCGGGTTCTGGCGTTTTCCGAGCTGAAAGATGGCTTCAAGATAACCTATAAAGGAAGGATTGCCGTTAACGAGGGTGGCCTGCAGGGCAGATACATACGACGTACTGTTATCGGCGTTTGCAGTATCGTTGCAGCTGTCGCCGCTCTGGCGAGCCTGATTATACTCGTTCTGTAAGCGTATATTCAGGCAGTGCATTTCCCAGGCTTTTATGTCATTATGCGTAACTTGCTTCATAATTTTGCTTTGAATTAAAGAAAAATAACTATATTTGCGGTGTTTCGATTCCGTAGCTAATGACTACCGATTCGACGTCAGAATGAGGGATCACTTTTGTGGTTCCTCAAACTTTTTGAATCGTGGGGGGAAGCATATAGCTTACCAACTGCTGTAGTACAGAGTGTGATGACATATATATACCTTTTGTAACGTTCGTACAAAGGTACTCACTTTTATGACGATTGAAACACAGGGTTTCTTTTACGAGACCAAGTAGATGAATCTTTAAACAAAAAAAAGACAGCCTCTTTCGAAGCTGTCTCTTTGTGCGGCAGGTGAGACTCGAACTCACACAGGCCAATGCCCACTACCCCCTCAAAGTAGCGTGTCTACCATTTCACCACTGCCGCAATACTTTGGGACTGCAAAAATAATGATATTTGGGGAATTCACAAAAATATTTTAATAACTTTGTGTAAATTCTTCGAAATGTTACTCGTAAAGGCCCCTGGAGGCGTTAAGGAAGTGCTTCTTCATAGTTGTTGCGCGCCATGTAGCGGAGCGGTGATTGAGTGTCTTCTGCAGTCGGGTATCAGGCCGGTGGTGTTTTTTAGTAATTCTAACATAGTGCCGAGCGAGGAGTATACAGCGAGATTAAATGAGCTGCAACGATACTGCGCCAATCTGGGTGTGGAGCTAATAGAAGACGAGTATAATCACGAGGCTTGGCTCACGGTGGTCCTGGAGAGGACGCCGAACTCCCTTGCAGAAGTCAAACAAAGCACTCACGAGGATTCAGCAGACCCTTCTCTGATGCGCCAGCGGCAGCTTGCAGCCGCCCCCGAGCGCGGCGAGCGCTGCCTTAACTGCTTCAAATTCAGGCTACAACGCGCAGCACAGTATGCAGCACAGCGCGGCCTGCAAGTGCTCACCACCACTCTTGCATCTTCTCGTTGGAAGAGTCTGGAGCAGGTAGCCGAGGCCGGAGACTGGGCTACACAAGCGACCGGAAGCCCCCTCCTTTTCTGGAATCAAAATTGGCGCAAAGGCGGCCTGCAGGAGCGCCGTAACCAAATAATTTGCGAGCAGCAGTTCTACAACCAGAACTGGTGTGGCTGCGAGTTTTCACACAGAGACACTTTATGATACTGAGCAAAAAAATGAAAATGTCTGAGCTGGTAGAAACCAACTACCATCTGCTTGGACTATTGTCTAGAGTTGGAATGAAGGGCAGTTTTGCCGACCATACCGTAGAGGAGATGTGCGCCCGCTATTCATTTGACCCGGATACCTTTATATTTATCTGCTCTGTGTATTCCGGCCGGGAAACGCGGCCCACGGAAGAACAGCTCCGGCACCTCAGTCTGAAAGACATTATCCTGTACCTCCACTGCTCTCACGAGTACTATCTGAAGTCTGCGCTCGTAAACCTTGCTCCGGCAATAGAAGAAATGATACGCCCCACGCAGCCGGTGCGTCAGAAGGTTTTCCGCCAGTTCTTCAGCGGCTACAGGGCGGAACTGGAGAAACACTTTGCGTACGAGGAGAACGTCGTTATACCTTATATTAATAAGTTGCTCAGCGGCGAGAGCGAGTCAAACGCCTCTATTTCCAAGTTCCACGAGGAACACTCAAGCATAGAGGAGTCGCTCTCAGACCTCAAGAACCTGATTATGCAATCCATGCCGCCGGAGTGCGACGGAGAGCCGCGAATCGAGGTATTATCAAACATTTACCACCTGCAAGAAGATCTTCGCCACCACACTTTCGTAGAAGATGCAGTACTGGTTCCGCTCGTGGAACTTTACGAAAAACAAGACACTGCCCAATCAAGCAAGGAAGCGGAAGAAACGGCAGAGCAAGACCGTAACGAGCTGAGCGACAGAGAGAAAGAAGTGCTGGTGCTGGTAGCTCGCGGCCTTCTGAACAAAGAAATTGCCGACAAACTCAGCATCTCTATCAACACCGTTATCACCCATCGCAAGAACATAACCCGCAAGACCGGCATCAAAACCGCGCCTGGCCTCACGGTCTATTCTATTCTCAACGGCCTGGTGGATATCAACTCCATAGAGTAATTATCAATCAGCAAAAAAGGGAGGAAGCGCAATCGCCCCTCCCGAGAAAAACCGTATGAACCAGCGACTCTACGATGCCTCGCCGGTAGCAAGATCCAGCAGGCGGGAGAAGCCGTCTGTGAGCTTATCGGCCATATCACCGTCTCCCCCGGCCTTCATTACGTCGGCAAGGAAGTAGATGTAGCTGCCGCAGAGGTCGAACTCGCTCTTGCCGAACTCCAGATATTCAAGATAGAAGCGCGTGGTTTCCAGCAGGTCAGCCGCCAGCAGGGCGCCGAGTTCGCGTGCCTTGTTGGTCTGTCCGAGTTGGTAATAAGCCTCTACCATCCCCACCACCAGGTAGTCGTTGGTTGACATGCCCAGGGAAATGCTCTCCAGCGGGAAGCGGTGCATCACCTCGCGGCTGCGGTCCAGCATCTCCAGCGCCCACTCGTTCTTGCCCTCCTTCATAAATGCCTTGGCGGCATTGAGGAAGATTCCGCGCGGTGCCATAACGCCAAGGTGGGTGTAGATATTCTGGTAGTCCACGAACCAGTGCTCGGCTGCCAGGGCGTCCCAGCTGTACACCTGAGTCATCTTGCGGTACAGCTCGTCGGTATCTACGAAGCCAATGTCGGTGGTGGTAATCTTGTTGCGGATGGGCACGAACTTGTACGAATAGCCCTCGTACACCAGGTAGTCCTTGATGCCGATATTCAGGTCGCCGCCCATGTTGAGCATGTGGATGGGGCGGTCCCACTGGTAGTTACTCAGCAGGTCGAGCATAAAGAGCTCCGGCTTGGTGAGGTAGTCCTTGCCCTTGGGGATCTGCAGCTCGATGCTCTCCGGGATCATGTCGGCGTACTTGGCGTCCAGGATGCCTGAGGCAATCACGTTGGCCTTGTTTACCGGCACCACAAATCTGCGCGATGCAATATAATCTACCCTGCGTCCGCTGCTCATGGGCACTTTGACCTCGGGATGACGGAACAGCGTAATGACGTCTGCGATATTCATTGCCTGCTCGCGCGAGTCCACGATGGGCACGTATTCGTTGGTGCCGTAGAGGTATTGCTCGGGGCCGATGGAGAGGTCGAGCGGAGCGCTCTCGTTGCAGGCCCACTTCATCTGGTCGATGTGCCAGTCGGTGCCCAGCAGCGAGGTGTTGCAGATACGCACGTCGGTACGCACATTTTCTACCTCCTGGGCGTACCAGACGGGGAATGTGTCGTTGTCGCCGTGGGTGATGAGTATGCCGTTCGGGCCCACGGATTCAAGGTAGTTGCGGGCCATTTCTACGGCGGTGGCGCGGCCGCTGCGGTCGTGGTCGTCCCAGTTCTGCGAGGCCATCTGTACGGGCACCAGCAGGCAGGCGGCGCAGATAGCTGTGGCCATAAGTGCCGAATGGCGCCCCTTGGAGGCCGATTCTATCCAGCTGTAAATCGCTGCAACGGCGAGTCCGGCCCACGCGCTGAAGAAGTAGAACGAGCCTGCGTAGGCGTAATCCCTCTCGCGCACCTGATACGGCGGCTGGTTGAGGTACAGCACGATGGCGATACCCGTCATGAAGAACATGAGGAAGGTGAGCCAAGAGCCACGCTTGTCGCGGTCGAACTGGAAGCAGAGCCCAAGCAGGCCGAGCAGCAGCGGCAAGAAGTAGTAGTGATTCTTGCCGAGGTTGTTGGCCAGCGCTGCGGGAGCGTCGCTCTGGTCGCCGAGGCGGAATTCGTCTATGAACTCGATTCCGCTCTCCCAGTTGCCGTGGAAGATATTTCCGGGGGTGGGAGAATGAATCTCGTTCTGCCTGCCCACGAAGTTCCACATGAAGTAGCGCCAGTACATCCATCCGAGCTGATAGTCGAAGAAGTAGTACAGGTTGGCGGCCGCTGAAGGCTTGGGATCGGTGGCGCCTGCAACTTTTCTGCCCTTGCCGCCGGTGTAGGCGCGGTAGAACGATTCGAACTTTCCGTCCGGCGAGGAGCTCCACATACGCGGGAACAGCATCTTGCCGGAGCTCTTGTAGTCGGCGTCCACCGGGCCTTCTACGTGCTTGTACTTGCCGTCCAGAGGTGCCCAGTAGCTGGTGCTCTTAAGATTGTAGGGGGCGTCGTAGTACTGGCCGTAGAGCAGAGGCGTGGATCCGTACTGCTCGCGGCTGAGGTAGCGCACGAGCGTGAATGCGTTGTCTGGCTGATACTCGTTGGTGGGCGTCTTGGCGCTGGAGCGGATGATATCTATGCTGAACACGGAGAAGCCGATGGTTATCATGGTAACGCACAGCAGTGCCGTATTCCAGAACACTTTCTGCTTGCGCAGAGTCACAAAAATACCCCAGAAGAGCAGGCCCAGCAGGGCAACCAGGAAGAAGGCGGCGCCGCTATTGTAGGGCAGCCCGAGCACGTTCACAAAGAAGAGGTCGAAGTAGGCCGCCAGCTTGGGCAGGTACGGGATGAAGAGGAAGACCAGCAGGCCAAGGATCACGGCGCCTACCGCAAAAATCTTGGCCAACTCCCAGAAACCGAACGGCTTATCCTCCCGCTGCCGGTAGTAGAACATAAACACGAGCGCAGGGATGGCCAGCAGGTTGAGCAGGTGAACCCCTATGCTCAGGCCCATGAGGAAGGCAATCAGCACTATCCAGCTCGACGAGCGGGGCTGGTCTGCGCGGTCGTACCACATAGTCATGGCCCAGAAAACGATGGCCGTAAAGAGAGACGACATTGCGTACACCTCGCCCTCCACTGCAGAGAACCAGAAAGTGTCTGAGAAGCAGTACACCAGCGCGCCTACTACGCCCGAGCCTATCACCGCTATGGCGCCTCCCTTGGTATCGGTCTTCACAAGCCGCTTTGCCAGCCACACTATCGTGAGATAGAGGAAGAAGATGGTGAGTGCAGAGCACAGGGCGCTCATCGCATTCACCAGGATGGCTGCGTGCATATTGTCGCCGAACATGGTGAAGAAGCGCGCAATCAGCTGGAATACAGGGTTTCCCGGGGGATGCCCCACCTCCAGTTTGTAGGAAGATGCGATAAATTCTCCGCAGTCCCAGTAAGATGCGGAGGGCTCGATTGTGAGTAGGTATGTAACGGCGGAAACCGCAAAAACGGCCAGGGCCGCGATGCGATGTGCCAGCGTAAACTTGTCAGTCTTCTTCATCGGGCAGTACAATCTGTTTGTATTGATTCTTGCGCTTCATCCAACGGTCGCGGGCGAACTGCTGCATATCGGTCACGGTATCGTTCTCGTCTATAATCTCCATGCCGAGGATGGTCTCTATGATGTCTTCCAGCGTAATAATGCCCTGGAAGCAGCCGTAGTCGTCGATTATCAGGGCAATCTGGTCTTTGCTCTTGAGCAGCGACTCCCAGATGTCCGACACGGATGTTTCCTCGTGGAACGCGGCTATCTTGCGCTTGATGGATTTGAGGCGGGTGTCGAACTTGTCTTCCGCCAGATTCTCAAGTACATCGTAGCGCATAATGTATCCGGTGATGAATTCCGGAGACTCTGCGTACACCGGGATGCGGGAGTTGTGAGAGAGCTCCTCCTGCTTGTAGAACTGCTTGAGAGTCATACTCTCCGGGGCGATTGCCGCCACCACGCGGGGCGTCATTACGTCGTATGCCTTGATGTCGTCCAGCTTCATGATGTTCTGGATGACCTTGTTCTCGGAGTCATCGAGCACGCCCTCTTCTTCGCCGATATTCGCCATTGCCGATACCTCTTCGCGGGAGATTGTGGTGTCGGGCTCGTCGTCGGAGATGCTGTGGCGCAGCTTAAGTATCAGCCACACAAGAGGATAGAGAATCCAGACCAGCAGGTTCATTATGCCGGAAAGCCATAGCAGGTCTTTCCAGTGCGAGGTACCTATAGTCTTGGGGAAAATCTCGGAGAAGACAAGAATGAGGATGGTCATCAGGGCGCTGATGATGCCGAACCAGTATTCGCCGGAGAGCAGTGAGGCCTGGTGTCCTACGGCTGCCGCGCCCAGGGTGTTGGCTATGGTGTTGAGCGACAAAATAGCGGCCAGGGGCCTCTCGGGCTCTGTTTTCAGCTTCATAAAGCGGGCTGCGTTATTGTCTCCCTCCTCCTCTCTCATGGTTATGTAGGAGATGGGGGTGGACATGAGCACCGCCTCCAGCAGAGAGCACAGGAAGGAGACGGCCATCGTCAGCAGCAGATATATGATGAGCAACGTCATATATAATAATATATAGCCTCCAAAGTTACGGATAAATCCGCGCATATAAAAATTTTTGTAGTTATATTGTTTTTCAATAAATATTTATTATATTTGCGAAAAATAAACCGACAAACAATATTTTGAACTATGATTGAATGGTGGAACTCCTTGAGTGTTGTAATGAAGGTCCTGTGGGCCGTAACACTCTCTGCTTCTCTGATTTTTGTGATTCAGAGCATTCTCACCTTTATCGGGGCAGATTCCGGGGGCGACTTCGATCTGGACACCGATGTATCCGGCGATATTGATGTCTCTGCCGGCGACGCCTCCCAGGCAGCCGGGCATGCATCCGGGCTGGGGCTTCTGACTTTCAGGAATCTGGTAAACTTCCTGCTGGGCTTCGGCTGGTCTGCAATTCTGCTGAAAGACAGTATTGATTCTACAGCAGCCCTGCTGGTTGTGTCTATTGTCATCGGCGTGGCCCTGGTGTTCCTCGTGATGATGCTCTTTAAATGGCTCAGCAGCATGCAGGAGACCGGAAACATCAACGTATTCCGTTCTGCAGTAGGCTGCGAGGGCAAGGTTTATCTTAAGATTCCTGCCGCCCGTGCTGGTACCGGAAAGGTTCAGATAACCATCAACAATGCAGTTCGCGAGTATGAGGCGGTGACCGATGGCGACGACCTCCCTACCGGAGCAGCTGTCCGTGTGGTAGAAGTCGTAAGCGCCGACACCCTGCTGGTGGAACCCCTGGAAACCCTTATTGTCTAACAACTAATACTTTATAACTATGCCACTGTATCTTATCCTTATCATTGTTTTCGTCCTGTTCGTTACCTTTGCGGCCATTCTTCGCAGGTATCGCAGGTGCCCGTCAGACAAGATTCTGGTCATCTATGGTAAGACCGGAAGGAACAACTCCGCAAAGTGTATCCACGGCGGTGCGGCTTTCATCTGGCCCGTTTTCCAGAACTACGCTTATCTGGACCTCACTCCTATATCTATAGAGTGCAACCTCACCAACGCCCTGAGTAAGCAGAACATACGCGTAGACGTGCCCTGCCGCTTTACCGTGGGTATCAGCACCGAGCAGGAGAGCATGACCAACGCCGCAGAGCGCCTTCTGGGCCTCAGCACAGAAGACATTCGCAACATCGCCACCGATATTCTCTTCGGCCAGCTGCGTCTTGTCATCGCTACCATGGACATTGAGGAGATCAACTCCGACCGCGACAAGTTCCTGGCCAACGTTTCTACCAACGTTGAGGCCGAGCTCCGCAAGATCGGTCTCAAGCTTATCAATGTGAATGTCACCGATATACGCGACGAGTCCGGCTACATTGAGGCCCTTGGTAAGGAGGCTGCCGCCAAGGCAATCAACGATGCCAAGAAGAGCGTTGCAGAGCAGAACCGTTTTGGTGAGACCGGAAAGGCAATGGCAGACAAGGATACCCGTATCAATGTTGCTGCCGCCGACGCGGATGCCGTGAAGGGAGAGAACTCCGCCAAGATAGAGATTGCTAATTCCGACGCCCAGCGCCGTGAGAAACAGGCTGAAGCAGAGCGACTTGCAGTTGCTGCCGAGAAGGTTCAGGCCGCCAAGGCCCTGGAAGAGGCCTACAAGAGCGAGCGTGACGCCGAGCTTGCCCGTGCCGAGCGCGAGAAGGCTACCCAGCAAGCCAACATCGTGGTTGCTGCCCAGATCGAGAAGGAGCGCGCAATCATCGAGGCCGAGGCAGAAGCCGAGCAGCTGCGCCGCAAGGCAAAGGGTGAGGCCGACGCTATCTTTGCTAAGATGGACGCTCAGGCTCGCGGTACCCTGGAGGTGCTCAGCAAGCAGGCTACTGGTTTCGGCCAGCTGGTTGCTGCTGCTGGTGGAGACGCCCGTCAGGCTATTACCATGCTGATTACCGACAAGCTGCCCGAGCTGGTGAAGACCCAGGTAGAGGCCGTGAAGGGTATCAACATAGACAAGGTAACTGTCTGGGATACAGGCAACAGCACCGACGGCAAGACCGCTACTTCCAACTTTATCTCCGGTATGATGAAGAGCGTACCTCCGCTGGAAGACCTGTTCAAGATGGCCGGAATGGAGCTTCCCGGATACCTCAAGGGTGAGGCAAAGGTTGAGGAGCAAAAGAGTGAGGAGTAAAGTATGATAGTGGTTAATCTAGACGTGATGCTCGCCCGGAGGAAAATGTCCTCCGGGGAGCTTTCCAAGAAAGTGGGCATCTCGCCGGCCAATATATCCATACTCAAAACCGGCAAGGCCAAGGCCATCCGCTTCTCTACCCTCGACACTCTCTGCTCAGTCCTCGACTGCGCCCCCGGCGACATCCTGGAGTACCGCCCGGAATAAGCAGCGTGGAATGTAAACCTTTGAATATCAGTGAATAATAAGTTTTCGCCCGGGACATTTCGCCCGGGCGAAAATCATTAAGGCGCTACTATTCAGCCACTTGCATTCTGCGTCAGTCCTTTCTGTCCTGGCACGCAATTGCCTTGCCTACAGCTACTTATGCAATCTGCCTGCACGAAAAAACATGCAGGCAAAAGCCATAACACCGTGATTGACTGCGGTTTAGCCGCCAGCGGCACTCACGCTGCCGCTTCGCTTGGCGGAGGCGGTGCCACTTCGGAATAGCCTATGGGATCACCATGCACCTTCAGTGATCCCAAAACGGCAAAATACCGGGCAAACGGGATCACCAGCCCCCTCCGGAGATCCCAAATCCTTCCCAAATCCTTCATGCGGGATCACCATGCACCTTCAGTGATCCCAAAACGGCAAAATACCGGGCAAACGGGATCACCAGCCCCCTCCAGTGATCCCAAATCCTTCCCAAATCCTCCCTTCGGGATCACCAGACCCCTCCGGTGATCCCAAATCCTTCCCAAATCCTCCCTTCGGGATCACCAGAGAGGTCATTTATTCCTAAAGCTACCCTACACTCTTCTTCCGCTGACGCAAAAAAGTTTTAATTAGATTGTGATTTAGGGGGAGGAGAAAGGCCGCTGCAGGTGAGTATGAGCGGTATTATTGTTGTTAATTGTCTTTAATTCAGTTCGCGCGTGCTTGGGCGTGAGGTGTTATTCAGATAAATTTGCGAAAGACAGACTAAAACAATAACTGCATATGAAAGCCAAGAACACTGAAATTGTTTATGAGGCACCCTGGGTGACTTTGGTTGCCTTGCGGACGCCCAAAGTTTGTGGAATATGATTCTTTTGGTACCTCGGAGGGCTGAATAATTTTTCGTACCTTTGCGCCCGGCATGGGACACGATAAACTACGTAAATTCGCAGAGAACGAGACGTTTGACTGCCTGCTTCAGCCCTCTGCAGAGGAGCTGTTGAAGGACGGTTATTTTGCCCTCCGGGATCATTCGGTCAAGGGCCATTGGGGCGAGCGCTTTGAGCGCCCCTGCGCTCCGCTGGTACTGGAACTCGGCTGCGGCAAGGGAGAGTATACCATAGACCTGGCTCAGAGAGACCCTTCCCGCAACTACGTTGGGGTGGACATTAAGGGCGCAAGACTTTGGAAAGGAGCCAAATACGCCACGCAGCACAAGCTCGGAAACGTGGGTTTTCTGCGCACCCGTATAGAGTTTATCTCGGCCTTCTTTGCCCCTGGCGAAGTGTCTGAAATATGGCTTACCTTCTCCGATCCGCAGGTACGCAGCGAGAATTCCCGCCTCAGCTCTCCCATTTTTCTGGAACGTTACAGCAGATTCCTGGCCCACAGCGGAAAGATTCACCTCAAAACCGACTCTCAGTTCCTCTATCAATACACTCTGGCGGTGTGCCGGGCCAACGGTCTGCCCGTACTTGCCGCTACTGAAGACCTTTATGCCGAGGCCCAGCGCTTCGACCCCGCTCTCACGGAAGTGCAGACTTTCTATGAAAGCATGTTCCGCGAGCAGGGCTATTCCATTAAATATTTGTGCTTTAGCATGGATGGCAAAACTGCGTTCGAGAGTCCCGTCAACTTCGACCCCGATTACTGGCGCAGCATAGAAGGAAATCGCACCCTGTTCGGGCGCGATACCGCAGAAACCCGCCGCCAGAAGCTTAAAAGCCAGGCGGACGAGTAATCTATTTTACAGAAGCGCTTGAGATAAAGGCGCAGCTGAAACCTTTCTTGCCCACGTGTACCTCGTTGAAGCCAGAATAGCCACCATCGAGCGGAGTTCCAACGGGGCCGGCGGTGAACAACTTAATATCGTTCCAGCTTGACTTGTAATCCTTGTGGGTGTGTCCGGCAAAGACGGCGCTCACACCATATTTCTGGAAGAGTTCCAGATACTCAAGCCTCTTGGGTTTGGAGAAGTTGAAGTAATCTTCTTCCTCGTCGATGCTCTCGCGGAAGATAGGGCAATGGGTAAAGACGAAGATTTGCCTTGAGCCCTGGGCGGCCTTGAGCTGATCTACCAGCCACACAAGCTGGTCTGCCTCCTGCTCTGCGATTTCATCCTTGATGCAGCAGCTGTCGAAGCCAATGAAAGCGCAGTCGTTCTTCACGAAGGAGAAGCGGTCGTATCCGTTGAACTTAAGGAAGAGCTTGTGGTTCTCCTCTGTCCAGGGACGGATATCATGGTTGCCAGGAAGGGCGTAAACCTCTGTCTTGGGGTTGATTGCAGCAATGTTTTTCTTGTAAATGTCAAGCTCCTGCTGGTATGTAGGGTCGTTTACAAGATCGCCCGTAACTATGACTACATCTGGCTTGATGCGGTTGACGGTATTTACCGCAAGCTTCATGAGGGAGTCGGAATAAGAGAAATCAGCAGTCCTGTCCATAAACCCTACCTGAGGGTCGGATAGCTGAACAAATGTGAAACTTTTGGGGCCGCAGGAGGCCAGAGTTAATACCGCAACGGCGGCAAGAATTATCTTCTTCATCTTTCTTTAAGTATTTGTGGATTGCAAATATAGCAATATCTTTGCAGAAAATGTGCTATGTTCGATAATGATTGGAAGTCCAGGCTGGGCGTGGTTTACTCTACCAACCCAGACTTTAAATATACTCAAGAGACTGTAGAAGAAGCTGTTACGCTCGCTCCTGAGCGTCAGCGCCTGATTGTTCGCATAGACCGCAGACAGCGTGCCGGCAAGCAGGTCACACTGGTAGAAGGCTTCGTGGGCACTGCAGCAGACCTGTCGGCACTTGCCAAGACGCTCAAGACAAAGTGCGGAGTAGGAGGCACAGCAAAAGACGGCGAAATCACTATTCAGGGCGATCTGCGCGACAAAGTGACGCAGCTCCTGCAGTCTATGGGATACAACGCCAAAAGAGGTAACTGATGCCCGAGCTGTTCAAAGGAGGAATCCTGGAAATGTCTACCTCTCCGCTCAGTGCCGACGCGGCCGGGCGGGTGTGGGCAGACTGCCTGGTAAACCGCCTGGCAGTCATGCTGGCTATCATCCTGCTGCTCATCACTATAACCGATATTATCCGGCTTGCCCCGAGCCTCCTGAAGTGCTTTGTGAACTGGAAGACCAATCTGGAGCTGGAGCACAGCGTAAATGCCGCACGCACAAGGAATAACGTATCGTTCTTCATGGGCGTTATTACATGCCTGATTGCCGACAGATGGGGCCTGGTTGCGCCCTCGTTCAAGCTGGCGCTCGCCCCAGGGTGGCAGCTTGCTGTAACAGCCGCGATCTTGTTCGGCTTTATGCTTCTGAGATACCTGCTGTATCTTGTCACCAGGTTCCGCAGCAGTAACAATGAGTTCGCAAATACCGTAAGGCACAGCCTGTTCAATTACCACATCTTGTTAACCGTATTTGCGCTTGTGAGCGCCTTGGTTTTGGCTGGATTCTGCGTACCTGATGCAACTGTACGTGCGATTCTGATAATAGAGTCCGTCCTTTTCTGGCTTAAATATCTTGTTTCATACGTTCAAATTTTGGGTTCACGTTGCAATAGTTTAGCAACTATTTTGTATCTTTGCGCCCTCGAAATTCTGCCTATTGGAATTTTGGTTTTCGTTTGTACGCTATGAGGATACTGATATCGCAAAAAACTCCGTCTAATTTAAAGACATTCAACGACTTGGAGGAGAAGTACGGAGTAACCGTCGACTTCCATCCTTTTTTTCTTATAGAGCCCATCTCCGCAAAAGAGTTCCGCAGCCAGAGAATTAACCTTCCCGACTATACGGCAATCGTTTTTTCTTCCCGTCATGCCATCGACGCATATTTCATGCTCTGCGAAGAAATGCGCTTCAAGGTGCCCGAGACCATGAAGTATTTCTGCACCACCGAGCTGGTGGCCCTATATCTGCAGAAGCATGTGGTGTACCGCAAGCGCAAGATTTTCTTCGGCGACGGCACTCCCCAGTCGGTGGTATCGCTTATCGGCCCTAAGCACAAAGGAGAGAAGTTCCTCATTACCACCTCCGCAGAATCTACCAACCCGCCCGTAGCCGCCTTGTTCGAGAAGGCTGGCCTGGACACTACCGTTTCTATAATGGTAAAGTCTGTGCCTCAGGACCTAAGCTCACTAGATATGGCATCTTACGGCGCCGTGGTAATGTACAATCCCATAGACCTCAAGTCCCTGCACGGCTCGTTCCCCAAGCTGGACTTGAGCAAGAAGGCTATTATCTGTTACGGCAGGGGTATCGCTGCTGCTCTCCAGAACGAGGGCCTCAGCATTGCTGTACAGGGCCCTACGCCAGAGATTCAATCTGCCGCCAAGGCAATCGACGTGTTCTTAAAGAGTCAGACAACTTGACAGCAGGCCTTTCAAAAGAGGAGAGATTGTGCGGGAAGACGGCTATCGCCGCCCTGACCGGCAAGGGAAGGTGGGACCATTCGACCCACCTTCGTTGCTGTTGCCTGCAAGGCACGGGCCTGTCTGTTAACCGAATTATGGTATCCGTGCCCAAGCGCTACTTCAAGAGGGCAGTCAAGCGCAATCTGCTCAAGCGTCGGCTTCGCGAGTCTTACCGGCTCCAGAAAGGCCTTCTGGGCACTCCCGGGCACGATATTCTCTTCGTTTACAACGCAGCGGAGATAGTAGATTTTGCCGTGATTTACAAAGAGGTGGGCGACTATCTTGTCAAACTTTCCAAATGACAGCCGGAGAACTCATCAAGAAGGTGCTCAATGCACCATTCATACTGCTGATACAGTTCTATCGGCACTTCATCTCGCCGTTCCTGCCCAACAGCTGCCGATTCACCCCCACCTGCTCCCAGTACGCACTGGAAGCATTCCGCAAATACGGCCCCATCAAAGGGTTCTGGCTCTCGCTCAAGAGGATTCTGCGCTGCCACCCCTTCGGTGGCTCCGGCTACGACCCCGTGCCGTAGACTCTGGATCACCAGAGGGTCCCGGTGATCCCGTTTGCCCGGTATTTTGCCGTTTTGGGATCACTGAATGATTCTGGTGATCCCGTAGAAAGGATTTGAGATGGATTTGGGATCACTGAAGGGTCCCGGTGATCCCGTTTGCCATGTTTTCTGCCGTTTTGGGATCACTGGAGGGTCCTGGTGATCCCGTAGGATATTCCGGAGCGGCACCGCCGCCACGAAACGAAGGGGCGGATTCCGTTCCTACCCCCTCAGCAACATGGGACGGCTGGAGCAAAAATGCCGGTTTCCGTTCCTACCCCCTCAGCAGAATGGGACGGCGGGCGCAAAAATGCCGGTTTCCGTTCCTACCCCCTCAGCAGAATGGGACGGTGGGCGCAAAAAAGCCCGTTTCCGTTCCTACCCCCTCAGCAACATGGGACGGTGTGGGTGCTGCTGGCGGCTAAACTGCAGTAAGTCATGCAGTTATGGCTTTTGCCTGCAAGAAAAAACGTGCAGGCAGATTGCATAAGTAGCTGTAGGCAAGGCAATTGCGCGTCAAGCCGAAAAATGACAAAATCCCTTTTGACGGGAAGTGAGGTGAATTGTTTGTTATAGTAAACATTTTTACCTATATTTGCATCTGATAAAGCACAATTATGAGCAAGGATACATTTGGTAAAACAATGCCGAGGGCTTTGAGTCAGGATCTGGTAATTATGGGCGAGCAGATTATGTTGGCACGCAAGCGCAGGCGTTTGTCTATGCAGGACATTGCAGACAGAGCTACGGTAACACGACTGACAGTTTCCAAGGTTGAACACGGAGATCCGACGGTCTCCATGGGCATTTATGCGCGTGTACTCTATGCGCTAAATCTCGAAAAGGACCTCACGCTGCTTGCTGCAGACGATGCTCTTGGCAGGCAGCTCCAGGATGCAGAATTACTGAAAAGATGAAAAGAATTATAGTTTTCGCAGATTTCGACTTCCTCCCTGCTGCCATGGAGATAGGAATACTGGGCCACGAACATGTGCGCGGCAAGGACCATTTTGTCTTTGAGTATTCCCGCCAATGGCTGAAACAGTTTGGTGGTATTCTGCTGAGCGGTGATTTAATGAATGTCCCCTCATTGCAATATCCTCGCAGCAATGACAATGTGTTCGGCTTCGTCAAGGACTCCTTCCCGGATCGTTGGGGACGCTTGCTGCTTGAGCGCAGGGAAAGACTGATTGCCCAGGCAGAAGGAAGGCCGACACGTATACTCAACAATTACGATTATCTAATTGGAATTGAAGACTTTACTCGTATGGGCGGCATACGCTATAAGGAAGAGAATAAAGATGGCTTCATCAACGCAAGCAAAAAATACCTTATCCCTCCCATTGAAAGTCTTGGCACTCTGTGTGACGCATGTCACGAGATTGAACTAGCAGAGGAACGTAATGAATTACCTGAACTACGTTGGCTTGACCAGTTAATTGATTCCGGATCTTCGCTTGGCGGCGCACGCCCTAAAGCTAATGTCATTGATGCTGATGGGACGCTGTATGTAGCCAAGTTCCCGTCAAAAAAAGACATGGAGAATACGGAACTGATTGAGCACTTCTCGCATCATCTTGCCGCGAAAGCAGGCATTAATGTAGCAAGGACTCGCACCGTCAGAATCTCAAAAGACCGAGACCTACTGCTCTCTCAACGTTTCGATAGGACAAAAGATGGGCGCCGCATTCATTTTGCTTCTGCTATGTCATTGATTGGTCTTGAAGACGGAGCCGGCAGCGGTACAGGCAACGGTTATCTAGACATTGTGGATTTCATTCTTCGTGGCTGTACCAATGTACGCGACAATCTCATAGAACTATATCGCAGAGTGGCGTTCAACGTTATGTTCGGTAACACTGACGACCATTTCCGCAACCATGGCTTTCTGCTTACTCCGAAGGGCTGGACGCTATCTCCTGCATACGATATCAACCCGGGAGCAAAAACACACCAATGTCTTCTCATCGACTCACATACAGAACAGTCAGACATCAAAGTCCTACTTTCTGCGTGCGAGCACTATATGCTAGCAAGGGAAGAAGCATCAGAAATTATCGAGGAAGTTCGTACAGTCATAAAAGGCTGGCGCCAAGTAGCCTCTGAGTTGCACCTCCCACACAAGTTGCTCGGTGCATATTCTATGCGTTGGGATACAGTTTAGCTAGTTACTTCACACTTACGGGATCACCAAAGGGCTACTCCAGCCGGCTGAGCCCACGGAAGGTGGCGTTGTCGAAGTCGGAGATGGTGCGAATCTCGATTCCTGCGGGAAGTTTGGCTTGCAGGGCCGGTATGATGAGGGCGGCACTGCGCGAAATCTGCCCTCCGAGCAGCAGGGTGCGCACTCCGTAGTCTGCGAGCACTTGGGCGATGCCCTCTCCCATCACGCGCCCGGCTTGGGCGAAGGCCTCTGCGGCCTTAGCATCTCCGGCGAAGGCCCGCTGTGCTATCTCTTTAACAGTAAGTGAGTTGTCTCCATAAGCAGCAGTGATGCCGCGCTTGGAGGCATAGTCTTCAAGGGTGCCGTCACGGTAAGGGCGGTTGTAGATGCTCACCGCCGGGCTTCCGAGCTCGTTGGTGAGCACTTTGCCGTCTACGAACATTGCGAATCCCAGCCCGGTGCCAAGGGTGGCGAGTGCCGTGTTGGGACTGCCTGGCCCCACTTCTCCAAGGAGCATTGCCACTACATCGTGGGCAAAGCTCAAACTGGTGCCCGCAGGCAGTCCTGCCACATCGGCAAAGCTCTCCCCGTACACAGCAGCGAATTTGTGCTTCATCAGAAAGATGCCCTTGCTGTAGTCGAATGGCCCTGGCATAGCTACAGCCACGCGAGCTATGTTCCCCGTGGAACCAACCGCCTCCCGGAAAGAAGCGCAAATCTCTTCCCGGGAGCCGTTGGAATCTACTGGGATGCTGCGTCCGTCGGAGCACTTGATGAAGGTGCCCCCGACGTCCAAAAGTATGTTACCTGGGGTCATTCTCGAAACCTTCCCTAAGTGTTGTCTTGTGCACGCGGATAGGTTCGCGGCCCAGGTTTTCAATCACGTAGCGGCCCATATCTGCTGGAACGCACACTATGTCCATGAAGTCCATGTCGAAGCTCCGCTCCGGGTGATCCAAGCTGCGCACGCGTACATGGTCGCCATCGACCAGGGTGAGCACGTGGAACTTCTCGCCCTTTGTGTCCTGCTGGCACTGCTCCTCGAACTCCAGGCGGCGCAGCGAGATGTACATCTGCGGGTTCTCGCCAAGGATGTACTCCTGCCAGCCCTCGCCCTCGCAGTCCAGGCGCGGCTGCTGCACGATGTAATCGGGGCTCGAAGGGTCGTGTATCACGCTGGTGCGGCGGTTCTGATTCACATTGAGCTCTCCAAGGTGCGTATGGATGGGGCGCTGCTTGCCGTCAAAATCGAGGCGCAGGTAGTCGTACATCTTGTAAGTGTAGGAGCCGATGGTGAGCGAGCCAATCTCCAGAATCACCTGGTTGCGGCCACTGGAGTGAATGGTTCCGGCGGGCAGCATGACCTGGAGGCCCGGCTTGGACTCTTCATAGCTGACATACTTCATATAGTCGCACTCCTTGTGCTCCGTGTCGGCAGCCTCAATCTCGCGGAAGAAAGCGGGGATGTCTGCGTCGTCACGGAAGCCGATGAAGGTCTTTGCCTCATGGCCGGTCACCACAACGTAGTAGCTCTCGTCCTGGCGTCCGAACTCGTTGTAGTTCTCTACATTGAACTTGCCGCCGCTGTGGCACTGGATACTCATGTTGCCGGTTGAGTGGTAGGAGTCGTCGTAGTTGAAACGGATGGGGAAGTAACCTTGGAAGTGTTCCACGGCCTTCTGGCCCATAAGGTTCACGCCTTCCTTGTGCACGAAGGAGCAGTAGTTGATGTCCAGCTTGTGCTCCCCGGCCTCCACCACCACGCTCACTTCCATGGGAATGAAGTCGAAGATCCAGGCGCAGTTGCGCATCTCGTCCGGCAGATGGCGCAGCTTCTTCATGTAGCTGCCGCCCCAGACGCCCTCCAGGTAGCAGGGCTTTGCGCGGAAAGGATACTTAACCAGCTGGGCGCATATATCGGCAAACGCCTCAAAGGGCATCATCTGAAGGTTCTGGCGGTCGTTGTCGAGGAAGTACCAGTCCAGCTCCCCTGTACGGAAGAGTTCCTTGCGCAGCTGCACGGCGTTCTCGAAGTCGCAGTAATAGCAGCGGCGGATGGTGCGGTTGATAATGCCCGTATGCTTCTTGCCTATGTTTGCATACTCTCCGGCGCGGATGCGCAGCATGCTGTTCATGGGGGTAATGTCGAACCAGCACTTCACGTCGTAGAGCGGACGGAATTCCTTAATGAGGGAGCCGTAGCCATACACCACAACCAGCGTTCCGGGGGCCTTGAGGGCAGGAACCTCCTTTTTGAAAGCCTCCACCTTCTCCGGATCCATAAGGCCGATATACCCTCCATGGTAAACTTTTCCGTAGAGGAGCGTAGGGTCTATCTTCTTGTCCCAGATAAGGAGCGGGTCTATCAATGCGTCAATCTCGGCCCCGCTCTTGAAGGTGGCGGCAGCGCTGTCCAGGAACTCTATTTTGAAGCCGCGCACGTCGCACTCACGCGCCAGAAGGCTCACCAGGAGGTCCCACTTTGTGGTGGTGTAGCCGTCGATGGCAACTATCACGCCTTCTTTCTCCACTTTGGGGGCCAGCGTCTCTACAAAGCGTTTGGCAACCACCTGGTTGCCGCCTGCAACTATTGAATCTACTGTCTTTTCCGAAAGTACCGGCCTGTTCACGGGTTTGGGGTCGTGAAAGGGGTAGGGGTTGTACATGAAACTCATATCTTTCTATCTTATATCGTAAAAGTCAAATCCCATAATCTCGGCAAGGGCCTCAAGCTGGGGGCGCCAATCACCGTCCACTATTGCGTAGTGCTGGGTTGCGCCTATGCGGAGAACCTTCTCCCAGAGTTCCTTTGCGGGGACAACGGGTTTGAAGATGGTGTGGCTGTAGGTTGCCAGGAGATGCTTTTTGGCGCTCTGCGGAGTGTCTTTCTCGCTCAGGCTCTCGGCCATGAAGGTGATAAGCTTGTACTTGCCGTCCTGCTCGTAGAGGCCTGCCACGGTCTTCATGCCCGGAGAGAAGCGATACCAGGCAAAGGGTGCACCGGCATACTTCCAGCTGGTCTTTGCAAAGCGCACGTCGCGAGAGATAATCACGTTGTCCTGCCATGCCGGGTCGTTGTGGTCGTTGGGACCTGCATGTCCGCCTGCGAATGTGCCAAAGTCGTCCTCAATGTGGAAGGGCTCGATGAAATTGACGTTCTTGCCGCTCATCAACTTCAAGATATAGGTAATGAGGCCAGCGCCTATATCGGCCTCCGGAACAAGGACGCTCACGTTCTCGTTGAACCAGCCAGGATAGAAGCCCGCGCGGCATCCGGCGGTGCGGAAGGTGGCCTGGTCTATGTCGTTGTACACATAGCAGTCGATGTCGTTCTTCTGGGCCAGCTTCTTGATGCCCAGGGTTGCCTTCACGCAGCCTATGAACTTGTCGTACTCCACGTCGGGCATCATCTTGTACTTGGATGTGAGCTCGTCGGCGTAGGCCTTTACCTCTTCGTCTGTAAGTGCGTCAATTTCAGCGCCATAGTCGCTGTAGGGCAGGTAATGGATTTCCGGGCCTATCTTTGTGAAGAGGTCGTAATTGTCGATGTAGGTGCTCCACATGGCCTCGTTCATGTTGGCCATGAGACCCACGTTGGAGCAGCGCAGGATGGCGCGGGCGCGGGCTGCGTCTGCAAAAATCTTCAGCTTTTCGGTAATCTGCTCGCGGGTGCCCATGACTGTCTTTACCATCTTGCGACCGGTGCGCACTACGTCGCCGGAGCCTTCCAGACTGCCTACCAGGGTGCCTGCGCAGAGATAATCCACAAAGTCGTCCTCGTCCAGGGTGGTCTCGAAGCTCATGCGCGGTTTTGCTACGTTGCAGAAGATGATAGGAATCTGCGGGCAGTCTCTCAGGAAGCGTATCCATGCGAAGTCTTCGCTCCAGGAGAGGAATTCTGCGTAAATGAAATCTACTTTCTCATTGTAGAAGAGGTCCATGGCCTTCTGGGCATCTTCCCTTTCGTACACTATGCCCGGATCTACCAGGTCCAGGAAGCCCATAGTGGCTTTGATGTCCTTTACGGCCGCGTCTTTGCGCTCGCCGTAGGTCCCCCTCTTGGGGCCGCTGAGGTTCTTGAAGCGTGGGCTTGCAATGAGGAGCAGGCCTGCACGTGCTTTTCTGGATTTAAGTTCTGCTTTCATTATGCGTGGTTTTTGTTGTAATCTTTTTGATAGCTGGTGTTGGCGACTATGAGCATGAGTATTCCGCAAACCACCCAGATGATAGCCAGGATGGGGAAGGTTCGCGACAGGCTGCCCATGCTTTCTTTAAGCGCACCGAGTATCACCGGAGCGAGGGCGCCCACGGCAAAGCCGGTCATAATCATGGCGCTGGAGCAGCTTGCGTGCAGTCTGGGAGGGGTAACGTCGTAAAGCACTGCGTAGGTGTTGGCATCAAAGAATGCGCGGAAGAAGCCCCATCCGGCAAAGCTGAAGTAGAGCAGCCAGAGTGCCGGATGTCCGCCCATGAGCAGCAGGAATACCGCGCCTCCCAGGAGTCCTGCGCCCTGCAGCAGCATGCGGGCTTTCTTGTTCTTGAGGGCCAGCTTGTCGGACAGCGAGCCTGCCAGCAACACGCCTACGAAGGCCGCCACGTAGGTCCAGAACATGGAGTTGAAGCCTGCGGTAGCCTGGTTTTGCCCGAATTCTTCCTGCAGATATGTGGGTACCCAGGTCATGTAGCCCGTAATCACGAAGATGAGGCCGCTGAAGCCTATGGTGAGCATGAGTGCGGTGGGGGTTGTGAATACGGTCTTGAAGCCGTCGAAGAAGCCGGGTTTCTTTTCCGTCGTCTGCGGCGATGCCGGGGCCTCTTTCGGATAATCCTTAAGCCTGATAATCATAAGGATACCCCACACAATGCCGGCAGCGCCGAAGATAATGAACGAGTACTTCCACCCGAGCTTGTCAGCGATGAGTCCTGCGAGCCAGCCAGCCAGGATTACACCCACGTAGTAGGCTGTCTGGTGAATCGACATGGCCCGGGCCCGCGTGTCGGTGTGGTACTGCCCCAGAAGGGAGTAGTTGGCAGGGCCAAAGAAGGCCTCCCCTCCGCCCGTGGCGACGCTGCGCAGCACAACCAGCCACATAAAGCTGGTAGCCAGGCCGGTAAACATGGTGGCTACGCTCCAGAACAGGATGCTGATGGTCGTAACCCATTTGCGCGAGAAGCGGTCGCCCGCCCAGCCGCCTATGGGCACCATAATAGCGTAGAACAGATTGAAAATCGTGGCGATAAGGCCTACGGAAGTGTCGGTGAGGTTAAGGGCGTCCCTGATTGCAGGAAGCACGGTGTTGAACACCTGCCTGTCTCCCTGGTTGAGCAGATATGCCATCCAGAGCAGAAGCAGGACCTCCCATTTGTACCAGCTTTTCTTCATAATACTTTTTAACTGTGGTGTACTGTGGTCTATCCGCAATGCAAAGATAGTCAAAGTATTTATAATATCACATATTTTATTATTAAATTTGCAAGTTATGAAGAAGACAGTACTTGTATCCGGCGGCGCCGGATTTATAGGTAGCCATGTAACCGTAGAACTCTCGCAGGCGGGTTACGACGTGGTGATTGCAGACAATATGTCCAACTGCGACGAGACCAACTACAAGGGCGTGTGCGCCATCCTTGGCCGAACCCTCCCCTTCGAGAAGACAGATTTCTGCGATGCCTCTGCCGTGCAGCAGCTTTTTGCGAAGTACCACATAGACGCTGTGATACATTTTGCGGCATATAAGGCTGTGGGCGAATCGGTTGCAGAGCCGCTGATGTACTACAAGAACAACCTTGGCTCGTTCCTCAATGTGCTTGAGGCGGCAAGGGAGCACGGGTCGCACGTTCTTTTCTCATCTTCCGCCACTGTTTACGGCGAGCCTGAGAAGACTCCCGTAACTGAGCTCAGCCCCCGGCAGGAGGCCACTTCGCCCTACGGCAACACCAAGCAGATGTGCGAGGATTTCCTGCGCGACAGCGTACGAGCCTACGGCATGCATGGCATAGCGCTGCGCTACTTCAACCCCATAGGGGCGCACCCATCGGCACTTATCGGAGAACTTCCGCGAGGCGTTCCCAACAACCTCGTCCCCTTCATCACCCAGACTGCGATAGGGAAGCGTGAGTGCCTGAGCATCTTCGGCAACGACTACCCTACCCCCGACGGCACCTGCCTGCGCGACTATATAGACATAGTGGACCTTGCCCAAGCCCATGTGTGTGCCGTTACCCGCATGATAGAGGGCAAGATGGACGAGCCGTACGAGATTTTCAATATCGGTACCGGCCGCCCCGTATCGGTGCTGGAGCTGGTCAACGCCTTCGAGAAGGTTAACGGCCTTAAGCTCAATTACCGCATAGCTCCCAGGCGTCCCGGCGACGTTACGGCAATCTGGGCAGACCCCGCCCTGGCCGAGCAGAAACTGGGCTGGAAGGCCCGGCGCAGCGTAGAAGCCACCCTTGCGGCTGCATGGGCATGGGAGAAGCGCCTTGCCGCCGGAGCCTCAGAATAGTTGGAACAAGCTTTGCAAGATAAGCCACTGCTTATGAAATTACACATTACAACAGCCCTCACGCTTGCCCTGCTCACATTGTCTGCAGTGGCCGGGGCGCAGAAATACAAAGGCGTAATAGACAAATCGGTAGCCGTAGTGGGCGGAGAGCTCATCACCCTCTCGGAGATAGAGCAGGAGGTGCAGATGCTCAACGCCCGAGGCTTTGCCTCCGACCGCAATGTGCGCTGCGAAATTCTTGAGAACATGATGCGCTCCAAGCTCTTCCTCATGCAGGCGAGGCTGGATTCGCTCAATATAAACCAGGAGATGGTGGAGGCGCAGCTTACCCAGCAGATGGACCAGGTGCGTACTGCCCTGGGAGGCGACGAAGGAGTGGAGTCGTACTTCCACAAACCGGTTTACAAGCTCCGTCAGGAGTGGCGCCGGCAGCTGGAGGAGAATTCGCTCACCCAGCAGGAGCAGCAGTCTATTGCGCAGAAGATTCCCGAGGTCACACCGTACGACGTAAAGCAGTACATCGATACATCTTCTGTAGATAAGCTCCCCGTGGTGCCTATCAAGTTCAAAATCAGCCAGATATGCGTTTACCCCGACCGTGAGGCAGCAGCTCTTGCGGTGAAGGAACGCCTGCTCAATATACGCGAGCGCATTATCAACGGCGAGAAATTCTCTACCCTGGCACGCCTCTACTCAGAGGATCCCGGTAGCGCCCGTAAGGGAGGAGAGCTCGGAATGGCCTCAAAATCAATATTCTGGCCTGCCTTCTCAGATGCGGCCATGTCGCTCAAGCCGGGCTCCATTTCGCAGATTGTAGAGACTCCGGACGGCTTCCACATCATAGAAGTGCTGGAAAAGAAGGGCGATATGTTCAACGCCCGCCACATCCTTCTTAAGCCTCGTTATACGGCAGAAGACCGCAGCACGGCTTTTACCAAACTCGACAGCCTCAAGACCGCGATAACCAGCGAGGAAATCAGCTTCGAACTCGCGGCACGCTTCTATTCCCAGGACCCTGCAACCCGCACCAACGGAGGCCAGATGGCCGATCCCAACACGGGTTCTGCCTACTTTGAGATAGACCAGATAAAGCCCCAGGACTACGCAGCCGTAAAGGACCTTCAGCCCGGCGGAATTTCCGATCCCATCGAGTCCCTGGACAACGAGGGGCGCGACGGCAACCTGGTGTACAAGATTCTGCGCCTGGACAGCATCATTCCTGCGCACACCGCAAGCTTCGAGCGCGACTACACCGAGCTGCAGGGCGACGTGCAGAGACTCATGCAGGCAAGGGCCATAGACCAGTTCGTAAAAGACAAGATAAAAGTCACTTACATCAAGATAGATCCGCTTTTCCAGGATTGTGATTTCGAGCTCGAGGGATGGAAAACCAAATTCGTCACAGACTGATATTCTGGTGTGCCCTGGCCTTGGTTATGGCCGGGCAGCCTGCCTCCGCCCAGTCCCGTAAAGACAAGGCGGACAGTCTTGTGCGCCTGATGAAGGCCGAGAGCCTGGAGCAGATGGAGATGCATGGCCAGCAATACCGCAAGGCCATCAATTCTACCTTCCTGCACAACGGCACCTACCTCATCAGCGACACCGCCCTGTGGAACGTAGATAAGAAGATTATCAATGCCATGGGGCACGTTAAAGTTATCCAGGACGAGACGATTCTTACGAGCGACAAACTGGATTACCTGATAGACGAAGACCTTGCCAAGTTCCGTGGCACCCTGGTTCAGCTGGAGAACAAGAAAAAGAACCTGCTGCGAACCCGCCACCTGGACTACAACACCAAAGACAGCATGGCGGTCTTCAAGAACGGCGCCTCAATGCGGAGCGAGGACGGTCAGGTAATAGAAAGCGTATCAGGTACTTACAGTTCTGCCGAGAAGAAGTTTACCTTCGAGGACTACGTAGATATGTTCTCGGACTCCATGTTCGTGAAGACCCAGCTGATGTACTATTACTCAGAGACCGAGAAGGCGGAATTCCCCACTTTCATTGATTTCTGGAGGGGCGGCAACATGCTCTCGGCAGACCAAGGTTGGTACGACAGGGGCCAGGAAACGGTGTTCTTTACCGGCAGAGTGCACGGCATGTCCGAGCAGCAGGAGGCCTGGTCTGACTCGCTATACTACTACAAGGGCACCGGAGATATGCTCATGATAGGCAGGGCACAGATCCAGGATTCTACCCGCAGGGTGAATGCGGTTGCAGACCGGATACATTACAACGACACCCTCTCGCGTGTGATGTTGCTGAACAATGCCGCCGTGGTGTTGGAGACCGGCAGCGGGGCCGATACAGATACCCTTTACATTGGTGCGGATACCCTGATTTACAGGACGGTACGCCGCTGCGACATTCCAGATGGCACCGTAAAGGCTTGCGAGAGCCGTCTGGCCGACATACTTACCGATCCTGTGACCGAATTCCGGCGCAAGGCGGCAGAAGCAGCGGCGGCAGCTGCTGCCGAGGCAGCAAAGCCCCAGGGTGGCCCCGGCGGCCAAATGAGGCAGGGTGCGCAGCCAGCTGGTGCCGCCCCGCAGGATGCGTCTTCATCTCCCGCAACTCCTCCTGCACCAGCCGCTCCGAAGGGCGCACCAGAGACACCGGCAGCTCCTCCTGCACCAGCCGCTCCTAATGGCGCACCAGAGACCCCGGAACCTCCGGCAGCAGAGCCATCTGCCGCTGCTCAGACAGACAGTATTGCAGCGGAGCAGGAACAGAAAGATAGTCTCTTTGCTCCTCTGACCAATGCTCTGGCGGCGATAGACAGTATGGCGGCTGCCGCGCATCCGGCAGATTCCCTGGCGGCGCCCGCTGATACCGTGGCGCTGAAAGACAGCCTCGCGCCCCGCGATACCGTGGCGCTGAAAGACACTCTCGCGCCCCGCGATACTGCGGCGCTGAAGGACAGTCTGGCGCCAGCCGACAGCCTGGCCGCTAAGGACACCGTGCAGCTGGACACCACCAAGATAGGTTTTGTTGACGGCGTGGGCGATGTACGCATCTTCCGCAAAGACATACAAGTCCGCTGTGACTCACTGAGTTACTGCGACCTCGATTCTATCGCCCGCTTCTATCTTGACCCCATAATCTGGAACGACGGCAATCGCCAGTACACCTCCGACAGCCTCTTTATGCTCATAGGCAAAGGCGGCCCCCGCAAGGCCAGTCTGCAGTCCAACGCCTTCATCGTCATCAAAGAAGATGAGCAGAGCTACGACCAGATAAAGGGCACAGAAGTCATGGCCTACTTCGACAGTCTGGACAATTCGCTCAAGCGCTTCGATGCCCTTGGAGGGGCCTCCGTGCTCTTCTATCTGCAAGAGAATGGGGTGTATGCTACGGTCAACAAGGCCGAGAGCAAGATGATGAGCGGCCTGTTCTCCAACGGCGAGATAGACCACGTGTATTACTTTGAGGCGCCCAAGAATCATGCGTATCCGGTGGTGCAGCTGCCGGAGAGCGACAGGCAGATGAAGGGCTTCGCATGGCGGCCCGACGAGCGCCCCCGTGGCCCGGAAGACATTACTACTCTGAAAGTCAGGCCATGCGAGAGAGAGTATCATCGCACCAAGCCCAAGGCACGTTTCAAGCAGACCGAGATTTATTTCCCAGGATACATCAAGGGCATACGCCGCGAGATTGCGATACGCGATTCGCTGGCCAAACTCCCTAAGCCCAAAGTAGATACGACTCTTGTGCGGCAGCTCGACAGCCTTGCTGTCCCAGACAGCCTTTCGCTCACTGATTCGCTGGGGCGCGTGATTGCCGCGTCCGATTCCCTGGGAGCGCGCGACAGCCTCGCCCTGCGCGACAGCCTCGCCACCGGCGGCACCGCTTCCCCGGCCGATTCCGCTGCTGTATCAGGAACTGGCAAGCCCCCAGAAGAAATCGACCCTCTGGCCGTTCCTACGGTTGATCCCAAGCAAAAGAGGCAGGAGGAGAGGGAACTGAAGCGCAAGCTCCGTATTGCCCGCCGCGATGCCCGTATTGCGGCCCGCGAGGCCCGCTGGGCAGAGCTCGACAAGCAAGATTCCCTCAAGCTGGAGGCCAAGAAGCTCAAAGAGCTTGAAAAGCAGCGCGCCAAGACTCGCCGCATCCTGCTGGACCAGCGCCGCCAGGACGCGAAAGACCAAGCTAAGTTGCTGAAATACATAGAGAAATATCGCAAGAAGTATGAAAGAGAGCAAAAACGTAAAGCTTCCAGAAAACGCACACAGGAAGCTCTCCCCGGGCGAGAAGTACCAACCGATCCTGAGCCCGCAGAGCAAGCCCCTCGAGGTGACGCCGTACTCGGTGAGTATGGGACTGTTGATGACGATACTGTTCTCAGCAGCGGCCGCGTACCTCGGCCTTAAAGTAGGGCAGGTCTTCGAGGCCGCCATCCCCATCGCAATTATAGCAGTAGGTGTTACGGGCGTTCTGGGAAAGCGCGACGGCCTTGCACAAAACGTTATCATCCAGAGCATTGGCGCATGCTCGGGAGTGGTAGTAGCCGGCGCCGTATTTACTTTGCCTGCAATCTACATTCTGGGGCTCGACGTGAACTTCTTCCAGATGTTCCTGAGTTCCCTGCTCGGCGGTGTACTCGGAATTCTCTTCCTCATCCCCTTCCGCAAGTACTTTGTGCAGGAGATGCACGGCCAGTTCCCCTTCCCCGAGGCCACAGCTACCACCCAGGTGCTCGTGAGCGGAGAGGGCGGAGGCAACAGTGCCAGGACTCTGGTGCTCGCGGGCCTCATTGGCGGACTTTACGACTTTGCCGTGGCCACCTTCGGCGCCTGGGCGGAGACCCTGAGCACTACCGTAATGCACTGGGGGCAGGTGGTTTCCGACAAGGCCAAGCTCGTGCTTAAGCTCAACACCGGAGCGGCAGTGCTCGGTCTGGGCTACATCGTGGGCCTCAAATATGCATTTGTGATATGCTGCGGCTCCTTCCTGGTGTGGCTGGTTATCATTCCTCTGCTCAATCTGCTGTCCGGCGGCCCTGCGATTGATTGGTTCGGCCCCGGAGTTACTCACGAGCTGATTTCTGGAATGTCGCCGGACGAGCTGTTCCGCACCTACGCGCGCCATATTGGAATTGGCGGTATTGCCACTGCCGGAATTATCGGCATCATAAAGAGCGCAGGCGTAATCAAGAGCGCCGTAGGCCTTGCTGTAAGCGAATTCAAGCGTAAGAGCGGCGCTGCCGACGAGAAGCCGGAGCGCACTCAGGAAGACATTCCCATGCGTACCGTCATCTTCGGAATTATTATTGCGTTGCTTGCCATTTTCGCGTTCTTCGGATTCGGCGGCGTGGTGAACAATATCTGGCAGGCCCTGATTGCCCTGGTAATCGTGGCGCTCATAGCCTTCCTCTTTACCACCGTGGCGGCGAATGCAATTGCTATCGTGGGCACCAACCCGGTGAGCGGTATGACCATTATGACGCTGATTATCACCGCCCTGGTCTTGGTGGCCGTGGGACTTAAGGGAAATGCCGGAATGGTTGCAGCCATGGTTATAGGCGGCGTAGTATGCACGGCACTGAGCACCGCCGGCGGCCTCATTACCGACTTCAAGATTGGTTACTGGATTGGTACGACTCCCCGCAAGCAGGAAGCATGGAAATTCGTTGGCGTAGCAGTGGCTGCAGCTACCGTTGGCGGTGTGATGCTGGTGCTCAACAAGACTTATGGATTCACCGGCGAGGGCGCACTCGTGGCCCCTCAGGCCAATGCTATGGCAGCGGTAATTCAGCCCATGATGAACGGCGGCAGCGCTCCCTGGCTGCTCTATGGCATAGGAGCCGTGATTGCGGTGCTGCTCACTGTCTTTAAGGTACCTGCGCTGGCCTTCTGCCTGGGTATGTTCATCCCTATCGACCTCAACCTGCCCTTGCTGGTGGGCGGCGCCATCTCTTGGTTCGTGAGCACCCGCAGCAAGGATGCGGCGGTGAACACTGCCCGCCAGGAGAAGGGTACGCTGATTGCCAGCGGCTTTATTGCCGGCGGTGCGCTGATGGGTGTGGTTTCTGCTATTCTTAAGTTTGCCGGGGTGGATTGGTACCTGACGGCGTGGAATGCTGCGGGCGCTTCCGGAGTGGCCCCTGCTGAGCTTATTGCTGTGGTTCCTTTCCTTGCAATTTGCGGCTACATGATAGTTTCTTCTATGAAAGTTAAGGAGTAATATGGAAAAGTTATTAGATAGATTTTTTAGATACGTGGCGGTAGATACGCAGAGTAACGAGGAATCTGAATCCCAGCCGTCCGAGGCTAAGGAGCTGGTGCTGCTGCAGATGCTGCGCGACGAGCTCCGCGCCATGGGAGTTGAGGCAGAGCTGGACGAGTACGGTTACGTGATGGCCAGCATCCCTTCCAACGTAGAGGGCAAGGTGCCTGCGCTGGGCTTTATCGCCCATGTAGATACCGCCCCAGACGCCAGCGGAAAGGATGTAAAGCCTCAGGTTATTAAAGATTATGACGGTTCTCCTATAGCTCTGAAGGGCGTCCCCGGACTGACCCTGGACCCTGCCGATTTCCCGGAACTGCTCGCCCATAAGGGAGAGACTATTATTACTACCGACGGCACCACACTTCTGGGCGCCGACGACAAGGCCGGAGTGGCGGAGATTATGGATGCGGTGCAGTACATTGTGGAGCATCCTGAGTTCCCTCACGGCCCGATAAAGATTGGTTTCACGCCCGACGAGGAGATTGGGCGCGGAGTGGTGAAGTTCGACGTAAAGCGCTTCGGGGCCGATTATGCTTATACCATGGACGGCGGCGAGCTTGGCGAGCTGGAGTTCGAGAACTTCAATGCTGCGTCGGCCGTGGTGCATATTCAGGGGCGCAATGTGCATCCCGGTTATGCCAAGGGCAAGATGCTCAATTCCATCCTCATCGCTCAGGAGCTGATTCAGTTGTTCCCCGTAGAACAAAGGCCGGAATACACCTCAGGCTACGAAGGATTCTTCCACATCGTGGGCTTCAAGGGCACTGTAGAAGAGAGCACCCTTACCTGGATCATCCGCGACCACGACCGCGCCAAGTTCGAGCAGAAGAAGCAGCTGGTGCAGCGCCTCTGCAGCTTTATCAACGACAAGTACGGCGCCGGTACGGCTGTCCCTACGATCAAAGACCAGTATTACAACATGCGCGAGCAAGTGGAGCCGCACTACCATATAATAGAGAAAGCGGTGCAGGCTATGGAGATGGCGGGCATAGAACCTCACATCCAGCCCATACGCGGCGGCACCGACGGGGCCAACCTCTCATTCAAAGAACTCCCTTGCCCCAACATCTTTGCAGGCGGCCTCAACTTCCACGGGAAGTTCGAGTGGGTGCCGCTCGAGTCTATGCAGAAGGCCTCAGCGGTTATCCTCAATATAGTCAGGCTGTTCGCAGAGAGCTAGCCTTACCAGACAAACTGGAAGCGTACGTCCACAGGGATGCGGGCACGCTTGAATGCGGCAAAATCTAAGAGCAGCGACTCGGAGGTTTTGCCGTATTCTGCTATAAGCCTCTTTGCGGCATCGTAATCTCCGGTGGCCTGGATGGTGAGCACCTTGCCGGCAACGTTGGCTATGGCCTTCTCTGTGGCGTCGAAGTCAATCAGATAGCGGCCGTTGCGGTCGATGCTGAATGCCTGCTCTTCCTTGAGGAAGTTGTAGAGCATGATGTTGGCGCAGCCGAGTGCATTCGCCTCGCCAAATCGGGCAGAACGGATAAGGCTCACTACGAAGGTAGTGATGGCGTCTTCGCGGGTAAGGGTGGGATCCATCTGGCCTGCGGCAATGAGTTTAAGGTCGAGGAAGACGGACAGTGCGTCGCCTTTGAGTTCCTCCATAGTGAGGGCAGCCTCACCAAGAGCGTCACTCACGTGTCCGCGACCGTTGACTGTCTCCTTTACGCCTATGCCGTGGGCTACCTCGCGCATCGCGGTGTTCCAGAAGAATGCCTGATGGTCGAGGAACTTAGTCTGCTCATTAGCCAGCAGCAGGCGGCCTGCAGGGAGTATAATCTTAGTGTACTTGGAGTTGATAACGTTGCCGAGCAAGGCCGTACGGGTGCCTATTTCCTGTTGCACGCGTAGGTCGTAAGGAAGGTTGATGGCAATCTTCTTGATGCCGGCATTGGCTCCGCCTGCGCAATACACCTCGTCATAAACATAAATAGAGGAAGAAATGCCGGGGGTGAATGCCTTATAAGCGTCATCGCAGGGCAGGCTGGCCTGGAGCGAGGGAATGAGGTCGGTGAAATCGTTCACCTTCTCAGTCTTCTCAAGGTCTTTGAGCAGCACATAAGACTCATAAGAGGTCTTGGTGTCCATGAAGCGGTCGTCTTCTGTCTCCTGGGGGCCAATCACAAGGTCCATCTTGCTGTCGGTCATGGAAAGCCACAGCTCGTCGCTGTTGTAGTAGTCGTCGGTCTTCAGGCTCTCTATCTTTGCGAGCAGATAGTCGCGCACGCTGGGCTTGATGGTGTAATTTGCTGCTGCGGTGAGGTAGGTCGATATCTTTGAGATTTCATCCGCGAAGGCATCGTGGTACCACACTGCCTGGAGCTTGCCATCGGCGTCCCTGCAAATCATGGTGTAGGGGCTGTCTTTCAGGGGTTCGTCCCATGCTGCGAACTCTTGAGCGCTCATGTCGGCAGGGTAGAAATTGGCCCCGAGCGGGCTCTCACCCCAACCTTCCACGAAGCTCTGGCCATCTATGCGGTTCCAGGGGCCGTAGTTGAGTGTGGCGAACTCTTTTTGGGCGCGGTTTTGCAGAGACATAAGCTGCTGCTTGTCTCCGAAGCTCTGTTTCCAGTAAATGTTGTCAACTTCTACAGACGCGAGTTTGAAGTAGTTCAGCACCTCGCGTCCATTGTCGGAAATGCCCTCAAAGAAGGAAGAGCCAACCTCTACGTTGGCGTATGAGTCAAGCATAGCCTGGACGTCGTCTTCTCCAGAAGTGCAGGCAACCATGCCGGCAAGACAAAATATAGAAATAATAAACCGTTTCATAATGATTGATTTAGCACGCAAATATAGGCAAAAAAACGTCGCGCTGTCCGCGTCAAGCCACTAAAATCAAGAGCTGGGCGGCAAGCACGCGCAAAAACATCGTTAAAGGATATACTGTAGCGTAATTCACAGACACGTAGTCAGACTTGTAGGCTTCCTGGGCAAAGGCGAGTGCGGCAGGGTCGGTGGTGCCGCCAGATACGAGTCCGCAAATCTGGTAGAAGTTGACCTTGAACACAAGGCGGGCAACCAGCACGATGGTGAATACCGGCACTACAGTAATGATCAGGCCGTAAAGTATCCACCAGTAACCTCCAGACATCAACGAGTTTACAAAGGACTCTCCGGCGCCCAATCCAACTGCGGCCAGGAAGAAGCAGATGCCTATTTCCCGTATCATCATGTTTGCGCTCACGGTGGTGTAAGTGGTGATTTTCCATTTAGGCCCGAAGTGCCCCAGCAGTATGGCGACGATTAGCGGTCCTCCTGCAAGGCCGAGCTTTACAGGTTGAGGAATTCCGGGGAAGGTGAAGGGAATTGAGCCGAAAACCACGCCCAGTGCGATGCCGAAGAAGATGGGTACAAGGTTGGGCTTGCGCAGGCTGTCCGGCTTGTTGCCTACCACCTTAGCCACGTCGTTTATGGCGCTTTCTGTGCCCACCACAAGGATAATGTCGCCCATTTGCAGGATTGAGTTGGGACGCGCTACGAGCTCGAGCCCGGTGCGCAGGATGCGGGTAACCTGTACTCCGTATTTTGCTCTCAGGTTAAGGCCGGCAAGGGTTTTTCCGTTTATGGAGGCTTTGCTTACGGTAAGCCTGCGGCTTATCAGGTGATCCTCGTGCTTGATCCAGTCGCTTAAGTGCAGGGGGACTTCTTCGCCGAAGATAATCCTGATGGAGTCAACCTCATGCTGGGACGTGACAATCAAGATTCTGTCGCCCTGCTGCAGGATAGTGTCGGGTCCGGGGATGAAGATTTCTGCATCCCTCATAAGGCGAGAGATCACAAATTTGCCCTGATGGTCGCCCATGATATCGCACAGGCGCTTGCCGAAGATGGCGGGATTCTCTACCTCGCAATGCATTCTGCGGGCTGCAGATGCGGCGGCGGGATTCTCCTGGTCCAGCAGTGCCTTTTCTGCGTCAAGGTTGGCACGGAAAAGCGGCTTCATGAGCATCAGGATAAAGATAACGCCCAGAACACCAAGTGGATAGGCTACGGCGTACGAAGATGCCAGTGCTGCCGCATCCAATTGTGCCACGGCCGGATCGGCTCCGCCGCTTAGCTGGATGTCCGTGAGAGTCTGCTGCGCGGCACCCAGTCCTGGGGTGTTGGTAACTGCTCCGGACATTACGCCCACCATCGTGGGGAGGCTCTCTCCTGTAATCAGGTGAATAGCTACTGTGGTGAGCACGGCAAGCAGCACGAGCCCGGTGGCCAGCAGGTTCAGTTTAACTCCTCCTGCCTTGAAAGACTGGAAAAAACCAGGTCCGACTTGCAGGCCTATAGAGAAAACAAACAGAATAAGACCGAAGTCTTTCATGAATGCCAGGACGGTTGGATTAGCCGTGAAGCCAAAATGGCTCAATATAATGCCGAGGAAAAGAATCCACGTAGACCCAATAGAAATCCCTTTTATCTTAAAACGCCCCATCCAAAGACCGCTGGCAATCACCACAGCAAAGAGAAGTATGCTGTGAGCGATTCCGGTGCCGAAAAACAATTCTTTCATGCCCTAATTTTATAACCGGGCGCAAAGATACTATTTTTTTGTACATTTGCGTTTGTGAAAAGATACTTCCTATCTCTGTTCCTGTCGCTTGCCGCTTTTTGTTGCCTATACGCCCAGGACGATGATGCCCGGAGCCCAAAAGTTTCCGAGCCTAAAACTTTTATTGAGGAGGTTTCATTTGATACCAGGGCTACTTTCCACCAGCAGACCACTTCCGGGGTGTACGATTCTCAGATGCAGGGCGATTACTTCAATCTCCATATCAAGGGGCAGTTGGCCGAGGGCCTGACTTTTAAAGTGAGGCAGCGCCTGAACAAGAAGATAGACGACAAGAACCCATTTAATGCCACAGACCACCTCTGGCTCAGGTGGCAGCCTTCTCCTAAGTGGTCTTTCACCGCCGGTAAGCAGGCTATAATGGTGGGCGGGTACGAGATTGATTCTGCGCCCATCGATGTTTACTACTACGGCGCGTTTAGCAACAACCAGTATCAGTATTATGCTTTTGGTGCTTGCGCAACCTTCTCTCCGGTCGAGGGGCAGAGCATCAGCCTTCAGTTCATACCATCGCCCGTAGCCACCGTAGACCAAAACATCTATTCCTATAATCTCTATTGGAGCGGCAGCATTTTCCCGAGGTGGAAGACACTGTGGAGCTACAATCTGGTAGAAGATGAGCTGCATCGCAAGATGAACTGGGTGGTTCTTGGAAACAAGTTTCTGCTGGGCAAGCTGGTGGTGGATGTAGATTTTATAGACCGCTTTGGCTTTGGGCAGAAGAACCCTGTATCGGACTGGACGGCAATCATGAAGGCCATACTGACGCTCGGGAAGTGGAATCTTTGCACTAAAATAGGCTACGAGCGCAATGACACCTCAAACCTGGATGCGAACGGGATTTCCTACGACCTCGTGTTGCCTGCCGGCGAGGATTATCTGTACTACGGCGCTGGCGTGGAGTTTTTCCCTCTTGGTAACGAGAATCTCAGGCTTCATGCGGTTTACTTCCGAAACAGCGACGACAACATCAACAACTTCGACCTGGGCCTTACCTGGCGCTTCTCGGTTTACAAAAGACATTAATATTAAACGATACGCAAAATGAAGAAACTCACTTTTTTAACAAGTATTCTGGCGGTCGCCCTCCTGTGCGCCTGCAGTAACACCGTTAACTATCAGGTAAACGTCAGCGGAGTAGAAGATGGCAGCTCCGTTACTCTCACCGACCTGCTCTCCGGAGATGCGTTAGAGACCAAGGAGTGCGCAGACGGACTCGTGGAGTTCAGCGGGCAGGCCGACAAGAATGCCCTCCTGGCTGTGCAGAAAGAGGATGGTGATTGGCAGACCATGTTCTTTGCCGACGGAAAGCCCGTTTCTGTGAACCTGCAAGAAAAGAGCCTCAGCGGCTCCGAGCTCAACGAGAAGCTGAATGCCTGCGACAAGGCGGCTACCGAGGCTTACGAGAGCGCCCTTAAGGCAATCGAGGAGTTTGGCGAGCTCACCAAGGAAGAGCAGGAGGCTAAGATGGAAGAAATCCAGGGAGTTATAGACGGTGTGCAGGATAGCTACAAGCAGATTCTGGAAGACAACAGCGACAATCTCATTCCTGCTGCATTCATGCCCATGTTGACCCAGATGCTCGAAAGAGAGGAGCTGGATGAGGTTTTTAGTTCCAAGAATGCCTTTACCAAGCATCCTTATGCCCTCAAGTTCAAGCAGTCTATGGATGAGTATTATGCCAAAATGGATGAGATGGAGGCCGCAAAAGAGAAGATTATAGGCAGCCAGTTCATCGACCTTGAGGAGCCCGATGTAGACGGGAACATGCATAAACTCAGCGAGTACGTAGGCCAGGGCAAGTGGGTTCTCATAGACTTCTGGGCTTCCTGGTGCGGCCCTTGCCGCAGGGAGATGCCCAACGTGGTGGCGGCATACAATAAGTACCACTCCAAGGGCCTGGAAATCGTAGGCCTCTCCTTCGATAACGACAAAGAAGCGTGGGTGAAGGCAATTAAGGAGCTTGAGATGCCCTGGATTCACCTTTCCGACCTTAAGGGATGGCAGACCGTGGCTTCCGATACTTACAATGTAAAGTCTATTCCCGCCAGCCTGCTGATCAATCCTGAGGGCGTAGTTGTTGCCCGCGACCTGCGCGGAGACGCGCTTGGCGAGAAGCTCTCCGAGGTCTTTGGTGAATAGTTATGAGAGTCTTACGTTTTTTGCAGACGGCGGTTCTTGCCGCCGTTTGCTCGTTCATCAGCCTTGCCCAGGCGCCTCAGGACGGACTCTGGTATCTGAGTAAGGCTCAGGCTGTGGTGCATCAGGGCATGGTAGAGGGTGACGCTTTTACCTTTGCCGCTCCGCTTTCTTCCACCTTGCCTGCGGGCAGCTATATTCAGTTTTGCGTGAGCCTGGAGAATGCCGGAGAGATGGCTCCGCTGCATTATAAGGTTGAGTTTTTTGATGGCGGCGAGTGGGTTAGCGACCCTTCTTTCGTTTATCAGGACGGTCTCTCCGATTACTCTTTCCGCACCGTGAGCGCGTCTGTGAAGCATCCTTCAACCTTCACGGCCGTGTATAAACTCAAGTCAGAAGTCAGCGACTCCCTGCGGGCCCGTTGCCGGGTGTGCAGCCCTTATGCAACCAATGGCAGCCTCTTGAGTAAGGAAGAGGAAGGGAACACCGTAGCGCTTAAGAACCGGCATTACGTTGCGGCTAAATTAGTGCCGCTGGGCTCCGGTGAAGGATTCCCTCAGAAGCGTATCTTGCTCACCGGCAATTCGTTCACCTATTACTTCGGCGAGGCTTTTATGCTTCAGGAAATCGCTTTTTCGCAGGGGTGGATTCTGCAGCTAAATGCTTCTCTGAAGGGAGGAATGAGCTTCCGGCAGCATTGCGGGCTGGAAATGACCCAGGCGCAGTGCGAGCTGCCTTGCGACTATGATTTTGCTATTCTTCAGGGGCAGAGTCAGGAACCAGGCAAGTATGCTGCCGCTCCCGACAGCCTTGCCGATGTGCGGAGCGCCTTCTGTGAGCTTTGCGGCAGAATTCGTAGCTCACATCCTTCCTGCAGGGTCTTTGCCGAGCGCACCTGGGCTTATCCGGCATCCGACAACGGTGGCTTTGCCTCCATGGAGGAATTCGACGAGATGCTTTCCAAGGGAGCAAGTATGATAGCAGAAGCAGCAGGTTGTGAAATCAACCCTGTAGGAGAGGCTTTTGCTCGGGCCCGGTCAGATGTTCCGTCTATTAATCTGCTCCATAAAGACCAGAAGCACCAGAGCCTTGCAGGCTCATATCTCAAGGCCTGTATCTCCTGGCTCACTATCAGCGGCCGCACCCGCTTTGAGGGCACCGTCCCTTCCTGCGGCCTATCTTCAGACGATGCCGCCGCCCTCCGCGCCATAGCAGAAAAAGTCGCCTCCGGGCGGTAAAACGGCCTTAAACGCTGCCGGAGGTACAGGCTAATGTACCTCCGGCAACGCTTTGTTCCAGTTATAGATAAGAAATTCTACTTCTGCCGCACCTGAACACCGGCACTGTCGGCATCTACGATGATGGCGGAGTCTTTGTGAATGCGGCCCTCGAGTATCTCCTTGGCCAGACGGTTCACCAGCTCACGCTGGATGAGGCGCTTCACAGGACGGGCGCCGAAGTCGGGGTCGTACCCGTTCTCCACTGCATAATCCTCGTATGCCGGAGTGTATTCGAGGGTTACGTTATCCTCCTCCAACTTGCTCTGCAGCAGCGACATCTGTATGCGCACAATCTGCCGTATATCGTCGCGGGTGAGGGCGTCAAACTTCACGATTTCGTCGATACGGTTGATGAATTCCGGCCTCATGCGCAGGCGCAACTCCTCTTCCTTGAGGTTGGAAGTCATGATGAGGATAGTGTTCTTGAAGTCCACCGTGCGCCCCTTGTTGTCGGTGAGGCGGCCGTCGTCCAGTACCTGCAGGAGAATGTTGAACACGTCTGTGTGGGCCTTCTCAATCTCGTCCAGCAGCACCACGGAATAGGGTTTGCGCCGCACTGCCTCGGTGAGCTGGCCGCCCTCGTCGTAACCTACATATCCCGGAGGCGCGCCGACCAGACGACTCACGGTATGCGACTCCTGGTACTCGCTCATATCGATTCGCGTCATCATGCTCTCGTCGTTGAATAGGAACTCCGCCAGCGCCTTGGCGAGCTCGGTCTTGCCTACGCCGGTCTGCCCCAGGAAGAGGAACGACCCGATGGGGCGGTGCTCGTTGCTAAGGCCTGCGCGGCTGCGGCGGACGGCATCGGAAACGGCCTCGATGGCCTTGTCCTGCCCCACTACGCGCTTGTGCAGCTGCTCTTCCATGCGCAGGAGCTTCTCCTTCTCGCTCTCCAGCATACGGTTCACGGGGATGCCGGTCCAGCGGGCTACGACCTCCGCAATATCCTCAGGGGTAACTGATTCCGTAATGATGGGGTCCTTTATAGCCGCCTGCTTTTCGCTTAGCTCCTTGAGGCGCTGCTGGGCGGCGGCGAGCTTGCCGTAGCGGATTTCCGCCACCTTGCCGTAGTCGCCAGCGCGCTCTGCAATGGATGCGTCACGCTTGTAGTCTTCTATCTGCGAACGAAGGTTGTTGAGCTCCGTCACGATGCCCTTTTCCTCGTTCCAACGTGCCTCCAGGGCCGCTTTCTGCTTCTTCGCCTCTTTGAGTTCGGTGTCGATCTTCTCGCTCTTAAGCGAGGTGCCCTCACGCTTGATGGCCTCCTTCTCTATCTCCAGCTGGCGGATTTTGGAGTTGAGGTCGTCGATGGGTTCCGGCACAGAATTCATCTCCAGACGCAGCTTGCTGGCCGCCTCGTCCACCAGGTCTATGGCCTTGTCGGGCAGGAAACGGTTGTTGATGTAGCGGTGGCTGAGGTTCACGGCGGCGATGAGGGCGTCGTCCTCGATGCTCACACGGTGGTGCGTCTCGTACTTCTCTTTGAGGCCACGCAGGATGGCGATGCTCTCGGCAGGGCTCGGCTCGTCCACCATCACCTTCTGGAAACGGCGCTCGAGAGCCTTGTCCTGCTCGAAGTACTTCTGGTACTCATCGAGGGTGGTGCTGCCGATGGTGCGCAGTTCGCCACGCGCAAGCGCCGGCTTGAGGATGTTGGACGCATCCATGGCGCCGCTGGTGCGGCCCGCGCCCACCAGGGTGTGGATTTCGTCGATGAAGAGGATGATTTCGCCGTCGGATTCCACCACTTCCTTCACGACACCCTTGAGCCGCTCCTCGAATTCTCCCTGGTACTTGGCGCCTGCGATGAGGGCGCCCATGTCCAGCGAGAAGACCTTGCGGCTCTTCAGGTTCTCAGGTACCTCCCCGTTGACGATCTTGGTCGCAATCCCTTCAGAAATAGCGGTTTTACCCACGCCGGGTTCGCCCACGAGGATAGGGTTGTTCTTGGTCCTGCGGGATAGAATCTGCAGGACTCGTCGTATTTCGTCGTCCCGCCCGATAACCGGGTCCAGACGGCCTTTTGCGGCGGCCTCGTTGAGGTCGATCGCGTACTTGCTTAAGAATTCATACTTGTTTTCCATAATTTATCCTCCTTGGAGCCCCTGTTTGAGCTTGGGCTCCGGAGGGTATCCGGTCAAGTTCTGTTCCAGTGACATTTTGTCACAGAACTGTGTTCACCAGCTCCCGAGTTGATATGTTACGGAACATGACACTAGAGCACCCGCACGCTGACTTGACGTCCGAGACCACGAAAAAGCCTGACCAGTGTAGAGAGTTGTATGTCGGCATGGCCCTTTTCGACACGTGAGATGAAGCTCTTTTTTGTCCCCACTCTGCTTGCTAGTTGCTCTTGTGTGAGTCCTGCTCTCAGGCGCTCTTCCTTTAATTGCTCACCTATAATAAAGGCGTCACACTCCATTTCGAATAGAACTCTCTCCTGAGAGTTTTCCGGTCCGAAGTCTTCAGTAATCAAGTCTTCTATTGGAGAAAGACTCAAATCCTTAAGTTCTCTATTATTCATGGCCCTGAGTTCTTTTAAGGTTATAATACTTTTTCATGAGGTTTTCTGCTATATCCAGCTGAGATGATGGAATCTTCCATGATTTCTTTTGGAAGCCGTTAAATAAAACCACAAGGTTTCCTTCATCAAAACAGCAGAATATACGGTATATATTGCCTTCGTAATCCAAGCGTATCTCATAAAGCCCACGCCGCCCTTTAATTGCTCTCAGAAACTTTGTAGGTACAACATCCATTGTCATTATTAGGATGAAAATTTGATACAGTTTCTTCAAGACATCCTTGTCTATGTTTTGTTTGAACTCCCTGAAGTGATCTTCAAAAACAATCACTTGCCTCACATATTCCCTTTTCATGTAGCGCAAAGTTAACTAATTAGTAAACAAACCCCAAAAAATTCTTTGGTAAGTTTAGAAGATTTATTGAGTTTTTCTACACACAGGTTCTGATTCAACGGCAAATATTTACGATTCTTTCTGTTTTTGATGATTATTAGTGTCTTGCAAAGAATATTGACTGTGATTTTTATGGTTAGGCAGCAAGTACGAGCCGCCCACCAGCGCAGCGTTGAAAAACTGCTGCCGCCACTCGCCCCGCCTGTAGTGGTTCACCGTGGCTGGCGAAAATAGTCACCCAGCGCTGCCGGAGGTCCATCGGGATGTACCTCCGGCAGCATTTTGGGCCGATTTTGCGCCCGGAGGTCCATCGGGATGTACCTCCGGCGACAGCCCGGAAAATAGATGCTGTCAAGCCCCGGGGCGTAGCAGGTCTGCTGGCTATTCACCTCCTCTCGCGTGCACGCGCCAGACAAAAAATCCGGCCGCAGAGCGAATCTGCGGCCGGATTAACTGTAATCCCGGAGAAAAGATGTTTTATTTGCGGCGTTTAACAAATACCGCTTACGCTATGAGTATACTTCAAGACTATGACGACCAGGAGCAATATGAGATTCCCCAGATTAGCAAGTACCTTGACTTGAGGATAGATTGGGCCTTTAAGTTCGTTTTTTCTAAGAAGGAGATTTTGCAAAAACTGCTCAACGACATCCTTCCGGCGACGATTACGAATCTGGAATATCTGCCGAATGAAATACCGGTGATGAGTGAGAAGAACCGCCGCTCTACGCTGGATGTGATATGTGACAGCCCGGAGGGCAAGTTTATCGTTGAGATGCAGCGCCGTCACACAGCCGAGACCCCTGCGGATAAGCTCCTTTTCAGCTATGACTACAGAGAGAATGAGACTCACGAGTTGATGGAGAACGGGAAGACGTCGTTCTACTATCTGGAACTGAGCCGGATGAAGGAGCGGGAATGGGAGAAGCTTCGAAAAAATCCGGATCGTTGGTGTTACCTATTCAAAAATATTTCTAAATTCGCAGCTGAGAGGGAAGTGCCGCGAGAGCTTCATGGCTTCGAGGGGGTGTTGGAGGCTGCGCGGATTGACAATCTCTCTCCAGAGGATATGGACAACTACCAGAATATGCTCGCCGCAGTGAAGAACGAGATTCGTGCCGCACGGCTATACGAATTGTCTCAGGCCCGTGAGGCGGGGAAAGCAGAAGGGAAAGCAGAAGAACGAGCAACCATCGCCAAGGCACTTAAGGACCTCGACCTCTCGCCCGACCTTATTGCCCAGGCCTCAGGCTTGAGCATTGAAGAGGTGTCGGCACTGTAGATAATTATTACAGAAGCCCCGCTGATTATAATACTTTTTCCACCGCCCGAGCTACCCGCCCACGGGGCACTATTCCTGCCGAAGCGTTTTGTACCTGTAAAGGGCTTCAAGGAAGTAGTAGTCTGCGAAGATGCAGGGCTCGTCGATGTTGGGCTCCTGGTTCCAGTCTTTAACGTGGTAATACCGTACTGAATGTGCCAGAAGGCAGGATGATGTGTTTCCTACGAAGTAGGAGGGGCTGCATAGGGCAGAGAGCATCATGTCGGCCTTGCGATTGTAGTATGATTTTTCCCTGCCGTCCGGAAGGAAAGAGGCGAGTTCGTAAAGTGCGGAGCATACAATTGCGGAAGCGGAGGCGTCTGTGTACTCCACATCGGACTGGAAGTCCCAGTTGGCAATCCCGTCCGGGTTGAGATTTCTTATGAAATAGTCAGCAGCCACTTCAGCCCTGTCCAGCCAAAGCTTGTCGTGGGTGAACCGGTAGCATACAACAAGTCCGTAAACAAGCCAGGCGTGGCCTCTGGACCAGGTTGACTCCTTGGTGTCTCCTTGCAGTTGGTTCTTGTCTACTACGGCGCCGGTATCCTTGTCGTACCGCACTACGTGATAGGTCCCTCCATCCTCGCGCCTGAAGTCTTTCCAGGTAGTGTTGGCGTGGTTGATGCACATCTGGCGCCATGCCGGGTCGCCTCCATTTTCAGCGGCCCAGAAGAGGAGCTCCAGATTCATCATGATATCAATAATGCAAGGAGTGGTATTTGCAGGGGCCTCCTTTACATCCCAGTCCGAGCAGAATGCGGGGATTTCCGGGCGATACAGTTTTGAAAGCGTACGGGCGGCCGTAAGGATAACAGGAGTGTAAGACTCGTAATAACGTTCGGGAAAGAGCCTGGCTGCGTTTCCGAATGTACACATGAAACGAAATCCCAGGTCGTGGGTCTTTGTGTTGGTTTTCTCTTTCTCAATACCGGCAGTCCAACTCCTGGCCCACTGCTCAAAGCGCTCGTCGCCTCCAAGCTCACAGGCATACCAAAGGCAGCCGGGCCAGAAACCGCTCACCCAGTTGCGGGACGACTTAACCCGCCATTTCAACTCGTCCCTTGTAGCGTATGTCGGATACACCAACGTGTCTTGAATATCCTCTACGGCTCTCTCCAGGGCGCCGAATGATGCTTGGGTGGCAGTCTCCACAAGCCGGTCAACAGAGTCATTGCTGGCGCAGCCTCCCGCCTTGCAGGAAACGGCCAGAATGATGGAAAATAATAACAGGCAGTTCTTCATGAATGAATTTTACTTTTCTTCTCTCACGGCTGTGAGCGAAAACGGCTCCCAGATTACTGTAAGCACGTTTCCGTCTATAGAAACGCTTTGCCGCTCCGTAGTGTTACTCAATATTTGCACAGTCTTCAGGCAGCGTTTTGCGTCACGAGGGCGTTCCCCGGGGAACACTGCATAGGCATAAGACGCCCCCGACGGACTTGCTCCGTGACTGATTGTCATCTCGAAAACCGGCAATGCAACGTCCTCGCCGGAAAGCTCAGGCCCCATCCAGCTCCATTTCCCCTGCTGTTCCCCCGAAGACACGCTCCAGGCGCTTCCCTCCAAAATAATATATGAAATTCCACGATGGTAAGCATAGTCCTTCCCTTTCTTCACACTCCCTTTCAGCAGATTCTGCTCAACTGTTGTGGTAACAGTGGAAGCTCCCGGCTTGGTAATGCCTGCGCCAAGGCAGACGATGCCGTTCTCGTAGAAAAACCAGGCCTTTTTGCACGTGAGGCTGTCGCGGTCGAAGTCCATGGCGGCAATCATGCATCTGTTGCTGACCAGTCCGGAGACTTTGGAGCTCTTGTTGTATGGCGGCGAGGAGGGGGCGGCATTGCCGCAGCGGTTTCCCCATATCGGGAACCCGTCGTCCCATGTGGTAGCGCCCGGGATATGGTGCCAGTTCCACACAGGCCAAATATTGTCGTATTCATTTCCATCCACCCGGACGAGCAATGCTCCGTCGGAAGAGAAATATCCCTTCATGTTCTCTTCGTTCACGTTCTCGAAGCCTATGGTTCGAGATGACTGCATGCGCAGCGAGGCATACCAGCCTTTCCCCCTGTAAACCCCGAAGTCGGACGAAGGGTAGTATCGGGCGCTTTCCGACGAGCCCGTGCCCATTCCAAGGTTAATGGCAGCATACCTTACACAAAGTGCTTTCCCGCTTTGGGCGTTAGGAAAGACATGCCTGGCACATGCATTGGGATCGAAGCGGCCATTGTAAATCAATTCGGAAAGGCCATTTTGCAGATACTGCCGCAACAGGTCCTTTTCCTGCAACGGAAAGTCCAGGCCTGTACCCTCAAGCACCCTGGCCCACCAGCTTAAAGTTGCGCCATAAGAAAGCCCGTAGTTGCCCATTTGAAGCTGGGCCCCGTGCTGATGGAAGGAAAAGTCGCGCTGAAGCCCCTCTTCCCCATCGCGGAAGGCTATTTCCGAAAGCAGGGCGTCCCTGGCCCTTACGGCCGTTTGCGGGTCTTCCATGAGTACGGCCCGCAGCAATACGTTACCTGCGAGCCATATTCTGTTCTGCCCCGTCTTGTGGAGCTTGGCGGCGGACATCAATTCTGCCGCCTTGGCCATTCGCTCCGGTCCCATTTCTGTTTTCAGTAACAGAAACGCCGGTCCCATAATCCGGGGGATGCCGATTTCCCTATGCCACCAGTTCGACGGCTGCGGAGAAGCCTCAAACCAATAGTCAATGCCACAAAGTGCACCTGCCAGCGCTTTGCGGGAGCCGTCTTTCCTGTACTTGATTGCAAGCCGGTGCACGCGGAATGCGTGGATTGATGCCTGCCAGAACCCTTTTCCGCTGTTGATGTAATCAACGTCGGGCCAGGAACCGTCTTCAAGCTGGGACTCCAGCAAGCTGTACATTTCAGCATCTCCCATCGGGACTTTCAAGAACAGCTCCCGCACATCAGAAGAATTTTCGTATCCTCTGGCTGAAGCAGTTTCACATTCCGTTACCAGCGCGGGATTCGTTTCTGTGTCGATGCATGCTTCCACTATATTCGCTTCCAGCCGGGAGAGCGAAAACGAGGAAATCTGCAACAAAACGAGGGGCGCCAACAACGGGAAATGCATACTTTGCAAGCTTTGTTAAATTCAAATATAATCAAACAATCAGTGACCGGAAAGGGCTTTCGAAACTGTTCCGGGATTGCGATAGCTTTTTAATAGTATTCTGATAATTATATCCCTGCATATACCTAAATTTGTAGTGATAAAGAGCAAATACTATGTCATTCAAGCGCATAATTATCATAATCCTGTTGACTCTTGTTTGCAGCTCCCGCATCTGTGGTGCAGAGAATATGATAGTCCTGCCGATTACGGCAAATGAGGGTTTGTCCAACAATACGGTATGGGCGGTGCTCCAAGACAAGTCCGGCTTCATCTGGATTGGGACCGTGGACGGGCTCGACCGTTACGACGGAAACGAAATCCGTCATTTTGCGCCGGACTCCTTAATAGGGGAAAACAATTCCGTGCTTTCGCTCTGCGAGGACGACTGCGGACGGGTATGGGTTGGCACCAATTCCGGAATCTGCTATTATGAGCCGTCCACAGACAGGGAATATGCGTTCAGGCTGCGTCTGGAGGGCGTGGAGGACGGAGGCTTCCAGGTCTATCAAATCATAAAAGCCGGGGACGGCACGTTATGGATACCGGCCGGAAAATACGGATTCATCCAAATCGACCCGTGCAAGATGGAAGCCCGGCAGGTGCAAAAGTCAGCGGACGGAAGCACGCAATACTTCGGCGGATCATTGTGCTTCGACGGGAGGGAGACCTTTTACCTTACGATGGAAGACGGCAACATCTATTCCTCTGCCGACCAGCTTGCGAGCGTGAGCCCTCTGTACGAAAGTCCCATTCTGGGCTCAAAATCCCGTTACCTCAGGTACGCCTTCGGCTACCTTTTTACCGGTTCGGCCGACGAGCAGCTCAAGATTGACTTACACACAAAGAAGATATCCAAGACGCCCTGGGCGGTGGTGCGCGAATCGTCCCATTCCCATAAAAATGAGCTCATTACCTCCAATCAGGCGGGACTGCACATATTGGATGCAAACCTTCAGGAGAAAGAAGAGCTCAACCTGGACATGAACAGCCGCCTGGCTTTTCAGGGCAAGTCCATAATGTGTGCGTGCCGCGACAGAGACGGCAATATATGGGCCGGGACATACTATTCGGGCGTTTTCCATCTTATTCAAAACAAGACCGGCCTACGGAAGTATTATCCCAAATCTGTCGATGACGACGAGCCCAGCCATGTGAGGGAAATCGTTCCCGACCAGGACGGGACCGTGTGGGTGGCAACCGAAGACAGGGGCTTGCTGAGGATGAATCCGCAAAACGGAGTGTTCCAGACAGTCAGGCTACCCTTGTCTGCATTGAACATCCAGGCCTTGTGCAATGACGGAGATTATCTGTGGATTGGCGCCTATGCCCGCACGCCGGCACTTGTGCAGCTTAACAAGAAAAGCGGAAAGGCTGTAGTCTATGAAGATGCGCCCCGCATGATTTTCTCTATCTGCAAGTTGAGGGGCGGGGGCGTCGCCATAGGCAGTTCCTCCGGCCTCTGCCTGTTCAGGAATGGTAAATTCAATGAGATTCAGAAAGTAAGGGGCGTGGTCCAGGAAATCACGGAAGACAGGCACGGCCATGTGTGGATTTCCACCGGCAGGGACGGATTGTGGTGCTGTTTGGGCGATGTCGAAGACCCTCGGGCCCAGTGGGTCCATTATACCGGCGAGGGCAGCCCCGACAGTCTTCCTTCAAACAAGGTTACCAGCGTGTTTGAAGACAGTGAGTCCCGTATCTGGGTAACGACGGAAGGCGGCGGATTCTGCCTTCTGCTGTCCGGAACAGGTGGATTCAAACGCTATTCGGACTATAATGTCTGCTACAAAATCTCCGAAGACAAGACCGGGCTCCTGTGGATTACCACCAGCAAAGGTCTCCTGTGCTTCAATCCCGAAGCGGAAGCGGCAAGCTTGCTTACCCGAGATGACGGAATGTTGAGCAACCAGTACAACTATTCTTCGAACGTTATTTCCAGAGAAGGGGTACTGTATGCCGGCTCCGGAGACGGTCTCATCTGTTTTGCGCCCGACAAGATAATGCAGAGCCTCAGGAATTCCTCCATCATGCTCACGGGCTTTGAAATACTGTCGCCCCGGGCCGGAAAAGCAAAGGAGGCCTCCCCGGACCCTCAAGGCATCAATATGCTGAAGTCGGTCACATTGAGGCACAAGTATAACTCTTTCCGGGTAAAGGTGTCAACCGACAACTACGATATTCCGGGCATCAACAGGCTCCAGTATTGCATCGAGGGCGTCGATAATGAGTGGGCCGACGTCAACGGCGGCGTCATAGAGGTTAATAAGCTGAAAACCGGCAAATATTGTCTGCACGTCAGGGTGATGCGACTGAACGGAGTGGTCGAGCCGGACGAAAGGACGCTGGGGATTACGATAAAGCCACATGTCCTGGCCAGTTTGCCCGCCCTCGTTGCCTACATTTTATTAATGGTGGCATTTATGCTCCTGTTCAAATGGTGGATTACCAAAAGGATGAAGGAGAAGCAGGCCGGCGAGCTACTGGACGCCCAGAAAGAGTTCGTCACGGTTATGGCCCATGAGATAAAGACGCCCCTGACCCTGGTGAAGGTCACAATGGAATCGTTCCGGGATACATGGATGCGCCAGGGCGGAAACCCCCGGACAGACAAACTTGATGTGGCATTCAGGAACCTGGACAGGATAAGCGAGCTGGTGAGCCAGCTGCAGGATTTCTCCTCCCTTGAAAGCTACGAACATTCTCTCGAAAAGACCAGTGTCAACATGTCCGAACTGCTGAACCAGATATTCAGCCGTTTCAGCCTTGATGCAAAGATGAAGGACGTGGAGCTGAGCTTATCTCTGCCCGAGAGCGACATATTCGTGCAGACCAACCGGGATGCAATAGACAAGATAGCCACCAACCTGCTCTCCAATGCCCTGAAGTACGCAAAGAGTTTTGCCCGGGTCAATCTTTACGAAAGTGAAGGCAAGTGCTGCCTGGAAGTTGTGAATGACGGTATAACTGTGCCCGAGTGCATGTCGAAGAGCATATTCGAGCCCTTTGTCCGCTACTCCGACAACTCTCAGTCGGTCCCCGGAATGGGCATAGGGCTTTCCACCAGCAAGAAACTTTCCGCCCTGATAGGGGCCGAACTTATATACAGGACGTCAAAAGGGAACCTGAATTCTTTTCTGCTGACCATTTCCATGAAAGGCGCTACTCCTGCTCCCGTGCCGGAATCCCCCGGAAAGACTACAGACGAAGCCGACAAGAAGACGATACTGGTAGTGGAAGACAACCCCGAGATGCTGTCTTTCCTTGCGGAGCATTTGTCGGAAGACTACAGAGTCCTTAAGGCAGCGGCAGCCACGGACGCCATCTCCATGCTGGAGTCCGGCAGCGCCCAGATAAATATGATTATCAGCGATGTGATGATGCCTGGCATGGACGGATTCGAATTCTGCAAGAGGGTAAAAGATAACATCCTCACCAGCCATCTGCCCATCCTGCTCCTCACGGCCAAGACCGATATAGGCTCAAAGGTTGAGGGCCTGCATCAGGGCGCCGACATGTATCTTGAGAAGCCCTTCTCCCTGGAGCACCTGAAGGCGGCCATCAGCAGCGTGTTCGCCAATCGCGAGCAGATGCGCAAATACTATCTCTCGCATCCTTTCGATAAGGAGTCGTGGCCAAAGGGCGATTCGGCCGACTCGGCGTTCATAAGCCGTCTTGTGCAGTTTGTGGAGAACAATATCGAGAAGGAAGATCTCCGTGTGTCGGATATAGCAGAGGCTACCTTCGTAAGCGAATCCCATCTCTACAAGAAGACCAAGGCCCTGCTGAACATGTCCCCTCTGGAGTATGTACAGCATATACGGCTCAAAATGGCGGAGTCCATGTTGCTCGGAAGCAACATCCCGGTGTCGGAAATAGGATTCCGTGTCGGGTTCAGCTCTCATTCTTATTTCTCGGCCTGCTTTAAGAAGCAATACGGCATGTCGCCAAGCCGTTTCCGGGAAGAAAAAACACTTTGAGAGTATTTCGACATAAAAGCGCAGTATTGCAACAATCCGTTTTGCACGGGCCGATTAATTTTGCACCAATGGATTTTCGGCCTATGAAGATGCAAACAATAATGTACGAGCCACCTCGATTGGAGGTAATCACAGTCAAACATCAGGAATTGGTGTGCCTCAGCGCATTCGTCCTGCAAGATATGGAAGACGATGACTCCTCTTCCTGGGAAGAATGATAAAATGCCATTGAATATGAAAAGGATACAGTATGTATTAATGCTTACTTCCCTGTTGCTCCTTTCCTGCGAAAAGGAGTGGGAAGAAGTCGTGGACAATGACATTCAGGACACAACTGAAGAGCATGTCCCCGGACAGGAAGAAAACGGCAACCCTCAAGGGACGGAAGGGCTCACACTGTCTTTCCAGGCGCAAATGTCGGAGGCTGACCTTGTGTCCAAGACAAGTATCGACGAGGCGGGCAAAGTGGAGTGGGAGCCTGGGGATGCGGTAAGAATCTGGTGGTCAGACGACGACTACGCCACCACTACTGCCCTGGACTCCGGCGAGCGGACCACCTTCTCCGACGTTGTGGTGGGCTCAGCCGCCAATTATTATGCGGTATATCCCGATTCCGACCAAACGCTGACTACCAGTTCGAGCAAAATCAAAGTTGATATTCCGAGCGAGCAGGACGGCAGTTTTGCCAGCGCCAACTACATTGTGGGTCGCACGCTGTCCGGAGGTACGACCTTCTATTGCTATTATGCCTGCTCAATCATAAAATTTAATATAGTAAGGAGCGACATCACGGAAGTAACCATACGCAGCGCCGACGGCTCGGCCATAAGCGGCTCCGTGACTGCAGACTTCTCTTCCGTGCTTTCCGAGGAGGATACTCCCGCTTTCAGCACATTCGACACTTCGGACGAGCTGACAGTTGCAATTTCCGGCGCAGGCACTTATTATGCGGCAATTCTTCCTGGAAAGTCCATTGCCGGCGGCCTGCTCTTCCGGGCAAAGACAAGCGACTATCTTCCGGCAGCCGCTACGGGCTTGAACCAGGCCTCCGTGCGCGGTAAACTGAAGAATTATACCGTCAGCGGCGGCATGGACTCAAAGGTGGTCACCGACTGGTACGTATCTGCATCCGGCGCGGGCAGCAAGAACGGCAAGAGCGCAGCAAATGCCTTCGACGAGGAAGCCTTCCGCAATTTCATCGGCAGCCGCGCTTCCGATGCCGAGGCCTCGCGTTCGCAGGCTTTCCGCCTATACGGCAGCACCATCCACGTGAGCGGGACTGTGCCGGTGTCAAAACTTATTACCGTAAGTTTTGCCGACGGGGCGTATGAAAAGCAGGTTGCTTTCACGCTCGACGGAGGCACCCTCTCCGGCGGCGACTCAAACAGCATCCTCAGTGTCGGTAGGCTGGCCGGGGTCACGCTTTCGGAGATGACGCTTTCCGGAGGCAATGCCGGCAGCGAAGAGGGAGGAGCGCTTCGCATCAATTCAGCCTCCGCCAGCGTGGATGCTACTAATTGCACCTTCTCCGGCAACGCAGCCCTTGAAGGCGGCGCCGTGTATATAAGTTCCGGTACGCTTAGGGCAACAGGAAGCACTTTCTCTGGCAACAACGCCACGAACACTTACAACTATCACGGTGGCGGTGCTATCAAGACCGGCGGTGCATCGGCAGTTGCGGAGCTCCACAACTGCACCTTCACTTCCAACACCACAAGCGGTGGCGGCGGGGCTGTCTGCAGCCGTGCGGGGGCCATCCATGCCACCAAATGCACATTCGGCGACAACTCGGCCGGTGCATTTGGCGGGGCGCTCAATGCCGAGGGCAGCAATGCCGTCATCTACATAAGCAAGTGTAAGCTAAGCGGCAACAGCTCCGGCAGCTGGGGCAGCTCCGTAGCCATAGGCGACAACGCCTCATTTGCTGCTAACGGAAGCATCTTCTACGGCAACAGCTGTTCCGGGTCCAACGATGCCGGACTGTTTTTGAAGGGCAACACTCTGCTCACGGGCAACACCATCATCGAGGATGTCTCCAGCAAAGCTGCGCTGCACCTCGCAGGCACCGCCTCAAGCCGCCTGGCCAGCAATATTATTATTGGTAAGGATGAGGCCGACATGGCCGTGTATATGGACGGCACCACACATGCAGCCTATTCCTACGGAGGTAACTTCATTGGAAGAATCTCGGGTGCAAGCCTCTCGGCATGTCAGGCCTTCAACAAGGATATTTCAGATATCTACAATTGGAAATACAGCGAATTCAGCGGCGCAAGCTGGAATCCCTCGACCCTGGTTTTCAGCTGGACCAACGGCTCCGTTTACGGATACTATCCCGCCAAGCAGGCGGTAGTCAATACTGCCGTATCCATCTACGGCGGAGGTTTCAGCGCATGGGCCACAGGAATTGACGCCTACGCTTTCACCAAAGACATTTCAGGCCACGCCAAGACGCAGACCGGCCTCAGGCCCGGAGCCTGGGAGGGCAGCAACAACGCCATGTCTTCCTCTTCCAAGAAGCTTTCTATAGGACACTTGCTGGCCTACTATCAGTGGGGCACCAGCTCAACCGGTGTGCTTGTCATGGCTCACCGCTGCCACATCAACAGTCAGGACCAGACGGAAAACAGCATTTCCGCCGGACGTCAGGCCTTGGCTGCCGGAGCCGATATACTGGAGGTTGATCCCCGGCCCACAAGCGACGGAAAATATGTCTTATGCCACGACAAAAAAATAGAAGACTACGTAAATACTACGAGCAGTTTAGACAAGGTGTCTGAAATGAAGTTGTCAAAGATTCAGAGTTACCAGCTTGTGAACCGCAGATATTTCGGCTCCTCATCACGATTTCTCAGAGGCACAGGAGAGACGATTCCCACGCTGGCAGAGTTTCTTGCAGGAATGCCTTCGGTGCGCAGTTACTACATTAACATCGACCTTGGGAAAATCATCTCCGAGAACGACAGCTACTTAAGCTATATACATGATATTGCGGACATTGTGAATGCTGCCGGCATGATGGAGCATGCGATGTTCTATGTGGATAAGCTCAACGCCGAAAACGGACAAGACAATCTTACCTCCCTGCGCAGCAGCTTTGCGAGCTGGGGCTACCCCCACGCCTGTATCTACAGCTACCCCTACGGCAGTTCCTCTGCATCAAGCGCCAACTACAAGTGGGCGGTCAGCTTCCCTCAGGATGTGTATGCGGTGCAGGCTACCTATAGTCCAGGCGCTTCGCCCCACAACCTGATTTTTACAGTTCAGGACGGTATGGTCGGTTCCGTGAACATGCTCAACACTCTGGTTTCCACAATTCCGGAATACAGTCTTGACTCTTCCCAGCTGGACGAGCTGCTGAGCGGATTCCCTTACTGCCATATCATCCAGACCGATACTCCGGCTGAGCTCGTCACGGCGCTTGCAGCCAAGGGCCTGCGTGTCTCCAGATACGAAGACGAGCTGGATATGGGCTCCGGATTCGACGGATACACCCCCGGAAATTACAATTGGTAAAATAGTATTAAAAACCACATTATTATGAAAAAATCATTCTACTTAACTGCCCTGGCAGCCCTTGCCCTGATGGTTTTTTCCTGTGAGCAGGTTAACCCCCTGGAGCCAGTCGACGGGCCGGAAGAGCAGGAATTGACTCCCGATGAGCCCGACCAGCCCGCAGGTCCCGACGCTGAAGGGAATATCGTTTTCACCGCGTCGAGGGAAGACCTGGGAGGTGACTTAAAGAGCACGATTGCTTCCGGCGGAGCAGTGAGTTGGGAGAGCGGGGACGCTATCAGCATCCTTTGGAACGGAGGCCGCACCACTTCCACAACCACAGACAGCGGGTCTGAGGCTTCTTTTTCCGCCACTGTTGACGCAGAGGCAGCTGGCGGCACATACTATGCCGTTTATCCTTCGTCTATCGCTACTGAACTTACGGATACTGACGTACTTTCCGTCACGATTCCTTCCAGCCAGGACGGTACTTTCAGCAGCGCCAACATCAATGTGGCCAAAACCACAAGCACGAGCTTTTCGTTCAAGGCTGTGGGTAATGTGATAAAATTTACCGTTACCGATTCCGATATCACCAAGGTGCGCATTTACTCTTGGGATAAAAGCGCCCTGTCGGGTATTTGCAGCGTAGATGTGAGCGAAGCTACCCCGGCTATCTCCGGAGAGTACAGTTCCACTTCGAGCGAGATTGAGGTGGCTATCGACGGAGCCGGCACCTACTATGCAGTCGTGCTCCCCGGCACCCACGCCGAGGGCCTTCTCTTTGCTCCCGAGACTGCTACCACTTACAAGCGTGCGGCCTACGCCGACAAGAGCTGGACTGCTGCCCGTAAGGCTATTACCGATTTCGGTGCCATTCAGTCGCATGCGCGCGACCTTTACGTAAGCGCTTCCGGCAGCGGGAATGGACTTACTTCACTTACCCCTATGAGTCCTGAGGCGTTCACCGCCTTGCTGGAGCAACAGTCTGAAGACGATGACGCACAGCGTAATTTCCGCCTACTGTTCGGCAGCACCATCACTATTCAGGACGATATAGCCATTGACGAAACGCGTGTAGAATTCGGCAGCGCCTTTAAAAAGGCCTGCGAGTTCACTATCGCCGGGGCATCGGCAGCCACAGCCATCAGTGCCGCTGGCGAGAACCGTCTCTTCCGCTTCTCCAACAATACGAATGTGGCTATTTCCGGAATCACCCTTACAGGCGGTTCTGCCGACAATGGTGGCGCCATCCAGATTGCTAACGGTTCCACCGGGACTGCTACGGTAACATGTTCCAATGTGACCTTCTCAGGAAATGTGGCTTCTAAAAATGGCGGTGCAGTCCATCTGAATGCATATGCAAAAGCTGCAAGTTTCGTTGCAAATACTTGCACCTTCACTGGAAATCATGCGTCAACTAACGGCGGTGCTATTTATCAGACGGCTTCAAATGAAGGCAATGCCGGGAATTCAACCATGACCTTCACCGATTGCACCTATAGTGGTAATTATACGGGTAGTTCAGAGCCCGGAGATGCCGGTAACGGCGGTGTGATTCAGATTTACAGGGGCACTGCAACATTTACAGATGGTTCAGTAAACAACGCTTTTTATAACAATATCGCTAAGCAGGGCGGTGTTTTCTATGTCAGTGGTGTTGGCGTGTTGAAAGTGACAGGCGGAGTTTTCGGTGTTGCTGGCGATTCGTCCTGGGCCCAGAGCAATCAGGCGAAGGCAGGCAACGGCGGAGGCGTTATCTATTATGAAGCTGGATCTGTCAGTTTCAACGGTTCTCTTTTCCAATATAATACGAGTGATGTGAACGGGGGCGTTATAGGTTGTGACAAAAGCACTGCTAATGACATGAAATTCACAAGCTGCGAATTCTCCCATAACAAAGCTACAGCAAATGGCGGCGTAGCATACTTGACCAATTCAGCACAAATCACTTTCGAAAGCTGTAATGCACATCACAATGCAGCAGTTTCCGGCGGCGTTGCCCAGATTTACAAGGGTACGGTTACCGTTACGGGCGGAACTTACAATTATAATGAAGGCACAGGGGCAGGAGGTGCTTTCTATGCTAATTCAAGTACTGCATCACTCAGTGTGACGGACGCGTCTTTCCTTGAAAATGTTGCCAGGAAAGGCTCTAGTAAGGGAGATGACAGTCGTGAAAGTGGTGGAGCTCTCTGTGCGTCCAATTCTGCTGTGATGGAGCTCACCAACTGCTATTTCTATGGCAATATAGCTGGCAATACAGATAATACGGACTCCAAGGAATATGGCGGCGCTATCTGCATCAATAAGGCTTCCGTAACAGCAACCCTTTGCAACTTTCATCGCAACAAAGGAAACCGCGGTGGCGCTGTAATGCTTAATGATGCGGGTGGAGGATTGTTTAAAGCCGATCGTTGCTCATTCCACGAGAATAAACAGTATGGGCGTGGTGTGATTTATGTTTTAGACAATAATGTCGCAATGTTCAACCAATGCTCATTCTATGGTCAGGAGCTGCGCGCTACTTCAGGAGCATGGGGAGAGCAGATACAAACGGCATCCAATACTGCAGTCTGTGTGAATAATTGTAGTTTTAATTCAACCAAGACATCTTATACCAAGCAGATTAGTGCTATTAATATGGGCGGACACCTGCTTTTGACAAATAGTACTGTAATTGGTCAATATTCCGGGACGGCAAGTGGCGTAATCAGAGAGAGTACCGCCGATGCAATTTGTTCCTATGCAAACAATGTAATAGTTAACAGAGCATCAGCCAATTCGCTCACTTGGGATAATTCATCTAAAGCTACTTACTGTGAGTATAATGTTTTGGGAGCGACTAATTCTAGTACGCCTTCCAAAAGCAATTATGTCGGCGCCGTGGCTTCTTCCTTCACTTGGACTCCCGATTCAGGTTCAGACGATGCTCTGACCCTCTGGCAGAGCTGGTTCACCTGGAGCGGAGAGTCGCAGGGTGCAAGCGTCACGGACATTACCGATGCTTTTGATGCATTCAGCGTGGACGCGTCTTCCTATGGCGGAGTGCTCAGCAGCATGACCAACGTAGGCGCAGCATTCAAGTCTTGGCTCGATTCATTCAGCCCGGCGGCGTACACAATCAATCAGAGGGGGGGGCAAAGAAACTCTTCTTACTGGCCCGGTTCATATCAAAACTAGCGTGTCATGGAAAAGAAACAACTATATGTAACTCCGCAGGTTTCGGAGACCGTACTCAGCACGCATCTTTTTATATGCGCCTCCGCTGTGACCACAGAGTCAAGATTCGAAGCTCTGGATGAGAATAGCTACACTTGGGATTAATCTGAATCTTCATACAACTAAGAAGGGACCTGTCGGTCGAAAGATCTGCATGTCCCTTCAGTGATACTTATGAGTAAATATTTGCGCTGTATTATGCTTTGCGCCGTGCTGGCGCTTGCCCCGTCCTGCCACAAATCGAAGGTCATGCCTTCAGGGCCGGCGATAGTGTCCCATACCAGATTCATGCTGGAAGAGCAAGCAGTTTTCTCCATCGGAAACGCTTCTGAGTCCACGGCGGTGGAACTTGATTTTGGCGACGGGACCGTGGTCAGCGGCACCTGCGGCGAAGAGTTCAGCCACAGCTGGACCGCCCCGGGAGACTACACCGTGGTTGCCAGCCTGGGCGGCATTGAAGAGCTTACCAAACGGGTCAGGGTTTATTCTCTGCTTTCTTTGTCTTCCCTCATGCCCAGCCTTGCCGGCTCAGGGGACAAGCAGGTGCTGGTGATGACGCACCGCGCCCACAGCACAGACAAAAGCATACCCGAGAACTCCATCCCTGCCGTTCAGGAATGCATACGCCTCGGGGTTGATTTCATTGAGGTCGATACCCATCGCACCGCCGACGGCCAGATAGTAATCTGCCACGACCAGACCATAGACCGTACCACCAATGGCAGCGGCGATATTACCAAGATGAACCTTGCCGATATAAAGCAGTATCGTCTTCTGGACCGTGAAGGCCGCCTGACCAACGAAACCATGCCCACGCTTGAGGAACTTCTCAAGGCGGCCAGGGGGAAAATCTACGTCAACCTGGACTACTCTCCAAGGACGGCTTCTACGTCCGAGGTTCTGGGAGTAGTGGAAAAGCTGGATATGGTGCAGGGCGTGCTCATGTACTGCAACACCGAGGCGAAGGTCAGGGAGTGCCTGTCCATCGACTCCACCGTGCAATGTTACCCCTGGATAAGCGCGTATGCTCCCCTGAAGGGCAAGGGGCACTACTTTGTGCAATTGAACAACGGCTCCGCTGTAGGCACGGCAGAGAACGACGGGATGCTGTGTACTGTAAACATGGAATCGGTGGTGTCTGGCAGCACCGGAGACATAACGGGAGCAGCATTCACGCTCGACAGCTCTGAAGTAGATGGGATTCTGGAGAATTATCCGGGAGTTAAGATAATCCATACAGACACCCCGGAAGAGCTCATCAAATATCTGGATACTAAAGGATTAAGGCAGTGAGAAGAATACTGGTATCAATAATCGCAGTGCTGGCGTCGGCAATATCGCTCACGGCCCAGACTACGCAGGTCTCCGGGCGGGTGACCGATTCTGCCGGAGAGACGCTTATTGGCGCTGGAGTAATAATAGTGGAGACCGGCACAGGCACGATTACCGACCTGGACGGGAATTATAGCATAGACGTTGCCGCTGGTCAGACCCTGGCTTTCAGTTGTATAGGCTACAAGGCCCGGAAAGTGGAATGGTCTGGGGAAGCCACTCTGGACGTAATCCTCGAAGAAGACAGAAACCTTCTGGACGAGGTGGTCGTGGTGGGCTACGGCACTATGACCCGTAAGGAAATGACTTCTGCAATATCCCACGTGGCGGCCAAGGACTTGAGCCAGGTGACATCCCTGGACACGAGGATGCTGCTGCAGGGTAAGGTGTCCGGCGTTTCCGTTACCAATTCTGCGCTGGCCGACCCGAACCAGCAGGGCAACATACAGATTCGCGGACTGTCGTCCCGCAACGCAGGCACGGGCCCCCTGTATGTGATAGACGGCGTGCCCGGCGGCGACATGACCAACATCAACCCCGAAGACATCGAATCCATCGACGTGCTTAAAGACGGTGCTGCATCTGCCATATATGGTACGCGCGGCGGGAACGGAGTCATTCTGGTGAATCTGAAAAAGGGCGCCCGGGACGGCCACGTGCACACATCCTTCAGCTCTTCGCTCACCATCAATCTCCCCAAGAACGAGCTGGAATTCCTGGATGCCGGCCAGTTCCGCAGCTACAGGGCCTACAACAACCCCATCCTCGACATAGGCGGAGATACTAATTGGTTCGACGCAGTGACCCGGACGGGCTATCAGCAGAAGCACACAGTCTCGGTAAGCGGTGGGTCCGTTGCCAGCAATTACAGGCTCACTGCGGATTTCCGGGATGCGAGAGGTGTTGATTTACGCTCCACCCGCCGGGAGTACGGCGCCAGGATTACCGTGAACCACACCACCAAGGGCGGTTTGTTCACCTTTTCGGGCACTGCTTCCCCTAGAATGATAGACAGGAACCTGGCCATAGGTTTCGGCGGCATCAGGAATAATCCCACGGCACCCGTATATGATGATGCCAATGCAAACGGATACTACCATTTCCCTGCCGGCGGCAGCGGCGTGAACAATGTGGAGCAGTCCACGGAAACCATTTCCTCCACGGAGATAACCCTGCTGGAGTGGAATGTGTCGGCCCAGTTGAACCTGCTTCCGCTCCTAGCGCCCAAGCATAAGAACCTGTCCCTCACTTCGCGCGTGGTGTTCTCGGACTCGCCCACCAACAAGTTTGCGGGCACATATTCCAATTCCACCTACAGCAGCAACCTCAATTCGGCCGTGACCGGAAGCGGCGGGAGGGACTATGATTTGATACGCAACAACAATTTCGAGTGGGTCAACAATTTCTCCGGCAAGTTCGGCAACCATAATGTGCGCCTGATGGCTGGCTACAGCTACACCTACGGCACGTCCAGCGGACTTGCGGCCACGAACTCCCGCTTCGATTCCGACCTCACCACCTTCAATGCCCTTGGTTCGGGACTGGAGGACTCCAAGTCGGGCGTGATAGGCATCAGCACCTACAAGAGCGACCATAAGCTCATTTCCTTCTTTGCCCGCGTAAACTACGATTTCAAGGAGCGCTACATCATGTCCATGTCGCTCCGGCACGAAGGTTCGTCCCGCTTCGGCGCAAACCACAAGTGGGGCGATTTCCCTGCCGTTTCGCTGGGCTGGCGCATATCGGACGAGCCTTTCATGAAAGGCCTCGGCTGGATAGACGACCTCAAGCTTCGCTACGACTTCGGCGTCACGGGCAATCAGGATTTCTCCAATTACCTGTCGCAGTCGCTCTTCCGTTCTTATGGATGGTACGAGTATGAGGGGCAGAAGTTCAAGGTGTGGGGCCCTTCCAGCAACGTGAATTCAGAGCTACGCTGGGAGAAGGGCTACAACCAGAACCTGGGGCTTGACTTCTCCCTGTTCAAGTACAGGGTGAGCGGCTCCATAAACTATTACTACCGCCGTCAGGTTGATTTGCTGGGCACTTACTCCGTGCCCCAGCCTCCGAATCTGTTCGGTTCCATTTATGCCAATGTGGGCACCATGCGCAACAGCGGCTTCGAATTCGACCTGAACTTCATCCCCATACAGACAAATGACTGGAGGCTGTCCGTAACGCTTGTGGGCGCGACTAACGATAATATCTTCGAGTCGTTCTCCAACGATGTTTACCAAGGGGCCTCGTACTATAACGTCTGCACCATGGACAATCCGAACAATCCGGGCTACCTGCAGCGTATAGAAGAAGGCAAGCGCATAGGCAATTACTACACCTACCGCTATGCGGGGGTGGCCAAGAGCGGAGACTGGCTCATTTTCGACGCCCACGACAACGTGATTCCGGTAGCGGAGGGCACTGAGGCCGACAAGACAATCACCGGCAACGGCCTGCCCTGGTTCACCGGGGGACTCACCGCTAACCTCTCGTGGCGCGGGTGGGACTGCACCCTCTCGCTCCGCGGTGCCGCAGGCTTCCAGTTGTTCAACGTGCACGACTTTTATTATGGTCTCCAGAGCATGGACACCAACGTGCTGACTTCCGCTTACGCACGCAACGCCCACATAACTAAGGGGAAGAATGTGATTTCCGACTATTTCCTGGAGCCAGGTGACTACCTCAAGATAGACAACTTCTCCGTGGGCTACAGCTGGACTCCGAACTACAAGTATCTGGAGCGCCTCAGGGTGTTCGCCACGGCTGCCAACCTTTACACCTTCACCGCCTTCACCGGCATAGACCCCTCGGTTTACGAGGTGAACGGACTCACTCCGGGCACCTTCGGCGGGAGTGCTTATTACTACCCTTCGGTGTTCCAGTTCATTTTCGGCGTACAACTGGGCTTTTAAAGACATAGGCTATGAAACGTATTAAAACAGCATATCTTATTCTGTTGGCATTTTGCGCCTGTGGGGCTTGCACCAACCTGGACGAAAGCGTTTACGACAAGGTGCTGAGCGATAATTACTACAATTCGAGACAGGATGTAATCAATTCCGTGTTCAGGCCCTTCGAGCATGTGTTCGAGTCGGTGCAGAGTTCTTTCCGCGTACAGGAAATGTCGGCCGACCATTTCATTACTCCTACCCGTGGTACGTGGTGGTATGACGGCGGTCGCCATGAGCGCTTCCATCGCCACGAGTGGAATGACCTGGGAGAGGCCTACAACAACTGGAGCGCCTGCTGGACAAGTATGTATGCCGGAATCGGCCAGTGCAACCTGGTGCTGGACATGCTTGCAGGCGAAGACCGTAACCGGTTCGGCATCAGCGAAGAAGAGTGGAACCACTTCATAGGCCAGGACAAGGCTATGAGGGCCTTCTGCTACATCAACCTGCTGGACTCGTTCAGGAACATAATTCTCATTTCTACGGCCGACGAGGCTGTAATCAACCAGCCTGAAGCCAAGAAGCAGGTGCCTCCGCGCGAGGTTTTCGATTTTATAGAGAGCGAATTGCTGGATGGTCTTCAAACCCTCAAGGCAAAGCCCTCCCTCGGAGGCAACGGCCTCATGCAGGGGCAGTTTACCAAAGCAGCGGCAGCGGCCTTGCTCGTGCGACTCTACCTGAATGCGGAGGTCTGGGTCGGCGAACCGATGTATGACAAGTGCATTGCTATGTGCCAGCGCATCGAGGACGGGGAGTTCGGCCCTTACTCTTTGTCGCAGGACTGGAGTGCCCCCTTCGACTGGAACAACGAGACCTGCGACGAGGTTATCTTTGCCTTCCCCGCAGCTTATGGATACACCTACTGGCACACCCAGAACGACTCCCGCACCATCTACGGCCGTGGAATGCCCTATGGCTGCCAGTATTACCTGGGCATTGAGGGCGGCGGCACCAGAAACCCTCAATATGCCCTTACTCCGAGTTATAACAACAGTAACCCGCGCCAGCTCTTCCCCTACAAGCTGGGCATGGTGAGCCAGAAGTTTGAGAAGTACGCGGGCGACATCCGCTACAAGCAGTACAAAAACCTTACTGCAAACTCACGGGAGGGCATGTTCTTCCTCGAAGGATATGTGGAAGGAAAAGACGGGGCACATGCCAAAGAGCCTTATGGCACCTACGAATTGTACCTGGTGGACCAGGTGGGCCGCTTCGAGGGTGGTGCTCCCACGGGCACGATTACATCTGCCGTGGGGCGTGAATCCACCCTTGGGAACGGAGATTTCAATTCGGGGCTTTACTGCATGAAATACCCTTTCTATGCCTACAACGGAGGGTATTACTGCGCTTCGGATTATACGGTGATACGTTATGCGGAGGTGCTGTATGCCAAGGCGGAGTGCCTGTTGAGGCAGGGCAGGGACTCGGAGGCAGCGAGGGTGCTCAACTCCGTGCGCAAGCGCAATTACACCACTTTCGGGGCGAACATAGCTTACAAGCCCGAGGGCAACATAGAACTGGACATGGATGAGATGCTGGATGAGTGGGGCCGTGAGTTCCTCATGGAAGGGCGCCGCAGGATAGACCTTATCCGTTTTGGCCGCTTCCAGGATGAATGGTGGGACAAGCCTGCCGAGCCGGACAACCATACCAACATAATGCCCCTGGGCCGGACGGTGCTGGAGCAGAATCCTTATCTGAAACAAAATCCCGGATACCCGGACATAGACCGATAGAGAGTATGCGAAGAGCTATTATAACCTTGTTTGCCGCACTATGTTTATGCGGCTGCCAGAAGTATTATCTTATGATTCCGCCGCCCACTTACACCGATGATGAGCTGGACGACGAGGATGTGGGTACCTCTTCGCGGGTGGAGAATATCTTCGTGAGCGTGTACGGCGACGGCGACATGAACGGCTCGTCCTGGGACCATGCCTACGACGTGGCCGGATTGCGCACCATACTCACCGACAAGTCCGACCTCTCCAACACCGTGGTTTACCTTGCGGAAGGAAAATATGTTATAGGGAAAAGCGAAGGGAGCGGTCTTGAGCTCAAGAAAGACATATTGCTGATTAAGGGCGGTTACAGTTCGGCCAGCACGGGAAGCGACCTCGCAAAAAGAGACCCGCTCAAGTATGAAAGCGTCCTGAGCGGCGACGTGAACCTGAACGGAAAGGCCGACGAAGGAGACTGCGCAATGTTCATGGTGACAGGGGGCGCAATAACTTTCGACGGCGTTGTGTTCGAGGGCGGATACATCAACACGGTGGTTTCCGCCGTGAATGCTGTGGACGGCTCTAATGGCAGTTCCTCCGGGGCGGCTTCCGTGTTCGGCATCTTCGGCGAGCCAGCCTCAACCGTAGTGGAAGCAGAAGACTGCGTATTCCGCGCCAATGTGAGCGCAGCTGCGCATAACGGCTCGGCGGAGGGCAAGACTTCGGTCTCCGGAGGCCCCTGCGCCCTGGTGACGTCCGGTTTCTTCAAGGCCAGGTCTTGTACATTCAGCGACAATGTGGCCACGAACCGGGGCGGCGCCATCCGCCTTATGGGCGCGGAAGCGGTGTGCTTTCTGGACAAGTGCCTTTTTACCCGCAACCGTCTCACTGGCTCCTCGGAGGGCTGGGGCTCCAGCATCCAGGTCTCCTACGGCCACCTCTGCATCAACAATTCCACTTTCATCGACAATCAGGGGAAAGGCGGCGAAATCAATGGGGGAGGCTCGTTCTTCATGTCCAACTCCACATTCTTCCAGACCGAAAACGACACCTATGGCGCTTTCCGCTGCGAATCCATCGACGGTGCGGATTCCCGCATAATCAATAATGTGTTCTCCTCGCGCCGCGACGACGGCACCGGTTTCAATTATTCCGGGGACAATCGCGACATTACTTCTGCCGGATTCAATTTGTTCCAGAGGGTTAAGGGGAAAGACATCAGGCGGGCCGACGACGTGTTGTGGCCCGTGCCCCTCGCCGGGACTCTGGCTTCGGGCTGTTGGCAGTGGGACGCTTCGCAGGTCGGGAGCAATGCAGACGAAATATACGCGAAGCTGTCCGACGTGCTGGCTGAGGTGAAAGCCTTCAGCCCCACAATCTCCTCCGATGCTGCACTTACCAACCTGGGCTACAGTTTCTACGAGTGGGTGGGAGAAAACGGCTTTGCCGAAGACCAGCGAGGCAGGCCGAGGAACCCTTCAATGATGCAGAAAGGGGCCTATGACGGATATTTGAGCGGAGCGGCACCCTCTGCCATCAAGATTGCAAGCGCCGTGTTGGATAAGGGCAGCTTTGACGCAGATGGCTTCCGCCTCGTCATAAAGAACAGCGCAAATCCGTCGTACAGCTACGCTACCTCCATGATAATGAGCGCCGGCGAATGGGTGAGCGCGGAGGGCATCAAGATGATGTGGGATCCGGGCATGAATCCGGTTGATATCGTGGCCGTGGCTCCGGCTGGCTCCGAGCTGGACGACGTTGGCGCCACCATGCCTTTCTCGGCCGCCACCGACCAGACTTCGGGCACCGCCTCCAGCGATTTGCTTGTATGCAAAATGACCGTCAATCCGAGGCTTGACCTTCAGGACGGGGGAGTCGCGCTCCGCTTCCGCCACGCCATGAGCCGCCTGGCGGTGAATATTTCCAATCTGCCCATGGACGCCCTCACCGAATTGTCTGTGAGCGGAGTAGTGGTCTCCGGGGTCTGCGACTTCTCTGCGGCTTCGCCTTCCGTGGTGCCGGCAACGGACGAACTTGGCTCAATAGCCGCATTTAAGGGCGACACCGGCTTCCAGGCCATGATTGTGCCCCAGACAACGCCTTCGGCGCTGCAAATTGCTTTCACCGACACCTCGGGAATCACCTACGAATGGCAGTCAGACGGGCCGCTTACCTTCGAGGCCGGTAAATCTTATACACTTACTTTAACCTCCTCGGATTCGTTATGAAAAAGATAAGCATATTTTTCTTTTTGATGATTATCGCCGCTTCGTGCGTAACCCGCAAGGAAGCTGTGGATTACTCATCAGACCAGGGAGCCATCAGAATCGACGTGCACATCAAGGGCGACTTCACCAAGTCAAACCCTTATTCTTCCGACGGCGACCCCCTGTCGTTCAACGCAGGAGACAGGGTCTTCGTCACTTCCGAAGACGGCACGATAACATACGAGTACAAGAAGGGTGCATGGTCGCCCACCGATAATTACTATTTCCGCTGGGGCTCCGAGGGGCTTGCTTTCCACGCCTCCTATCCGGCCACGGCGGGTTCGGACTACAGGAACTTCACCCTGCCGTCCAACCAGTCAACGGCAGAGAAGATTGCCTACGCAGACTATATGACCTGCGACATCGATGCCGTGCATAATGACGGCTCCGGAGTCCTTAATTTCGAAATGGAGCGGCGGACCGCCAGGGTAATCTACACCCTTGCCTCGGTTGAGGACGGAGAGGCCGTGAAGGGCTTCAAGATTAATTCCCCTGCAGGGATAGTCAAGGGCGTGAGTTCTGAGGAGACCATTATGATTACTCCTTTCGTGGAAGTGCCCGACGGAGGCCTTAGGGGCGGCAACGGAACCAGGTATGTGGCCCTTGTGCTGCCGTCGGAAGAAAACATGTCGGAAGAGCAGATAACAATGGTGTACAAGAATGCACCTGTGTCTTTCAAAGTGCTTCCCGCAAGGCTGGCGGGCAAGCAGTATGAGTACCAGGTACAGGTGGAGGGCGATGCCATCAGCGTTTCCGAGCCTGTGGTGACGGACTGGACTGAGGGCACCATACCCGGCGGCCCTGCTGCGCCCAACCGCCGCTTCCATTGGTTCGTGAAGCCGGACGGCGATGGGGACGGCTCCTCCTGGGAGAAGGCTATGGGGCCGGCAACGCTGCGTGACATGCTTGCAACTACCGGAGAAGACAAGGAGCGTGCGGCTCTTTATGACAAGACGCACTTCCATTTTGCCGGAGGCACTTATACCCTCTCCGACTCCGAAGGCTCTGCTTTTAAGATTGAATACAGCGGCTACGCTTCACAGGTGAGTATATCCTGGGATGGCGGCTATAATCCCTCCAGCACGGGGACTTCGCTCGAAGGCCGGGATATTGAGAGCCACGAAACGGTGTTTACCGGAAACGGGGCGTCGCGTATTCTCCAGCTTGGCAATCAGACTAACCTTGTGTTTGACGGGATAACGTTCTCCGGGGCTTCGTCCGAGTCGAAGGGTTCAGCCGTGTTCCAGGCGCCTGGCACAAGCGGGAACAGCACGGCCGTGTTCAATTGCTGCAAGTTCCTTTCCAACAAGGGCGCGACGGGAGCGGCCATCTGTTCCAACAAGGGCGTGATGAAGTGCACCGAATGCCTGTTCCAGGGCAATGAGGCCACCGGCGACGGCGGCGCTGTGGCTTTTTCCGGCGAAAGCCTCTCCCTGTCTTCCTGCGAGTTCAAGGAAAACATTTCCGGGAACGTTGCCCACGCGGTGGGGGATTCCTCGACCGGAAAGGGCGGCGCCTTGTACCTTAACTCCGGCAGCCAGATGGTGGTAAATATGGACAACTGCGTATTCTCTTCCAATTGTGCCGGAATCCAGGAGAACACGGATTCAAAGGAATACGGAGGAGTGATTGCAATGAAGAACGCCGAAGTGACTGCGAGCCAGTGCGAATTCACCGGAAATAAGGGGAACAGAGGATCAGTAGTGATGATGTTCGCCAGCGGCGGAGGTCTGTTCAAGGCCGACCGCTGCTCATTCCATGGCAATTTCCAGTATAGCCGAGGCGTCTGCTATATTCTCTCCAAGAATATGGCCATGTTCAGCAGATGCGCGTTCTACGACAACACGCAGCGCGGCAACAGCAGCACCTGGGGTGAATCTGTCCAGTGCGGCGGCACAACGGCCGTGTGCATGAATGACTGCACCCTGTATTCCTCCAAGACGAATTATGGCAGCAATACGGCATCCATCAACACCGACGGAGCCCTGTGCCTTGTGAGCAATACAATAGTCGCCACCAGCCCTCTTTGGGTTATACGTGCCAACACTTCCGGGACTCGTGTGTTGCTGAACAATATAATCCAACATTCCGATGCCTCTAAGGCCTGTTACAACGGGGCCGAAACTCCGGCAATGAGCGGATTTAACATTCTAGACCGCAATTACACGCCCTCTCTGTCCTGGGACTCCCAGGAAGAGCAGCCCTGGCAGAGTTGCTTCATTTGGGACGGAACCTTGGAAGGCTTCACAAGGGCCAAGGCGGCTGATATTACAGCCGGATTTGAGGCTTTTGATGTGAATGTGGCTTCGTGGGGAGTCGTGCTGGAGAGCGTCTCACATGCCGGAAACGCCTTCAAGTCGTGGCTGGAAAGCGCGGCTCCGGCAGGATACACGCTTGACCAGAGAGGCTCCTTACGTGATGCTAATGCTTATTGGCCAGGGTCGTATGAGAATTAGAAAAACGTTCTTATATTTGTTCTCATGAGAGCAAAATCTATATGGAGTATTATCGCTTTGCTTCTTGTCGTTTCGTGCGGCAAGGAGCAAAACGTTTTTATAGAGGCCGAGTCGTTTTCCAGTCCCGGAGCCTGGGTCGTGGACCAGCAGGGAATGGATGTCCGCGGCTCCTCCTGGCTTCTGGCCCACGGCGCAGGTGTCCCGGTGGAGGATGCTTCGGAATTGATTAGTCTCCCCCAAGCCCGATACCATGTTTTTGCTCTCACGCGCAACTGGACGGCGCCATGGTCCCCTGTGGACGGCCCCGGGGCTTTTCAGATTATGATTGACGGGAAGCCGCTGAAGAACGTCCTGGGCACTAAAGGGGAGGAGTGGCATTGGCAGTATGCCGGAAGTCTCAAAGCATCCGCAGACAGCGTCAGAGTTTCCCTTCATGACCTTACCGGTTTTGATGGCCGTTGCGATGCGCTGTATTTCAGCCGCAGCCGTTTCCCTGGTCTTGATGCCTCCCCGGAAGGCCTTGAGAAGCTGCGCCTTCAGATGAATCCGGAGTGGAATACTCCCGCCCTTGATGAACATTATGATTATGTGGTCGTAGGAGGCGGGATCGCCGGCATCTGCGCAGCAGTGTCTGCCGCAAGGCTTGGCCTCAAGACCGCCATTGTCAACGACAGGCCCGTGTTTGGGGGCAACAACAGTGCCGAGGTGCGCGTACATCTTGGTGGACGGATTGAACTGGAGCCATATCCCAATCTGGGGAATCTGATAAAGGAATTCGGCCATAAGAAATGTGGCAATGCGGATTCGGCAGAGAAGTTCGAAGACTGGAAAAAGGAAGACATCCTGCTCGACGCCGGAGTTGACATCTATCCGTCGTGCCATGCGCTTGACGTAGAAATGCAGGGAAGCAGGATAGAGGCCGTCCTCTGCCGCCATATTTCGCGCGGCGAACTTATACGCCTCAGCGCGCCCCTGTTTGCCGACTGCACGGGCGACGGTGCCGTGGGTTTTCTCGCAGGCGCCGACTATCGCGAGGGACGGGAAGCCCGGAGCGAATACGGCGAGTCCATGGCCCCGGAAGAGGCTGACGACCGTCATCTTGGAGCATCTCTTTTATGGAACAGCAAGGATAAGCGGGCTCCATCCCCTTTCCCGGAATTCTCCTACGGGCTCAGTTTTACTGACTCATCGGCCATTAAATCCTCTAAGTTCCGCTGGGACTGGGAGACTGGCCTGGACATGGATATGATTACGGAGGTGGAAAAGATAAGGGACTACGGCCTTCTTGTCCTATATTCCAACTGGTCGTATATCAAGAATCACATGGGCCTGTATCCGAACCGTGCACTTGACTGGGTTGCCTATATTACCGGCAAGCGTGAGTCCAGGCGGCTGCTGGGCGATTATATCCTTACGGAGAACGATTTGGTAAATGCGGTCCCGCATGAAGACGGCACATGCTGCACCTCCTGGGGAATAGACCTGCACACTCCTAAGCCGGAAAACGAAAAGTTCTTCCCGGCGGAGCCCTTTATGACAGAGGCCAGGCACCTTTATTTTGAACCATATCCTATCCCATACCGCTGCCTGTACAGCCGTAATATCGACAATCTTTTCATGGCCGGGAGGGATATCAGCTGCTCCCATGTGGCTTTCGGTTCGGTGAGGGTAATCCGTACCTGCGGAATGATGGGAGAGGTGGTCGGAATGGCAGCTTCGATATGCAAAAAACATGGCTCCGGGCCACGCAGTGTATATAGTGATTACTTTTCGGAATTAGAGGAGCTGATGAAGGAGGGGGTCGGTCGAAAAGGACTCCCCAACGACCAGGACTTCTGTATTCACGGCTGCTTTGATCCGGCGTTGAAGAAATAGACTTATGGACAGAAGAGATTTTATTACTTTAAGCGGCATGATGGCTGCGGGAGCGGCGATTGCTCCGGGTCTGGCCTCCTGCTCGCAGCGGGAGGATGATGCTCCCGAACGTTATAAGTGCCAGCTGTTGGTGGTCGGAGGCGGCCCGTCCGGAGTTTGCGCTGCCGTGGCGGCGGCCCGCAAGGGGATTCAGACCATTCTTATGGATTCCGGCAACTGCCTTGGCGGAATGGGCACCAAAGGCCTTGTGGGCCCGTTCATGACCTGTTACGACGCCAAGGGAGAGAATATGATTATCCGGGGCCTCTTCGAGGAAATAGTGGACAGGCTGATAGCCCTCGGCGGGGCAATCCATCCAAGGGAGATACGTCAGGGCACGGAGTTCACGGCATGGATAAGTGAGGGCCACGATCACTGCACCCCTTTCGACCCCGAAATCCTCAAACTTGTGTATGACCGTATATGCCAGGAGGCTGGAGTCAAGGTGTTGTTCAACACGCAATTCCTGCGTCCCGTGATGAATGGGCGGCGCATCAAGGGAGCTTTGATTTCCGGCCCTTCCGGTCTGGAGCGGATTAGTGCCGATATCGTCATCGATTCCACCGGAGACGGCACAGTTGCGGCCCGCAGCGGCGTCCCCTTCGTCTTTGGCGACAAAGAGAGCGGTCGCGTCCAACCCGCATCTCTTTTCTTCCGTATCAACAATGTGGACACGGACCGGCTGATTGCCGACGTGGTGCCCCATTTGCCGGAATTCCGGCGGGTAAACGGCGTGAGCTATCGCTGCCTGCACTGGAGAGTGGCCGAGGCGGAGGCCGCCGGGGAGTGGGACTTGGCAAGAAAGAGCGTAAATATCTGGCGCTCGGTCGAAAAAGACCAGTGGGTTGTGAACTGCACCCGGATACATAATGTGGATTCGACGGATACCGAGAACCTCACGGCGGCAGAATTCGAAGGCCGCCGCCAGGTGGAAGAACTCATGCACTTCTTCCATAAATATGTCCCCGGCTGCGAGAAGGCCACTCTTATGGGAACCGGCTCGGTTATGGGAATACGCGAATCGCGGCATCCGCAGGGGGATTATGTGCAGAAGGTCGATGATTTGATAGCCGGAGTGATTCCGGACGATTCTATTCTGCTTTCCGCCAACTCCATTGATGTGCACGGCGCCGTGGGCGGTCCTGCCGGCGGCCTTTATATGCCTATCAAAAAAGATATGTACGGCATTCCTTACCGGGCTCTCCTTCCCGGCGATGTGGACAGCCTTTTGCTCGCTGGCCGGTGCATAAGTGCCGACTCAGCTTCGGCTGGCGCCATTCGCGTGATGCCTCCGGCAATGGCCATAGGCCAAGCCGCCGGGACGGCTGCGGCGCTATCCATACTTGGAAAAGTTCAGCCACGGGACCTGGATACGGCCGAGCTTATCGCCGCCCTGAAACAAGACAAGGCCTTTTTGCCTTAATTATTTTTAGTATATTTTTGAAAAATAAATCATACACGATGAAAAAAGCTATTTTACTTTCCCTCTTTATCCTTGTCGCTGGCTTTGCCCAGGCGCAAATCAAGATCTCCGAGCAGGACCGCGAAAAGGCCGCCTCCCTGGTCAAGCAGATGACCCTGGAAGAGAAATGCGCCCTCATTGCCGGGCAGTACGACGGTTTCCACACCGCTGCCATCGACCGCCTTGGCATCCCCTCCGTCCGCATGGCCGACGGCCCCCAGGGCGTGCGCAACAAGACCAACAGCACTTACTATCCCTGCGGAATCAGCCTCGCAGCTTCGTTCAACCGTGAAATAGCCCACGGAGTGGGCACTGGCATAGGCTGGGACGCCTCGGCCCGTGGCGTGCGCATCATGCTCTGCCCTGGCGTGAACATCTATCGCAGCCCCCTTTGCGGACGCAATTTCGAGTACTACGGTGAAGACCCGTACCTGGCTGCCGAGACCGCCGTACAATACATCAACGGCATTCAGGAGCAGAGGGTTATGGCCACCATCAAGCATTTCGCCCTCAACAACCAGGAGTACGACCGCCACTGGACCGCTTCCGTTGCCGACGAGCGCACCATGAACGAAATCTACTTCCCCAGCTTCCGCGCTGCGGTGGAGAAGGCTGCCGTGGCTGCCGTGATGACCAGCTACAACCCCGTGAACGGCGAGCATGCGGCCGAGAGCGCCAAGCTCACCGGCAAGCTCCGAGAGTGGGGCCACGAGGGCATAGTGATGTCGGACTGGACCTCCACCTACACCACCCTGGGCTGCATCAACAGCGAGCTCGACCTCGAAATGCCTGAGGGACATGTGCTTAACTACGAGAGCATCAGCGAACTTGTGAAGAACGGCGCGGTGTGTGAGTCGCAGCTCGACACCAAGTGCATCCACATCCTCCAGGCCTTCATAGCCTACGGCCTGCTGGACCAGCCCATGAAGGACGAGTCGATACCCGAGAACAACGCTCCGTCCAGGGAGAAAGCCTACGCCGCAGCCCTGGAGGGCCCCGTGCTCCTCAAGAACGATGGCATCCTGCCCATCAAAGCCTCCAACAAGAACAACATCATAGTGCTCGGCCCCAATGCCGATATCATCCCTTACGGCGGCGGTTCCGGCCGCATGGACCCCATTGAGGGCACAACCACCACGCTCTGGCAGGGTATTGCCTCCCTCGGCAAGAAGTACAAGGCCAGCCTGATGGACTGGAACGCCATCGACGAGGCCGCGCTCGCGAAGGCCAGCGCCGTGATTCTGTCTGTGGGCTTCAACTACGACACCGAGAGGGAAGGCCACGACCGCAGCTATTCCCTGCCTGCCGGCCAGAACGAGCTCATTGCCAAGGTGGCGTCCATCAATCCCAACGTGATAGTGGTGGCCAACAGCGGCGGCGAGTTTGAAGTGGCCCCCTGGCTTGGCAACGTGAAGGCCCTGCTCATGGCATGGTATGCCGGACAGGAGAGCGGACGCGCCATTGCCGCCATCATTTCCGGCGCAGCGTCCCCTTCCGGCCACCTGCCCTTCACTTTCTGGGGCGCGGAAGACAAGAATCCTGCCGACAAGTGGTATCACAAGGTGGTGCCCGTTATCTCCAAGAATCGCTCAAACCGCGATCCCTACCCTCACGCAGAGTACAAGGAGGGAGTGTTCGTTGGCTACCGTGGAGTGGAACATTTCGGCGTGGAGCCTCTGTTCCCCTTCGGCTACGGCCTGAGCTACAGCCAGTTCGAGTTCTCCGACGGGGCTGTGGCGCCCGAGGGTGACGGCTTCCGCGTGAGCTTCAAGGTGAAGAACTGCGGCAAGGTCGTGGCAGCCGAAGTTGCCCAGGTGTACGTGTGCGCCGGTGACTCCAAGGGCCTGCATCCTGCCCACGAGCTCAAGGGCTACGAGAAAGTGTGCCTCCAGAAGGGGGAGACCAAGACCGTATCGGTCGTGCTGCCCAAGTCGGCCTTCGCCCATTATTGCCCCGGCTGCCACAAGTGGGTGGTTGCTCCCGGCGTCCGCAAAATCCAGGTAGGTTCCTCTTCGGCCTCCCTGCCTCTGGAACTTGAGGTCAGCCTCTAAGCCTGGCTCCAATAAATTATTCAGCCGGCGACGTGTCAGTGTGATGCTGAACGTCGCCGGCTTAAGTTTTAAAGACCTGCGGAGAAATTACTCGGCGGGAACTTCCGTGCTGGGAGCAGCCTGCTCTACAGGGGCGCCGGGGAAGGCGGGAGCCTCGTCCGTGGCGACGTTCTCGATACGGTCGGTAACGTCTACTGCTGTGCCGGTGGTTCCGGTGGTGAAGGATGCGACTACGGAGACCACGATGATGAATGCCACAAGGCCCCAGGTAATCTTCTCGAGGATGTCAGCGGTCTGGCGGACACCGAAAGTCTGGTTTCCGGCCACGAAGTTGCTGGCCATTCCCTGACCCTTTCCGTTCTGAAGCAGCACCACAAGGATAAGCAGGATAGCTGCGATAACGATGAGCACGGTCAATGTTGTGAATAATGCGTTCATATTATTTTTCTTCTAATTTTTCGATAAGGGCTGCAAAGTAAACACTTTTTTCTGGATATCGCAAACTTAGTTTATAATAAATTTGTTTTGCCTCCTTTACGTAACCCTGCGCTGCGTAGATTCCGGCCAGAGTTTCGGTGGCCTGCTCGAACGCCGGTTCCGCCTCGTCAAAACTGTCAGGAACCGCCTTTTCTGACTTCACAAAAGACGCAAAGATATTGTCTTCTTCGCGGCTGAAGCTCTTGTATTGCTCGGAGCTGAAGTAATCTCCGCCAGATTTAGCCTGCCCTCCAGGGACCGCTTGACTACCTTTGAACTCAGCCTGCCCAAACGGCTCCGGACTTACCACCAACCCGGACAGCAGGCGCCTGGAAGTCATGCATAGGGCTGCAAGGCAAAGGTCGTGGTCGCTCAGGGCCCCTGCAGCGGCAAGGCGGCCACACTGCTCCTTGCGGGCTGCAGCATACCAGGGGTAAGCCTCTACAACCCTTTGCAACTCGGTGTCGTTCAGGCTCTTAAGTTCTCTTACCATTGCGCTACGGAGGCGTTGAATATATCTTCTACGAGCTTTTCTATAATCTCCTGACACAGAGCCCCTTCTACTGCGTCCAGAGTATTAGTGGAATCATACTCGGCGTAAGCGGAGAAGCTTTTGTCGAAGTCTTCCTCGGGGTGTTTCTTGTCTGAGAAGGAAATCTTGACCGTAACAGTGAGCTTGTTGCGGGCTGCAACTTCGTCGGCCGTAACTGCGGCTGCCGTAACGTCGTAGCCAGTAATCTCGCCGCTCAGTTCCATGTCTCCGTCCTGATCGACCTGCTCCAGGCGCGTCATGCGTCGGAATTGGTTGCGTATAGCCTCTGTGAGGTCGTTGCTCAGAGACGGGTTGACGCGCAGGGCCCGGTATTCTATGTAATTGATGGTTATAGAGTTTACGTCGGGCTGAATGGATGTGCCCGAGAACGAATAACTTATCCTGCAAGAGCTGAGTGCCAGCGCTGCTAAGAGTATGATGACAGGGCGCCTCATGGATTCTTCTTCTTTTCTGCGAGTTTGCGGTAAATCGTGCGTTCCGAGATTCCCAGCTCCTTGGCGGCGGGCTTGACTTTGCCGCCGTGCCGTGCCAGCGCGCGCTCAATCAGGTCTTCGCCCATCTTGCGCATGCTGATGTCTTGAGGCTCAGCCTCTTCGAAGGACGGCATCTGTTCTTCCGGTTCGTCTGCCGGAGGCGCCGGAGCGATGTAGCTGTGGGGCGCTTCCGCTACCTGCGCGGCTCCGTCCATCGCGCTCACGGTGCGTTTGAGCGCATCCACCTCCTGCTTAAGATCGAGCAGGGCCTTCACTATCATCTGCTTGTCGGCGTCGCCGAACGGGCTGGCGTTGCTCTGCGGAGCCACGCTCTGGGCGGGAAGCAGCGAGTCCTCCTCGTTGGGGAGGTAGCGAGAGAGCGTGGCGGCTCCCAGCTCCACTTTGTCGTCGCTTCCGCGCACGGGCTTGCTCTCTATGGCGCTGATTGTTTCTGCTATGTTCTTGAGCTGGCGGATGTTACCGGGCCAGCGGTAGGCCGACAGTCGCGAGATGGCTTCTACGTCCAGCGTTACCCGGCAGCTGCCGTACTTCTGGGCAAAGTCTGAGGAGAATTTGCGGAACAGCAGGTAGATGTCGCTGCGGCGATCGCGCAGAGGCGGCATCTTGATTTCTATGGAGTTGATGCGGTAGTACAGGTCTTGGCGGAACTTGCCGGTGGCCACTGCGTACGACAGGTTGACGTTGGTGGCGCAGATTACGCGCACGTCCGTTTTCTCCACTTTAGACGACCCCACCTTCATAAATTCGCCGTTCTGCAGCACGCGGAGCAGCATCGCCTGTGTTTCTTTGGGGAGCTCGCCAATCTCGTCCAGGAACAGGGTGCCCCCGTTGGCCTCCTCAAAGTAGCCCTTGCGCTCGCCCACGGCGCCGGTGAACGCGCCCTTCTCGTGTCCGAAGAGCTCTGCGTTGATGGTCCCCTCCGGGATGGCTCCGCAGTTGACTGCCAGGTATTTGCCGTTCTTGCGACGGCTGTATTGATGTATGATGCGGGGAATGTTTTCCTTGCCGGTACCGCTCTCTCCCTCAATCAAAACCGTCAAGTCTGTGGGTGCTATGGCCACGGCGGTCTCCAGCGCCCTGTTGAGCGAAGGATCGTTGCCGATGATGTCGTATCTATTTTTTAATATTTGAAGCTCTTGTGCGTCCATAACCGTGCAAAGTTATGCAAAAAATCTTATCTTTGCGCTATGAAACGAATTCTTACTTTTTCGGCGCTTGCGGCTCTCGTCTTGCTGTCCGCATCTTGCGCCAAGTCCAGGCTCGAGCAGATGCAGCTCGCCAAAGACGTGACAATACAGTGTGCTCCCGCAGTCCTCGAGATCAAAGGCGGAAAGATTCCTGCTACCATTACGGTTAGCTGCCCCAAAGATTACTTCCACCCAAAGGCCACGATGGACGTTGTGCCCGTACTGGTGTACGATGGCGGCGAGCTCCCCGGCAAAACCCTTCAGTATCAGGGCGATAAGGTAAAAGACAACTTCAAGGTGGTCTCTGTTGCCGGCGGCTCCGTTACCGAGTATCTGGTATTCCCTTACGTTCCCGGATGCGAGAAGGCCCGCCTGGAGCTTCGCGGTGTAATTCATTACAAAGACAAGAATTACCCCATCGATCCCGTGAAGGTTGCCGACGGATGCATTGCAACCTATCAGCTGGCCAGCCTCGGCGGCGTTTACAAGCGCAAGCCGGACGGCTACAAGGCCATCATCGAGAAGAGCACCGAGGGCCGTATCATGTACGACGTGAACTCCGACAAAGTAAAGAAGAGCGAGTTCGAGTCTTATTCTATCGAGGGTTACAAGTATCATCTCGGCAAGCTTCAAGAGGATGAGCGCACCACCGTTAAAGGTACCCAGATTGTGGCTTACGCATCTCCTGAGGGCGGCAAAGACTACAACGCAAAGCTTTCCGACAAGAGGGCCGGCACCGCCCAGAAGGCATGGAGCAAGATTTCCAAAGACGCCAAGGATATAGAGATTACCGGAGTAGAGGTCAAGAGTATGGGCCAGGACTGGGAGGGATTCCAGGAGGCCGTAGAGAAGTCTGACATCGAAGACAAAGACCTCATCCTGCGCGTCCTTTCTATGTACAGCGACCCGGCAGTCCGCGAGAACGAGATCCGCAACATGGCCCAGATTTACGCAGAAATCAACAAGACTGTGTTCCCCGAGCTCCGTCGCGCCCGCTTCGTCACCAGCTCCGAGTTCCGCAACTACGACAACGACGAGTTGCTCAAGCTTGCCGAGAGCGGAATCGAGAACTTCGACGAGCCTTCCCTGCTTCACCTCGCCACCATCACAAAGTCTGCAGAGAGCAAGGAAAGCATCTACAAGCTCGCTATCAACAAGTACAACTCAGACACCGCACGCTACAATCTGGCAATCCATTATCTGTCCGAAGGCAAGACTTCCCTTGCAGGAGCCTACCTGGGCAAGATCAAGGAGCAAGATGCTGATGTGTACAATGCAACCGGCGTGGTGGCAATGCGTAACGAGGATTACGATCTCGCCGCCAAGTGCTTCAAGAAGTCCGACAACGCCCAGGCCCGCGAGAATCTCGTGGTGATGAACATCATCCGTGGCGATTACGACGCTGCAGTTAAGTGCGCAAACGGCGTCAAGGGCCACAATGCAGCTATAGCTCATATCCTTACCGGCAACTACGATGCAGCCTCCGCTGCGCTTACTTGCAAGTGTCCCAAGTCTAATTATATCCGCGCCATCATCGCCGCCCGCAAGGGTCAGACGGCCGAGGCTCAGGAGTACCTGAACAAGTCTTGCGAGAAGAATTCTGCCTTCAAGGCGCGTGCAGAAAAGGATATTGAGTTCGCAGCGCTTGCGAAATAAATAATTTTTTGTATCTTTGCAGCCCCTTTCGAATGATTGGGGCTGTTTATTTTATTTATTAACAAACACTTATGCCAACAATTCAACAATTGGTCCGCAAAGGACGCGAGACTGTCGAAGTAAAGAGCAAGTCCCGCGCGTTGGATGCTTGCCCTCAGAAGCGTGGCGTATGCCTTAGGGTTTACACAACTACCCCTAAGAAACCTAACTCAGCAATGCGTAAGGTTGCCCGTGTACGTCTTACCAACAGCAAAGAGGTCAATGCCTACATCCCCGGCGAGGGTCACAACCTCCAGGAGCACTCCATTGTGCTTGTTCGCGGAGGCCGTGTGAAGGACCTTCCGGGTGTACGTTACCACATCCTTCGTGGCGCTTTGGATACCGCTGGCGTAGAGGGTAGGACCCAGTCCCGTTCTCTCTATGGTGCCAAGAGGCCCAAGAAGTAGTCCGCGAAGTGTTAAAAAACAATTACAACAATGAGAAAGTCAAAGCCTAAGAAGAGGATTCTACTTCCTGATCCTAAGTTCCACGACACGCAAGTTACGCGCTTCGTGAACAACCTGATGTTGCAGGGGAAGAAGAGTATCGCGTATTCTATTTTTTACGATGCCATTGATTTGGTAGGCGAGAAGATGAAAGATTCTGACAAGGCTCCTCTCGATATTTGGAGGAAGGCTCTCGAGAACGTGACCCCTCAGATTGAGGTTAAGAGTCGCCGTATCGGTGGTGCTAACTTCCAGGTGCCTACGGAGTTGCGTCCCGAAAGGAAGATTTCGCTCTCGATGAAGAATATGATCGCCTTCGCCCGCAAGCGTTCCGGCCGCTCCATGGCAGAAAAACTCTGTGCAGAAATCATCGCAGCTTACAACAACGAGGGCGGTGCCTTCAAGCGTAAGGAGGATATGCACAGGATGGCGGAGGCCAACAAGGCATTCGCTCACTTCCGCTTTTAGCCTGAACAACTAGATGGCCAAGAGAGATCTTAAATACACGAGGAACATCGGCATTATGGCCCACATTGATGCGGGCAAGACAACTACGTCCGAGCGCATCCTCTACTACACCGGTAAGACCCACAAGATAGGAGAGGTCCACGAGGGAGCTGCCACGATGGACTGGATGGTCCAGGAGCAGGAAAGAGGTATCACCATTACCTCCGCTGCCACCACGGCCTTCTGGCACTTCGGCGGTCAGACCTATCAGATCAACCTGATAGACACTCCGGGTCACGTGGACTTTACCGTTGAGGTAGAGCGTTCGCTGCGTGTGCTGGACGGCACGATTGCTACATTCTGTGCAGTCGGGCGCGTGCAGCCGCAGAGCGAGACCGTGTGGCGCCAGGCCGATAAGTACGGCGTACCTAAGTTGGCTTACGTCAACAAGATGGACCGCGTCGGTGCGGATTTCCTCGCATGTGTAGAAGAAATCAAGACCAAGCTCGGCGCCACCGCAGTTCCCATCTGCCTCCCTATCGGGGCGGAGGAGAATTTCCGTGGAATCGTTGATCTTATTGCACGCAAGGCCATTTTCTACAACAACAGCGACGAACTCGTCAACTACGAATACGGTGAGATTCCGGCAGAAATGCTGGACGAGGTCAACGAGTGGCGCGCCTCTCTGGTAGAGAAGGCAGCCGAGTTCGACGACGCCATGATGGAGAAGTTCTTCGAGGATCCCGACTCCATTACCGAGGAGGAACTTGTTGCAGCGCTGCGCAAGGGCACCATCTCTATGCAGATTGTCCCTGCCTGCTGCGGCTCTTCCTTCAAGAACAAGGGAGTGCAGTTCCTTCTGGATGCGGTAATGCGCTATCTGCCTTCTCCTCTCGACATCGGCGATACTCACGCCACCAACATGGCCAACGACCAGGAGGTTCTGCTCCCTCCCCAGAACACGGCTCCGTTCTGCGGTCTTGTGTTCAAGATTGCTACGGATCCGTATGTGGGACGTCTGGCGTACATCCGTGCCTATTCCGGTCATCTGGATGCTGGTACCTATGTTATGAACGCCCGTTCCGGCAAGAAAGAGAGGGTAGCGCGTCTGTATCAGATGCACTCCAACCACCAGAACCCCATCGATTTCGTTGAGGCGGGCGATATTTGTGCTGCAGTAGGATTCAAGGATCTCCACACAGGTGATACCGTGTGCGCAGAGAACCACCGCTACTCGCTGGAGTCTATGGAATTCCCCGATCCGGTTATCGGCATCGCGGTGGAGCCCAAGACCCAGGCCGACCTCGACAAGCTCGGGGTGGCGCTGGCGAAGCTGGCGGAGGAAGATCCTACCTTCACCGTCAAGTCCGACAACGAGACCGGCCAGACCGTCATCAGCGGTATGGGCGAGCTCCATCTTGATATCATCGTAGATCGTCTGCGCCGCGAATTCGGCGTAGAGATCAACCAGGGTGCCCCTCACGTGAACTACAAGGAGGCCGTTACCGCGAGCGTTCAGCATCGCGAGGTCTTCAAGAAGCAGACGGGCGGCCGTGGTAAGTTTGCAGATATCATAGTGGAGATCGGCCCTGCCGACGAGGGTGTGAGCGGTCTTCAGTTCGACAACCAGGTGAAGGGCGGCAATGTGCCCAAGGAGTTCGTTCCAAGTGTGCAGAAGGGCTTCGAATCAGCAATGGCCAACGGTGTCCTTGCCGGTTACGAAGTGCAGTCTCTCAAGGTCACCCTGCTGGATGGTTCGTATCATCCGGTAGATTCTGATCAATTGTCATTCGAGCTTGCAGCCCGTATGGCTTTCCGTCACGCCTGCCGCAAGTGCAAGCCGGTCCTCCTCGAGCCCATCATGGACCTTGAGGTTGTGACTCCGGAAGAGTACATGGGAGAAATCGTAGGAGATCTGAACCGCCGTCGCGGACAGATTACCTCGATGGATTCCTCTGCGAGCGGCGCCCGCATTGTCAAGGCCTATGTCCCTCTCTCCGAGCAGTTTGGTTATGTGACCGTGCTCCGTACGCTGTCTTCTGGACGCGCTACCAGCACCATGTCGTTCGACCACTACGCGGAGGTCCCCGGGGCAATGGCCAAGGACATTGTGGAGAAGAGCGGGTACAAGTTCAATGTGGATGACGAGTAATAAATTGATATTTAAATTGTTAATTATATGAATCAGAAAATTAGAATTAAACTCAAGTCTTTCGATCATATGCTGGTAGACAAGTCTGCTGCTAAGATCGTTGACACGGTGAAAGCTACTGGTGCGAAGGTGAACGGTCCTATCCCTCTGCCTACGAACAAGAAAATCTTCACCGTAAACCGCTCGACCTTCGTGAACAAGAAGGCTCGTGAGCAGTTCGAGCTCGATTCTTACCGCAGGCTTCTCGACATCGAGGACAGCAACG
>CAMKAJ010000010.1 GCA_946410455.1 uncultured Bacteroidales bacterium
AGCGGCTGCGGCTGAGGTTCCAGTCCTGGATGTTCTCCAGCCACTTGCCGAAGCGTCCGCTGCCGGTAGACTCGGGCTTCCAGCTAATCTGCTCGTTGAGGGCCATCATCTGCTCGCGCACGGCGGTGGTGCGGATGAACCAGCTGTCCAGCGGGTAGTAGAGCACCGGCTTGTCTGTACGCCAGCAGTGGGGATATGAGTGCACATGCTTCTCTATGCGGAATGCCTTGCCGGCGGCCTTGAGCATCACGCAGATATCTACGTCCAGCGCGGGAGCGTCGGCGGGCAGGGTGGAGTCGTAGGCGTTCTTTACGTAGCGTCCGGCCCACTCGGCGTAGTCTTTTGATACGCGCTCGGTGACGAACTGCGGGTCCAGGTCTTCGAGCCGATAGAAGCGGCCCCTCGTATCTACCTGCGCCTGCGGATTGCCGTCGCTGTCTTTGACCAGCAGCGCGGGAACCCCTGCGAGGCGGGCTACCTTGGCGTCGTCTGCTCCGAATGTCGGTGCGATATGTACGATGCCGGTGCCGTCTTCCGTGGTCACGTAGTCACCCGGAATCACCCGGAACGCGCCCTCGTCGGGGCGGAACCAGGGGATCAGCTGCTCGTAGCGCATGCCCACGAGCTCCTTGCCCTTGAGCGTGCCGGGAAGCACTTCGTAGGGCACTTTATCGTTGAACCAGGCGCCCACGAGGGCCTTGGCAAGGATGTATGTTGCGGGCGTGCCGGTGTAGGGATTGGCGCTGCGCACCTTAACGTATTCTATTTCCGGGCCAACGCACAGTGCGGTGTTGGACGGGAGAGTCCAGGGGGTGGTGGTCCATGCAAGGAAGTACAGGTCTTCCTCGCCCACAACCTTGAACTGGGCGCAGCAGGTGGTGTCCTTCACGTCCCTGTAGCATCCTGGCTGGTTGAGCTCGTGTGTACTCAGGCCGGTGCCGGCGGCGGGGGAGTAGGGCTGAATGCTCTTGCCCTTGTACAGCAACCCCTTGCCGTATATGTCTTTGAGGAGGTACCAGAGAGTCTCGATGTAACGGTTGTCGTAGGTGATGTACGGGTCGTCCATATCTACCCAATAGCCTATGCGCTCGGTGAGGTTGCGCCATTCGGCGGTGTATTTCATAACCTCGCGGCGGCAGGCGGCGTTGTAGTCCGCTACGCTTATCTTGCTGCCTATATCTTCCTTGGTGATGCCGAGCATCTTCTCTACGCCCAGCTCCACAGGCAGTCCGTGGGTGTCCCATCCGGCGCGGCGGCGCACCTTGAAGCCGCTCTGCGTCTTGTAGCGGCACACGGCGTCCTTGATGCTGCGGGCCATCACATGGTGGATGCCCGGCATGCCGTTGGCGCTCGGCGGGCCTTCAAAGAAAATGAATTCGGGTGCACCGTCCCTGAGTTCGAGCGATTTTTCGAACGCCCCGTTCTTCTTCCAGCGCTCCAGAACTTCATTTCCGGCAGCCACCAAATCAAGTCCCTTATATTCTTTGAATGTCATACAAACTTGCTGCTTAACACTTAACTCTTTTATCTCGCAAAGATAGTCATTTTTATGGAGTTTTACCAAGCAAAAAAAAACCTCGTCTGGAATAACGTTAGACTAGAAATGTATATATTTGTAGCGTAGACCGATTAACACTAAGACGCACAGATGCCGGAACCAGGACTTGTTTCACGCATAAAAGGAGGTGACAGAGAGGCTTTTAACGCTCTCTGCCGCAGTCGTTATGCATCTCTGATTTCGTATGCTCGCGTTTTCTTGTCGGGACTGGATGCCTCCTGGGCGGAAGACGTAGTGCAGGATGTGTTGTTCGGGGTATGGCAGAACCGGCTCAAACTGAAAGACGATAGTACAGAACTTCAGTCATATCTGCTGAAATCCGTTTATAACCGTTGTGTGAATTATCTCAAGAGGGCCAAGCGTGAGAATCTGTTCACAAGTTATTATGGAGAAAGGCTGGCAAGCCTTCTGGGCGATTGCTGGTCGCCCGAACGCAATCCTGTGATTGCCAGCGTGTTCGGTGCGGATATACGAGATTTGATTGCCGAATCTGTGCAACAGCTTCCGCCACGCAGCAGGGAAGTTTTCACTCTTAGTTATCTGGAAAACCTTAGCAACCGAGAAATCAGTGAGAAGCTGGGTATTTCCCTTAGTACCGTAGAGAATCACATGTACATAGCCCTCAAACAGTTGCGCAAAAGTCTGGCGGGCATCTGATTTTTTTTCTTTCCCGATTGGGTGTTTTTACGAAGTTGATTGTATATATAATGTATGCAAGACAACTTCAATATCGATTTAATTACCCGGTATCTCAGGCACGAGACCACGGAGCAGGAGCAGGAGGCTCTGGTCCGCTGGCTGGAAGAATCCGAAGAGAATCGCCGGTTTTATTCCTTGTTTGCCGTCAACTACTCCTTGCACGAGAGTTTGTCGTCGCCCGACTTGGCCTGGGAAACAGAGTCTATGGTTACCAGGCTGAACGCTCGCATAGATGCAGAAATGGAGCAGTCCAGTAGAAGGAGGCAGTATCTCGGAGCTTTCGCTTTGGCGTTTGCCGCTGTGGTTGCAGCCGTTTTCTTGGTTTTCCGTAATTCTCCCGCCGGCATGGCTCCAGCACCGGTGCCTATGGAGACGGTTGCAAACAACGGAGAAAATACTTTGCCCATAGTTCTGGACGATGGGACCCATGTGTATATGAGCCCCGGAGCAAGGATGACTTATAATGTTTCTACACTGAAGGATAAAAGGGCAGTAACAATCGTAGGCGACGCCTATTTTGATGTTATCCGCGACACTGAGCGCCCCATGGTCGTCAGTACCCCTACTATTGGGGTGAAGGTGCTGGGTACTGCTTTTTCCGTTACTTCTACCGACGAGTTGTCGCAAGTAGTCCTGGAAAGGGGCTCGGTGCGTATCCTGTCGCCGGAAGGGAGCAATATGGTGACGCTCGTTCCCAATCAGAAGGCTACTTACAAGAGCCTTACCGGAGATATACGCGTAGAGCCCGTGTACGCTGCGGCTTATGTGACGAGCAAATACAATCTGGTGGCTATGTCTGATGTGAGCGTAGGCCAGATAGTTGCCGAGCTTTCCAAGCGCTTCGGCGTGCGTGTATCATATTCCGGAGACGATGACGACAAGCGCTACAACCTGGCATTCCTCCAGACCGACAGCCTTGAGGATGTACTTTCCATAGTAGAGTACCTTACCGGAGTACGTTGTTTTATTGACACCAAATAATTAATATCAACCTATGAATTACAAAAAAGTCTTAATCTGCTGTCTTGCAGCGCTAATGGGCGTGTTCTTCGTGAGCCGCCCGGTGGCAGGTGCGCAAGACAAGCTCTACGACGTGGATTTATCTATGTCGCAGGCGACAGTGAGCTCGTTTACGGCGGCTCTTACCAAGCAGACAGGCATTCTGTTTTCTTACGAGACGGATTTAGAGTCCAAAGCTCTTGGTAAGATTTCGATCAAGGAGAAAGGAGCTTCTTTGGAGTCCATTCTCTTGAGAGCTTTCTCCGGCAAAGGAGTCACCTGGAAAATTGTCAACAGAACGGTTATCCTTACTGAGGATGTTTCACGGCAGGATAATCGCAGTACTGTCCGAGGTAGCGTAAAGGATTCCAGCGGTGAGCCTCTTATCGGGGCCGGCGTCATTATCAAAGGCAAGGGCACCGGCGTTACTACCGACATCAACGGCAATTTCGCCATAGAGGCCGAGCCTGGACAGACTCTGGTGTTTTCTTTTATAGGCTTCATTACCCAGGAGGCCAGGATTACCAAAGCCGCGAGGATGGATATCGTTCTCCTGCAGGATACCAACTTGCTGGAGGATGTAGTTGTGGTAGGATACGGTACTCAGTCCAGACGTACTCTTACCACCTCCATCGCCAAGGTTGACGGTTCGTCTATCTTCGATGCACCCGTGGCTTCGGTAGGAGACGCTCTCAAGGGTAAGGTTACAGGTGTACGTATCGCTTCCAGCAACACTCTACCCGGCGAGGCACCCCGATTCCTTATTCGAGGCGGTTCCTCTATCAATATGAGCAACGACCCTGTGGTGATTGTAGATGGCATCCAGCGCTCGATGGACGACATCAACCCCAATGATATAGAGTCCATGGAAGTGTTGAAGGATGCTGCGTCCGCCGGTATCTATGGTTCCCGAGCGTCAAACGGTATCATTTTGATAACCACAAAGAAAGGCTCGGTATCCAAGGGCCCGGAGATAGTTTTCGACGCCCAGGTGGGCTTCTCTCAGCCTTCTCGCAGCTGGGATCTGCTGAATGCCACCGAATTCCTTACTCTTGTGCGTCAGGCTATACCACTAGGCCCCAACTCAGACACCATACTCAACGGCGCCAATGCTGCTGGAACAGGCAATGTGCTGCCCACATCTATGTTTACCACCCGTTTCCTGGGCGATGACGAGGAAGTTCCTGCCGGCTGGCTGTCTATGGCCGACCCCCTGGACCCGAGCCGTACCCTGATCTATACGGATTACGATGCAGAGAAGGACTGGTTCCGCACGGCTCTGTGGCATAAAGAGTACATAGGTGTGAACGGTGGTAACGATGCCGTAAAGTATGCTGCCTCTGCCAGTTATCTGGGAGACGACGGAATAGTTGCCATGAGCAAGTACAAGCTCTTTACCATGCACGGCAACACCAGCTTCAACGTTACCAAGAAGATTACCTTTTCTACGACCTTCGATTTCTCCAGGGCGGTGAAGAATCCTCTGACCAGTAACTACTTCAACGCCATCGGACGAGGCCTCATGGAGGCTCCGACTCATCGCAACTTCGATGAAGAAGGTCACTGGATTATGGGTGGTACCAACGTCAATCAGCAGATTGCGTCTTTCTACGAGTCGTTCTACGACCGCGAGATGGCAACCAACAACGTGTCCGCCAACTTTACCCTCAACTGGAAAATTGCTGATGGTCTGTCGGCTACGGCCCAGTACGCCGCCTTCGATTCTAACTACAGGGGCAGCTATTACGCTCGCGGAATGGTTAACGGTACACGCAATTTCATTTCCGGTACCCGCAGCACCACCGAGACCCGTACAGAGACCCTGCGCGACCATGTGACCGCATACCTCAATTACAAGAAGAATTGGGGGGGGCACGAAATTAATGCTACTGCCGGTTACGAATATACACACTGGCGCTACTGGTATGTGAATGCCACCGGTACCGGTTCCAGCTCCGACAAGGTACCAATCCTGGACTCCGCAACGGAATATACTGCCAGCAACCAGGATACTCGCCAGGCTCTCATGTCGGGCTTCGGCCGAGTCAATTATGATTTCACGGGGCGCTACATATTCTCCGCTACGCTACGAGCCGACGGCTCGTCCAAGTTTGCCAAGGGCAAGCGCTGGGGCTTCTTCCCCACGGGATCTGCTGCCTGGATAGTAAACGATGAGCCTTTCTGGAGGGTGGATCCTTCGGTTGTCAACCTGTTCAAGTTCAGGGCCTCCTATGGCCTTACCGGTAACAACGGAATCGGCCTCTATGATACATACGGGGCTTATTCAACCGCCAACTCATATTCCGGATACTCAACTACGCTTCCTTCCACCATGATGAACAACGACCTCAAGTGGGAGAAGACTTCGCAGTTCGACCTGGGTGTAGATATGAGTTTCTTCAAAGACCGCATTCGACTGGTACTCGACTACTACGACAAGGTTACCTCCGATATGCTGTTCTCCATCACCCTTCCGGATACCGGCTCCTTCGGGTCTGCCAAGGCCAACGTGGGAAGCGCCCGTTTCTATGGCTTTGAGGTTGAACTCCATACCGCCAACATCCAGACTCGTGACTTTTCCTGGGATACCGACTTCACCTATTCGTTCGCCCGCAACGAGGTGCTCTCTCTCCCGGACGAGTATATGTACGACGAGGTTGATATCAACGGTAATCCTACCGGAAAGAAAGCCTGGCGTATAGGCGGTTACACCATGAGCGAAAGCGGATGGCGCTTCGGCGGCACCGCAGTTGGCGAGCCCCTGGGCCGCATATACGGTTACAAGATCGACCATATCATCCAGACCGAAGCCGAGGCGGCTGCCGCCCTCTACGACTCCCAGTCGCATGGCTATCTGCCGTCTGACAACCTGTCTGTGGAGGGCCGCAAGGCAGTGGGCGACTACGAATGGATGAACCGTCCCGGTTCTGCCAAGTTGCCGGACGGCCGCGAGCAGATCAATGGTGAAGATATGTTCCTGCTGGGTAACGTGGTGCCCCATTCCACCGGCGGTCTCAACAACACAATCCGCTTCAAGAGGCTTACCTTCAATATATACATGGACTACGCCATCGGCCACTCCATCTATAATTACATGAAGACCCGCTTTATCCAGAATACTCTGGGTAACTCCAATTCCAACCTGAGCCACTACGTTTACGACTGCTGGAAGTATCCTGGCGACACAGGTGCCAAATACGCGCGTTTCTTCCCCAATGACGCCGACTTCGGTAACCGCAACTTCTCCCGTGCTTCCGACTTCAACGTAGAAAGGGCCGATTACCTCTGCCTGCGTGACGTGTCACTCTTCTACGAACTGCCCGAGAAATGGGTTAAACCTTTGGGCGTGAAGAGGGTGAACATTGGCGTTTCCGGCAACTCCTTGTATTATTTCACCGCAGTGAGCGGAACCGTTAGCCCTGAGTCCGGAATCTCTACCGATTCTTCTGCCGGGCAGTACAGCTTCGTGAACAACGGTAGCGGTGACGGAAGCTTCGCGCCTCCTGCACGCAAGATTCTCTTCAATGTTAAAATTACATTCTAAATGCCTGCCGATATGAAAAAGATAATCCGATTCATTCTTGCAGTTGCCACGGCCTGTACTCTCGTTGCTTCTTGCAACGCGCTGGATATCATTCAGGACAACAAGCTTTCAGCGAGCAATATGTGGCAGGACGAGAACGACGTTCTCACATCCACCTACGGCATTTTCTACCGTATGCGCGAGAACTTCGTACAGAATTACGTCAATGTATTCTACTGGGGCGAGGCCCGCGTGGGTAATTACATGTGGGGCCCGTCTCTGGAGAACAGGGTGCAGGACAACGACATGATTGCCGTACGTCTGAGCCAGATGAACGGCTCCACCAATTCCTGCTCATGGAGCGCGCTTTATACGGCTATTGACCAGGCTAATTCAGTGCTCAAATATGCTCCCTCCGTGCCCATGAGCGACAGTGCCCGCCGCCGTGCCATAGGCCAGGCATCTTTTGCCCGTGCATATTGCTACTTCTGGGCCGCGAGGCTATGGGGTGACGTGCCTCTGAACCTGCTGCCCGTGGAATCCACCACCCAGCCTGAGACCTATCCCGTGCGCGCGCCCAAGGAGGAAGTGTACCGCCAGATAGGCCTTGACATAGAGCAGGCTGTGGAATATGCAGACGATCTTGGAAACGAGAAGTACTTCGCTACCAAGGACGCAGTCAACATGCTCAAGGCTGAATATGCCTTGTGGATGTATTCTACTCAGAACGGTGGCGACAGCTACCTGACCCTTGCAGAAGAGGCCCTGGACGCCATAGGTATAGGCTCTTCCAAACTCCTGGCCGATTACGGCAAGATTTTCGACAGGGAGAACAAGAAGAACACCGAGGTGGTCTTTGCCCTCAACAACAACCAGACAGAGAAGCTCACAGGTGGTTACTACTGGTACTTCTACATGGCTGGCGCCAACGTGGCTACCCAGTTCCAGCAGAACCCTGTACCTATCTACGCCACCCAGTGGTGGAGCTATTCCCAGCAGTTCGTAGATGTGATGGTGGCCAGCAAGCAAGACAACGGCGATTCCCGCGTAGCTACCAACCTCGGTATGGGAGGCTACGGCGAGGGCGACGGCCGTATTCTCACATGGCCCAACAAGTTCCTGGGCGACATGTCTGTGAATCCCACGGTGTTCGACTGCGACCTGTTGTATTACAGATATGCGCAGGCAGTCATGATGCATGCCGAGCTCAAGTACTATCAGAAGGATTACTCGGCTGCACTTAAGTCTCTGAACATCATTGCCAAACGTGCTTACGGCCGGGATAACTTCTATTCCGACAGCTCGCGCGATGCCATACTCCAGGCACTGACGGACGAGTACTTCCTGGAATTCCCTTGCGAGGGAGTTATCTGGTGGGCCCTCATAAGGCTGGACAAGATCTGGGACTACAATCCCGAGCTGGCTGACAAGAGGGTCAACAATCCCAATATTCTGCTGTGGCCCATAAGCCAGAGCGCCATCAACAAGAACAACAAGCTCCGCCAGACGGAAGGCTGGAGTTAAAGCGGCAGATAGTATGAAAAAGAACATTTCAAAGTATTGTGTACTTGCATTGGCTGCTGTGCTTGCCGCATGTAGCCCCCAAAAGGAGAATTACGATGCGGACACCGCGTTCCGTGTAACCCTTTACCCCGAGCCGGTGGAGTTTCTGGCCGACGGAAGCGCTCCCGGCGAAAGCGGCGTGTACGAAGCTGTGGTGCTTGTGAACGCCGGCGCCGCCACCAGCGACATGGGCTGGACGGCTTCCTTGGAGGGCAACCCTTCCTGGGCAACGCTTAGCGAGGCAACGGTCAATTCTACATTCAAGGAGACCTACTCAGACAAGGAGCACCAGATTTCCCAGAAAGGTATATCTGTAACTGTAAAACCCAACACCGAGTACCGCAGGAAGGCGGTTCTCAATATTACGCTGGCCAACGGCAGCGTGTTCCCCTTCGTGCTACAGCAGCTCGGCCTCAAGGCCGATGCGGCCCTGGAGGTGCTCACAAAAGACGTGGCCAAGAACGGCGTGGAATTCATTGCGGCCGGTGGCAAAATGCTGCTGGAGTATTCCACCAACATGGGAGACTTAGTATCGTATTCCTCATCTGCCGAATGGCTGGAGTGGATTCCGGGCGAGCCCGGATTCGTGACGCTGAAAGCGGCTAAATGGACAGACAAGGAAAATGGGCGCGAGGCTGTGTTTACCATAACCATCGGCAGCCCGGACACCAGCGAGGCCTCGGTGGATATAAAGGTTACGCAGCTGCCTGCAGACGAGTTCTACTTCTTGTGGGGCGAGTCGGTACGCTGCGGTACAGAGATCGCCCAGGCAATCCAGATGAGCAAGGGCGACGGTAACATCCACTCGTCCAAGCAGTTCTTCAACAAGGGCGAAGGCGGCAACCGTATTTGGCTCAATCCGGAATCCCGTGAGCTGTCTTATCCATGCTTTATCCTTGCCGCCGACGGAAAGGTGGTAGAAGTGGCGTCGGCAGATGCTACCCTGCCGGATGGCCCCGAGATTGATGTGGACGGCCTGCGCAACCTGAGCGTGAACATGAACGCCAAGACCTGGACGTGGAACCGTATCTCTACGGCCAACTGTACTCCGGACAGTGAGGTGGCGAACTACAAAACCAAGGCCTACACTGCCCGCGACGGCTCCCAGAAAATATGGATGACCGAATGGCTCCGCTGGGACGGCGGCGATATCTGGCCCAAGCTGGGCTCCGGACAGACCGTGGGGCTCGTGAATACCGCCACAGGGGGTTACAAAGAGAAGGAGTTTCCCAAGACCTGGGACGACATGACCTATGGCAAACCCGAATACGAAACCGTAGAGAGCGGTCTCGGCACCCTTGAAGTGTCATCTGAAAAGGGTCGTATCTACGCTTTCTCCGAGCTGATAAATGGTGTGCCTACCTTCGGTCGCGGCTTCGCACGTTACGAGCCGCTCCCCGGCAACTGGCAGCGCGGAAGCGTAATAGTAGATGCGGTTGGCGATTCTTATGAACTCGAATGCCTTAAGACCGTGACTCCTTTTACTGCCGACCCGGCAGCCGACGAGGAGGCCCATCCTACCCTCAAGATGCAGGTTCAGGGCATCTGCCCTTACGGTTGGCATGTGGCAAACGCCTCCGACTGGCTTGACCTGGCCTGGGCTGCAAGCCTCATGAGCAACGGGGACAGCTATCCAGTCAGGGCGTCAGATGTAAACTATATGGAATTCACCGGCAGCGGCATACCCAATTTTGCTACCTGGCTCAAGCAGGCCAAGTACTACAACGGTGCTAAAGACCTGATTGCGGACGGCGCCGACGAGTTCGACTTCAACTATTACCCTCTGGGCATACGCTATATGACTCAGGGATTCACCTGGCAGGGAACCCGAGCCCAGACCTGGGTGCCCCTGGTATTCGACGCCGACAAGGGCGAAGGATGGTACAGCACCTTCCGCATCAACGTCATGATTGTCAACAACGCCCAGGATAAGGCGCAGATGGTCAACCTGGACAACGGCCAGGCAATCTGCCCCATACGCTGCGTGAAGAACTACATCAAGAAATAACATACGAACAACAGCTATATGAAACGAGTTTATTCTAAGCCGGATTCCGAATTGTCGGAAACCTTGAGTATGCTGGCATTTGCAGCCAGCGATCCCACTGCCTCTATCGAGGAGTTTGACAATAAAACAGAATTACTTGAATGGTAAAAGGAGGAAGCATCATGAAAAAGATTGGATTATTTGCCATCGTAGCAATGGCTGTTTTGGCCTCCTGTAACAAGGAAACACAAGAGACTCCCGTTCCCGTGCCTTCTGAGGGGGATAAGGTTTACACCTCTTTCACCGCTGGCGGGGAAGACCTTACAAAGGTGATTCTCAATTTTGCTGAAGACAAGAACATCAAGTGGGCAGACACCGACGAGATTGCTGTATTCGACGGAGTGGGAAAGAATACCTTCACTATAAAGGAAGGGACCAACGAAGGGGCAACCGCCGTATTCGAGGGTGCCGTGGATAGTGGTGCCACTACCCTTTATGCGGTTTACCCCGCGTCTGCAGCCGGCAGCCTAAACGGCTCATCTATGTCGGTTACAGTGCCTGCAGCCCAGGTGATAGGTACCGGAGCATGCGCCGACCCTGCCGCCCTCGTGGCTGTGGCCAGTGCAGAGAAGGGCTCCGCAATGGCGTTCAAGCAGGTTTGCGGACTTCTGATGCTCAGCTTCACCGCCGAGGATATACGTACTATTACCATCAGCGGACAGGCTCTCGCCGGAACTGCTACCGTTTCTGCAGACGGAACCCTGGGCGAGGTGAGCGAGGCGGCAAACGAGATTACCCTCACCCATGCCGACGGCCTTTTCCCTGCAGGTACCTACTATGTGGCAGTGCTGCCCGGTACAACTCCTGCAGGCCAGTTCTCGATCAGCCTTTCCAACGGTGTGAAGGCAGGTTTCAAAGAGGGCACAAAGGCCGTGAGCTTCAAGCGCCTCAAGAGGCTTGATGCCGGCTCCCTGGATGGTCTTACCATGTACACCACCATTTCTACCATGGCAGAGCTCTTTGAATGGAACTCTACCCGCGTGGTGGCCGAAGAATCCGAGCCCGACAATGTAATGCTTGTTGCAGACATAGACATGGAAGAAGAGCCCTGGGTTCCCAAGGACTTCAAGGGCGTGTTCGACGGCCGTGGCCATAAGCTGTACAATCTCAATGTAGAGCGCACTGCCAATGCCTGCCTGTTCAATTCCCTTACAGGAACTGTAAAGAATCTCATCGTGGGTTCCAGCGATGGAAAGACCTACGACGGCGTGAGCAAGATTGTTCAGAATAACCCGGAGGATACAGGTAGCAGCTGGCGGTATGCAGGACTGATTACCCGTTTGAACGCAGGTGCTGTACTCGACAACGTGGTGAGCTTCGTTCCCGTTACCGTGGCCGAAGGCTCCCTGAGCAAGACTCGTATCGGCGGTCTTGTGGGAGTTGTGGCAGGTGCTTCAAGCATAAGCAATTGCGAGAACCATGGTGCTGTAAGCAACCTGGCTGCTGCACCCAAGGCTGCTGGACCAGTGGGCGGAGTTATCGGCTGGGCGGATGCTGCCATTACGGCTGAGAATGTAGTCAATTACGGAGAAATAACTGTAGTCAACGCTTTGTCTACTAATGTCGGTGGCATTCTTGCCCGCGTGAATGGAGATGGCTCATCTCTCAGCAATTGCTCCAATAAGGCCAGTATCTCTATAACTGGTACCGGAGAAACAGGTATGTACGTAGGAGGCATTCTCGGCTGTGCCATCCCATCATCAGGAACACTCAAGATTAGTAAATGCCGAAACGATGCTTCACTTGCTATGACCCATCGTAACGTGGGCGCTATCGGCGGTGTGGCCGGTTATCTGGATATGAGCAATGGCATTTTGATTATTGACGAGTGTGAGAACCATGGTGATATTTCACGAACTGTAGCAGAAACGGCAAAGGGTAAGTTGACGGATGTATGTGTTTCCGGAATTGCCGCCAATGTTAAAGGTACCGAGGGGAACTGCTCAATTTCCAATTGTAACAATTATGGTGATGTCTTTACTAATACCAACGCAGGTGGCACAACTATCAGGATAGGCGGAGTTGCTGCTTGGCTTCAGTCCTACACTGAGGTGAAAGACTGTAAGAACGAAGGTAATGTACGTTATGAGATGGGAAATGCTACACTTACCGGTTCAACTATCCATATTGCAGGTATTGTAGGCCATCTGGTCAAGGGCTCGTCGGTTTCCGGTTGCACCAACAGCGGCGGCGTTTTCTCCGACCGTTTCCAAGTAAACCGCGCTGGCGGAATTGTGGGTACAATTAATTCCAGTTCTGCTTATAGCTGCATCAATACCGGTTCAGTGGATGTTACAACGCGGGCCGATGCTGTTATTACATTATGGCAGGCGGTAGGCGGAATCGTTGGTTTTGGTGAGGGTACTACAGACACCCGTATCATTAAGGACTGCGTCAACAGGGGTGCAGTTTCGGCATCTATAAACGCAGTCCCTCAATATGAAGGCAGATTTGGAGTTGGGGGCATCATCGGCCAACCTTTCTCCGACTACACTATCAGCGGGAATAAGAATTATGGTTCCGTCTCGGCAGAGAATACTAATGAAGATACTCCATGGTCGTATGCCGGCGGAGTGATGGGCTTCGATGATGATGCGCATACAAGCAAGAAAGCCTCTATTCTGACGGATAATGTTAATTACGGAGAGGTTACCAATGCCAGCTCCAGCGCCCAGTATTCTGCTGCCGGCGGTCTCTTCGGGCGTATCGCCTTGGCTACCGGAGTTACCGGTTCCTCTTTCGGTACCGTAAAGGGCCCCGGCGCGGGTGCTGTTGCAGGTGTGAACAAAACCGACCTGACGGTTAATGTTTGCGACGCAGTTACAGTGAACGGCGTTGCAAAGGCTGCAGCCTCGGATGTAAATGCCTGGCTCTGCCCTGACAATACGGGAACCATCACTCCCAAATACGTAGCACACAGCGCTGAAGAATAATGAAGAGTTTAAGACATTCCGTCAGAATATGGCTGCCGGCCTTCCTCGCTTTGGCGATGTGGTCTTGCAGCCCCGAGACCGCGACCCCGGAGGATCTCCCCTCCGGGGGTCCGCGCGTCGCAATTACTCTGGAAGCATTTACAGACAGAGACGGCGGCAAGACAGTGCTTGATTTCCCTTCGACCAAATGGGAAGACAGCGACGAGATAGCTGTATTCGACGGAGTGTCCAAGAACATCTTCACAATCCCTTCCGGCGGCAATTCCGGCAGCGCTGCCCGCTTCAGCGGCGAGATTGCCGAAGGTGCTGCCACGCTTTACGCAGCCTATCCGGCTGCTGCGGCCGAATCCTGCAACGGGGGACTGATTACCATATCGGTTCCCCGCGTGCAGCGACTCTCAGGCAGCTCTCCGGCTGCTCCTGGGGCCCTTGCTACTGTGGCGCAGGCGCAAGGGAACACCCTATCTTTCAAGAATATAACTGCGCTCATGAAGATCCGTATAGAGGGCTCCGACATTACGGCGGTGCGCATCTGCGCCCCTGGTATTTCCGGGCGTGTGAAAGTGCGCCCGGACGGAACCCTCGAGAGCAAGACGGACGCTTCTGATGAGGTGTTGCTGCTCCCGGAGGGCGATTGTTTTGCTCCGGGAGAGTATTATGCCGCCTTGCTCCCGGGTACCGTGGATGCGGGCACATTGAGTCTTTCCCTTATACGCTCAGACGCCATGTCTTGCACCCGCACCGCCGGCAAGAAAAATGAGCTCCGACGCAACGGAGCAGTGGATGCCGGCGCTCCGGAGCAGTCTGCAAAGTGGGAGAGGGTTATTTATACCAAGGCCCAGCTCTTCGCCTGGAATGCCCTGCGTTCGCCGCTGGACGCTACCGAGCAGGCCAGCCTGGGGGCCGATATAGACATGGGCATGGAGGCCTGGACGCCCCGCGACTTTGCCGGTTCCTTTGACGGGCGTGCTCACAGGCTCAGCGGCCTTAACGTAGAGTGCAACGGCTACGCCGGCTTCTTCCGCCAGCTGGTAGATGCCGCCACGGTGAAGGACCTCGTTCTGGGAAGCTCCGACGGCGAGAGCTACGACGGGGTGAGCGTGATACGGCATTCCGCGTCGGCCAACAACTACACCTGGTACTATGCCGGAGTAATCCCCAAGGCTGGAGGGGCCAGCAGCGTAACGGGGCTTACGAACTTTGCCGTCGTGGAGGTGGCGGCGGACGCCACTTCCAAGACCCGCATCGGCGGCATTGTGGGCAACTGGAACAGCAGCGGCAAGTTTGAGGGGTGCGTCAACCATGGTACGGTGCGTAACCTCTCCTCCGTCACCGGCCAGAACAGCTCGTCGGATGCCACTTCCGTGGCCAGCTCCATGGGCGGAGTGGTGGGTTTCTTTGACCTGCGCGCTACCGTGAGCGATTGCCACAACTACGGCAACGTTTACTCGGAGAACCCCTGGGTATCGGCCATGGGCGGTGTTGCGGGCAGCGATTCGCGCGGCTCCACTTTTCAGAACTGCAACAATTACGGTAGTGTGGAGCAGCGTTCCGCGACCCTGGGAGCCGCTGCTGCCGTGGGCGGTGTCGTTGGCTATGCCAAGGGAGAGGCGTCTGTTTTCGGCAAGATGGCGGGCTGCGTAAACAGCGGCCCTGTGAGCGCCCGGGGCAACGGCCAGATTATCAGGGTGGGCGGCGTGAGCGGCTACACCGCATACTATCTGGCAGATGATTGTTCCAACAGCGCCGATATTGTTTTTTCTAACCCTTCTGCCACTGAGGGGTATATTGCCATCGGCGGTATTTGTGCCCACACTTACAGTGGGGTGGTGATTTCTTCCTGCACCAACTCCGGCCGCATCAGCTCCGACAAACCTCAGGTGAACCGTATAGGCGGAATAGCAGGCAGCATCAATTCCAGTGCCGTGCGCGGATGTAAGAATGGCGGAGCCGTGGTGCTCGACAATTCGGCTTCTACTATAGACAACTGGCAGGGGGTCGGTGGAATCGCCGGGTTCTCGGAAGGCGAAAGCGGTACGCGGGAAGTGAGCGACTGCATCAACACCGGCCGGGTTTCCGCTACTGTATGTACGGTGGGCAATACCGGCTACCACCGTATGGCCGTGGGAGGCATTATCGGCATGCCCTACACCACCATGGCCATATCCGACAACGTAAACAGGGGAGAAGTGGTGGCGCAGAACAAGCATGCCTCGGCTCCGTACCTGTATGTGGGCGGCATAATCGGCCAGGACAGCGGGGCGGCGTCGGCCTCTTCGCTTACGTCTAATGTGAATTACGGCAGCGTGCGCAGCATTTCTGCCTGGGATGGCTACTCGGGCGCCGGCGGCCTGTTCGGCAAGTTGAGCATGGCGGCGTCGGTCTTCGGGAACAGTAATTTCGGCGACGTTGAGGGCAACGTGGCTGGAGCTGTAGCGGGAGTTAACGAGTGCAGTTTTACCGCTACCGTTTGTGACGCCGTCAAGGTTAATTCTGTGAATCATGGAGAGGCCGCCGACAAGGTAGCGTGGGCCTGTCCGCAATCTACGGGTACAATTACGCTGATCGTTTCGGCTCACTCGAATACGGAAACCGGCGGCCTGCCCAAACCGCTGCCAGCCACCAACAAGGTTGTGGCCCACAGGGGAGGCTCCAGCGAGAGCGGCTATCCCGACAACTCCCGGGCCGGCCTGCGCTATGCCATGCGCCTGGGCTGCTATGCCTCCGAGTGTGATATTTACTGGACTTCCGACAACAAGGTTATCGTGGCCCATGCCGACAGCCAGGATAACGTGAACGGAATGCACCCGTGGGAGCATACGGCAGACGAGATTATTGCCGCGAAGCGCCTGTCCAATTACGAACGCATCCCTACTCTGGAAGAGTTTATAGACATAGTTATGGAGAGCGGGAGCCATACCAAGCTGATATTGGATATCAAGATGATAGATACTCCCAGCGATGACTACGAGCATCCTGCCAAGGCGGCTCTGCGGGCAATAGAGATAGTGAAGGAGAAGAATGCCCAGAACTTCGTGGAGTTTATTTGTACCAGCTACGAGCAGGTGATGAAGCAGATTGCCGAGCCCTTGAAGGCCGCCGGCCTTGCCTGCGGATGGATGAAGGGAGATATCTCGGCCACGACGTTCAAGAACAGGGGCTATACCGATTGGGCTAACCTTTGTACCCGTACACATTTCAGCCTTGGGGTGAGCGGCAGTGCCGACAAGGGTACCGGCAAACGCACCATACAGGAGTTCAAGAATGCCGGCCTGCAGTTGAGCGTTTTCCATATCGACGGCTATTCCGGTAACAGCAGTGCGGTTTACACGGAAGAGAATGTTCAGCTCTATCTGGACGAATATAGTTACCTTAAATGTATCACCACCAACTATCCTTCGTGGCTGATACAGAAGACCAAGAATTTGTGATGATGAAAAGTGTGCGTTTTGTTTTGATGCTTGCGGCGCTTTTGTTTGCCGCTTGTACGGAAAAACCGGATCCGACTCCCGGTCCGGGTCCTGATGTCACCCCCAAGCCTGAAAAGGTGAAAATTGAGGCCAAGAACAAAGTTGTGGCGCATCGCGGCGGGGCAACGGAGTCCAGGCTGCCGGACAATTCCATTGCTGCACTGAACTACTCTATGGAGCTTCAGTGTTATGCCTCCGAGTGCGATATTTACTGGACTGCGGATAACGATGTTATTGTAGCCCATGCCGACGCCAATGACTGCATTAATGGTCTCAGACCATGGGAATCTACCGTTGCCCAGATCCGTGATGCGGGACACTTGTCTAACGGCGAGCAGGTCCCTACCTTGTCTGACTTCTTGGATGTGGTGCAGACTCAGAAATGTACCCGTCTGTGGCTGGATATAAAGAATATTACTGAGCCTTCCGATATGGACGCTAACGTTCTGGCTAATTATGTAATCAAAGCGGTCAAGAGGGCTTGCGAGATAATCAAGGAGAAAAAGGCTGAGCCTTGGTGCGAGTTTATCTGCACGAGCAGCACAAAGGTGATGGCTGGAGTCGCGGGTAAGACCGACGGTTCGGCCTTCGGCTATGCGGCTTCTGCCGGTATTCCTATAGGATGGATGGCTAATAAGAACGCCGAAACCTACGTGAAGAATGGCTATGTGTGGGCAAATCTTTCCGACGAGTACATGACTCGTGGCGGGGGCTCCAGAACTATAGATGAGTTCAATAAAGCCGGGGTGGCTGTGAGCGTCTTCAATGCTGACAGCAAGGACCAGATGAACTATTATGTTTCCCGCATAGATGACATGAAGGCTATTTGTAGCAATTATCCAGCAGCGCTGCTGAGGGTTATTGAAGCGAGCGGGAAGGCTCAGTAAATAGTTGTACAGGCGGTTTTTTTTCTTTAAATTTGCGGAATATAATCCGCAAATGGCTATATTCGATATTGTTTTGCTCTCTTTGTTCATCCCGGGTATAATCCACGGGGCGGTGAAGGGCTTGATTACCCAGATAGTATCCCTGGCGTCTGTGGTCGTAGGTGCGTTGGTGGCGAGCCGATTCGCGCCGGACCTGACGCAGGTTTTTATTGCTCAGTTCGGCTCGGAGGAGAGGGTGGCGTATATAATCTGCTTCATTCTGATTTTCTTAGTCTGCGCATTGGTGATGGCCCTGGTGGGAAGTCTTGTGACCAAGTTGTTCAAGATTGCTACGCTGGGCTGGCTCAACCGCTTGCTGGGCGCCCTTTTTGCTATCTTTACCACTGCGCTTGTGCTCGGCCTGCTTATTTCTGCTTTCGAGGGGCTGAATGCAAGTTGGAATATTGTCAAGCCTGAGTCTTACGCAGACTGGAAAGTTTGGGCGCTTCTGCGCGATTTTGCTACCGGTCTGCTGCCGCAACTCAAGATTTTTGTAGGGCAATATATAGCTCCTTCGTCTGCTGTATGAGCCCCAAAATCATTCTTATAGAGACTTCTACTTCGTTGTGTTCTGTCGCCCTTCTGGAGGGCGATGTTGTGACTGCTGTGCGCCATAGCAGCGAGCCTCGCGCCCATGCTGCAATGACGGCTCCTTATGTGAAAGAGGTTCTGGATGAGCGGGGATTGCGGGTGAGTGACTGCGATGCGGTGTGTCTGAGTATGGGCCCCGGATCTTATACGGGTTTGCGTGTGGGGTCTTCTACGGCCAAGGGCTTGTGCTTCGGGGGCGGGATTCCGCTGTTGGCGGTGAGTACTTTGGATGTGTTGGTGGCGCAGGCACGCGCTGCCGGTCTTCCAGATGGTTGCCGGTATATCGTCCCTATGATTGATGCGCGGCGGATGGAAGTGTATTCTGCTGTGTATTCTGCTGATGGACAGAGGCTTACGGATGTTGCTCCGCGCATAGTCGAGGGTATCGCTTCGCTCGGCCTGCTGGAGGCTTCGCGCGAAGCGGTCGCGGCAGCTTCCAGCCCGGCTACGTCCATCCTCGCTGATTCCGCTGCCACGGGCAGCGGGCTGCGGCTGAGTAACGCCGGCCCGGAACTGCCGTCTCCCGTATCTTCGCGCGAAGAAGCAGAGTGCGGCGGAGTACTGTTTATCGGGGACGGAGTGGCAAAGTGCGAGGCGGTGCTGGCGGGGGAGGGCCGGTGGTTCTGGCAGGAGTGCCCGCGAGCAGAAGCGATGGCCGAGCCGGCGCTTCGGGAATGGAGGGCCGGTGCATTCCGCGATACGGCCTACTTCGAGCCGTTCTATCTGAAAGATTTCATCGCCACCACTCCCAAACCGTTCCTACCCCCTCAGCCAACCGGGACGGCTGGCGCAGAAACCGCCTGATCCGTTCCTACCCCCTCAGCCAACCGGGACGGCTGGCGCAAAAACCGCCTGATCCGTTCCTACCCCCTCAGCCAACCGGGACGTCTGGCGCAAAAACCGTCTGATCCGTTCCTACCCCCTCAGCCAACCGGGACGGCTGGCGCAAAAACCGTCTGATCCGTTCCTACCCCCTCAGTCAACCGGGACGGCTGGCGCAATGCCGGTCTACTGGCTGCAATCTCTGTCTGCGCAGCCGTGCCCCTCGCGCTCGGTCTCTATAGTGGCGTGGCTGATGCCATGCTCCCTGAGCTCCCGTTTGATTCCGATCACAATCTCTTCTGGCTCAGAATCTTCGCCGATTACGGCATGGGCGGTGAGCGCGGTCTCGGTAGTGCTCACCGGCCAGATGTGCACGTGGTGTATTTCCTTCACGCCGGGCACTTCCTTGATATGCTCCTTGATTTCATCTACGTCGATACCCTTTGGAACCGCATCCATGCTCAACCTCAGGCTCTCCGAGAGCAGGTCCCAGGTGCCCACAAGTATCACCGCCGCTACCACCAGTCCGATAATGGGATCGATAACGTTCCACCCAGTGAAAGATATCACAACTCCGGAGATTAGCACTCCAACGGAAACAAGCGTATCGGCGGCCATGTGAAGGAAGGCTCCCTGTGCGTTGAGGTCGTTTTTGCGGTGCCGCATCAGCAGCACCGTAGTTGCGCCGTTGATCAATATGCCTATTCCGGCAGTCCATGCTACAGCTCCGCCGTTCACCTCTGCAGGTTCGCTGAACTTGTGTATGCTCTCTACGATGATGGCGCCAACTGCTACCAGGAGTATGATTGCATTGAGCAGCGAGATGAGCACGGATCCCTTCTTGTAGCCGTAGGTGAGGTTCTTGGTCCTTTTGGTCGATGCCAGCCGCAGGGCTACAAGGGCCAGGACGATAGAGAAAACGTCGCTCAGGTTGTGTCCGGCGTCGGACAGCAGTCCCAGCGACTTGCCCCAGATTCCCACGCCGGCCTCTACCAACACGAAGGCCAGATTGAGGACGACGGCAGCAATGTACACTTTTTTGAGCCCGGCAAGCTCTTCCGAACTCACTGAGTGATGATGGTGATGATGTTCGTGTGCCATATTGCTTAGTTTTTCTTGCAAATTACGGCATTATGCGGCAGGGGAGCAATACCAATTGATGATGATGGTTACTCTGCCGAGCACTCGTCCATCAGGCGGGTAATTTCCGCTTTGTTGAGATTCTGGCCGATGAAGACGATTTTCTGCATCCTGTCACCGTACACGGGATCCCAGTCGCGACGCAGCTGAGGGTCGCGCTCCATTTGCTGCTGCAGCTCATATTCGCCCATGCTGGCGTACCACAGTCCCGCGTCCCGCACGGTTTTCTGGCGTCCCGCCTGCTCAAAGAGGTAGCATTGGTCGGGCTCGGAAGCGAAGTAGCACAGTCCCTTTGCGCGGATAACGGAGGAGGGCCAGTGTTTGAAGATGAAGTTGTCGAACTTGTTGAGGTCCATGGGCTCGCGGCGGGTATATACGAAGGTGTCTATGCCGTATTCGAGGGCTTCGCCTTCTTCTTCGTCCTCATCTTCCTCGCCTTCGATTGCTGCAATCCACGCAGCAGATGTGGCTACGGTCTCGAAGTCGAACATTCCGGTGTAGATGATTTCATCCAGGTCTATGTCGCCGTAGTTGCATTCCAGCACTTTTGCTCCGGGGTTAATGCCTTTGACGATTGCGCGCAGGCGGCCGAGCTCCTCTGCGCTCAGTTCTGCGGCCTTGTTGAGCAGCACTATGTTGCAGAATTCCAGCTGCTCTATTATCAGTCGCTCCAGGTCGTCATCCTCGATGTCTTCTTTCTCCAGCGCGCTGCCTCCGGCGAATTCGTCTTTCATGCGCAGAGAGTCCACAATAGTCACTATGCAATCTACGTAGGGAACTGCGCCTCTGGTGTACTGGGTGCCGAAGGTCGGCATGGTGCAGATGGTGTTGGCAATTGGAGCCGGCTCGCAGATGCCGCTTGCTTCTATTACTATGTAGTCGAAGCGTTTGGATGAGGCGAGCTCTGATATCTGCGCTACCAGGTCCATTTTGAGGGTGCAGCAGATGCAGCCGTTCTGAAGGGCTACGAGGGAGTCGTCTCCCTGGCCTACGACTCCGCCCTGCTGGATGAGGCCGGCGTCTATGTTGACTTCGCCTATGTCATTGACTATCACGGCGAACTTTATGCCTTTACGGTTTGCGAGTATTCGGTTGAGAAGGGTGGTCTTTCCGCTCCCCAGATAGCCGGTGAGAAGGAGTACCGGCAACTGCCTTGTTTCCATATCTATCGTCATAGTGGTGCAAATTTACAAAAAAATGTTTGGAGGTATAACAAAAAGTTTATATCTTTGCCGTCCACTTCTGGATGTGGCGCAGTTGGTAGCGCACCTGGTTAGGGACCAGGAGGTCGCTGGTTCAAGTCCAGTCATCCAGACAAAGAAAGCTCCTGATGAACTCAGGAGCTTTCTTTGTCTGGATGCTACTACTATCAATTGAGGGAGCGTACCCCCTCAAAAATCGGTGTCTACCGCTCCGTTCTGCAGTCGCAGCGGCGGCGTGAGTGCCGCTGGCGGCTAAACCGCAGTCAATCACGGTGTTATGGCTTTTGCCTGCATGTTTTTTCGTGCAGGCAAATTGCATAAGTAGCTGTAGGCAAGGCAATTACGTGCCAGGCTGCATAGAGCTAGCCTGGCAGGGCCCCTCGATTATCGCCTGTGCCGGCGGGCGTAGGCGGGGTCGAAGGTCATGTTGAGCTGATGTGCGAGACGGTAGCCGGCTTTGCGGAGCTGATTCTGGAGAAGGGGGAGGTTGGCGTGGTACCACTTAGAGCTGATGGTATCGCCGGGCTTGACGTCGTGGGTGCTGCGGCAGCACTGGGCAGCGTCGCGTCCCCAGTCGTAAGGTCCTCCCTTGCAGATTTCCGCAATCTGCTCAGGCGATGCGCAGTCCAGGATATGGGCAAGGTCGCCGAAGCTCCAGGGGTATTTAAGTTCAATGAAACCGGTATCCCATAAAGTGTGATAGCGCTGTTTCTCTCCCCGGAATACCACATCGAATTTGCCAATTGTCATATCATCCGGGTAGAAGCGAATGTGGGCAGGGCAGTGCATGTCGCCCACAAAATGCACTATAAGCACCAGGTTTGCAAATGCTGTAGAGTCGTCCAGCGCCTTCCAGTTCTTAAGCTCTTCTGAGAACTTCTCTATAAAGTAGATGCAGTTCTTCACGTAGCGGCCGTTGTCGTCGATACCCCGGAAGGGCTCGCAGTCTGAGTTGGCCTCGAATGTATGGGGAAGCGCCCCCATCTTGCCCCCTAAATCCACCAGCAGTGTACTCTTGTTCTCGTCTGCATAAGATGCATAGCCGCAGATGGATTCACCGTGCATCACGGCATCGATATTTTTCTTGGCTGTTTTAGTAAGATGGGTTTCTGCTATCCGGGCAATGGTAGCATGACCTTTCCTCCCCCATCCGGCGGCGGTGATGCAAAGCAGAGCGCAGGCCGCAAAAAGAGTTAACTTCTTCATAATCAGTAGTTGTAAACAGTACCTTCTTTATTGAACTTCATCTTGGCGTCCACTTCGCGGACGTCGTCTTTGGCGTAAGTGATGGTCCATTTTTCTTGCTGGACCAGCTCCCAGATGCGCGCCGCTGTCATAGGGGCGGCGAAACGTATCTGGATAGACGGCTTAAGAGACTTGTTGAGTGCAAGATAGACTCCAATCACGCCCTCCTCGCGGCTCAGGTGATTGCTCAAGAACGGCATCACCCTGCGGATGATGGGCTTTTCGTAATTCTGGTCTTCGAACTCGTAGATGTACTGTGGCTTGCCCTCGTAAACCTCTACCCGCTTGCGCACTACGGTAGTGTCGCCCGAGGGGTAGCGGCCGTTGAACTCGGCGCTGAAGCCGTCGAACATCCTCTCAAGATAATCGGCTATGCCAATGCTTCCGACCCCCTTCTCCAGGCGCACGAAGGTGAAATCAACCGGCGTTTCCTTTACTCCGCCGCCGTGCACCGGCATTGCGAGCACTTTCTTCTCTACTATCTCGCGGAACCATTCCTCATTCAGCTCTTCGGCAGGATCGGAGTAAACCCTCACGATGAGGGGGCAGTCGTACTCGGACTCGATGCCGAAGACCTTCTTGCCGCTCAGGCGCATCTGCAGGCCGAGGTAGTTGAGGTCGGTCTTGTTGGGCATGTGCTCGGTGCGGATGGTCTGAATCTTAAGTTTCTTGTATTCAGTGGGATCGGGGGAGTTGACGCGGAAGTGGGAAGGGTCGTACAGGGCCTCCAGTAGTTTCTCCTCGTTGGTGACGGCAGGGTCGTAAGTGAGTACAACCGTATGCGAACCGGCGTAGGTCTTGACGCCGTGTACGCCCTTGACGTGCTCCATCTTGCCCTTGAAGGCCATGGAACTGCCGTAGCAATGTACGCTGGTGAGATTCTCGACCTTGAGCGTACGGAGTTCCATCCCTTCTTCTATACCCCATTTTTCATCGATAGTAGGAACCTCGAAGCTGCCGCCGAGGACGACCCCGAGCACCGTCAGCAGAATGGCTACCAACGCCGGAATAAAGCGCCCGAAGCGATTATCTATCGGCTTTGTAACCACACCGAAGCTCAGTGCCTGGTTGGGGCAGGCTGCAATACATTCCCCGCACAGCATGCAATCTACATGCGTTACCACGCCGCCGCTCCCGGGAACGTCTATGTTATACGGGCAGCTTGTGCGGCAGTTGTAGCAGCGGTGGGTGCAATTATCGTCGTCTTGGATAACGTGGAGCAGCTGGAACTTGGGCTTGCGATACAGAATCTCGAGCAAGTACCCTATGAGGCAGATGGCGGCCAGCAGTATCCACCATGGCATTGCCAGACCGATGACGCTGAGCAGCCACCACACGAGAGCGAGCAACAAGAACGGAATCCAGAACCGGAACGTGTTAGCTGCTGCACCGAGCGGGCAGATGTAGCGGCAGAAGAAACGTTTAACAAAAAATCCGCCTGCCAGCAGAAGCAGCAGGCATACGATACTCATCCAGAGCACAATTTCGCCCTTGAAACCGGTGGCAACGGCATAGTACGGGTCGAATTTGTGGCAGAGCAGCTCGCTGGAGCTCATGGTGGCGTAGAATACCCAGAACAGCAGGACGTATTTAATCAGCCTGGCGAATGAGTCAGCCACGCTCCCTTCGCGCAGTTCCAGGCCTCTCAGCCCGGAAGCCCTGCGAGCCTTGGAGAGCAGGTCCTCGACTGTTCCGAGAGGGCAGAGGTATGCGCAGAAAAGCTTGCCGAACAAAACTACTGCGGCAGCCATGACTATACCCATCAATATCTGTGCGGAACTCATGGAGCAGGGAAGGGAACCTCTGGAGAGCCAGGTGGCCATTGCCTGGAGGCCTCCGAAGGGGCACCATGCCTCGGGGTCGGAAGCAGTAAGTTTAGGGAATATCTTTGCGGCCAGGCCGCTCAAGAAGAATACTAGTGCGGCAAGAACGCCCCATTGAAGCGCGAGCTTGGGCCAATTGCTGTGGTTAGAACGTTTCATAGCGCAAATATAGTAAAAGGAATCATTTGTTCAATCGCAAATAATTGTATAAATTTGCGCCCGCAAAAATGGCAATTATAACTTAAAAAATATGTCGAACAGCAATTTTTCTGTCAAGTATTGTGTGCTTCTGCCTTTGGTGCTCATAGTCACAATTCTTCTCTGGGCCCTCCCTACCGCAAGCTTCGGTATCGCGGACCTTACTCCGGTCCAGCAGCGCATGATCGCCATCTTCGTATTCGCGGCGCTTATGTGGATGTTCGAGATTATCCCCAACTGGACAACCTCGCTCATAGTTATAGTAGTGATGCTGCTGAGCGTATCAAACAAGGGCCTGGGCCTCTTCTGCTATCCCGAGGCTGGTACTCTGGTTGATTACAAGAGCATTATGGCGTCGTTCGCCGACCCTGTGGTGATGCTCTTCATGGGCGGCTTCGTGCTGGCTATCGTGGCCTCCAAGTATGGTATGGACGCTGTCATGGCCAAGGGCCTGCTGGGTATCTTCGGAAAGAAACCCAAGATGGTTCTGCTGGGATTCCTGCTGGTTATTGCGATGTTCTCTATGTTCATGAGCAATACTGCTACTGCAGCTATGATGCTTGCCTTCCTCGCCCCGGTCCTCAAGGCTCTGCCCGAAGACGAGACCGGCAAAGTGGGATTGGCACTGTCTATCCCCGTTGCAGCCAACCTCGGAGGTATAGGAACGCCTATCGGAACCCCTCCTAACGCTATTGCAATCGGCGCTCTGGAAAATGCCGGTTACCAGATTGGTTTCGGCCCCTGGATGGCCAGAATGGTGCCCTTCGTGATTGTAATGATACTCCTTGCTTGGGTGCTCCTGCAGGTATTCTTCCCCTTTAAGTCCGACCGAATCGAACTTAAGATAGAGGTTAAGGAGCGCAAGAAGGACTGGAAGACCTACGTGGCGTGGATTACCTTCTTCGTAACCATCCTCCTCTGGGTAACAGAGACCTGGACCAAGATTAATTCCAATATCGTGGCCCTCATCCCTCTGGCAGTTTATACCTGCACAGGTGTATTCGGCAAAGAGGATATCAAGGAAATCAACTGGAGCGTGCTCTGGCTGGTTGCAGGAGGTTTTGCTCTGGGAACCGGACTCAACAAGACCGGTCTGGCGGCGGTGCTTATCAACGCCATTCCGTTCAGCAGTATGAACGTTGTCGTGGTTATGCTCATAGCCGGCCTCATCTGCTACTTCCTTTCCAACTTTATCAGCAACTCAGCTACGGCGGCGCTTCTGGTTCCTATTCTCGTGGTTGTGGGCACTGCCATGGCAGATCCTGCCGCTTCCAACAATGCTCAGTTTGTTGCTCTCGGAGGCATGTATGCAATGATTCCTTTCATCGCAATGTGCGCATCTCTGGCGATGCTCTTCCCGATTTCAACTCCTCCGAATGCAATCGCTTCTTCTACAGGACTGGTCAAGACTTCGGACATGACCAAAATCGGTATCATTGTTGGTGTAGTTGGCTTTGCTCTCGGCTACTTCCTGCTTACCGCACTTTTCCCTTTCCCTCAGGCATAAGAGTATGAAAAAGATAGTTTTAACCCTCTGTGCGGCTCTCGTAGCTTTTGCTGCATTCGCACAGGACGAAAGCGCTCCCAAATACGGAATCAAGGAGACCAAGTTCTTCAGCACCCCAAAGGTTGGAGCCTATATCATTGGTGGGTACAAGCATTCCGACCTCAATCCGGAGAAACCGGGCGGATTCAACTGCAGGCTTATCCGTGCTTATGTGGACGGTAGTATCTACAACGACTTTAAATATCGTATTCAGTTCCAGGCCAACGGCGAGAAGCCTCACGTGAAAGATTTCTACGTGGAGTGGGCCCGTTTCCCTGAGTTCTCCGTTAAGATAGGCCAGTTCAAGAGGGCATTTACCTTCGAGAACCCCATGAACCCCTGGGACGTAGGAGTGGGTGATTTCTCCTTTCTGGTGCAGAAGATGGCCGGTATGGGCGATCGTCTTGGCGAGGCCAATATGGGCGGCCGCGACCAGGGCATCCAGATCCAGGGAGACCTTTTCCCTATCGGACAGGATAAGCACCGTCTGGTCCACTATCAGCTCGGCCTCTACAATGGCCAGGGCATTAATCTTGCGGATGCCAACAAGCAGAAGGACGTCATCGGAACCATTCAGTTCCAGCCGATTAAGGGCCTGTACGTGGGTGCGTTCGGATGGATGGGCACCTGGAGGAACTCAGAAGGCGTAGACCTCAAGCGTGAGCGTATCAGCGCTGGCCTCAAGTTCGATCGCAACAACTGGTCCGTGCGTGCAGAATACGCTGCTGCTATAGCCGGCGAGCGTGCCGAGAGCGGTGCCGCAGATGCCTTCTACGCTACCGTGGGTATTCCCTTCCTGGATTGGCTCAAGCTCTACCTCAAGTGGGACGAGTTCCGCGCCCACGGCGATGCTGCCTCCAGCCACGACATGTACAGCGCCTGTATGAACTTTCGCCTGCACAAGAACCTGAATTTCCAGCTTGAATACCGTTTCCACAACGACCACACTGCGGCCAAGTTGAATTACAACGATATTTGGTTCATGGCCTATATCAGATTCTAGGTTTTTTTGGTATATTTGTGCACCTATGGTGCCATTTCTTAAGCAAGTCGCAAGACATTATATGAGCGGAGCCGGCAACGTAAGCCGGCTCCGCTTCGTCTTTCCCAACCGCAGGGCGATGCGTTTCTTCGAGCATTACCTTGGGCAGGAGGTGGCTGCAAGCGGAAAGGGTCCTGTAGTGAGTCCGCAGCTCTTCACGATAAACGACTTTTTCTATCGTGCCGTGGGCGCCCGGCCAACAGACAAGATATGCCTGCTGCTGGAGCTCTACAAATGTTATGCGGCACTCAATCCTGCTCACGAGAGCCTGGACGACTTTATTTTCTGGGGCGATACTATTCTGGGCGACTTTGACGACGTAGACAAGTATCTGGTGAATCCCGAGCATCTGTTTGCAAATGTTAGTGAGCTCAAGGAGATTCAGGACGACTGGTCGTGGCTCAGCGATACCCAGAGGGAGGCCATGCAGCGATTTGTACGCCACTTTATAAGCCCCGGCAGCGTAAAAGACAACTTCTTGAGCATCTGGCGCATCTTGCTGCCTCTCTACCACAACTTCAATGAGATGCTGAGCCAGAAGGGCATGTGGTACGAGGGAAAGGTTTACAGGGCATTGAGCGACCGGCTGGAAACCCAGTCTGCAGCCGATATCATGGCGCAGCGTTTCAAAGAATCAGAGAAGTTTGTTTTCGTAGGACTTAACGCCTTGAATGAGTGCGAGAAAAAGCTGCTGCGCCGCCTTCGTAATGCCGGCCTTGCCGAGTTCTGCTGGGACTGGCGCTCAGAATACATAAAGGACGACGATAATAAATCGTCGTTCTTCCTCAAGAACTTTGTGCTGGAGTTTCCGCAGGCTTTCGAGCCCGATCCGGAGGGCCTCCCCAAGACGGAATTCAATTCTCTGAGCGTACCCGGAGGCATTTTGCAAGCCAAACAGCTGCCCGAGATTCTCTCCCGATGCACCCCGGAGCCCGGAATAGAAACCGCTGTAGTGCTGCCCGACGAGAATCTGCTGATTCCGGTGCTGAACTCCCTGCCGGAGCATATCCAGAAGCTGAACGTAACCATGGGATACCCCATCGGCGGGAGTCAGATTGGTGCGCTGATTTCTGACCTGGGCGCCCTGCAGCTCCATCTGCGCGAACGCGACGGCGTGTACTACTTCTATCATAAGCAAGTCTGGATGCTTACGTCCAACTCGCTGATACGCAAGGCTTTGGGCGAAGAAGGGGCAGCCATTTTGGAGAACTGCCGCAAGAAGCGGGCGTACTATATACCAGAAGCGGAGCTCAAAGGACACCCCGTCCTGGATGTCGTGTTCCGCCCTGTGGTCAATAATCCCGCCGCCGATGCCGGCCAGGTAAAGAAAATTTGCGAGTGGATGCAGGAAGTGCTGGTAACGCTTGCACTATTGCTTAAAGATGACCCCCAGATGCAGGTGGAGCTGGATTTCGCCCGCCTGTGCCACCAGCAACTAACGAATCTGCGGCGCTACGACATTGCTCTGTCGCCGGGCTCTTTCTTCCGCCTGCTCGAGCAACTTACGGCGATGGCTACGGTGCCATTTGAAGGAGAACCCCTTGAGGGAATGCAGATTATGGGCCCCCTTGAACTCCGTGCCCTCGACTTCGACAACCTTATTATTCTTAGCTGCAACGAGGGAGTATTCCCCCGGCGTTCCGTAAGCGCATCGTTCGTGCCTCCGGAGCTGCGCAAGGGCTTCGGCCTGCCAACTTATGAGTACCAGGATGCGGTTTGGGCGTATTATTTCTATCGATCTATTCAGCGCGCATCCAAGGTGTGGCTGGTGTATGATTCCCGCGTAGAGGGCGTAAAAGGAGGAGAGAAGAGTCGATACATAAGCCAGCTGGAGCTTCATTTTGGCGTCACACTCAAGCGCCACGAGGTGCAGGCGGAGCTTGGAGGAACGCAGCTGCCGGGTCCCATAGAAAAGACCGCCGAGCATCTTCAGAAGCTCGCTTCCGTGTTCCTCTCGGCGAGTTCTATAAGAGATTATACTGACTGCCCTGCGCGTTTCTTCTATTCTAAGGTAGAAGGGCTCAAGGCAGACAAAGAAGTAGCTGAGTATCTGGATTCCGGGATGATTGGCACGGTACTGCACAAGGCTATGGAGACGCTGTATCCGGTACGCCGTACCCTGGACGCCGCTTTCGTCTCCGGCCTCCGCAAGGACCGCAAGCGTATCAAGGAGCTGGTAAACAGCTTGATTTGCAAGCAGTTGAACTGTTTCGAGGTGAGCGGTCGCAATCTAATCTTCTCCGACCTTATTTGCAGCTATGTAGATGCAGTGCTGGCTGCGGATGCGGAGTTGCTCTCTAAATGCGGCAGTATGAGCATTCAAGGGGTAGAGAAAGAGATGCATCTGCCAATCGGAGGCTTCAATTTTATCGGCTTCATCGACAGACTGGACAGCCTCGCCCCCGGCACTCTGAGGGTGGTAGATTATAAGACGGGAAGGGTAGAAGACAAAGACCTTGAATTCTCGGACGGGAGCCTGCCCAAAATCGGCTTCCAGCTATATCTGTATAAGCGCATGGCGCAGGACAAGTTCCCCACGAGCAGCGTAGACGGCGCTATTTACCAACCGGCCGCACTCATGGGCGGGAACCCGTTTATCAGCATGCCGCTGGACGATGAGTATTGCGCCATGATGGCGAGCAAGCTCGATGAGGTACTGGCAGAGATTGCAAACCTCGACGTGCCATGGGCGCGCACAGAGGATACTAAGAAATGCGAATGGTGTGACTTCAGAACAATCTGCGGACGATGAATATTATTAAGGCAAGCGCAGGCTCGGGCAAGACCTACCGTCTGTCCCACACCTACCTGGACTACCTCATGGGGTCCGGGGATCCTTATGCGTACCGTCATCTTCTGGCTGTTACCTTTACCAATAAGGCCACGGCAGAAATGAAGGCCCGCATCCTTAAGGATCTGGCCGAGAAAGCCCGCAGCGACAAGCAGGCTCGCCACTATCTGCTGAGCATCCTTCACGATTACGGAGCCTTCGGGGTAAGCACCATAGACCGATTCTTCCAGCAGACCCTCCGCTCCTTCGCGAGGGAGCTGGGACAGCATAACTCATGGCAGGTAGAGCTGGACAAAGCCTCCCTCATCGACGAGGCCGTTGGGCGTGTGCTAGACGGGCTCACAGAAGACAAAACCGAACTAGCCGACTGGCTCCGCTCCAATGCTATGGAGCAAATTGCGAGAAGCAAGCGTTTCCGGCTCGACGAAGGGCTGGTAGAAATGGGCACCAGGCTCAAAAGTGAGGCGTTCCGACAACTGCTGGAGAGCAGCGGAATCGATCTGGAGCAGGCATGGAGTAAAGACAGGCTCACCAAGCTGCGCACTGCCTGCAAGCGAATATGCAATGAATTCGAGGCAGAGGCATCGGCACTCGGGATTGAGTTCGAGCCCGGCAAGTTCGTAAAGTATCCCACCACTAAGAAGGTGCTGGATGCTCCGGGCGTGCGGGAGCTCTTTGAAAATAAGTATCCTGCTTACGCAACTGCTTGTATCGTAAGGGATTGCCTGTATTCGCTCGGTGTAGCCCGCGAGTTCGAACAGGAGTACTCCAAGCTGCTGACCGAGAAAAACGTTCTGCCCCTTGACGAATCCAATACCATGCTCCGCGACATAATCGACGGTTCCGACGCTCCCTTCGTGTACGAGAAGACCGGCACCCGTTATGCCCACTACCTGCTGGACGAGTTTCAGGATACCTCGCACATGCAGTGGCAGAATTTCCTCCCCCTGCTGCACGATGCCGATGCCTCCGGAGACAACCTCATAGTGGGTGACGTGAAGCAGAGCATCTACCGCTGGCGCGATTCCGACTGGCGCCTGCTCGGCACCGAAGTGGAAAAGGAGTTCCCATCGGCCCAGATAGAGTCTCCAAAAGAAAACTGGCGCAGCGCCCGGAGTATCGTAAAATTCAACAGCGAGTTCTTCCACTTTGCGGCAGAAAAGCTCGGCCTGCAGCAAATGTATGGCAACGTAGAGCAAGTGCCCCGCAGCAAAGAGGAGCAAGAAGGATGCGTGCGGCTGAGTTTTACCACGGACGAGATACAAGCCGTACTGGACTCGGTGGCCGACGCTCATAATTCTGGAGCCCAATACGGTGACATAGCAATATTAGTTCGCGGGCACAAAGAGGGCGCTGCCATTGCAGAGGCGTTGATACGAGAGGGAGTACCTGTAATTTCAGACGATTCGCTCGACCTCAAGTCGGCCGTATGCGTGCGCCGCCTGGTGTCGTTGCTCACCTATTATGACGACCCGTCAAACAGCGTAGGAAGCTATTTTGCCAAGTCTATGGGAATAGAATTCCCGGAGACGTACCATTCGCTGATAGATTTTTGCGAGAGCTTGCTTCGCGACATGGAGGCGTACGACCCCGCAGTTTTCCGTTCAGAGACTCTCTACATCAGCACCTTCATGGACCGCTTGCAAGAGTGGGTAACGGCCAACGGCAACAACCTGCGCGCCTATATCAAGCAGTGGAACGAGAAAGAAACCATCTTCATAGGTTCGCCCGAGAACTCAGACGCCGTGCGAATCCTCACGGTGCATAAGTCCAAGGGACTGGAATTCCCCCATGTCATATTCCCGTTTGCCGATAAAGTACCAATGTCTCAGGGCGAAACACGCTGGTGCGTGCTCGACGGCGGAGGTACCCCTCTTGGGCACGAGCTGGACGGTATTTATCCTGTAGCTTTGAGCGGCAGCTCCCTGCACACGCTCTTTGCCGCCGACTGGGAGGCGGAACGCAGATTGCAGCTCGTAGATAACATGAATGTATTCTACGTCGCACTCACCCGCGCATCCAAGAGCCTCCACATAATTTCCAAGCCGCCGGCAACAGGCAAGCAGAAGGCTCTCAAGGAACGCAAAGACGTGAGCTGGAGCAACTTCTCGGAGCTGCTGTACTCCTGGAGCAAGGGCGGCGAAGGAGTTGTAATGGGCTCCCCGTACGACTTCAATTCCTTGGAGCGCGAGGTGGCGGCAGAAGGCGAGACCATTCACGCATCTTACATTTCGGTGCCCCTCGGCGGGCGGCTTCGTGCATCCGAAGATGCCCTCGATTATTTTGGCGAGGACGGGCACACTGGAGCAGAAGCCTCCGGGCGACTGAGAGGCATAGAACTGCATGCCGCACTCTCGCTGGTAGATTCTGCTGACGAGCTGCCCCTGGATATGGAACCCGAGTCCCGGGCCATGCTGAAGGCCCGCATCGAATCGCACCCGGAGTGGTTCGGAGGCGCTGCCGGTGCCCGAAACGAACTCACGGTATTCGGCCCCGACGGCTCCCGCAACCGCCCCGACCGCGTAGTCTTCGGCCCCGACGGAGAGGTCTCCATTATCGATTACAAGTTTGGCGCTGAGCGCGATAGCTACCTCCGGCAGGTGCGCCGCTACATGAAGCTTTACCGCCAGATGGGCCACCGCAACGTACGTGGCTATCTTTGGTATGTACCTGAAGATAAGATAGTTGAGGTATGAAAGATTTCGAAATAACCTGTCCCCTCACTCGTGAGCCCCGCCTTAAAGAGATAGAAGCAAAGGCGTCCGGCATGAAGTGGGTGCTCAAGAAGCGCTCTATAGACGCCCGCAAGGAGCCAGTCTGGCGTTACCAATACGAGGCATACGGCCCCGGCGAGGTGCCCGATACCTACGTTCAGGCTCCCTATCAGGACGTCCATGATGCTCCGGCTGTGATTGTAGTAGGAGCAGGCCCGGCAGGAATGTTCGCAGCACTCAAACTCCTCACACTAGGCCTCAAGCCCATAGTACTGGAGCGAGGCAAAGACGTGCACGCCCGCAAGTTCGACATGGCCCGCCTCTCCCGCGAGGGCATAGTCGATCCAGAATCCAACTACTGTTATGGCGAGGGCGGAGCAGGAGCCTTCTCCGACGGCAAACTCTACACCCGCTCATCCAAGCGCGGCGACAACCGCGAAGTCCTCCATCAGCTCGTAGCCTTCGGCGCCAGCAAAGACATACTCATCGACGCCCACCCCCACATCGGCTCCGACAAACTCCCCACCTTAGTAGAAAACATACGCCGCTGCATCCTCGACCACGGCGGCGAATATTATTTTGAATCCAAAGTTATTAACATTTATTGTTTCGGGGCAGCAGATGAGCTCAGCGATTGCGGGCGGCAGTTGACCCTGAGCGGCGTGTCCACCCCCGGACACGGGCAGGGGGAGGGGCCCGTCGACAGCAAGTTATCGCAGAGCGATGACGCAGATGGCGATGGGAGGGGCCGGAGCGAAGCGGAGTCCGCGAAGGGTCAAGCTGCCGACGCTGCTGAGCGAAGTGCTGCCGAGCAGGTGGTAGTAAAAACTGCTGATGGCAAGGAATATAGAGGCAGTGCAGTGATCCTGGCGACGGGACATTCTGCGCGGGACGTATATGAAATGCTGGACCGCAGCGGAGTACCGCTGGAAGCAAAAGGCTTCGCTCTCGGCGTCCGCGTAGAACACCCCCAAGAAAAAATCAACTTCCACCAATACCACGGCACCTGGAAACCAGGCGTCCCCGCTGCCGAATACTCCTTCGTAGAACAAGTCGACGGCCGAGGCGTCTTCTCCTTCTGCATGTGCCCCGGAGGCATACTAGTCCCCTCATCCACCGAGCCCGGCACCATAGTACTCAACGGCATGTCCAACTCCGCCCGCAGCGGCAAATTCGCCAACGCCGGAGTAGTAGTACAGATTGAGCCGGAAGACGTCAAAGGCAACAGCCCCTTCCGCCTCATGGACTTCCAGCAACAAGTAGAACGCGACATGTTCGACTACTGCGAGCAGCAGCGCTGCAGCGGCGACAAAGAAATCCCCCAGAATCCCATGGCCGCCCCCGCCCAAAGGATGGAAGATTTCTGCCTCGGGAGACTCAGCAAGAAAATGCCCCAGACCTCCTACAACCCCGGAGTAATCAGCGCCCCCCTTCATGAACTGCTGCCTCCAATAGTAGCGCAGAGACTGCAGAAAGCCTTTCCGAGGGTAAAGATGAAGGGATACTATACGAATGCCGCACTGCTGCTGGGTGTAGAATCCCGCACGTCATCTCCCATAAGGGTACCTCGCGACCCGGAAACACTTGAAGCAACAGGACTTCCCGGCCTCTTCCCGTGCGGCGAGGGCGCCGGCTATTCCGGAGGCATAGTCTCCAGCGCCATAGACGGTATAAGGTGTGCTGTAGCGGCGGCCCGCAAAGTGCTGCCGGAAGATTAAGCCTCTATAACCCCGCTTCCCAGCAGTTCGGGAGCGTCGTAAGGGTCTGAAGCATCCTGCAGGCCATAGAACGCGGCAAACTGGCCCGGAGTGATGCTGCGCTGCGGCTCATCAAAGCATACAAACAGAGCATCCTGGCGCATAAGCAAATTAGCATCCTGCAAAGGCTGGCGGTACCTGATGCGGCAGCGGCAGAGAAGCGATTCTCCAATCCCGAGTGAGAGCTGCGGCCGTACCCAGTGCAGCTCGTCTGGCTTAATCCTGAGCACGCTGCGATACAACCCCTTGTGCTGTTCGCCCTCTCCCACATATACCCGGTTGAGGGCTATGTCGGTGGAAATCACGAACAAAGGACTCGCGTGCCCGCCTATGGCAAGCCCCTTGCGCTGCCCGAGGGTGTAGAACTGCGCCCCCTCGTGACGCCCGGCAACTACACCCCAAGGGTGCTGCTTGTAGCGTGTCTTCTTGATATGATGCTTGCCGGAACGGTAAGTCTCTGTTTCGAATACAATGTCTTTGTAGTTCAGCGGCTCGGAGAGGGCGGCCAGCTCTGTGTCGCACAGGCTCTCCCAGCCCTCGTTACTAGCCCTGGCAAGCAAGGCGGCGTCTGACTTAAACTTCTGCGAATCAGCGTAATAAGAATCGAATACCTCTACCACGTCGCCCTCTGCAGATTTGAGCTTCTGCTGAAGGAAAACCGGAAGGTCAACCTTGCCTACGAAGCAAATACCCTGCGAGTCCTTCTTGTCGGCAGAAGGCAGGTCGGCCTCGGCGGCAATAGCGCGCACCTCGCTCTTGAGCAGCCCGCCGATAGGGAAGAGGGCGCGGGAAAGCTGCTCCTGATTAAGCTGGCAGAGGAAATAGCTCTGGTCTTTGCCGGGGTCTATGCCCTCCAGCAGCTTCCATGAACCGTCCGGTGCCTGCTCCTTGCGGCAATAATGGCCCGTAGCCACCATGTCTGCACCCATTTCCATGGCCTTCTGCAAGAAGGCGTCGAACTTGATTTCGCGGTTGCAGAGAACGTCGGGATTGGGGGTACGGCCGCGAGCATATTCGTCGAACATATAATCTACCACGCGCTGGCGGTACTCCTTGGAGAGATCTACAAAATAAAAGGGAATGCCAATTTTGCGCGCGACGATTTCCGCTACAAACTTGTCTTCTTCCCATTCGCAGTCGCCGTGAAGGGTGCCTTCCGTGTCGTGCCAGTTCTGCATGAACATAGCAAAAACGTCGTAGCCCTGCTGCTTGAGCAGGAGCGCCGCAACGCTGGAGTCAACACCTCCGGATAGTCCTACGCAGACCTTCATCGCAAGTCGGTAACAACCCAGTCGCTGCCCAGGGACTGTACGTCCACGTCAAATCCTTTCGTGGTACCGCTGAGCGGGGCGCTGCTGATAGAACTGAATTTGAAGGTGAAATAATGGCCCTCCATATCGTCGGTCCAGCTGCCTGTGGCGGTATTGCCGCTGACCTTCAGGTCCTTGACCTTCTTTTCCCATGATGAAGGGTTTACAAGAAACTCGCGTGTGCCGTCAGACTTCTCAATATAAACTTCCTTGGCCGCCTGGTCCACAGACCACTTGGTTACTCCGTCGCAGATGATTTCCAACTGGTTGCCCCAGATGTGGTAGCATTCGCCGTCTATCAGCACCTTGCCCTCCAGCTTGGAGATTTGCTTCACCTCGGGAGTGAGCAGGTAGTCGAAACTCACCCTCCTGCCCTCTATCAGCGTCTTGAGGTACTCTATATCTTTGCCCTGGGCCCCCAGCTGTAAGCTAGCGGCCAGAAGCATCATCGCGATAATTGCCCTTTTCATTTTCCGTAAGTATCCAAAATGCTCTGGAGGCTGTTGAGGTCTGGAATCAGAACCTGCCTGGGCTTTGCGCCCTCCTGCGGCCCTACGACTCCTGCCGTCTCCAGCTGCCCCATCACTCGGGCTGCTTTCGCAAATCCCATACCGAGACGGGTCTGCAGATAAGAGGTAGATGCTTTTTGCGTTGCGACAACCAGCTCTGCTGCCTCGCGGAAGCGCTCGTCAAGGTCGCTTATATCGCCACCTCCACCACCACCGCTGCCGCCTTCTGTATTATCTTCAACTCCAGGCAGATAGTACGGAGTGTTGTAGCTCTTTGCGTAGCCCTTCTGCTCGCTTACAGACTCGGTGATATTGTCTATTTCTTCTCCGCTCACGTAGCCGCACTGGATACGCTCGGTGTCGATTCCGGCAGAGAAGAGCATGTCTCCCTTGCCAATGAGCTTCTCGGCTCCCGGAGCGTCTAGGATAGTAGTAGAATCAACCCTGGAAGCCACTCTGAAGGCGATTCGCATAGGGAAGTTGCTCTTGATAAGACCGCTGATAACATCAACCGAAGGCCTCTGGGTGGCAAGGATTACATGAATACCTGCGGCACGGCCCTTCTGCGCAAGACGGATTATGGAGTTGGTGATGCTGCGCCCGTTCTGCTTGGCCTCGGGGCCTCCTCCGCTGGTCATGGTAAGGTCTGCGTACTCATCTACTACCACTACCAGGTAGGGGAGGAATCGGTGCCCCTTGTCGCCGCGCAAATGGTGCTGGCGGAACTTCTCGTTGTACAGGGTGATTTTGTTCACACCCGCCTTTGAGAGCAGTTCGTAGCGCTCGTCCATCTCTATACACAGGGAGCGGAGAATCTTCTCTGCGTCCTTGGGCTTCTTGACTATGGCGCTGTTGAGCTCGTCTTCTTCGTTAGCTGCGTCGGGGAGCACCGCCAGATAGTGGTACAGCAACTGCGCGTAGGCAGAGAATTCCACCATCTTGGGGTCGATGAATACGAACTTCAGTTCCGAAGGGTGTCGGCTGTACAGCAGCGAGCTCACTATTACGTTGAGACCCACGGACTTACCCTGCTTGGTTGCACCTGCAATCAGGAGGTGCGGGGCGTCCGCGAGGTCGAAGACTTTCACTTTCTGGGTGATGGTGTAGCCTATGGCTACGGGTAACTCGGCCTTGCTTTCGCGGAAGGCATCGTCGTTCAGCAGGGCCCTCAGCGGCACTATTGAGGAGTAGTCGTTGGCTACTTCTATACCCACGGAGTCTTCCAGGGTAACCACTCGTACTCCCTTGGCTCTCAGCGACATGGCAATATCCTCCTGGAGCTTCTTGATGTCGGAGATCTTGACTCCCGGGGCAGGATAAACCTTGTACAGGGTAACGGTGGGGCCTACGATTGCCGTGACGTCGTTGACCTGGATCTTGTAGTTGGCCAGGGCTGCGCGTATCTTGTTGCGGTTGCGCACGAGCTCCTCGGTGGATACGTCGTGGCGGCTGTTTTCGTAAGACTCAAGAAGGTCGAGAGACGGCGGGAAGTTGAACTTGGGGAGGCCGTCCGGCGGGTCGAGACGGTTGTCTATGGGCTTGAGTTCCTTCTCGATTTCTGTGTTCAGCCCTTCTCCGCGCTCGATTTCCATGGATTCGTAGTCGGAAGCGGGTTCGGCGGCCTGCACGGCGTCTGCGGGCATAGGCTGTTCCGGTACTTCGGCCGGAGCTATCTGTTCCTTTTCGGCATTGGCTGCTTCGGCCTCAGCGGCTTCCTTGGCCTTGGCGGCCTCGGCTTCCTTGAGCCGTTTCTCCTCTTCTTTGCGGCGCTTTTCTTCTATCTTACGGCGCTTGCGCTCCTCCCGTTCTATTTCTTCCTGGAGCAATTCGTCCTCGGTTTTTGGCTTGGGGTTGAACAGCCCTGCGAGTGCTCTGTTGAAGCGATTGGAGATCAAGAAAAGCCAGAGGGCAAGGACCAGCAGCACCACGAGGGCGCTCACAAAGGGCCCTATGATTCTCATAAGCCAGGATATTATAGCCCCGCCGCATGCTCCTCCAAGGCCGCCACCGAAAAGAGTCTCGATGCCGGCGAGTTTGCCTACGTAAGAGAGCAGGAGGGAGGCCGCAAATGCTCCGGTGACAGTGAGCAGTACGGTTCTGGGGAAAGACAGCAGCCAGCGGCCGGTAATCAATCGGGCAGACATAATTACCATTATCACCAGTAATGCCACGCTCCCAAGACCAAGGAAGTCGCAGATGAAGAATTTGCCCGTCCTGTAACCCAGGGAACCGGCGGCATTGGAGACTTCCTGCCCAGGTACAAAGCTCATATCCTGCTGCCAGTGAATCATATAAGATACAATGGCTATGAATATGAACAGGGTGGTTACGGCCAGCGCTACTCCGAGCAGCTTGACTGCCGAAGCCCTCTGGCTCTCGTCCCAGTTGCGTATGAAAAGGGGTGCTTTCATTATTTCCTCTTGCCCTTGTTGCCTTTACGGAAGTTGCCTCTGTTCTTGCCTCCCTGGCCCACATTGATGTTGAGTCCGGGCCTGGAGTAGTTGGCGTCTATGTTTATCTGGCTGAGCTTGATTCCTTCGGGAATCTTGAGTTTGTGGTCTGAGAGCTTCTCTATGTCTTTGAAGATGGTCTCGTCAGACACGCTGTCTTTGTTCCAGATGAGGTACTGCTGGCGCATGTAGATGGCCAGCGAGCGTATCATCTCCGTCTTGAGCTCGCCGTCGGGCTCGTTGCACAGGAGATTGATTATCTTCTCTATGTTGCGTCCGTAGTGGGTTGCCTTGATCTTTTCGCCCTTCATGGGCAGGGGAACAGGACGTGTATTGAATTCTTCCGCTACAGGGCTGGGGTAGGGAGACTCTACGTCCAGGTCGAAGCCGGCAATCATATACAGATGGTCCCAAAGCTTATGCTCGTAATTGTCGAGCTGACGCACCTGGGGATTCAGTAATTCCATCACCTTGACTATGGCACGGGCCTGCTCGCTGCGCTTGTCGCGCTCGGGAATCTCCTTCATCTTTTCTACCATCTTGAGCACGTTGCGGCCGTACTCGGGCATCTCCAGCCTTTCTCTCTCTGTGTTGTAATCGAGCCCGATATTGTTTTCCGATTCTGTCATATTGTGTCGTTTAATAGTCAGAAAGCAAATATAAGCTTTTCTGCTCAAACTAAAAAAACAAATTCTTATATTTGTGGGTCGATATGATTAAGTATTTTAAAGTAGCGGAGCACGTCTTTTCTCTGGAGATGCCGCAGACTTGCTCGTTGTGGGCAAGGCTCGGCCAGTACGAACCATTCGAGACCGTTGCTCCTGCAGATGGAGAGCTGCTGTTTGGCCTTAGCCTTTCGCAGCAGGAGTTTTCCCGCGAGGATTCAGCGGAATTGGTTTACGACGTCCCCACAGAAGAGGGCGAAACTGTTATCAAGCTCTATAAAGAGCAGGATGGCTGGTCTTTTGATATGGCTCCGGACAAGCGGCTGCCTTTCAACTGCCACATGCGTTCTTCTCAAGACTTCAAGAGGGGAGAGCTCTTCCTGGACAACCGCAGGGTGAGCGATGCCATATTCGGCATCAATAATTCTTTGATGCTCTTGTATGCGTTCTGCTCTGCCCCCAAGGATACCCTTGAGCTGCATGCATCTATGGTATCAAATTCGGGCAAGGCTTTTTTGTTCCTGGCCCGCAGCGGCACCGGCAAGAGTACTCACAGCAGCCTGTGGCTCAAGCACATACCTGGCACCGAACTGATGAACGACGACAATCCCATTGTACGAGTGTGGCCCGACGGACGCGTAATCGCGTACGGGTCGCCATGGAGCGGAAAGACGCCTTGCTACCGCAACGTGCAGGCTCCGGTGGGTGCATTCGTAAAGATTCAGAGAAGTCCGGACAACAGGATTACCCCTCTCAATGTGCTGCAGTCTTACGCATTGCTCTATTCGTCTTGTTCCGGTTTCAAGGCCGACAGCGGCATAGCTGACGGCCTGCACTCTACCCTGGAGCGCTGCATTTCGTCGGTAAGCTGTTATGTCCTTGAGTGCCGTCCCGACGAAGAAGCGGCGCGCGTCAGTTCCTCCGAACTCCTTAAATGAGCTCCAGGCGCGTCATACTGCCCAATGCCGTAATGCTCGGCGAGGTGTCCCGCTTGCTCGAAGAGGGGCACACGGTAACCATTATGACGAAAGGCTCCAGCATGTCTCCTTTTATCCGGGGCGAACGCGACAGCGTCAATCTGGTCAAACGCCCTGTGGTCCAGATAGGCGACATTGTGCTGGCCCACCTTGGCAAGGGGCATTACGTCCTGCACCGGGTGCATGCGCTGGACGGAGAGCGAGTTACCCTCAAAGGAGACGGAAACCTGGACGCTACGGAGTCCTGCACGCTTGCAGATGTGTGCGGCACGGTTACTGCTATCATGATGGGCGACAAGCTCCGCTTCGACTGCACCAAGCCTTCGTTCAAGCGGGCGTGCCGCCGCTGGGTTGCCGCTCCGCGCATCGTAAGGCGTTATTTCTTAGGAATTTACAGAAGAATCAAGATATTATGAGAACTTTAGAAGGATTCAAACTCCGCACACTGTGCAAAGAATACATCATCACCTCTGAGAATATGCGCAACGTTGACTTCAACAAGATGATTTCGCTCAACGAGACTGCCGCATATCTTTGGGAGGCGGTAGCTGGCAAAGAATTCGACGCCAAGATGCTCGCCGAACTTCTTACGGAGCGTTACGAGGTGGATTACGAGACCGCATTTCGTGATTCCGAGGCTATCATGGCCAAGTGGGTAGAGGCAGGAATAGCCGCCGAGTAATGAGGCCTTTCCGCGAATGCTTTAAGGGGTTGTTGCGGGCGTTGCGTCCGCAGCGCGGCCGTGTGCTGCTCAGCGGGCTAATTGGGCTCGTGTCGGTAGCGGCATCCCTGGCATTCGTGTGGATATCCAAGCAGGTGGTTGATGTGGCCACCGGAGCTGCCCAGGGCGAACTCATGCCTCTGGTTTACATGATGCTCGGCATCATGCTGGTGCAGGTGCTGGCACGGGTGGCAGCCAATTACTGGCAGGGGCTGATTGTGGTGAAGGCCCAGAACAGCATGCGGGCGAGCAGTTTCCGCAAGGTCTTGTACAGCACTTGGTCCGGCAAGGATAAACTGCACAGCGGCGATACCGTCAGCCGTCTGGAAGAAGACATCAGGGTAGTGGTAGATTTTATATGCGTTACCCTGCCCGATGCGCTGGTAACGCTTACCCAGCTGATCGCAGCATCGGTGTATCTTTTCTTGCTGTCGCCCGGTCTGGCCTGGATACTGCTGGTCATCATGCCCGTGGCCGTTTTGTGCAGCCGCTTGTTCTTCAGGAAGTTACGCTCTCTTACCAACGAGATACGTGCGGCCGATGCCCAGGTGCAGGGGCTAGTGCAGGAAAATACGCAGCGCCGTGTGCTCGTGCGCATGCTGGGTGCCGCCGGCAAGGTGCTTGAGCGGCTCGGCGGCCTGCAGCAGACGGTTCAGGACAGGACCGTGGTGCGGCTCAACTACAACGCAGTTTCGCGTGGTTTCATGCATCTTGGATTTGCGTCAGGATATGCGTTGGTGTTCTTGTGGGGCGTTTTCGGGCTGCGCGACGGAACCATAGGTTACGGTACTATGGTGGCCTTCCTTCAGCTGGTTGGCCAGGTGCAGCGGCCGGTTGCCTCTATAGCCTCGCATGTGCCTTCTTTCATCCGTGCTTTGGCTTCTGAGGACCGTCTGCTCGACCTGGACGAGGCGCAGCAGGAAGAAGAGGACGGCGATGTGGTGCTTGACGGCGCCCCCGGTGTGCGGGTACGCGGTCTTTCTTTTACTTACGAAGGCGCCAGAAACGCTGTCGTGCGCGGTTTGGACTTCGATTTCAAGCCTGGCACCATGACGGCAATCATAGGTTCTACCGGCGCCGGCAAATCTACTCTGGTGAGGGTAATCATGGCCCTTCTTCCACCCGATGCGGGCAGCGTTACCCTTTACGGTACAGATGGACTCGAAGTCCCTTCCGGAGTCAACACCCGCTGCAATTTCATGTACGTGCCGCAGGGCAACAGCCTCATGAGCGGCACCATCAGAGATAATCTGCTGCTGGCTGACCCATCGGCAGATGAGGCGCGTCTTCGCGAGGCCCTGCATCTGGCTGCCGCAGACTTCGTGTACGAGCTGGAGAACGGGCTGGATACGGTATGTGCCGAGATTGGCGCCGGCCTTAGCGAGGGGCAGGCCCAGCGTATTGCAATTGCACGTGCCCTCCTGCGTCCGGGTGGAATACTGGTGCTGGACGAGGCTACATCGGCACTGGATGCCGATACTGAGCTGGAATTACTCGAGCGCCTCGGCGCGCGCTATCGCGGTGCCAAGACAATCCTCTGCATCACGCACCGGCCTGCGGCTACCAGTTACGCCGACGCAGTGCTTAAACTCTAGAATCCCTTCGAGGTCCAGATTCCATCGGAGCTGATGAGGCAGGCTTCTATTCCAGGGTGCGATTCTACCCAGCTGCGAGCTTCTTGAGCACCTATTACCATAAAGAAAGTCGCAAGCGCGTCAGCTTCTGTGGCGCTTGGGGCTATTACTGTAGCACTCAGTAAGTTATGCTCTACGGGCCGGCCGCTGCGGGGATCTATCGTATGGGCGTACTTCTTGCCGTCTTTTACATAGAACTTGCGGTAGTTTCCAGAGGTTACGACTCCGTAGGCGCCTCCGTCCGACTTCCAGATGCCGGATACTTCTGCGCCAGGAGTGTTATTGCCGTCTTCCGGTTTGTCTATAGCTATAGCCCAGCCGGTACCCTTTGGGTTGAGGCCCTCGCAGTAGATTTCGCCAATATCAACCAGCATGTCTTTAACTCCGAGCGAATGTAGGTATTCAGCTACCAGATCGCAGCTGTACCCTTGGGCTACAGCGTTGAAATTCAGAACTTCGCGCCGTTTGCATCGCTCCATTGCAGCGGTGATGGCTCCGGGCGCGGGAAGGCTGTCGCCGGTAAAACCAAAGCCCCAGATGTCGAATAGGGGCCCCGCAGCGGCGTCGAATGCTCCTCCGCTTAGCTCCCGGTAGTACTCTGCCTTGGCCTCGATGTCGCGGAACATATCGTTCAGCTCTACCGGCTCTCCGGAATTGCGGCGGCTGAGCAGGGACTTGCGGTTGTAGCCAGAGAGAGTGGTGTCTATGGCTTCCAGGATGCTCGCTATGCCTTTTTCTATTTCTGCCTTAGGGGCAGAGACTCCGTTGCTGTTGTAAACCACCCTGTAAACCCCTCCCTGCGCATAGCCTCCGACGCTTTGGTAGCTTGGCGAACATGCACTTGCGAGCAATATAAAGCAGGCGAAGAATAATTTTGCGGCTTTCATCCTTTAGGCAAACTATTTGCACAAAGGTAGCGGATTTTCGCTTAAAAATATGCATATTTGCATTTCGTAATATAATGAAGATGAGAATACACGGCTCCACTATACTGCTCACGCTCATGGCTCTTGTGCTTTTTGCGGGTTCTTGCAAAAAAGAAGAAGAGACCAAGGAGTATATGAACGGCAGCGTTTCTGTGTCGCACAAGATGCCCCCATACGTCAAGGCGGGGGATAAGTTCCAGTTTACTCCGGGCGGCGTCACTGCGCCCGACGGGACTGCGGTAGCTTATTACTTTACTGCTCCCATAACCGGCAAGAAGGATACCCTCAAGAACGGAATTAACGTTTACGAGTACGAGGTTCCTGATACTCTGGGAACATTTACCATTTCTTGTATCGCATATCCGGTTGAGTCGTCAGACAAGTATTACGTCTCTTCCGGCACGATTAACTTCGTGGTGGTGAGCGACGATCCCCTGAAAGGCTCCATTACAGGCATAGGCCGCAAGGTTGGTGATTCCAGAGTTACTATAGACGGCAGGATTTATTATGCAGGTGCTGCAGGCGGCAAAGAGTGGCTGCGCAGCAATCTGAGTATAGTCCGCCTGGACGCCGCCGGCAACGAGGTCTTTGGCCACTCGTTCCAGAACAGCCCCGCCATGCGCCATGTGTTCGGAGCATACTATACATGGGAAGAGGCGCAGACCGCATGCCCCGAGGGATGGCATCTGCCGTCCGAGGCTGAGTGGGTGGCCCTGCTCAAAGATATGGGCGCCCCTTCCGATCTTCAGCCCCTTCAGGATTCTCCGTGCGGTGCCGGCAAGCTTATGGTAAAAGCGCTTTTCAACGGTGTGCCTATGTGGGATTATTACAGGGGAGTTACCATCAAGGATGCGGCCCTGAGCGCTATTCCCACTGGATACGCGCAGATTAACGAAGGGCAGTACAGCTTCTACGATTTCGACAATTATTCTATCTTCTGGACTTCGGATGAATTCGAGGGCAAGGGAGTTTATCGTTATATTTTCGAACAGTACGACAATGTTTTCGTTGGCCATGCAGACAAATCTTCTTTTGCGGCCAGCGTGCGATGTGTAAGATAGGCAGATGGAACTCAGCAGTACGATACAGCAGGCGGCGCAGCATGTTTTTGACGTGATGGCGAAGAGGGTCTCGGAAGAGGACCTGCAGCGCATCAAGGACGCCTTCCAGATGGCGGCAGTTGCCCACGACGGGCAGAAACGCAATACCGGAGAACCCTATATCGTACACCCGATAGCTGTTGCAAATATCGCAGCTGAGGAGCTTGAACTCGATACCAATACCGTCATCGCGGCGTTCCTTCACGATGTTGTAGAAGATACCGATTATACCCTGGAAGACATTCGCTCGCGCTTCGGCGACGATGTGGCCTTCCTGGTAGATGTGGTGACCAAGCGCAAGAAGCACAACTACGAGCATACCAAGCAGGTAGATAACTACCGCCAGATTCTGGAGTCCGTACACTTCGATATCCGCGCTCTCCTCGTTAAGTTGAGCGACCGTCTGCACAACATGCGCACCCTGGACAGCATGCGCCCCGACAAGCAGATGAAGATTGCAGGAGAGACGGACTTTTTCTATGCCCCGCTGGCCGGCCGTCTTGGTCTGTATACCGTTAAGACGGAGATGCAGAACCTGTCTTTCCGCTTCCGCAGTCCTCGCGAGTACGAGAGCATAGTACGCCAGCTTGAGGAGGACAAGGAACGCACTAAAGACTCCCTCAAGGAGTTCACAGACCAGATTCAGGCCATGTTCACCGAGGTCGGAATTCCTGCGCGCATACAAGTCCGTTACCGCAAGCCCTATAGCGTGTGGAGCGACATGAAGGAGAACAACACGGATTTTGCCCACGTTGAGTTCAAGCACTTTGTGCGTATCATCTTTGAGCCGCTCGACGAGTGGATGCGCTCGCAGTCTCCGGAGAAGGATACAGCGCTCTTCATATATTCCTGCCTTACCAGCCGATTCAAGGAGCGTCCCGGCAGCGTGGTAAATTATATCGATTCCCCCAAAGACAACGGCTACCAGAGTTTCCACGTCCAGCTGCTCAACCAGGCCGGAGTGTGGGAGGAGCTGCATATTGCCTCTGAGCGCATGCACCGCAATTCCCGTTTGGGCTGCGTGGTAGAGAGGGACGAGAGGTGGCTGGAGCGCTTCAAGACCGTGCTCCAGAACATTGCGCAGAGCGGAGACGGCTACATTTTCATGGACAGCGTGAGCTCGTCGCTTTACAACGAAGACATTCTGGCCTTCACTCCCGGTGGCAAGGGAATCATCCTGCCCAAAGGGGCGACGGCGCTCGACTTTGCCTTCGAGGTGCATTCCGAGATTGGCGAGCATGCAAAATATGCCCGTATCAACGGAGCGCTCAAGCCTATCAAAACCCCTCTGCAGCGAGGAGATTGCGTAGAAATCGGCACTTCCGAGGATGTGACGCCCCAGCGTGGCTGGCTCCAGTATGCCAAAACTTACAAGGCACGCAGGCGCCTTCACGACATCCTTCGCGATGAGGACGAATTTGAGTTCAAGCTCTGCCCCGATTGCGACCCTCTGCCGGGCGAGGAGGTTATTGGATTCAAAGATGCCGACGGGGTTATTACCATCCACAGCCGCAACTGTCCGCTGGCTATCAAGCTTGCGTCCGAGAAGGGCAATACCATAGTCTCTGTGCCCTTCAATCCCGATCCTTCCCGCACTTATCCCGTGAAAATCAAGATTGTGGCGATAGATCGCTACCACCTTCTGAGGGATATCATAGACTGCTTCGTGGAGCGTCAGCATCTGTCTATGAGCCGGCTCGCAACTCACACAGAAGACGAAATCGTGACGTGCGACATAGATTTCCCCGTTCACTCCGTGGACGAGCTTCACCTCACGCTGGAGAGCATAGCGGCTATCCCGGGAGTTGATGAAGTGCGCCGTCTTCCCAGGGCGCAGGAAGAGAGGCAATAGTCTCGAGGCAGAATTCCAGCAATTGAACCAGTTTCCCGCAAGCTGTGCTTAGTATGGCCGGGCAGCCTGTGGTGGCTTCCAGCACTGCAGAGGCCAGCGCAGAGATAATGACCAGCTCTGTGAGGGGCAGTGCTATCAGATTGCTTATCAAGAAGTAAAGCGGGAAGCTGTGGAAGTGGTACCAGGCTGCAGGAGCCGTGAATACCTGGCAGGATATGGTAAGTGCGGTGCTTTTCCATATTGTTCGCATTGGGTCGCGTTTGCCTGTCTTGGGGTACCAGCTTTCCATTCTGGGGAAGAGCAGCGTGATGCCCAGCATGGCAAGGTACGACAGCTGGAAGCCGGGTGTGCTTATGACTGTAGGTTTGAGGAGCAGCTGCAGGGTAAGTGCCAGACAGAAAGTGCCGAGAGGGGAGTGCCGCCGCCAGCTCATGGCCCGTCCTGCTTCTCCTATGCAGATATAGATGAGGGCGCGGGTGATGGAGGCCGAGGCGCCTGTAGCTGCGGCATATACGCTGCAAATAATGATGATGGTGCCGCTCTTCAGCCATCGCGCGGCAGTGCTGTTGCCGAGCGGTGTAAGGACTTTGCTCAGGCATGTGTAGATAACGCCAAGGTGCAAGCCGCTGAGTGCCAGTATGTGGGAAGCTCCGCTGCGTCGGAATGCTTTAATTGTGTCTCTTGTGAGCCCGCTCCGGTCTCCCGTGAGCAGGGCTTGGATGATGGCTCCGCTATGCTCGCCCGCGAAGGGTATGCGCTCCAGAAGTTCGGCCATTTTGCTGGCAGCTGCGAGCTTCGGAAGGTTTGGGGCTGGGCAGAGGGCGCCGCTGCTCCAGCAAAGGGCGCCGAGGCAGAAGTATAGAGGGAACAAAGCTATATTACCCTTATGAAAGAAGCAGTAAATCAGCAGAATGATAGCGGCTGCGCTGGCCCCCAGGGCCGTACGGAAGGGCTCTGCCAGCAGTGCCGCTGCCGCCACTCCGGCGGCGAAGGGAAGAGACAAACTTATGATTCCGCTGTTGTTTTTCATAGTTTCTCGTTTAAGTGCTGCAATTTAGCTAATATTTTGTTATTTTTGTAAACTTATATATTCTCTTTATGATAATACTTGTAATCAATTGCGGCAGCTCTTCTGTGAAGTACCAGCTTCTGGACATGAAGAGCGATGATGTGTATGATATCCTGGCAAAAGGACTCGTAGAAAAGATTGGCCTGCCCGAAGGCACCATTACCCATAAACCTACAGGCAAGACAGGCTTTGTGCGCGATCTTCCTATTCCCGACCATAAGGTCGGAATGAAGTTGGTGCTTGACGCCCTGGTAGATCCCGAGCACGGCGTGCTCAAGTCGTTCGACGACATTGAGGCAGTTGGCCACCGTATAGTGCAGGGAGCTGATTTCTTCAGCGGAAGTGCTCTCGTGAACGACGACGTGCTTGAGAAAATCGGCATCTGCTGCGACTTCGCCCCTCTGCATAATCCTGCGCATCTGCTTGGTATCCATGCAGTTACCCATGTGCTCCCGGACGTCCCGCAGGTTGTAACATTCGACACTGCCTTCCATCAGACAATGGAACCCTATGCATACATGTATGCACTGCCGTACGAGTATTACGAGAAGTATCACGTACGCCGCTACGGCGCCCACGGGACCAGTCATCAGTATGTGTCTCAGCGCGGTGCCAAACTGGCCGGTATTAATCTTGAGAATTCCAAGATAATCACATGCCACATCGGCAACGGCAGCTCCGTTACTGCAATCCGCAACGGCAAGTGCATCGACACTTCCATGGGATTCACCCCGCTTGAGGGTATGATTATGGGAACGCGCTGCGGTGTCATCGACGCCAACATCGTTCCGTATATCATGAAGAAGGAGAACCTCACCCCGGACCAGATGACCGAAATCATGAACAAGAAGAGCGGTTTCCTGGGCCTGAGCGGCGTGAGCTCCGACGCGCGCGACATGAATGCTCTTGCCCTGCAGGGCGACCGCAAGGCCAAGATAGTGCTCAAAAAGCTTACCTTCGATATCGTTAAGCTGGTGGGCGGTTACATTGCAGAGATGAACGGTGTAGATTTGATTATCTTCACCGCAGGTATTGGCGAGCACAATCCCCGTCTGCGCCGCCGCGTGTGCGAGCAGCTGGGTTATATGGGAGTCAAGGTCGATTCCGACGTGAACGAGAGCGCAAATTCAGAGACCATCATTTCTGCCCCAGATTCCAGCGTGAAGGTGGCCCTCATTCCTACCGACGAAGAGTTGGTAATCGCCCGCGACACAATGAGAATAGTATCAACAATAGAAGAATAGCATTATGATAAAGAATTTCAACGACGTTTTTGCAACTCTTAGAGAGAAAGGTATACGCAAGCGCATGGTAGTGGCCTGGGGTGTTGACGAGCACTCTATCGAGGCTGCTTACAAGGCCGCAGAAATGGGTTTCGTGGATGTCACCCTGGTGGGCGACGCCTCCAAGATTGCTGCAGTGTGCGATGCCAACGGGCTCGATATCACCAAGTTTACCGTGGCAGATAACCCCGTGGAGATTAAGGCGGTAGCTCAGGCGGTGCAGATGGTTCACGACGGCGAGGGCGACGTGCTCATGAAGGGACTTTGCTCAACAGACAAGTTCCTCCGCGCTATCCTGAACAAAGAGACCGGTCTGCTTCCTCCCAAGGGACTGCTTTCTCACGTGAGCGTTGTAGAGAACCCCAATTACCCCAAGCTCATTTTCTTCAGCGACATGGCTGTAGTGCCTCAGCCGGATTTCCGTCAGAAGGTCAAGATTTCCGGTTTCCTGCTGGGCGTCGCCAAGTCCTTCGGAATAGAAAAACCCAAGATTGCGTTCGTTGCTGCTTCTGAGCAGATGCTGGACTCTATGCCTGCCTGCATCGAGGGCGCTATGCTTGCCAAGATGTGCGACCGTGGACAGATTCCCGGCTGTATCGGTGACGGCCCTCTGGCCCTGGATGTCTGCATCGATCCCGAGAGCGTGCAGATCAAGAAGCTCAAGAGCGAAGTTGCCGGCGACGCCGACTGCCTGCTCTTCCCCAACATCGAGTCTGCAAACGTGTTCTGGAAGACCAACAGTAAGCTCTGCGTGGGAGTTCGTCAGGCCGGTATGCTTGTAGGTACTACCGCACCTTGTATTCTTGCCTCCCGCGCCGACAGCGTAGATACCAAGCTGAACTCAATCGCCGAGGCGGTGATGTTCGTCAGCAAGTAGTTTACGGTAGTTGTCATTTCTACCGAGCGTAGCGAGTGGAGAAATCTCGAATGCATAGTAGAGAAGAAAAGATTCAAGCGTTTGGGCGTCTGTTAGATATAATGGACGCCCTTCGCGAGAAGTGCCCGTGGAATGCCGAGCAGACCGCCGAGTCTATCCGCAGACTCACAGAAGAAGAAGTCTATGAGCTCAGCGACGCCATCCTCAAGGGTGATACTGCCGGCGAGTGCAAAGAAATCGGCGACCTGCTTTATCACATGGTCTTTTATGCCCGGATGGGGCAGGAGAAGAGCGAGTTCGATATTGCCGATTGTATAGACAAGGTGTGCGAGAAGATGATTTTCCGACATCCTCATGTTTTCGGTCCAGAGGCTGGCAAACAGACTTCCGCCAAGGAGATTGCCGATACTTGGGAGCTTGTGAAGGCTAAGGAAAAGGGAGGCAACAAGACCGTTATGGAGGGAATCCCCGATGCTATGCCGGCCCTTCTCAAGGCTCTTGCCATGCAGGAAAAGGCTCGCGGTTGCGGCTTCGACTGGGAGCGGCGCGAGGATGTCTGGGACAAGGTACTCGAAGAGCTCCGGGAGGTTCGCGAAGCAGCGGAGCAGGCGTCGCATCCGGAACCGACTGCAGAGATGACAGGTGAGTTCGGCGATTTGTTGTTTGCCGTCCTGAACGCCGCGCGACTCTATGGAGTAGATGCCGAGGCTGCACTCAGCGCCAGCTGCAGCAAGTTCCGACGCCGTTTCAGCTACGTAGAATCGGGCCTTCGCTCGCAGGGCCGCACCTTCGCCGACGCTACTCTCTCCGACATGGACGCCCTCTGGGACGAAGCCAAGTCCCAAGGGCTGTAACAGGATAGACTGTCTGGCGCGCAAGTTACTATCAATCAGTGTTTTACGCATTTTGCCTGCATGGAAAAACGTGCAGGCAAAATGCGTAAGTATCTGGGCTACAGAAGTTTGCGCGCCAGGGTTGCAAAATTATTCTTACTTTTGTATATGTTAATTGTTTTTGATATGAAATTTTTCTTTCGTCTTTCTGTAATAATAGCAGCTGCCGTAGTGTTGTTTTCATGTACTGGCCGGCAACAACATTCTCCCGTCCCTGCAGAGCTTCGGGGCACCTGGAGCGGAGAAATTGAGGGTCTCGGACTTGCTTTTGTGATGCACCTCGGAGATAGTTGCAAGCTTGATTCACCAGACCAGGGAGTATACGGTCTTGATGCATCGTTCCAGCAATTAAAGGACGGGAGCATTAAGGTTGACTTTAAAGACATTAAGGGGAATTTCAAGGGCTCTCTCCAGGGTGATTCGCTAATCGGATCATTCTCTCAATTGGTTATCAAGAAACGACTGGCACTGGCACGCGGCTATCTGGAGCGCAAGCGCCCGCAGAATCCGGAGCCTCCGTTCCCCTATGATACAGAGGAGTTTCTTTTCCAGCATAACGGGATAACGCTGGGCGGCACTCTGGCGAGCCCTCATAATTGCCGGCCTGAGCACACGAATGCTGTGGTACTGGTCAGCGGTAGTGGTCAGCAAGATCGCGATGAGACGCTGATGGACCATCGCCCCTTCGCAGTTATCTCAGATGCACTCGCTCGTGTCGGCATTGCCTCGCTCCGTTATGACGATCGTGGCTGCGGCAGTTCCGGCGGTAAGTTCGAAGAGGCAACGACATTTGATTTTGCAGATGATGCCAGAGCAGCTCTGAGTTGCCTGCGCGAACGCGGATTTAAGAAGGTCGGCTTGATCGGCCACAGCGAGGGAGGAACGATTGCCTTCATTCTTGGTGCAGACGAAACTGACTGCCCCGACTTCATCGTAAGCCTGGCGGGTATGGCCGACAGGGGCGACAGTACTCTTTTCCGTCAACTGTCGCGCCAGATTGAAATCCAAGGGGCACCCAAGAAGCTCTCTGCTTTTGCGGCGAAGCTAGCGGTTAAGAAGATGCTGAAGCAGAAAAGTGTATGGATGGAGTGTTTTGTAAACCTCGATCCCGCACCTTATGTAGCAAACATCAAGTGCCCTTGCCTGGCGATGAATGGCGAGAAAGACACTCAGGTTATTCCGGAATACAATCTCTCTAAAGTGGCAAAACTCTGTCCTTCAGCTGATTGCCGTCTTTACCCAGAACTCAATCATCTCTTCCAGCACTGCGGAACCGGTATGTCTGACGAATACGCCAGAATTGAAGAAACCTTCGCACCGGAGGCGCTGGCGGAACTTGCTGAATGGATACGGCTGCAGTAAGCTGCAAGGGCGTAACTATTCCGAGGGCTCTTCGAAGAACGAGAAGTGCACGCGGCCGTAGCTGCGTTCTTTTACGAAGAGGGGATGGCTGGTGAAGGAATACTCGCCACCGTGCTCGAGGATGAAATAGCCGCCGGGATGAAGCAGGCCGCAGCCAAGTACTTTGTCCGGGATGCAGTCCAGGCCGTCCAGCGCATAAGGAGGATCGGCAAAAATGATATCGAACTTCTCGCGGCAGATGGGTAGGAAGTCGAAAACGTTGGAGTGAACGGCAGTTACGTTGTCCAGCCCCAGGCGTAAGGCCTCACGCTTGATAAAAGACGCATTATCGCGGGCCATCTCTACGCTCCACACACGTCCAACACCTCTGGAAGCAAATTCGAACGCCACAGCTCCGGTGCCGCCGAACAGGTCGAGCACCTTCAGGTCATCGAATTCGTACTCGTTATCGAGAATATTGAACAGCCCTTCGCGAGCGAAGTCGGTAGTGGGCCTAGCTTTGTACCCCATCGGGGGATAGATGGTTTTACCCTTGAGTTTGCCTCCAATAATTCTCATTTGCCTGAAACTGTAATAGTATTCTCTATGCCAAGGATGCCCGCAGCAGTCAAGTTAAATTGTGAATTTCACAGCTTTGAAGTAACTGTACAGGGTGTTCTCGTCAGCAGCATTGAGCTGTTGGCGGAAATGGATGCAAATTGCTTCAGAATTGAGTTCCAGAGATTTAAGGGCGAGTAAGATGAAGTATAGCGCGGTAGTGAAATCCTGGGCCTTGAACGAATTCGCCAGCAGAAGTCTTTCTCCCCGTGCAATGGCCATGGAGAGTTCCCCGTCTGTCCAAGAGCAGAGAATCTTCACTCCGTCTTTAATCTGGGGGAGGTACTGCAAGACATAATAAATCTCCGGCAGCGAGTTTGCGCTACCGGAGACTGTATAAACCAAAGCCGCGTGATATGCGGGAATTTTCTTGTAAGAAACCTTTGCTCCTTCGTCTATGCGGGCTACTTCAGCAAGTGCTTTGTGCGCTGCCGCCGGCTCGAAAAAACTCAAAGGGACAAGGGTGAACACACCGATTACTCCCAGTTGCCGGCGTTGTTGTTAGGAGCCATAAGGCTGCCGACCTGCAGACCTTCGTACTTGTTCTGGTCGCGGCGCTCGGCGTCAAGGTTGATTCTGAGCTGGTTGTCCATGCCCTTAAGCAGGAGCTTGTAAGGCATCTTGGCCTCGAAAAGAGGTACGGGAACTCCGGAAACCATACGCACGTCGGCATCCATCTCTACAGCAGCGCCACCGGAGAAAGGTATAGTGGCCAGAGAGTCGATGCAGAAGTCGTCCCTGCGAAGGAACAGGGTGTCCTTTACGGGAATCTGTGTAACCACGGAGAACACAAGGTTCTTGTCGCCTGCCTGATACATTTCCAGGAGCTGCTCAGGAGTGATTTTGCGGTTAGCCTTGCGAACTTTCTCGGTATGAGCCCATGCCACGGAGTCGTCGGCGGAACCTACCTGCATCACGACAGCCATCTTACCATTCTCGTAGAAGTTCTTGAGGGAGTCTATGGTAGAGACGAACTTGCCGTTAACGCTCTTGTATGCGACCTGGAGGGTGCGGATGTCCTTGAGCCTCTGAATAGCAACGACCTCGCGTATTTCTTTCTGCTTGTTGAAGTTTACGGGCTTCATTATGCTGCTGTAAATAGCATAGACAAGGGCCAGAATTCCGCAAAGAAGGACGACCTCCAAAAGAATCTTAAGTGCTTTGTTCATTTTATATATTCAATTTTATTTCCAAATCCGGACAAAGTTAAAAAAAGGATTTATTAAATGCAATAATATTGTTAAATTTGCATCGTGGAAATGTCGAAACACACTGCTCTGTTAAGCTCTTGGATAGATAGTTCCAAAGTTATCAGCACCATCTCCCACGCACGTCCCGACGGCGATGCGGCCGGGTGTAGTGCTGCCATGGTGTGCTACCTGCAAGAGTGTAGAGGGAAGGACGCTGCAGCTATCCTTCCAGACCCTCTGCCAGACAACGTTTCCTTTCTCTCCGATGGCGTGAACATTCTCACAGACAAGTCTGGAGTTGCTGCGCGCCTTGCTCGTACCGACCTGCTCATCTGCCTGGACTTCAATACTTTATCTAGAGTGGAGGGGTTAGAAGACATTGTCCGCGCTTTCCCAGGCCCAAAGGTCCTCATAGACCACCACGAGGCGCCGGCCGTACAGGACTTCGATCTTTGCTTCAGCGAAACACGTATTTCATCGGCCTGCGAGCTGCTTTACCGTGTGCTGATGGGGATGCCCGACATTGAGTCCGACGCGCACAAGCTCCCTAAGCGCACCGCCCGCGCCCTGATGACGGGCATGACTACCGACACAAACAATTTTGCGAATTCGGTGTACCCTGGCACGCTGGCGATGGCATCGGAACTGCTGGGCGCAGGAGTAGATCGCGACGATATAATCGACAAGCTTTACCATAGCGACCGTCCGGCGCGCCTGGCGGCAATGGGAGACCTGCTGAGCAATCGTATGAAGCTGATTCCCGGCGGCGGGGCAATGTGCGTGCTCCCGCAGTCTTTTTACGACACTCACGGCCTGCAAGACGGCGAGACCGAGGGGTTCGTGAACCTTCCCCTCTCGCTTAAAGACGTGAGGCTGAGCATCCTGGCGCGCGAAGACGGAGACGTTTTCCGCATCTCGATACGCTCGAAAAGGGGCACTTCGGCCAGATCCCTGGCGATGAGCCATTTCCACGGAGGCGGCCACGAACAGGCGTCTGGTGGCAAAATTTTCATTCCTGCCGATATAGCTTCCCCCAGCGAAGCAGAAGATTACGTTAGAAGAATCACGGCACGGTTCCTGCAGGAGCATCCGGCCGTCAATCAATAAGATGAAGAAGATAACAATCATAGCTTTGGCAGTTCTTTCTCTCTGCTCTTGCGGAAAGAAAGTCACCAGCACCGACCTTGAGGCAGCGCAGCGCTACTTCAATGCGTGGGTGCATGTTCAGATGCAGGACCATAGGGAGTACCTCTGGAAGGAGACCGAGTTGGGGTCCTATATACTCGAGGACCAAGAAGGCGCAGGGCCGAAACTCGAAGCGATTACAGATTCGCTGTACATACGCGTCAGTTACACCCAGGCCCTGCAGACCGGAGATATTTCCGGAAGCACCTACGAGCATATCTCCAAGCAGCTCGGCACATACGACGAGACCTACTATTATGGCCCCGTAACAGCTTATGCTAAAGGGCAATATGCCGGATTTGAGGAGGCCCTCCTGGGCATGCGTGACGGAGGACGTCGCAAAGTGCTGATTCCCAGCTGGCTCATGACTTACTCCCGCTTTGATACCAAGGACGGCTACCTCAGTCAAAAGACAGACGATATCGGTACGACGGCAATTTACGACATCGAGCTCGTAGAGCATTTCGAGAACATTATGCCGTGGAGCGTAGATTCGCTCGGGCGCTATCTGGCTGCTAATTTTCCCGCTAAATATGGCTCCGATCCCGTGAAGGCCCAGGCCGATTCTTCAGGCGCGTACGGATTCTACTACGTGAGCACCAAGGCACCTGCGGACGATATTGAGCTCAAGGATACCACGGTGTATATCAACTATATAGGCAGATTGCTCAACGGCCGCGTGTTCGATACTACCATACGTGATACTGCAATCCGCTACGGCCTCTCAAGGGACAAGACTTACGAGCCGGTGTCTATTACCTTGGGAGACCATTGGTCAGATGTCAAAATGGGCTCCTCAAGCTCATCGGTTATCCAGGGCTTCGCCCGTACGCTCTGCCAGATGGGGCCGTTCGAAAAGGGCAGCGGCATCTTCATATCTACACTCGGCTACAGCTACAAGGGTTCGGGCTACTCAATCCCTGCCTACGCTCCGCTGCGCTTCGATGTCGAACTCGTAGAAAACCCCAATAAATAATGGCGGACAACGCGGCCGCCCCCCTGGAGCTGGGTACCGAAAAAATCGGCACCCTGCTTCGCAAGTTTGCCGTCCCAGGAATAATTGCACAGACGGCCGCGTCGCTATACAATATGGTGGACAGCATCTACATCGGCCATATCCCCGATGTGGGCTCGTACGCAATCTCCGGCCTGGCCGTAACCTTCCCGCTGATGAACATCAGCATAGCTCTGGGTACTCTAGTGGGGGTGGGTGCCATGACCCTGATATCTATATTGCTGGGGCAGAAGAACTATGAGGCAGCCGGGCGCGTGCTCTCCAATACGCTGACTCTCAATGTTATAGTCGGCGTTCTCTTTACCGTGGTGGCAATGGTCTTCCTGGACCCTATTCTTTATTTCTTCGGGGCCAGCGACAAGACCATTCCGTTTGCACGGGACTATATGACCATCATTATCCTGGGCAATACTTTTACCCATCTGATGCACGGTTTCAACGGAATCATCCGTTCATCGGGCCATCCCAAGACGGCGATGGGGCTCACCCTTTTCACCGTTATGTCCAACGCCATCCTGGATCCGATATTCATTTTCGGCCTCGGTATGGGTATCAAAGGGGCCGCACTTGCAACTGTCATCTGCCAGATTCTGGCGTTGGTTTATACGTTCAAGTTCCTCTCAGACAAGAAACATTTCCTGCATTTCACCAAGCCCGTTTTCCGGCTCGACGGTAAAGTGGCCCGGCAGGCACTGGCCATTGGAGTTGGGCCTTTCTTGATGAATGTTGCTGCGAGCCTTGTGGCTCTGTTTGTGAACCAGCAGCTTCGCAAGTACGGCGGCGACCTTGCAATCGGTGCATACGGCATAGTGAACCGTTTTGTGATGTTGTTCGCAATGATTTGCATGGGCTTCAACCAGGGACTCCAGCCAATAGCGGGGTACAATTATGGCGCGCGGCAATACTCAAGAGTCAAAGAAATTTTTGTGCTTACGGCAAAATGGGAAGTGCTGATGACTACTATCTGCTTCTTGATAGCTATGTTCATACCAGAACTTGCAGTAGGCATGTTTACCAATGATCCCGAGCTTAAAGCACTTGCCGCCAAAGGTTTGCGATACACTACCGCCGGATTCGCATTAGTGGGGTTCGGCATGGCTTCCGGCAATTTCTTCCAGTGCTTGGGAATGGTCAAGAAATCCATATTCCTCTCGCTTTCCAGACAGCTTTTATTCTTGCTGCCACTTATCTACACTCTTCCCCTTAAGTTCCAGGAGACAGGTGTATGGATAAGCTTCCCCATATCTGACATTCTCAATATCACCGTGTCTGCGGTATTCATAATTGATATCTTCAAGAAATTTTCCCGACTCAAGGACGGCGAAGAAGCCAAGTCTTTGGGCGGAACGATATAGCGCTTATGGATAATAAGATAATCATCACTATCGGACGTCAGTTCGGAAGCGGTGGCAAGAGCGTAGCCACAGCAGTTGCCCAGAGACTCGGCATTCCCGTGTATGACCAGGAGCTCATCCTTAATGCTGCCAAGAACAGCGGTTTGAGCCCTGAGTTTCTTAAGAAATCCGACGAGCACCGCAGCTCTTTCGGCCTGCGAGGGTGGCTGGACCTGGGTCGTTTCTGGCACAACAACCCGTCTAATTTGATGGATGACAACGAGCTTTTCCGGATTCAGAGCGACGCTATACGCGATCTTGCCAGTAAGGGTAGCGCCGTTTTCGTGGGCCGTGCATCGGATTACGTGCTCCGCGATATGAAGACCTTGGATGTCTTTGTACACGCTCCTATGGATGCACGCAAGGCTCGCGTTGCGGAGCGCCTCGGCATAAGCCAGCAGGAGGCTGAAGAGATGATTCTCAAGAAAGACAAAGGCCGCAAAGACTACTACGACCTCCTCACCTTTGGCGACAATTGGGGCGTTGCCTCCAATTACGACCTCTGCGTAGACTCCTCGCTGCTGGGAATAGAGGGGACGGCCGATCTGATTATCCGCTTTTGGCGCGAGGCGTTTTCTGTAAATTCTTCCGAACTATGATAAGCCAGGAACAAGTTAAAGAGCTCTCCCAGCGTACTGAGGCACTCCTTAAGTACCTTAAGATAGAGGAGAAGCGCAAGACGGTTGCGGAAGGCGAGAGCCAGAGTCAGGCCCCCGGTTTCTGGGATGACCCTAAGGCTGCGGAGCAGTTCCTCAAGCAGCTCAACCCAGTGAAGGCATGGGTTAGTGCGTACGACAAACTTTGCTCCCAGGTGGAGGATCTAGAAGTGCTGCTGGAGCTCGACCCCGAGGGCGAAGATACCGACAAGGCCTATGCGGATGCTGTAAAAGCACTTGAGGATCTGGAACTTAAGAATATGCTCGGAGCAGAAGGCGACAACCTCGGAGCCGTGCTTACTATCAATTCCGGAGCCGGCGGTACCGAGGCTAACGACTGGAGCGCCATGCTCATGCGAATGTACCAGCGATGGGGCGAGCGCAACGGTTACAAGATGACTACCACCGAGCTCATCGAGGGTGACGAGGCAGGAATCAAGTCCTGCACCATACAGTTCGAGGGCGATTTTGCCTACGGCTACCTTAAGGCCGAGTCGGGCGTGCACCGACTGGTGAGAATCTCTCCCTTCAATGCCCAGGGTAAGCGCCAGACTACTTTCAGCAGCGTTTTCGTGTACCCTCTGGTTGACGACAGCATCAACATAGAAATCAACCCCTCGGATATTGAGTGGGATACCTTCCGCAGCGGTGGCCACGGCGGGCAGAACGTCAATAAAGTAGAGACGGGCGTGCGTGTAAGGCATATCCCAACGGGCATCACCGTTGAGAATACCGAGACCCGCAGCCAGCAAGACAACCGCCAGCGGGCCCTCCTCATCCTTAAATCACGCCTTTACGATATTGAGCTCAAGAAGCGGCAGGAGAAGCAGGCTGAGCTGGAAGGGCAGAAGAAGCGCATCGAATGGGGCAGCCAGATCCGCTCCTACGTGCTCCATCCATACAAGATGGTCAAGGACCTCCGCACAGGCTGGGAGACCGCCGACACTCAGGGAGTGCTCGACGGCGACCTCAACGCCTTTATGAAGGAATTCCTGATGAATCAATAGCTCCCGGCGAGCCCAGTCTTAAAGGTCGTAACTTACGCCCAGCGTCAAGACTTTGTCGTTGGCCTTGAGTGGCGTAGATGTGTAAGGAATTGTGCCTCCTATTCCATTCTGGAGGCCTGCGGTGATGCGGAATTTGAGTACTCGAACCGCTGCAGCCGCGCCCCAAATAAAACCGTAAGAGCCATAACCGGCGGTGGCGCTCATATCCAGCCATGAGCAGGGGTTGAGACCGATTCCGCCGCGTGCTTCCCAGTAGGGCAGAATGTCACTCCACACGTACCTCCCGGTAGCACCCAGCGTGAGCCTGTCGTAGAAGGGCATTGAGTATTTGATACCCGCACTCGCCTGGATAGGTATTGCCACGAACTTCTTGTTGTTGGCCTCGCTGTGCAGCTGTATCGCTCCCAGGGCCTGTTCTATCAAGTCGCTGCCTATCTCCTTGAGGCTGTTCGAATTAAGCTGATCTACGCCAACCTCGTGCAAGCCGTCAAAATGTATTTGACCGGTTGCGGTTGCAGCATTGCCGTAGTACCAGAAAATGGTTCCGATGTCAAGCACAGAAGCGCTGATGGAGAGATTCTCTATGGGCGTGAACTCTATGCCCAGGTCGAGTGCTGCTCCTATCCCGCAGGGCTTTCCCCACTTATGCTTGGCGCTGGTCAGAGGCAGCCCCTCCTGGCCTATGTTCTCGTACAGAATCTTGGTACTCACGCTGGTAAGATTCATATCCAGGGCCATGTCAGCAGTATATTCGGTGCCTGACATGCCTACATCTAAGCGGGTGGCTTTAAGGTCTGCGGCAGCCAGCCCTACCAGCAGCTTGGCCCGACCGCCTACAGACAGGAAGTCGCCGATTTTATGGGAGTAACCGTATGCTATTTCTGCATAAGCGTTACCGAATGCCCGGAGGCTGCTCAAGTCGTAGTCGATGTCTGCTGTGCCCAGTTTTGCAATTTTAAACAGGCCCGAGGGCACTGAGGCTCCGTATGAGCCTCGCACGCTTACATCAATGGTATGGAACCCGGCCCCGGAGGCGAATCCGTACGACAGCAGGTTGTAGTCTATGGTTCCTGCGGTGCTGCAACTCTCTGGCAGGGCGCCGAGAAAGGTAGCGGCAGGTACATCCGGGTGCAGGCCGGTTGCCAGACCCGACTCCAGAGGATAAAGGAAAGCGGCGGCTCCCACGTTATTACGCTGGCCTGAGTTGAATCGGCCAAGACTCAAGAACGAGGTGCTGCCTGTCATTGCAGGGTTGTAGCGATAGTTCATCCGGTAGTCTTTCAGCAAGAAAGCTTCATCGAATCCTTGGGCGCCCAGAGCGGCGCAAACCAAAAGGCCGGCTGCGGCAAGTATATATCTAGTTTTCATCTTCAGGGTCTTGATTGTTGAACAATGTGATACCTCCGCTGAGGGTAGCGGCAGCCGATTTAATGCTAATACCTTGTTTGGCAGATAGTTTGGTGTCTGTGGCTACAGTAGGTGCAGACAGAGCGATATCTACTTCCAGGCTCTTCAGGTCCGGTACAGTACCTTCGAGCGCTTCTATTGTGAAAGTAAGTGGCGTAGTGGTAGGGAACTCCATCGTGCCACCAAGAACTGTGAAGCCGCTGCTGATTACAATATTAGTATCCGGTTCTGTCCCGTCATCGCTGCCGTCTTCTGCGTATTTTGGCTTGAGCACGCTGATCCTGTTAACCTGTACGTCGATGGGAATTGTGCTCTCTATATCCAGGGTTATATTGCACTTCTTCAGCTCATACTGCCCGAGGGGGATAGACAGGTTTTTTACTGGAAGATTTACAGGAAGATTGAACTTCGGTCCCACGGCAACGCAGGACTTGTAATCGTAGTAGAAGGTGATATTGTTGTTGATTTTCTTGCTTATTTTGTTGGGGAAGTTCGCCGGCAGGTCTACCTGCAGATCGTTCAGATATACGGAACTCAGAGAAACTGTGAGGTCTTCCGGTATCTGGAGCTCTGCGATGACAACTTTGTCGGCATTACCCGTGAGTTGGTAATCTTTTACTTCGCACGGGCCCTCAGTAGCAGTCTGATAAGTACTGTAATCAATGCCTTGAGCAGTTACGGAGGTGTTAATCACCGCTTTGTCCCACATGGGATTGCTTGCCTGTACGTTCAGCTTCTGTTCCCGGCACTGCAATCCTACCAAACCCAGCATGGTTGCCGCGCCGCCGATGCTGGCGCTTTTGCTGCCGGCATTCCAGCTGTACGGTTGACTTGGATCCTCAACAATATCTTTCAGCAGATAGAGACTCTCCGTAAATAAAACATCCGAGGATGCAAGCCCGAAGCTGCCGTCTTCGCCTATTGTAAGAAGACTATTGAGCAGCTCGCTGATAGTCTCAGACTGTCCCAGCAGGTAGCCCACAGATATCGGGCCGATATCGCCTACCGGCACAGAGATTTCTTCTTCGAACAGGCGTACAGTGCCGTCGATACCCTCCGAAGTGTCGTACTTAAGGTTCGCCGTGCAGGCCCCGATAATGAAGACGGTTGCGGTTAATACTACCGCCGCACAAGCACTTTTGATAACTGAAGATTCTTTCATAGACGTACTCATTAGGGCAAATATACAAAAAAATCGGCTATTTGGCGTAACAGTTTCTTTGTTTTTATGCTTGCAATGACGAAAAATGGTTAGAGCACAAAGTCATGCACATTTTTCTGTTTTACTAAACATCCCAAAAGATTTGCAGAGGTCCGAGGGATTGGTTATCTTCGTAAACCTTAATATGTGAGCTATGAGGGAGTATATGATATAGTGTGTGACGAGTCGCTGTCGAAGGGTACGTATTATTCTCACTTCTACGGCGGTGTGCTTGTGAAGAGTAAGGATTTCTACCGGGTGAATACCGCGATTTCAAGGCTCATCTGAACTATCTCCAAGAACTCTCGCTATTTCACAATGCCAAGATTATCCTAAGGCCTTGGGACATTTCCGAGATCGACTCTCACAAGCATCCAATCCAGCAGTGTATGGATATTGTTCTGGGCGCGATGGCTTTCCATATGAACAAGATGCATCTGGTTACCGGCAGCACTGGAACTCTGGGCAAGAAAACCACAAACAACCCCGCAGAAAGGACTGCCAGACCCTCCACAGTCCTTTCCCCACCACTTTTCTGCCGGAAAACGTCAAAACCCGCCTCCGAAAGGACTGCCAGACCCTCCACAGTCCTTTCCCCGCCACTTTTCTGCCGGAAAACGTCAAAACCCGCCTCCGAAAGGACTGCCAGCCCTCTCACAGTCCTTTCCCCGCCACTTTTCTGCCGGAATTATCTTTACTGCGCGTACAGGTACTTCAACCTGTACCTGTGCGAGCAATTTCGAGCTTTTTTGCTCGTAGAGGTACAAGTCATGACACCCCTACGAGCACTGTCTTTATACCTGGGCGCTGCCCAAGTTGAACATTTTGCTCGCGAGATACACCAGAGCCATTTCTCATTGATTTCGTGGCCGCAAAAACCCCGATTCCTTTAGAAACTCCGTCACGAAATACACCAGAACCGTCTCCCGTTGATTTCGTGGCAGCAAACTACTGGCACAGGCTCCATCCGTTCTGTCAGGTGATCCCTTTTAGGCCCCTCAAAAAGAGTTTCGGGAGAAAAAGGTATAAAAAAAGAAAAGCTCCACCAACACTACTAACCCCTCAAGTAGGAACTTAAGACTTCATGTTGCGCAGGTCTTTTCTTGTTGGTGCAAAGTTATGCACTATTTTTGATTAACCAAACATTCCAAAAGATATGCGAAGGTCGCGGGGAATGGCTATTTTTGTATGATTGATAATAAACTGTATCACAAATGCCTGATTTTAAAGACTATAATCATAATTTGATACAGCTGTCATTATTATGGCTTCTTTTGGTTACACAAACTTGTGTATTCCGTCCTGCTGACTGCGAATGCGGTCAGCATCAAACCATCAATAGTCGAAACCCACGGCCGAAAAACGCCGTGGGCTTCACTGTTATCTTTTGTGTGATTTAAATAGCTACTCCGGTAGAGAGGACATCCTGATACAGGGGCGAAGGGTAACGGGCGTCAATTAAGACGGGTTCAATCATCGTGTTGACGTCCCAGGTTAATGACCAAAGCAAAGAAGACGTCTTCAGAAAGTCATCCTTCACTTCCGGAACAACAACTGCCACATCAATATCACTGTCCTTATGGGCTTTCCCTGTGCTATAGGACCCATACAGGTACACTTCGGCAGGCCCCATCGCTGAAACCACAACGTCTTTGTACCTACGAACAATGTCTATAACTTCGTTTTTACCCATTGCTGCATCTCCTTTGTCTTATCAAGAATCTCTTTGCACTTTGCCTCAGACAACGCCGAACTCAAAGATTATTTGTATGACGGATATCTGGCCTGAATATTCATCGGCATTATCTCGCTGATGAAAACCTTCTGTCCATCAGACAGCAGTTGCCCCAGACCACAACTCTGTGCTACGTTAATCAAGTTATGCGAATAAGGGGCGGGCTCCTCCTTTTTTGAGCACCAGTACGCTTTAAAAATTTTTTCAAGGGTCTGGTGACACATATACCCGACATACAGCCACCGTCCAGTGCGGAACATTGCATCGGCGGTGCCCAAATCATAGTCGGATAAGTCTGACCAGTATTTAACCTTGTCCAAATCCATTGCATTACAAAGATAAGTGTAATTTCTGATTTACCAATACATTCCAAAAGATTTGCTCAGGTCTGCGGGATTGGTTAACTTTGTAAGGATTGAAACAAAACACATCACTATAATGGCTGTAGATTTTAAAGACTATAATCACAATTTGATACAGCTATAGTCTTTCTAAATCCGGGTACTCGATTTCTTTTAGGATTTCTTCTTTCGCGTTCAGAAGAAACCATTTCTTGCCTTCTTTTACAAAGATGCGGTCAGGGTTGGCCGATGTGTCAATCCAATCGTAGAATCGTTCAAACAGCGGTTTCCCGTTTTGCTGGACCAATGTGTAATCGGCATGCTGAATAGTATGGGCATACTGGGTGATGATGACATAGTCCCTCGTTGGAGACAGCCGAAAGGAGCGGGGCGTGAATCCTTTAATGTCAGTTCTTTGGAATGACCCTGCATCTGGACTCCAGCGCCATAAAGCCAAATGAGCACTGTACTTTCCACATACACAATCCCTTCGAAAATCGGCCCACGCAATACTATGCCTCAGAAGTTGTTCCCCAAATGGATTTATAAGAAAAATTTTCCCGTTAACTTGACAAGATAAAAGGTTTTTCCCTTCCCATTCAAGAGAATCATAGCGCGCTGGCACTACGACCTTTTCCTCTTTATTGATTATGCCGCGCCTCCCTTTCCCATCTTTGAAAATTGCATATCCGTCTGTTGTGAATGGGCCGATGGCAGTATACGTGTGTTCGGAAATCCTATTACCGTTTCTGTCGACATAGAACCAATCTTCGCCATGCCGAGCTGGAATCAGGTCGTAGGTGTAATGAGTGTTATCCACACTGCATGAGGAATAAATAAGCATCCCTATCAGTTCGTCATAGGTTTCCGGGAAAAGAACTTCTCCCTTCGGACCAAGGAAAAGAAAGCCCTTACGACTTACTGCCACGTAATCCCGTCCAAAAGCTTGAATGGAATAGTACTGTGCCGGGATTAAGGTGTTACCCGCCTCGTCGCAGATGCCATATCGGCGCCCTTCGCGAAATGTAAAGGTCTCACGATTGACGCAGGTAATGGTTTTCCCAAGTTTGTCATCAAGGAACACCCTTTCCTCCGCGTCCCAAACACGCTGTCTGTTATATTCATTAACGACGTACATATAACGTCCACCCCATCCCGTTATTAATATGTACTTGGGCTCAAGGATGAAATTCCCGTCAAGGTCGATGACGCCGCTACGCTCTTTTCTGCCAAAGGCAACTCTTGCCACAGCGTATTGTGAATCGAGGCAAAAGATGTAATTAATTGAAGGTGCCATAATACTTTAGTTTTTGTTTTATGGCACAAAAATAGTCTGCTACCTTGCCAAAAAGTAGCAGACCAAAAAGAAAAATGGATAGATTGTTATTGTTTAAGATCTTTTACCCAGTTCCATATCTCTTTCCATTCTTCAGGTTTGTAGAGTAGTGCTTTGATAATCTCATTTCTATACCACTCTGGCTCCAGGACCTCCAGGGTGGAGCCCCGGCTGAGGATTTCCTGCTTGAGGTCGAAGGTGGGGACCAGCCGATAATGAAATACCGTGTACTCGGGTGTTATCTCAACCGCAGTCTGCGAGGGGTGAAGAGGCAGGGATTCCAGGTATTTGGCCTGCTCGGCCGATAAGATCAATCAGCCAGACATAGCGTTTAAAGTAGTCCTTTGCCATATTTGAATAATTTTGGAGTCTATCCTTACAAATATACAACATGTATTTCTTATTTCATGCAAAGGAAGCATCTCACCTTGCCAAAAAGCGGCATGGTATCAAAATGATTCAAATTATTCAGTCTTGACAACATATTTGAAGAAGTCCGAGGAATTGGTTAACTCTGTACAATTAGTCTTTAACCCCCTCGAATTCGAAGGGGTTGTCGAATTACAACAAAAGATTTGCGAAGGTCACTCGGATTGGCTAATTTTGTAATAGCGTGAGGGAGTCAAAATGACCATCCCTTGCGGGTATAAAATTTTATCCCTATATTTGTGCTGTTAATACTAATTGATTATGCCGACAATATTGTTTCTTTTTGGCCTCCGCTTCTTCTTTTACTCGGAAGAGCACCTTCCTATGCATGTACATGTAAAGAACGGGGACGGTAAAGCCAAAATTATTATTGAAACGGCAGAGGTGGTAGAAAACAATGGTATCAAACCTGTCGACTTAAAGAAAGCAGTAGATGCAGTTAAACAATACAAAGCCGAAATGATGAAGGCTTGGAAAGAATACTTCGACGAAGATTAGTACTATGGAATCCATCGTTAAAGTTTGGTTCGCAGAAGGAAGGATTCTTATTCTGACCGACCAGGGAAATACCTACAGCCGTCCGCTGGAGGCTTTCCCTCTATTGATGGAAGCCAATCCAGAACAACGTTCAAAGTATGAAATCGGGATGGATGGTGATGACATCCGCTGGGACGATATTGACGAGGATATCCATATCAGCAGTTTTTTCGTAACTGCAGAACCGGATTTAAACAATCCTATTGCACAAGTTTTTCGCCAGTTCCCCCAACTGAATGTCTCCGAGATGGCTCGCTCAATTGGGATTAACAAAAGCTTGCTATCTCGCTACATTTATGGGATAAAAAAGCCTTCCGAACAGCGGAAAGAACAGATTCTTAGCTGCATCCGTCAACTTGGCCGTGAAATGGCAGCCATCTGATCGATATTCTAACACATCACACAAATGCCTGATTTTAAGGACTATAATCACATTTTGATACAGCTCTGACATCTATTCCTAATTGGATACTGGCCGTCACCTCTTTCAAGGTGGCGGCCTCGTTCACTTAGTGCGTTAATTATTAATCTCTCAAGTCCATTTGGGTCTTTAAAACTATAGATGAAACGATAAAACCAAATCTATTCTTATGTTTTTTCCAACCATCTTGCAAGGTCTTTCTTTGAACGACATCCATCGATTATGATAATTGGAAGAAAAGTCCTATCTTTACGAATAATCTATACCTCAGTCTATGTCATTATGGGACAGATTCAGGAGACCAGCCGCAAGCGCTCCTGATGAGACCATCAAATACGCAATTGTTGACGCCGAGGTTGGGATCAAGGATCATAAGGTCCATGATATCGGTGCATTGCGTTTTAACGGCGCCTATTTTCACAAGGCGTCCAAGCAGGAGCTTAGAGTTTTTTTAAAAGGGACCGACTACATCTGTGGCCACAACATCGTCCACCACGACGCCAAATACCTATTTGAGGAAGGAAGTCCAAGAGGTTTTCTTGTCGATACTTTGTATCTGTCTCCCCTGCTCTTCCCAGAAAGGCCCTATCATCGGCTGGTTAAAGACGACAAGCTCGTTACCGAGCAGATGAACAATCCGCTCAACGACTGTGAAAAAGCACGCGACCTTCTGTGGGATGAAATAGCCCGATGGAACTCCCTGTCCCCTCAATTGCAACAGCTGTATTCATCCCTGCTTAATAATCAAAAGGAGTTTGATGGTTTCCTCAAGATGGTCAAAGCCCATGCCCCTGACTTAAGGAAACTCCCTGGACAGATTCGTGCTCTCTACGAAGGCATAATTTGCTCACATGCCGATATCGAATCCATCATCGCCAGGTGGCCGGTTGCGCTGGCATATGCCCTGGCTGTAATTGCGACTGATGACGAAAGATCCAATACTCCGGCCTGGGTTATCCGGAACTATCCAGAAATTGCTTACATCCTGAAACTGCTTCGCCATACACGATGTGCTGAAGGCTGCCGCTATTGCAATGCAGAGTTGGACGTTCACCTAAAGCTTAAGCATTTCTTCGGATACGACTCCTTCCGCCTCTTCGAAGGGGAGAATCTCCAGGAGAGGGCTGCACAGGCCGCTGTCGATGGCAGATCCCTGCTTGCTATTTTCCCCACCGGCGGAGGAAAATCCCTTACCTTCCAATTGCCCGCACTTATGCAGGGGCATGCCGTTAAAGGGCTGACGGTTGTCATATCGCCTCTCCAGTCACTGATGAAGGATCAGGTTGACAATCTATCGGCAAAAGGTATTACAGACGCTGTCACAATTAACGGCCTTCTGGACCCCATATCCCGATCTCTGGCCATTGAACAGGTGGTCGGCGGAGAAGCATCGCTCCTGTACATTGCTCCTGAAATGCTTCGTTCCCGCACCATAGAAAGGATATTGCTCTCCCGCAATGTCGTTCGTTTCGTCATAGATGAAGCACATTGCTTTTCATCCTGGGGACAGGATTTTAGGGTAGATTATTTGTACATCGGCAAGTTTATCAGCGATTATCAGAAAAGAAAAGGACCCGGAGTACAAATACCTGTTTCCTGTTTTACGGCCACGGCCAAGCAAAAAGTCATTCAGGATATAAGTGACTACTTTGAAAGGACCCTGGGTATTCATCTTGAACTATTTGCCTCCAAAGCTACAAGGACCAACCTTCAGTACAGCGTCATCCACTCCGAATCAAACGAAGATAAATACCTAAAACTCCGTCAGTTAATCTCGGAATCAGACTGTCCTGCCATTGTCTATGTCGCTCGGACCAAACGTACCCACGAACTTGCGGAAAAGTTAAGCCGGGACGGCTTCCCCGCCTTGCCTTTCAACGGGAAAATGGATGCTGATGAAAAGATGGCCAATCAAGATGCATTCATGAATGATGAGGTGCGCATCATCGTCGCGACATCGGCCTTTGGAATGGGTGTAGACAAAAAGGACGTAGGGATGGTCATTCATTATGACATTTCAGATTCGCTGGAGAATTATGTTCAGGAGGCTGGAAGGGCTGGACGAGACCCATCATTGGATGCTCGGTGCTACGTCCTATACAGCGACAGCGATCTAGACAAGCACTTTATCTTGCTTAATCAAACCAAAGTCAGTATCAGCGAGATACAACAGGTCTGGAAAGCTATAAAAGAACTCACCCGCCACCGCTCTCGCACTGAATGTTCCGCTTTGGAGATAGCCCGCCGAGCGGGATGGGATGACTCTGTATCAGAGATTGAAACCCGTGTCAGAACGGCGCTTGCCGCTCTCGAGGAAGGCGGCTATATCGAACGTGGCAATAATATCCCCCATGTCTACGCGACAGGGATTACCGTTACCAATATGGACGAGGCCCGCGAAAGGATTGAAGGATCCGCACTGTTTGAGCAGAAAGAGGTGGAACCTGCAATCCGGATTATGAAATCACTCATATCCCAAAAGTACATTTCAAAAGCGCAGGACGAGGAAGCAGAATCACGTGTGGATTATCTGGCCGATATCCTGGGCCTTACCAAGTGGGAAGTCGTCTCGGCCGTTGAAAGAATGCGGCAGGAAGGCATTCTTGCCGACAGCAAGGATCTCTCGGCCTTCCTTCAGGATCCTGGGACTTCCCAGAGAAAGACAGACGGCAGTTTTGAGCGTTTTGCAAAGCTGGAGAGGTATATCCTGGAGCACATTCCCGATGAAGCACTCAGTATCACCTACAAACAGTTGAACGACGATGCCATACGTGAAGGTATTGTGTCGGCGACAGAAAAAGATATCCGAACGCTTCTGTACTTCCTGACCGTAAAAGGCTACACTCGCAGGGATGATTATAATCTGAACCACGTGAAGATTGTCCGACAGGCTGATTTGGACACCGTTCTCGCCCGCTACGAAAAGCGAATCAGGATTTGCCACTTTGCGATTGACTGGCTCTACGCCCAGGCGGATGAAGCATCAAAGGCCGTACACTTCTCAGAACTTGAGTTGTTAAAGGCCTTTAATGCCCATGAAGCATCACTTCTGGAAGGAGGTATAGTTGCGACAATTGCCGATGTGGAAGAAGCGATCCTGTACCTGTCCCGAATAGGAGCATTAAAGTTGGAAGGCGGTTTCCTGGTCCTGTATAATGCTATGGATATCCGACGAATAAAGGACAACAAGTTCCGATACAAAGTTGAAGACTATGCAAAGCTGAATGAGTTCTATCGGCAGAAAATCCAGCAAATCCACATAGTGGGAGAATATGCCAACCTTATGGTCAAGGATTACGCGTCCGCCCTGCAATATATCCAAGATTATTTCCAGATGGATTATAAGGGGTTTATCTCCAAGTATTTCAAGGGAGAGCGTGCACGCGAAATACAGAGGAATATCACTCCTGACAAGTACAGGCAAATCTTCGGAACGCTCTCTGAGCGTCAGATGGAAATCATCTCCGACAAGGAGTCACGCTACATAGTAGTTGCAGCCGGACCGGGAAGCGGCAAAACGCGGGTTCTGGTACACAAGCTTGCCTCGCTACTGCTTTTGGAAGATGTCAAGCACGAGCAGCTTCTGATGCTGACCTTCTCCCGTGCTGCAGCAACAGAATTCAAGCAGCGCCTGATGGATCTCATCGGCAATGCCGCCCATTTTGTTGAAATTAAAACTTTCCATTCATATTGTTTCGACCTGCTTGGAAGGATTGGTAATCTGGAGGATGCCGATGATGTTGTCCGGCGGGCGGCAGAGATGATAAGCATCGGTGAAGTTGAACCCAACCGAATCAGCAAAACCGTTCTCGTGATAGACGAAGCGCAGGACATGAGTGCCGATGAATATGCTCTGGTTCAGGCACTTATTCAGCAGAACGAGGAGATGCGTGTGATTGCCGTGGGTGATGACGACCAGAACATTTTCGAATTCCGCGGGTCGGATTCCAAGTACTTGTATGAGCTTACAAAACTCGAGGGCGGCCGTTTTGTGGAGATGACTGAGAATTACCGAAGTTCAATAGCAGTCGTTGAATACGCAAATCACTTCGCACATAAAATCAGGGGGCGGCTCAAGCGCAGTCCTATTGTTTCAATGAGCAAAGAGGTTGGAATAGTAACCGTTACGCGTTTCGCATCGGAATTCCTGTATGAGCCAATCCTTAATGACATCTTGCCAAGGTTCAATGAGGGCAAAGCCGGTCTGTTGACCCAGACAAACGAAGAAGCGGTTATTATGCTGGCGATGCTCCGGAAACATGGAATCAACGCAAAATTAATCCAATCTGCGGACGGATTCAACTTCAGTTCACTGGCGGAAGTGAGATATTTCCTGCGGCAGTTGGATCTGATGGTCAGTACGCCTGTTATTCCAGATGAAAGTTGGTTTGCCGCTAAAAAAAGGACTATCACCAAGTATAAGGGAAGCACCATTCTTGGATATCTGGAACGCTGTACCCAGTTATTTGAAAAAACAGTACGAACAAAATATCACACCGATTTCAAGGAGTTTGTATACGAATCCTCGATAGAAGATTTCTGCGACACAGAAGGGGCGGACATTACGGTTTCCACCATACATAAGTCCAAAGGAAGGGAGTACGACAATGTGTATATGATGGTTTCAGACAATTTCAAGCTTAATAACGATCAACTTCGCCGCTATTATGTTGGACTTACACGTGCAAAGAAGAATCTGTATATCTACACAGGCAGTTCCTGCTTTGACGGCGGCCCCTCTTCTGTTAAGTATTGTTTTGACTCCAGCGAGTATACCATGCCTGGGGAAATCGTCCTCCAACTCACCCACAAGGATGTAGTCTTGAGTTATTTCACCTCTAGAAAAAAGGCAGTACTAGCACTCAAAGGAGGCGACGAATTAGATTATAACGATGGGTATCTGTATCCGCACGGGATGCAAAAGGCCGTAGCGAAGTTGTCATCGAAGATGCTCGAGCGTATGACCTTATGGCAGAACAAAGGCTATACGGTTTATTCCGCATCCGTACGCTTTGTTGTAGCCTGGAAGGCCAAGGATGCACCGAGGGAAGAGACAGAAACTGCTGTATTACTGCCGGAATTGACGCTCAAGAAGACTCAATAAACCATCAAATCATAAGGGAAGCCCTCGGCCGCAAAACGCCGTGGGCTTCCCTATTTATCCATTCAGGAGTTTCCTTTCATCGGACTCGTTCAGGACGAGTAGTTGCTCAATGGCCATTTTGTTCAGACGAATGGCCCTGTCAGCGCGGGAGAGGCCCAGTTTTATGAGCTCGGCATTCATGCTCTCAAGATTAACGAGAACGATTAGCTCCCGAAGTGATGCTTCATCTCGGACATTACCTTTTGCATCAGGATTCTCATTCCTCCACATCCTTGCCGTCTTCCCGAATAGAGCAACGTTGAGGACGTCAGCCTCGTTGGCATAGATGAAAGATTGTGCTTTGGATGAAATATCTTCCGGGATTAAATGCTCTTTTATGGCATCCGTGTGGATTCGATAATTGATTTTGGTCAATTCCCGGTTTAGGTTCCATCCCAAAGATAAGCGGCTGTTCTCTTCCGATTTCAGACGTTGGTAGTCTTTGACAATGTATAACTTGAATTCGGGCGAAATCCAGGATGCAAACTCGAAAGCAATATCTTGGTGTGCAAAGGTGGCGGCATATCGGCCCTGTTTTGTCACTATGCCCTTAGCACGTGTCTGCTCTACCCATCTTTTGGGGGTCAGGACAAAACTGTTTAGGCCGGCCTCTCGCTCAATTGCCTCGAATTCGATGTAATTGAATTTAGGATTGTGAAAATGCTCCCAAAGACCCAGAAAACGAACTGTGTTCCGGGTTCTCATCCAGTTTTGAATCACATAGCCTGGATTCTCAGCTGTCCGATACTTGGCAATGTCTGTCAAAGATATGAAATCACCGTCTGCTCCACCGTAACGGACTTCCACCTGTATGCCATCTGCGTCTATATTGAGTTTACTTGCCATATAATGACCTTTTCGCAAAAATAACCAATAGTTACCATCAATACAAGAAGAAAGATCAAACATTCCAAAAGATTTGCGAAGGTCCGCGGGATTGGTTAACTTTGAAGGATAGAAACAAAACACATCACTATAATGGCTGTAGATTTTAAATATGCGCCGATGTTTCAGCTCGGCCCCGACACAACAGAGTATTACAAGATTCCTGGATCAGAGAAGCTGGTGAAGACCAGTAAGTTTGGAGGACACTGCGGATGCGGGGGGAAGACCATCCTTGAGGTTAGCCCCGAGGCGCTCACGCTGGTTGCCCAGCAGTCTTTCCACGACTGTCAGTTTATGCTGCGCCGCGCTCATAACGAGCAGGTTGCGGCGATTCTCAGCGACCCAGAGGCGTCTGACAACGACAAATACGTGGCCCTGCAGTTCCTGCGCAATGCAGAGACTGCAGTGAAGGGCGTGCTGCCGTTCTGCCAGGATACTGGCACCGCTATCATCCACGGTGAGAAGGGCCAGAGAATATGGACCGATTTCGAAGATGAGGAGGCTCTGAGCCGGGGCGTGTTCAACTGCTACACCCAGGAGAATCTGCGTTACAGCCAGAACGCTCCTCTGGATATGTACAACGAGGTCAACACCAAGTGCAACCTGCCAGCACAGATAGACATAGAAGCCACCCAGGGCGATGAGTACCGCTTCGTCATGGTGGCCAAGGGCGGTGGCAGCGCCAACAAGACCTACTTCTATCCCATGACCAAGGCCACTATCCAGAATGAGGGCACCCTCCTTCCGTTCCTCATCGAGAAGATGAAGAGCCTCGGCACCGCAGCCTGCCCGCCCTACCATATCGCATTCGTAATCGGCGGCACCAGCGCAGAGAAGAACCTGCTCACAGTCAAGCTCGCAAGCATCAAGTTCTACGACGGCCTGCCCACTACGGGCGACGAAACCGGCCGTGCCTTCCGCGACGTGGACCTGGAGCAGAAGCTTCTCAAGGAGGCGCAGAAAATCGGCCTCGGAGCCCAGTTCGGAGGCAAATACCTGGCCCATGATATCCGCGTCATCCGCCTGCCGCGCCACGGAGCCAGCTGCCCCATCGGCATGGGCGTGAGCTGCAGTGCAGACCGCAATATCAAGAGCAAGATCAACGCAGACGGCGTGTGGATCGAGAAGATGGACGTGAACCCCTCGGAGCTCATCCCGGAGGAGTACCGCCGCCCCGGCGAGGGCCCCAAGGGAATCGAGATCGACCTCGACAAGGGCATTGACGCCGTGCGCGCTGAGCTAACCAAGTACCCCGTGAGCACCCGCGTGAACCTGAACGGCACCATCATTGTGGCACGCGATATCGCCCACGCCAAGCTCAAGGCAAGGCTCGACGCAGGCGAGGGGCTGCCGCAGTACTTCAAAGACTATCCCGTGCTCTATGCAGGCCCTGCCAAGACTCCGGAGGGCTATCCTTGCGGCTCCATGGGCCCCACCACGGCCAACCGCATGGACCCGTATGTAGATGAGTTCCAGTCAGCTGGCGCTTCGCTCGTAATGATTGCCAAGGGCAACCGCACCCAGCAGGTAACCGACGCCTGCCGCAAGCACGGAGGCTTCTACCTTGGCACCATCGGCGGAGTAGCTGCAATCCTTGCACAGAACAACATCAAGAGCATCGAGTGCCTCGAGTATCCCGAGCTCGGCATGGAGGCCATCTGGAAAATCCGCGTAGAAGACTTCCCGGCATTTATACTGGTGGACGATAAGGGCAACGACTTCTTTAAGACCATCGGGCTCTAGTCCTTTTTAAAAAGTTTCGTATATTTGCAGTCCGCTAGCGGGCGTGTTGAAATTGGTAGACAAGCAAGACTTAGGATCTTGTGCCTCAAGCGTGTGGGTTCGAGTCCCACCGCCCGCACATACAAACTCCCGGCCACACCAGTCCGGGAGTTTGTTTTGTCCGTTCTTTAAATTATATTTGTAGTATGAACGTTGTTGCAGCAATCTGGAAAAAGTGGGCGGCGTTGAGCCTGGTACTGAGAATCTTCATTGGGCTTGTGGTGGGCGCGGTCCTGGGCCTCGTGGTACCGCAGTGGACAGGGATTGGAATACTCGGGAAGGTATTCGTGAGCGCGCTCAAAGCCATTGCTCCGGTGCTTGTGGCGCTGCTTGTAGCCGCATCTATCGCAAAAGCTCGCGGAGGACTTGGCCGCCGTTTCCGTTCGGTAATCTCGCTCTACTTGATCACTACGCTCTGTGCAGCAATGGTTGCGGCTGCCTCCAGCTTCCTTTTCCCTATCAGGCTCGACCTTCAGGCTGCGGCCGAGGGAAGCGCTCCCGGCGCGCTGCCGGACGTGTTTACCAATTTGCTTACCAATATGGTCTCCAATCCGCTTGCGGCAATTGCTTCGGCCAATTACATAGGCATCCTTTTCTGGGCAATCCTGGCCGGATTCGCGCTCAAGTTGGTGGCGGGGGAGACTACGATTAAAGTAGTGAGCGACCTTGCAGACGTTGTGACGCTCTGCGTTAAATGGATAATCCAGTTCGCTCCATTCGGAATCCTTGGCCTGGTATTCTCTGCGGTATCGGAGAATGGCTTGGAAGTATTTACGGTTTATGGCAGACTGCTGCTGATGTTGGTTGGGTGCATGCTTTTCAACGCCCTGATCGTCAATCCTTTGATTTCTTTCCTGGCGATGCGTCGCAACCCCTATCCGTTACTGTTTCAGTGCCTCAAAGTGAGCGGCATAAACGCGTTTTTCACGCGTTCGTCGGCCGCTAATATTCCGGTAAACATGGCCCTGTGCGAAGATCTTGGGCTGGATGAAGATTTCTATTCGGTGAGCATCCCCCTCGGGGCCACAATCAATATGAACGGGGCAGCCGTTACCATTACGGTAATGGCATTGGCGGTTGCAAATACCGTAGGCGTGCAGGTTAGCTTTTTGTCGGCGCTGCTGCTTTGCGTGGTAGCGACGCTTGGCGCCTGCGGAACGTCCGGAGTAGCAGGCGGCTCTCTGCTGCTCATCCCTCTGGCCTGTTCCTTCCTCGGAATAGGCAGCGACGTGGCCATGCAGGCGGTAGCCATCGGCTTCATTATCGGAGTGGTGCAGGATTCTGTAGAGACGGCGCTCAATTCCAGCGGCGACGTTTTCTTTACTGCCACTGCCGAATTCCGCGACAGATGTAAGCATCCAAAGACAGCATAATGGGCGAGCCTAAACTCCATTGGTACGCAATCAAGGCATTCTGGCGCCGTACGGTAGCTCTTCTTGAGATGCTGGATGAAAGCGGCGTGGAGTATTATGCCCAAAAAATTCTTCCTTCGTACATTTTTGTTCATACAGACCGCATGACTGTCAAGCGGATGCAGAGCAACTGCATTGGCAAGTATTATGTGTATGCAGACCGCGTTACGCGCGAGCCCAGTGTGGTGCCGGACAAAGAAATGGAGATCTTCCGCATCATCACATCTTCCGGAGACAACGGTCTGGAGTTTCTGGGAGAAGACCCTTCCGTGTATAAAAAGGGCGATAAAGTGCGCGTGCTCGACGGCCCTTTCAAGGGCGCGGAGGGCTATGTGGTGCGGATTAAGAAAGACCGCCGGTTGGTAGTTACGATATCGGGAGTTGCGGCAATTGCAACTTCCTATATACCAATGGAATTATTAGAAAAGATATGAATAAGAAGCCCTTGGCGGGGCTCGCGGCCCTGCTCCCTCTGGCCTCCTGTGCCGACAAGGCCCCGCAGCAACCCAACATCGTTTTCTTCCTTGTAGACGACTTCGGCTGGGTAGATAGCAGCGTACAGTACGGCGAGGAGCTCTATCCCAACAACCTCCGCTTCAATACCCCCAACATGCAGCGCTTGAGCGAGTGCAGTACGGTGTTTGGCAACGCTTATGCCTGTGCCGTCTCTACTCCCACCCGCACAAGCATCATGACTGGTATGAACGCGGCGCACACCCGCATCACCAACTGGACCTCGGTCACGCGCGACACCCCTTCGGACGCTACCGGCGGCGGATTCTGGATGGCGGAGCACAAGGGGAGCGGCGACGCTGCGGCCGGTGACCTGCTGTCCCGCCCGGATTGGAACCTAAACGGAATCAGTCCCGAGCCGGGCGTGCCTAATACGCAGTACGCCAATTCGTTGGTGCAGTATCTCAAAGATGCGGGCTACTTTACGGTGCATGTGGGCAAGGCTCACTGGGCGGCAGCCGGAACGCCAGGCGTGAATGCCTACAACCACGGCTTCTGCGTAAATATCGCCGGCACTATGGCAGGAATGCCACGCGACTACAGCGGTATGCAGAATTACGGCAACACCAAGGAGCGCTGGAACGATTTTGCTGTGCAGAACCTCACCGAGTACTACGGCACGCAAACTCATCTTACCGAGGCACTTACACGCGAGGCGCTCAAGGCCCTCGATTACCCCATCAAGCACAAGCAGCCGTTCTACCTATACCTTGCGAGCTATGCCACGCACACCCCTATCCAGCCCGATGAGCGCTTTGCGCAGAAGTACCGCGACGCCGGCATGGACGAGGGACAGGCTGCATACGCTTCGCTCGTAGAGGGGGTTGATGTGAGCCTGGGCCAAGTGCTTGATTTCCTGGAAGAAAAAGGAATCGCAGAGAATACCGTCGTCATCTTTATGACCGACAACGGCGGCAACTCCGAGAATAAGCAGAAAGGCGGCGTACTGCACACCCAGAACAAGCCGCTGCGCGAGGGCAAGGGCTCCTGCTACGAGGGAGGAATCCGCGTGCCGCTGATGATACACGTGCCCGGCAAAACGCAGGTGGGCCGTTGCAGCGTGCCGGTTATCTGCGAAGACATGTTCCCGACCATTCTGGATATTGCCGGTGTGCGAGGCTACAAGACCGTGCAGGAGCTTGACGGACAGAGCATTCTGCCGCTCGTTACAGGTGTGGGCAAAGGGCCCGACCCAGAGCGTCCGCTGGTATTCCATTATCCCCACAAATGGAAACCCTACGACCTGGAAGACATAGACTTCCTGAGTGCCGTGCGCGTTGGCGACTGGAAGCTGGTGTACCGTATAAAGGAGGGCGCCCGCTCGTCGCTCGAGAGTCTTTACCCCGACACCCGCCGGACTGCCCGCGAAGCTGCCCTGGAGCTGTATAACCTGAAGGACGATTTAGGCGAAGAGCACAATGTGGCTGCCGACTATCCCGAGATTACGGCAAGGCTTGCAGATACCCTTTCCGGGCGGCTGTCGCGTTGGAATGCGTCAATGCCTGTGGTTGTACAGACTGGAAAGACAGCTCCGCTTCCAAATCAATTGTGATTCTAATAATAATTGACTAAATTTGCGACGCAAAAAGCTAAAACCACTTAATTTTTTAAAGATATTATGAGAATTATCCAAGTTACAGGTAGGGAAATCCTCGATTCCAGAGGAAATCCTACAGTTGAGGTCGAGGTTATCCTCGAGTCCGGCATCAAGGGCGTAGCAGCTGTTCCTTCAGGAGCATCTACCGGCGAGAACGAGGCTCTCGAGCTGCGTGACGGCGACAAGAAGCGCTACCTCGGCAAGGGCGTGCTCAAAGCAGTTGCCAATGTCAACGATGTAATCGCTCCTGCTATTATCGGTATGTCGGCTCTGGAGCAGCGCTCCATCGACAAGACCATGATCGAGCTCGACGGCACTCCTACCAAGAGCAAGCTCGGCGCCAACGCCATCCTCGGCGTGTCCCTCGCAGTTGCTCATGCTGCAGCCAACTACCTCGACATCCCCCTGTACCGCTATATCGGCGGCACCAACACCTATGTGCTTCCCGTTCCTATGATGAACATCATCAACG
>CAMKAJ010000011.1 GCA_946410455.1 uncultured Bacteroidales bacterium
GTACGGAGTCTGTCCGGCAAATCAGCGAGATTGCTTTCCAGGAACTGACGCTGGAACAGATTATCGGCCAGGTATTTCCGGAGAACGTGGCATCGGCCCGGGTGCTGGAGAAGAACGGCTTCCAACTGAACGGGACGATAGCCGGGGCCGTTGTAAAGTGCGGGAAGGCGATGGATGTGAGAGTGTATCGCCTGGATTTCTGAGATTATTCCACAATCAGTTTATGGCCAATTTTTGGCGCTGGTACGCTGTTTTCTCTTAAAGATGACAGTCAAATACCGGCTGGCGAAGCCGGGGCGCGGAACAGCCGCGAGTCTGTGACTGGAGCGCTTTGGCGCGGAAAGAACAGTCTCGCAGTGGAGCTGCCATAAGTGGAGTTCGAAGGGGCGCTCTGTGCCCCGGAGGACGGAACCAAAGCGAGTGAGCGCAGCTTCAGCGGAGCGAACTGGCTTTGACCGCTTTGATATTGACATCGACACGGAAAGCCGACAATGTATCTATATTAAGCCGTAGTTGGTAGCGAATGCAAGAGCTTCGGTAATACTGGTGACTTCAAGTTTCTCGAAAAGGGCTTTGCGGTAGAACTTGACTGTGTTTTCGGAACGGAAGAGTTGCTCGCCGATTTCTTTCGTAGTAAAGCCTTGTGCTGCAAGCGTGAGGATCTGCTTTTCTTCTGGTTTGAGCGTTATTGCTTCGCAAGTATGCCAGCTATGGTCGGCAAGGTCATATTCCTTGTGGCTGCTTTGTCCAAGAATGCGAAAGTAGATGTGTCCTGGTTCTTTGCGGGAGGAAAGGGCTACCGTACATAGAGCAAGCCATACTTTTCCCGTTGGTGTCAGCAAAAGTGGAGTGATTTTATGGTTAATCATCATCTTCTTGCCGTGAATCAGAAGGTGGAAGTCATAGGACATCGTGCATCTCGGCCTGTCCTCTGGACTAACCTGTTCGAAAGCTGAAAAACCAGCTGAGTTGATTTCTGTCAACATCGCTTGCTCATCCTTGGGAACATTGTTAAGGTAGAAAGCATAGCCCATCTCTTTTACTTGCTGGGCGGAATAGCCGCACAGAAAGAGTGGGTTGTCGGAGACATAAAGAAAATTCCGGCAATTATAATCGATGACATAGACGCTTTGGTAAGCAGTCTGGGAGATGGCTTTTACGGCATCAAGGGCCCGTTCGGCTAGGATGTAATCCTCGTCGGTAATACCGGTGATGCGGTTGCTGTCAATGAAAAAGTCTCCTATTTGTGTCACTATCAGTATTGTTAGGTGGTACAAAGTTACAGATTTTTGTCGGGTCAACAATAGGACTTCTCCCCGAGAGGGTAAATCTAAAAGAGTTGTAAAGCTTTTTACCCTTTCGGGTAGAGATGGTAGAGGCTTGTTTGTGTATCTTTGCATCCGTAGAACTATAAAGCGTGACTTTAACACGATTAATTGGAATTCAATTGGGATCAACAGATGAATAAATATTTCAGTTTCATAGCGTTATTACTACTATCGTCCTGCACGATTGTACGGGGCTACCTGGCCGATGGAGCTTATGGCCCGACCAGTTTCAGCTACGAGAAGCAGTTGAAAGATACCATTGTCAACCGAGGCGAGGCCTTTTCTTTCGGGAAAGCATCGGTTCAGTGCGAGTGGATTGACACGCTGCATTTCTTCAACCAGGGCCGGATGTATTCGAATACCACGATGTGGGAGGCTATCGGCCCTAAAACGGAGACGCAGGGTGTGTTAATTGTCCAGAATGACAGCATCGTCTATGAAAAATGCACGGGCGACATTACTCCCGATAAGATTGCCGGCGTCTTCTCAGTCACCAAGTCCGTCACGTCTCTGCTTTGCGGGATTGCAGTGGATGAAGGGTATATCAAGAGCATCGATGAGCCGGTGACGGTTTATCTGACTGAACTGCTGAAAGCAAACCCGATGTGGCAGAAGCTTACCATCCGGCATCTGCTGGATATGCAGAGCGGCCTTGACTTCGACGATACCTATTCGCTGAGGCTGCAAGATTTGAAACGGCTGAATGCCATGTCCAGGTTGTATTACGGGCGCAATATCAAGGCGCAGGTAAAGAAACTGAAGTTCCGTTGCGAGCCTGGCACTGAGTACCGATACGAGAGCATGACTACCGAGATTCTGGGACTTGTCATTGAGCGGGCTACGGGCCGTAGATTCGCCGACTACCTGGAAGAAAAGGTATGGACACCTCTGGGGATGGAATTCCCGGCTTTCCTCTCATATGATAGCAAGAAGCATCACGCACCCCACGCCTTCGGCGGGTTGGCCTTGACCATGCTGGATTTGGCGAAGATTGGCCGGCTTTATCTGAATAAGGGCGTTTGGGACGGAAAGAGGATTGTGAGCGAATCCTGGATTGAGCAATCTACGGCTTATTCGGCAGACAATGAGGGCTACCACTTCTGCTGGTACAACACCAGTTGTATTGGGGCCGACAAAGCAGACTATCCCGGATACTATGCTATGGGTATCCGCGGACAAATCCTTTTCGTGAATCCGTACAAGAATCTGATTATGGTGCGGCTGGGGCTGAAGGATGACACTTATGCCCATATTCCGTACCTCTTTGAGCAGCTGAGCAACATCTGGCCGGAATAAAAGCGATGCAAAAGAGAATCATTGTCACATTGGTTGTCGCGTGCCTGCTACAAACGGCATTCGCGCAAGATAAGGAACTACTGATTATTGGGACGATGCATGAAGTCCCGAGTATAGTGAGCCACAGTTACAGGCCGTTGCTTCAATACGCCAAGCGGTATGGTCCGGAGGCTATTTTTACTGAGGACATTCGACCGGATGACACATTGAGCCTCAGGAATTTCACGCCTCGGTTCCTGCACCTTGCGGACTCTCTCTCTCGGGTCAATGTTGTCGATGAAGAGCGTTTCCAGGATTTGCGGACAAAACAGCTGTCGGATATGGATTCCAGTGATTTTGCTTTCCTCTCTGACGCCTATTTGCAGAAGCGGGATCGGGCGAATTATGCCTACTATGATTATCTGAAAACGTATGGCACTGCAGGAGCAGAGAAACCGACGAGACGGGAGAACGGGGATTTGATATTTCCCCTTGCCGTTTCGATGGGGATAACTGAACTGCTGCCTGTCGATGACCATCAGACGGAACCGGAATACCAACGTGCATGGGATAGCGCAATGAGGGCCATCCAGAACTCGGACGATGAACAGATTCTCCTCAAGTTGCTAAAGAAGGACACCCGCGGCAGTATCTGGCCAGGACTTTGGGGCAGGCTGGGGAATCATACCAACAAACCGGCAACGCTCCATAGATTCTATGAAATCAACTCCTGCCGATTTGTTACCGAGCCTGACGAATACAGCCAAGCCGTCCGGCAGTTATGGGATGGCAGGAACCTGCGGATAGCAACCAATATTGCCGATCAGATTAAGGGTCATTCTTATCGGAAGAGTATCTTGATTATCGGCGCAGGTCATGTCATCAGCGTCAAGGAAATGCTAAAGCAGGTTTATCCGGAACTGCACGTAGTCTTGATGTACGATGAAGAATGAAGAATGATGACTGAAGGCTTGACTGCTTTTCAGATGTTGGCGCTAGTAAGACATTCCTTCTTCCTAATACCCCTTGCGCTGGGTCCGGCGACGCCGGGGCGCGGAACGGCCGCGAGTCTCTCCCAGGAGCGGCGTGAGCCCGAAAGGGAGAGTCTTGCAGTGGAGCTGCCATAAGTGGAGTTCGGATGGGCGCATCGTGCCCCGAATTGAATGTCTATCTTGCTTTTCATTGGATATGCAAATTTACGAACTCTACCTTTAGTATGCTACACTCTAAAGGTAGAGTGCAAGACTAAAGGTCCTGACTCGGTGACGAATAAAAAGACATTGCGCAAAAATGCTTAACTTTGTAATTGTTATTGTTACCCAGCATTTACATCGTGTACATTCATCATTACTTCACATTGTAGTATGGCGAATTTTGTGTTTTACAAATACCGGTTCGAGAAAACGGACGAAAGGACCTTATTTGACCGGGAGACAGGCGAAGAACTTACCGAATCTTCCATCAATGAAAAGTTTGCAGCAGACCTTGCGAGCAAGGCCGAGAGTCGCAATAGCCTGAACCTTTATGACATCAAAGCAGACAAGCAAGGTGTGACAGCTCCGGAAAGTTATGCCAATGATATTCGGCGATACGATAGTGGCATCGCCCTTCTTGATGTACGTAATAACAAGCACAAGAATGTGATGCCCATTGACAAAATGCAGGCAGAACAGATTGGTCACTATCCCTATTGTCTGGTGATTATTGATACTCGACCCGACTGCCGTGCTATACTGATACAGCAGAAAGCGGATGCTTTCAAGAGTCCAGATGCAGTCATGGGGCTTATCGCCGACTACTGCACAAGGGAGCTCGGGCTGGCTATGCTGGGGTGGAAGTTTGTGACCGAGAAGCGTCTTTGCTTGGGGTCAATATGGGATATTGTCAAGACTCGCACCTTGCAGGGACAGGATAGGGTGAGATCGCTGAGCATCGTTCTGTCGGGCAAGAAACCGAATGAAAACAATGAGGTAGATAAGGCCCTGCAGATGATTTTGGAGAAACTGGCTGCACCTGAAGGGGAGCTAAAGTTAACTTCGGATGATGCGGCCAAAAAGATTTTGGATGATACAAAGGAGGATGTGCGCAATACGGTTGATATGCTCATCGAGAACAAGTACAGCATGAAGATAAGCTTTGACAAATCTGGCTCTGTTGAGTACGGCAAGGAGGCAGCAGCAGTTTATGGGATTGCGGACTCTGTGTGCGAAGAATTCGAGAATGGCACTATGGTGATGATGGATGACGGCTCGTCTGGCTTCAATATGAAGATCTGGCTTGATACGCTTATGCCTGAAGACGGAGCCCATACCTATGTGGAGCCTGAACTGAAAAAGAAAAATGGCCGAAGAAAGAAAAAATAAGTTGCTGGAGTCGCCTCTTTATGCATTTGTTGTAAAGGGGTGGATCAAGTGGTCACAGAAGATTGTGTCACTCCAGGCAGGTGAGGAGGACTTCCTTCTTTATCTGGTGTGGGCGTTGGACACAATCAAAGAACAGGAGGACGGAATAAACGCCGGACTCAGGGACCGTGTGTATGCGGGCCTAAGGGACCATTTTATCAGCCGGCATTTCGCATCAAACAAACCGGATCTGGACTACCTTACAAACCTGGTTTGCGCGGCAGCGCTCGCTTGTTTCGGGCTGACCCTGACGGATTCGCAGGAGCACCAAAAGATATATAGCGAGCTGGTGTCTGGCTTCGGTGAGCACTGGAAGGACATCAATGCTCTGAAGTCAGGTGCGGATATGGATACGAGCGCACCGGAATTGAAAGAATGGGCCGTCGCTTATATGGCGAGCGAGCATTTCTCGACGTATAATGATGTAATTGATTGGAACAACGACGATATGGCAAATTTATTAGTCCGTAGGGCAAAGAGCTTTGATAAGGTTGATTTGTACAGGGTCATAATGGCTCTATATCAAATTGGTGCGTTTGAACCTGTAGAAGGGAAACTCACGCAGAAAAAGGTGTTCAACACATTTGCGGCGCTGCTGGGAGACGATTTTGAAACTTTCCAGAATAATTTAGCCGCTGGCAGCAATAATAAAAATGAGGTAGATATTTTCCAGCGCTTAGCTGACGGCTTCAAGAAATATGAAGCCGAGAAAGAGAAGAAGCAAGAAAAACAAGGCAAGAGATAAAAACAAGGGCGGGGTTGATTCCTCGCCCTTGCTCATTACTGGACTTTCTGGTACTTGCCGTGCGCTATGTTTTCTAACCGGCCTTCATCGCACCATCGTCGGATTGTTCTGTCGATGGACTTGGGATTCAGCCCGAGCTGCTCTGCGAGCTGGGAATAAGCCTTGCGGTCAAATTCTGCAGGCAGGCTCTCGAAGAACTGTTCCTTCAACCGGTTGCGGCCTCCCTTCGTGTTGGCTATGGGCTGCGGCGAAGAGGGGAGCGTGCCGAACACCTTTGCATTGTGCTGGATGAGGACGCTGGCAATGGTCTTGGCTGTCTGATAATCGATGTCCAAGCAAGTGATGTCATCCTCGAAGGCACCGTCCTCTATGAGACGCAGGACCGAGAGACACATTGCGATACGGAACATAATCACTCCCAGGCGGCGGACTGAGGCCACGAATTCTTCTCCATTCTCTTCAACATAGTCGGCTTGGAATGCATCGAAGGTGGCGTTGAAATCCTCTTCCTGCTCGATGGTGAAGCGGAACTTGAGGTCGTGGTCGAGACCCTGGAGTATCTTGAATAGGTCTTGGTAGTCTGCGCCCAGTTTCTGAAAGTATTCGTCCAAGGTGGTGTCCATGCTGTTGTCGAAGACGTTGTTCCAGACGAGCCGTGTATTCAGGTAGTAAAACGCAAAGCGGCTGAACAAGCCGTTCTCGGCATCGGTGATGAGGTTGAGAATCTGCCTCGGAGTGCCGGTGAGCAGCGTGGACAGCTTAGGGTGCTTTATGTTGACGTACTCACGATCCTTACGGCGAATATATGAGATTGTCTCGTGGTGGAAGGCCTTGCGAAAACCGTCGCTATAGTTGCCGTAGTCTGAGCCGAACGTGTTGGCAAGGGTGTCGCCCTCGGTTTCGAACATCAGACCTTCGCCGCCGTTGTCAGAGAGTACCTGGTACACGGCGGTGGCGCTGCTGTTGGCCGGGATAAAAAGCATTCGTAGAGGCGGTTCCTCGGGCTTTTCCATCTGTGCCTTCTTCTTACCTGCAGCGTTGTATTCAGCCAGCTTCTGCTTATACTCCATCACCTCGGCCTCGTTTATCTCGCGAAGCCGTTCGTGGATGGGTTCAACCAGGTAACGACAGAGCGTGAGCCTGCCTTTGCCGGATGATGCTCGTGCAGCGACGAACAGGAAGATGTTCGGATAGACGATGCGCTTGTCATAGACGCCGCAGATATGGGGCATACAGGCGGAAAGGACAGTCAGGGAGCCGAGCAGAAGGATGTCGGCATCGAACTCCGAGTTGCTGACGGTCACAATCTTCTGCAGGAATTCCGGGAGTACATCCTTGACTTGCTGACTGAACGTTGGCATCAGCGGCTCATCTTCCATATCTGCAACTTCGGCAGTATCCGCAATATCTGCATTTTGATTTTGTGCAGATATAGGGGCAGTAGAATCCGCAGATTGGCTATGTGCAGATTTTGCATAAGTTGCGGATTTTGCAGATATGGGGCGGGTACTGACGCTGATTCCTGCGTCTTTGGCCTTCTGGAAGAATGTCTTGGCTGTGACGCCGGTTCCGTGGGAGCGCATACACTTGTCGTACTGGCGGTCACATTCGGCCTGGTCGTAGCCTTCGTTGAAGCGACTGATTCGGTGGAAGTAGTCGCGGCCAGACTCGCCGAGGGCGTCAGAGAGTGCAAATCCAAGCTCCAGCCAGTTATCGTAACCAGCAGTAATGTCGGTATGGGCGGCCTCTATACGCTGGGTGACGAGTTCAATATCGTCGGCAAGGTCACCGGCAACAGGAGCGGAGGTGGAAGAGGTGGGGACAGGAGCCGGAGTCGCCGGCATCCAGTCGTTAGGATTGAAAGTATTCTCTGCCATAATATTCAGATAAACAAAGGATTAATGTAGGCGTTACGGTCATAGGGCAAGAAGCACGGACGGGCTATGTCCTTTCCGGACTTGTCTATCTGGACGCCATAGGTTTTGAGAATGTAGTTGTCAACGGCACGGAAGAAATCGGCGTGGGACAGAGTGCCCTTGTTGATTTCTATGACCCATTTGATGCCGTCGCCCGATGGGCTGCGGAACAACAGGGCGGTGTCGAAGAACTTGTCTTGCTTGAGCCGGGAAAACAGCTCCTCCAGCCCAGGAACGTGGTCAAAATCGACACAAAGCAGGTTCGACACACTCTTTACCGTCTCGTTGCTGCGAACGTCAAATTCGCCGCAAAAAGTGGCATAGGCGAAATGGGACTGCTTGTAGATGGCCGCCTTCTTCTTGTCGGTGATGGTGCGAAGGGTCAGTGTCTGTTCCTTTGCATAAGGGCCGACAATGTAGTTGTAGGCATCGAGGATGGTGATGCTCTTGAAGGCGTACTTGTTGGTGATCGGAGCCTTGAAGAACGAAAACTTCGGTCCCTTGTCTACGTGTTCCTGCGGGGCATTGGCGTACTGAGAAGATGCGGCGTCAAGATGAAGGTACATCTCTCTGTTGAGCGTCTCCAGTAGTTCCTGCCCCGTCTGCTTATAATAGAGGCTGGCGAAATCCAGGGCGTCGCCATCCGGTATGGAACCGAACTGGTCCTTGTGGTGGGCCGTTTCGTCGGATAGCTTGACCGAAGGGTCGTTCTTATCGTACCAGACGTGAAGGCTCTGAATGCCCCCGGCAAAGGGGTTGCGGACGATGCCGCAATCCCTGCCGGTGACTTTCATTACAACCTCGCCGGGGTAGAACTGGCGCAGGATATGCGCGTATATGTCCACGCCCCAGTGGGTTCGACGGAGTACTGACTCCCGGTTAATCGCTTTCTCCATAACGCTCACGGATCTTGAACATGATGTAATTGTCACGGAGAACGCGCTCCAGGTCGCGCTTGAGATACCAGATCTTATGACCGATCTTGGTGTAGGGGATAGTGCCGTTGCTACGAAGGGTCTGGAGGGTACGCGGGCTGATGTGCAGTTTCTGCATCACCACCTGACCGTCAATCCAGTCTTCAAGAAAGGCCCTGTCACAGAGGCGGTCGATTTGCTCGTCGGTAAGATCATCGAGGCTGATAATCTTGCGTTTGAGCAGCTCTTCCTGTATGAAGGGACACTGCCGCAGTACCTTGGCGAAATCGTCCTTGGGGTCGGCCGCTATCGCAACCAGGATGTCCCCGATTCTTTTCGGCTCACTCATTTCCCCAGGCGTTTGCGGTTAACGTAGTCTTCAGCTGCTGCCGCTATCTCGGCTTCGGTCTGCTGGCGGCCTGAATTCATCCACTCTTCTATCTCGGAGCGCTTGAAACTGAGCTTCTTGCCCTTCTTGTAGTAGGGGATGAGGCCGTTACGAATCCAGCCGTAAACGGTCGGTGCTGCCGGGTGGTCGGGCAGGAACTTCTGGAGCTCCTTGACGTCCATCCAAACTGACTTCTGCTCGGGCTGTGGCTTTGACAATCTCTCGTCAATCACGTGCCGGAGGCTCTTTACTTCTTCGACCAATGTTGCTACAACATCGGGAAGGTCATCAAATTTATACGCGGACATAAATTGCATTTTTATGTCGCGAGTCGTTCTTTCTTTTGGCGCCTTATATTACAAAGAAAGCCCACGACTGGTTAAATCGTGGGCAAAGTTGATTGAATAAATTCGGCTAAATCCTATACTACAATTGTAGTACAATACGATTTTTTATCATTTTTCTTCAGATCCCTTCGGTTGCTCGGTTCCGGCGCTTGTGCCCTCCTTGATCTTAATCACCTCCGCAGCCTCGCGTTTCTTCTTGTCGATGAGGTCGGCGTAGATTTGGGTTGTACTCACGTTCTTATGGGTAAGCATCTTGCTGACGGTGTAGATGTCGGCACCGCCGGCAATGAGCTGCGTGGCGTAGGTGTGGCGGAAGCAGTGGAAGGTTACGTACTTGGTGATGCCGGCTTGTTTGAGCCAGGGCTTCAGGTAGGTGTTGACCATATTGCGGGTAAGGCCTTTGAAAATGAGCCCTTCGGAAGGCTCGCCGCAGAGCGCCAGGGCCTCTTCGCTTATGGGGATTGTTGCTTCCGTGTCAGTCTTCTCAGTGCAGATTCGGATACACTTTCCGCCGTCCGGGAAATCTCGTACATCGTTCCAGGTTAGTGCGAGGATGTCACTGATTCGCAGGCCGGTAAGACAGCTGAACAGGGATGCCGCACGGAGGACCGGATACTCGCAGGGGGTATTGTAGAGCCGCTTCAATTCTTCCATTGTAAGGTATTCTCGGCGAGTCTCTTTCGTCTCGATCTTCTCCAGGTTGTCGTTGATGTTTTCTTTGAGGTAGCCCTCTTTGTATGCTGCAGCGAGGAAGGCCCGGAAGGTGCTCCAGTAGCCGGAGGCGGAGTTCTGGGAGATTTTGAGTTTCTTGCTATTGAGTCGGTTGGCGGTGAGCAGGTAATCACGGAAGCCGTTGCAGAGTTCGACGTTCAGATCCTTGAAGGCGCATTTGCCGTGGACGAACTTGTTGAAGTGGTCATAGGTGCCGAGCCATTTCGGCCCCTTTGTGAGCATCAGGGAGTGGAGATACTCCACGGCGTCCATCTTGGCCTTGCTCTTGTCGATGAAGCCGTACTGCTCGTTGATGAGCGACAACTCTCGTTGTGCGCGGATAGCCTCGGCCTGCTTCATCTTGGTGGCGTTGGTCCGGCGATCCTGCGGGGTACGCGGATCTTTGGCAATGTAGATGCCCAGGTATTCCCGCCGGCTCTCTTCGCCAGTGCGGGGATTCTTGATGGCGGGGTAAAAGTCCAGGTAGAGGGAGACCTTCCCGCTGGGGTAAAATCGTTTTCGAAGTGTTACTTTTACGCTGCCCATATCTGTCAACTGTTTTTTCTGTTAGCGAGGATGTTATCAACGTCTTCACGGATGAAATATACGAAATTTCCGCGTTTAATCCGAGGAACCTTGTGTTCTTTAAAGACGCAGTAGAGATGATTGCGGGAAAGTCCGTATTTATCAGTGATTTCCGCCATCGTGTAATAGAGGTCTTTCTCCACGTTCAGACCCCTTGCTTCGTCCCAATGAGCCTTGGAGATATAGGTGATGTTGTTCTTCTTCATTTTGGGAATCTTGTGTTCCCTGAGGAAGTCGCTGATGGACTCCGTACGCATGCCGGTGGCGGTGCGGACTTCGTCGAAGGTGTACCACTCGGTGATGTGCGTGTAGTCCTGGTTGGAGAAGAGGCGGTGCATGGTGTCCCGGTCATAGAAGCCGAGGGTGCCTATCATATGGGTCTTGACTCCGCGTTTCTTGAGCACGGAGTAGAACCAGCTATAGGTGACATCATACTTTTCCATTACCTGTTCTCTTGTCATCCACTTGCCCAGATCTTCGCCGGGGCCTTGGATGGGGTTGCTGACATTGAATTCTTCTGCTCGTTTGGCTGCAACTTTGTCCAGGTCTTCCCGGGCGATGCGGACGGTACGAAGCGAGAAGCGCTTGAGAGGAATGTCGTTCTCCTTGATAATCTTATACAAGGTGTTCCGCGACATCTGGAGTAGGCGAGCGGCATCAGCGATGGTGAGGAAGTTCTTGTCGAGCAGGGCGAGGCGCTCTCGCTCTCGTACTTCATCACCAAGATTCTGGAGCCGTTCATCGCGCAGCTTGTGCTTTTTGCTCAAGTTAGCGCATCGGGCTGAGCAGTAACGGGTGACCGCGAAGTGGGATTCGAACTGACATCCGCACTGCTCACAGACTTTGAGGTAGAGTCTCTGCGTGTCCATAGGGGTACTTGCGCAGCATAGTCTACTTTCTGCCAAATTTCGTTGTTCAACGATGCTCAAGGTTGTTCAAGGTTGTTCAAACCCTTCACGAGTTAAGCCAAGAGGTCGGTGTACAACGGACCATTTGTACCGCAAAGGTACAAATAAGGTACAAAAGTCGGCAAATAAGTTTCGAAATGCATAGAAATCTAACTGTTAAACATTAAACCTCTGAACCCCTAACGAGGTATGAGTCAGTTAGATGTCGATTGATTCCGTAAGTTATTGATTATCAACTACTTTCCGATGCAGAACCGGCTAAAAATCATACCGGAAACCTCGGAGTGGGTGACTTCGCCGAAGATGGCGCCGAGGGTGGCGGTGGCGGAGCGGATGTGCTCTGCGAGGAGGTCTGTGGGGAGGCCGGAGTCGAGGCCGGAGAGGAAACTGCGAAGGTCTGAGGCTGCGGAGCGCAGAGCGTCGTGGTGGCGCTGGTTGGTTACCAAGACTCCTTCTGAGGCTTTGAGTAAGTCGGCGTCTGCAGAGGATATTGCGTCACAGAGTTCATCCAATCCTTGTCCGGTCAGGGCAGACAGTTCGATTGCTTTGGAGATGCCGAGCCGGGAGCAGAAAGCCCCGTCCGTGATCCCCGAAGTGCCTGAAACCATTTCCTGGGGATCAAAACACCCCTTTCTTGATCCCGACACAAGATCGGACTTACTCTTAACCCAGATAACCTTGGTGTCTTTCTGTAGATGTGCCTTAATGGCGGAGACTACAGACAAATGCTCCTTAGTATCTGCCGTGCTGTCCAACAAAGCAACAACAACAGAGGCCTGGCCTATTTGAGCAATCGACCTCTCGATACCCATGCGCTCAATAGTCTCCGCCCCTTCGCGCAGTCCTGCTGTATCTATGAATCGGTATGCAACTCCGCCAAGGACGAGCACTTCTTCCACTGTGTCGCGTGTGGTGCCGGGAATATCGGAAACTAGTGCCCGTTCTTCGCCCAGAAGGGCGTTGAGCAGGGTGCTTTTGCCACTGTTTACAGCGCCCACGATAGCTACCGGGATGCCTCTCTTGAATGCATTTCCAAGGCGGAACGAGTCGGCCAGTCGCTCTACCTCCGCCAGAGCGTCCAAAGCTAGCTTCCGGAACTTCCCCCTGTCGGCAAACTCTACGTCTTCCTCGGAAAAGTCAAGCTCTAGCTCGAGCAACGCGGAAAGTTCCAGTATCTGGGCCCGCAACTCCTTAAGCTTAAGCGAATAAGCCCCGCGCAGCTGCGAAAACGCCAACTTATGTGATGCTGCTGAATCGGCGGCAATAAGGTCGGCAACGGCTTCGGCCTGCGAGAGGTCCATCTTGCCTGCGACGAAAGCCCGCTGGGTAAACTCGCCGGCGTGGGCCATGCGTGCTCCTGCCGCACACAGGCGGTCCAGCAGCGACTCTACGATATAGGGGGAAGCGTGGCAGGAAATCTCTGCCATATCTTCTCCGGTGTACGAATGGGGCGATCGGAACACGCTCACCAGCACCTCGTCGAGCTCGTGAACTACGCCGAATTTAACCCGAAATCCGGGGCACTCCGAGGCGCTGCCGTTGCGGAACTTCACTACGGAATCCACCACAGAGAGGCAGCCGCTGCCGCTGATGCGTAGTATGCTGATAGCTCCGCCCCGTCCGGAAGCAGGTGCGCAGATGATATCGCCGGGTGCAACGGAAACCATTCGCTCTAATACTTGAAGCTGCTGCCGCCCACGAATTCGCGGAGCAGCGAGGTGGGAGGTATCTGCCGGTCGCTCACAGGCATGAAGTAACTCAGGAACTTGAGCAGGCGGTTGGCCTCGCTATATTCCGGGCAGTTGCGCGGCACAGTGGCCAGAATCCTCTCTGCATGCAGGCGGAAGACGGCAAACTCTACCAGATATGCAGAGTTGAACAGCACGTCGGCGGTCTCTTGATACGGATAAATCCACTTTACCTCGGCGCGGCGCACGTTGGGCCAGTTGCGTATAGTTTCCTGGGCCGAGAAAGCGCCGATGTTGTAATCGCGCACGATTCTGCGGAGCAAGCGGTTGTCGCTTGTAGGTATGCAGTTATGGTCGTCGAGCGAAATGCTCACGATGGTGTTGATAAAGAGCTTGAACTTGGCCTGGTCCGGAATGCGCTCGGTGAGTGCAGGATTGAGGGCGTGGATGCCTTCTACCAGGAGCACTGTGCCCGGGGTGAGCCGGAGCTTTTTGCCCTTGTATTCGCGCTTGCCGGTAACGAAGTTGTACTCAGGAACTTGCACTTCTTCTCCACTAAGCAGCTTTACAAGATCCTCCTGCATGGCGTCATGGTCCACGGTGTCGAAGTTGTCGAAGTCGTAAGAGCCGTCGGGCAGCAGGGGAGTGTCGACCCTGTTAACAAAATAATCGTCGGTAGAAACAGAAATGGGGCGCAGTCCGCAGGCCATAAGCTGCACGCTAAGCTTCTTTGTAACAGTAGTCTTGCCGCTGCTGCTGGGCCCGGTAATCAGAACCAGGCGCATGGCTCCGCAACGGTAACGGCGTTCGATTTCTTCTGCGATTTGCACGATTTTCTTTTCCTGCAGAGCTTCCGCCACCTGTATCAACTCGCCCGCGCAACCCTTCTGGCATGCATGATTTACATCTCCAACATTGTCCAGGTTCATGATTGCGTTCCACTTAAGGTTCTCGCGGAACACCTCGAATGTCTTGGGCTGAGGCTCGAACACGGTGAGTTTTTCGGGAGCATGACGGTCTGGTATACGCAGGAGCATTCCATCCTCGTACTGAGACAGCTCCCAGACTTTCAGGTATCCGGCAGACGGAACAAGGGCGTCGTAGTAATAGTCCGGCGAGCCCTCCAGGGTGTGATACCTTATATATAATTGGCCGCTGGTCTCCAGTAGTTTGACCTTGTCGTCGTAGCCCAGTTTACTGAATAGAGCTATTGCGTCCTCGGTGCGAACTTCCACTCTCTTGAAAGCCGAATCGGCGGCAACGATTTCCAGCATCCTGGAGCGGATGAGATCTACATCTTCCGAGGTGATGGGGGAGCCCTTGCTCAGCTCGCAGAAGTAGCCCTTAGAGATAGGGCGGCGCATCTTTATCTTGCTGCCCGGAAAAACGTCGTGCGCAGCTTTGCTCAGCAAGAAACAGAGGGATCGGCAATAGGCGCTGCGGCCAGTATAAGAACGGTAATCAAGGAACTCTACGTCGCGGCTGTTATATGCCTTATACTTAAGGCCTTGAGCTACATAGTTAACTTTTGCGCAGAGGATGTCGTAGGGACGGTCGAAGCTGAAGTGCGGGAGAACTTCCGCAAGGGTGACGCCTTCCTGGAATTCCTTGGAGGTGCCGGTGTTCTTGCAATATATCTTGAGCATGCCCACAAATTTAGCAAAAAATGCTTACATTTGTGAAAATCTAACAAACTTATGAGTCAAGTTCATCTTATCGATCATCCGATGATTCAGCATAAGCTGAGCATCATGCGAGCCAAAGATACCGATTCCAAAAACTTCCGTCAGCTTCTACGCGAGATTTCCCTTCTCATGGGCTACGAAGTCACACGCGACCTCCCCTTGAGCGACGTAGAGATTGAAACTCCAATCAGCAAAATGACAGCCAAGCAGGTCCTTGGTCTCAAGCTTGCCATTGTGCCCATCCTGCGTGCAGGTCTTGGCATGGTAGACGGCTTGCTGGACCTTGTGCCGGTTGCCAAGGTTGGCCATATAGGTCTGTACCGTAACGAGGAAACGCACAAGCCGGTGGTTTATTTCTGCAAGCTCCCCAAGAATATCCAGAAGCGTCTGGTAATCCTTACCGACCCTATGCTTGCAACTGGCGGCAGCTCTTGCGATGCAATAGAGATGCTTAAAGAGAGAGGCTGCTCAAATATCAAGCTCATGTGCCTCGTAGCCGCTCCGGAAGGTATTGCCAAGGTGCAGGCCGAACATCCCGACGTGGATATATATGTGGCGGCCATAGACGACCATCTCAACGAAGATGCATACATCGTCCCCGGCCTGGGCGACGCTGGCGATCGTATTTTCGGAACGAAATAGCAATAAAAAAGCGACTCGCGAGAGCCGCTTTTTTATTATCTGATGTCTCTTGCGGAGACCTTGCTCATATTGTCGAGCAGGTCGCCATTGGTCTTGTACTCGTCCATCAGCTGGAGCATGAAGTTCATGGCCTCCAGAGGGTTCATATCGGCGATGAGTTTGCGGAGAATCCAGATGCGGTTGGCGCTGGCGCGGTCCAGCAACAGGTCGTCGCGGCGGGTGCCGGAGAGCACAATATTCACGGAAGGAAAGATGCGGCGGTTGGAAAGGCTGCGGTCCAGCTGGAGTTCCATGTTGCCGGTGCCCTTGAACTCCTCAAAAATCACATCGTCCATCTTGGAACCGGTCTCGGTGAGTGCCGTGGCAAGTATGGTGAGGGAACCTCCACCTTCTATGTTACGTGCGGCGCCGAAGAAACGCTTGGGTTTCTGCAGGGCGTTAGCGTCCACGCCGCCGGTAAGCACTTTACCTGACGCAGGCTGAACTGTGTTGTATGCACGTGCGAGTCGGGTGATGGAGTCGAGCAGAATCACTACATCGTGGCCGCACTCTACCAGCCTGCGGGCCTTCTCCAGGACCATGTTTGCCACTTTTACGTGATGCTCTGCAGGTTCGTCGAAGGTAGATGCCACAACCTCCGCCTTTACGCTTCGCTGCATGTCGGTAACCTCCTCGGGGCGCTCGTCGATGAGCAGCACAATCTCGTAAACCTCTGGATGGTTGTCTGCAATGGCGTTGGCTATGCTCTTGAGCAGCATGGTCTTACCAGTCTTGGGCTGAGCTACGATAAGACCTCGCTGGCCCTTGCCGATGGGGGAGAACATATCTACTATACGGCAACTGGGATCGGTTGCATGGCCCTTGCCGAGCAGATTGAACTTCTCGTCCGGGAAGAGGGGAGTGAGGAAGTCGAAGGGCACGCGGTCGCGAATGAATTCTGGAGTGCGCCCGTTGACGTACTTTATCTTTACCAGCGGGAAGTACTTGTCTCCCTCGCGCGGAGGGCGAATCTCTCCGGTGACGGTGTCTCCGGGCTTTAGTGCGTTGAATTTAATCTGCTGCTGGGAGACGTAGATGTCGTCTGGGGAGTTGAGGTAGTTGTAGTCGGAAGAACGGAGGAAACCGTAGCCGTCCGGCATTACTTCCAGGACTCCGGTAGCCTCTACGGTGCCTTCGAATTCGGGTAAGCGGGGCTTGGGCGGGCGCTGAGGCTGGCCCTGCTGCTGAGGGCCCTGCTGCTGATTTTGCTGCTGGCCCTGCTGCTGGGGTTTCTGCTGGCCGTTATTGTGCTGCTGCTGTTGCTGTTGCTGCTGTTGGGGCTGTTGCTGAGGCTGAGGCTTATGCTTGCCATGCTGGGGCTGTGCGTTCACTGCTTCCGGAGCTGGCTTCTGCTCCTCAGCCTTGGGGGCTGCCGCCGGCTTGGGCGCTTCTGTCAGTTCTACCTTCTCTGCCTTGGCTTTTGCGGGGCGGCCCCGTTTTGCTTTGGGAGCCTCCGCCTTAGGCTCTGTGTCCGCCTTTGGTGCTGCCTGCTTGGGCGCGGCAGCTTTTGGGGCCTCTGCTTTTGGCGCAGCGGCCTTTTGCTCGGCGGCTGTCTTGGGGGCTTCTTCTGCCTTTACCTTCTTGGGACGGCCACGTTTGGGTTTAGCGGTATCGGGCTTGAGGGACTCCCTCGTTGCCTCCGCGTCAAGTATCGCGAAACGAAGATTCTCGTCGTCTGTACGTTTGCTGAATTTAATGTCCAATTCCTTGGACAGGGTCTCGAGCTGCTCTCTGGTCATGCTCTTGAGCTCATCGAAGCTATGCGTCATATTGTATTTTTATGATTGGTTCCGCAGGCGCAGGGCTGCGCAATACAGCGGAAATTTTGACAACGCAAATATAACAATTATTTAGGAAAAACCTATATTTGCAGGGTGAAAAAAGTATTGAGTTTCTTCCCGCTCCTGACCATAGTGCTTTGCTGCTTTTCGGTTTCTCCGATATACCGCTTTGAGCAGCCATCTGCATTCTGCGGACCGGATATCTACAATCCTTACGAGTCGCTCCCTGAGTCCCCTGCGTGGAAGCGGGCTAACTTCCATACTCATACGCGCGTAGACAACATCCTCAATGAATGTCCGGACTATCCCCAGAAGGTCTACTCCGACTATATGAAGATGGGCTACGATGTCCTGGCTTTCTCTAATCACAACCTGCTCACCACGCATCCATTCGATACTACCCTGCAAGTGTGGGTGTATGAGCACGGTTACGGTTTGTTCAAGTTCCACAAGTTGGTTTTCAATCCATCGCGGATGATGCTCTACGACCATCTGCTCCCGATTCTTGCCAGCCAGAAGCAATGGCAATACGATTATCTGGGACGCAATGCCGACTTTATTGTGATGAATCACCCCGACCGCACGTGGGGCATGACGTCCCGCACGATGCGGCTGCTGAGCGGATACCGCTTGATGGAGGCCGACAGCGGCGTGTCCACGGAGCTCCTGCGCTGGGACGAAGCTCTGAGCGCCGGCCACTATTCTCATTGTTTGATTAACGACGACTGCCACGACTCCGGCAACCACAGCAAGATTGCGCGTCGCTGCTCATGGCTGTGTTCCAGCTCGGCCCGTTACGAAGATTTGCGCAGTACGCTGCTGAGCGGCTGCTTCTATTCTATGCGTGTGCCCGATTTCGGCGAGGGCGACTGGGACGCAAAAAGAGCGCAGAACGACTGTCTTCCCTCCGTTGAGGCCATTGGGATGAGGGCCGATACTGTGTACATGAGGCTCTCCGAGTCCGCGCGCATAGAGGCCTGGGGGCAGGACCATACTCTCCTTGACGTCCAGCAAGGCTGCGAATTCTCTCGCCCGCTCGCTGCAGACGAACCCTACATGCGACTTACCGCCTATTTCGATAGTGGAACCGTGATTTACAGCAACGCCTTCGCGCGTTACGATGGCAGCGTCTCCCAGACTCCGTACGCCACGTTGCCGCATAGCGTCAACATCGTGCTGACAGTGTTATTCAACGCTTTGCTGCTCGCCGTCGCACTGCTCTGTGGCCTCTGTATCTACAGGCTTTGGTCGCACAAAAAACTGAAAGCCTGAGCGCCTGTATAGGAATCGGGCTTCCGGCGCATCGGACCGTAACCGCTGCACATCCTCCGGAATATCCTTGACCACGAAGTAGCAGGGCTTGTCTATGCCGCCCTTGCTCAGCCACTCAAAGTCGTCGCACTTGTTCTCCGGCTGCCGCTGGGTATAGAAATACTGGGCGTAGCTCTTGAAGTACGCCGGCTGCACGTAACAATCCTCTCCCTGTCGCTCAATGTAGAAGTCTATGGCGGAGGCCTGGCTGTACTTCTCTACCTCGGGCACAGCGCAAAGAATTACTGTCATGCCGAATATCAGGTTCCCTGCTGCCAGGATGCCGAAGCTGCGAAGCCTGCGGGTCTTCTTGAAGCGTATGCAGAATAGGATGGTGGTGGCCAGCATTGCAAGCCCCACGAAGGGTTCGAAGCCTTTCCAGTCGGAGCTTGCCTCCATGCAACTCACGGCGAAGGGATCCTGTACGTAAGGGATTAAGGCCGGCTTGATGTAGTCGAAGAGGGTGAGGGCGGTTAGTACCATGCCCCAAAGCGCCGCAATGCCTATAAGTAGGGCAGAATGCCATGCGCGGAAGCGTATCTTGCCATCTTTCATACGGGTGGCCGCATAAGCTCCCAGGAAACTGAGAGGGAAGTAGCAGAAAGAGGAATAATGGACAATCTTCGTGCGTACTATAGTAAAGAGTATCAGCACCACCCAGAAGCTGATAATCATCCAGCACTTGAGATTGCCGATAGAAGTAGGCAAATACGTACTTTCTGCTGCTCCGGCCTGTGCGGGGGCCTTGCGGAATGCAGACAGGGCAAATATCGAGGCCGGAGTAACTCCGAAGAACAGCCACACGAAGTGGTAGAGAAGGAATCCCCCGTGCCCGGCATCTTTGGTCTCGAATAGCCGTATCTGATAGTCGATGAAGTCCTGTATCACATCTGTATGCCCCGAGAGTGCAAGGGCGATGAACCAGGAACCTCCGGCAAGAACGAGCACTACCAAGTACAGGCCCACATCTTTCCAGCGGAAATCCAGTTTAAAGCGGCTCAAGACCAGCCACACAGCAAAGCAGAGACTGAAAATCAAAAATGCAACGGGACCTTTTGTGATGATTGCGAGTCCTGTAAATAACGCGCTCAGGGCAGCATTCCGGCTGCGATGCGATATGGCCCTCTTGTCTGTGTAACGGGCAAAATGGTATATACCCAGGAAGATGAAAAGGTTGAACCAGGGGTCGATAATTCCGGACTTGAAGTAGAAGAAGGGGAGGAAGGAGATCAGGTACATAAGAGCCCATAATACTCCGAATCGCTTATTCTCTATTCTGCGTCCTATATTAAAAAGTACCAGCAGGGTAATGATGCCGATGACGGCATTCGGGAAGCGCGCGGCAAACTCGTTAACCCCGAAGAGTTTCATACTCAATGCCTGGGCCCAGATAAACAGGGGAGGCTTCTCCCAGAAGCTCTCGAAGTTGATTTGCACGTCGAACCAATTGCCGGTAAGAATCATCTCCCTGGCCGATTCTGCAAAGTTGATTTCGTCCCAGTCGAACAAGCGTACCCCGCCTATGCCGGGAATAAAAAACAGTGCCCCCAGCACTGCAATTACTATGTTTATGATAAGTGTACTTCGTCTCATTTGTTCCTGAACAGCAGTAGTTTCTTGGCAGTAAAATTCCAGATAAAAACTGTGGTGGCAGCGGTAATCTTGGCCAGTAGATAATGCCAGTCGAGCTTGATTGCAAAGAACCATACCAGCAGCTCCGTGAGCCCGAGCCCAATCAGCCCGATAAATATAAAGATAGTAAGCTCTGCTGCCTGGCCTTTATTGCGATTGCTGAACACCCATTTAATACTCATAATATAGGTAGTGGCGAGCCCGCATGCGAATGCGATACCCGTCCACAGGAGCAAAAGTTTCTCTCCGAACAGTTCTGTCAGCAGTGCCAGCAGACCTGTATCTACCATAGCGGCTGTGAGCCCGGCAATGCCGTAGCGCAGCAGCTGGACTGTCATGCTGTTGGAAGGTCCGGAGAAGACGCTTTTTATGAAAGCTCCCAGTTTCACTTTGCAGGGAAGAGCCTGGATTTGCACAGATGCCACTTGCAGAGGCGATAGACAGCGGAGACCTTGAGAACCCCAAGTCCATACACGGTACTGCGGCGCAGGTTGATTGAAGAAGCGTCGTCGAAGTACTTGGTGGGGCAGGTGACTTCTCCAATCTCGTAGCCTTCCCAGAAAATCTGAGCGGCCATTTCATTGTCGAAGATGAAGTCGTCCGAGCAGACATGGTAATCAACGGAGCGCAGAACCTCTGCGCTGAAAGCACGATAGCCCGTATGATACTCAGAAAGTTTCTGGTTGATCAGAACGTTCTGCGTGAAGGTGAGGAAGCGGTTCGAGATGTATTTGATAAGAGGCATTCCGCCCTTGAGTGCCCCCTTGCCGAGTATCCTGGAGCCAAATACCACGGGGTAAACGTCATTGGCAATTATGTGCGCCATGGCCTCTATGAGCTTGGGGGTGTATTGATAGTCGGGGTGCAGCATTATTACAATGTCTGCTCCCAGCTCCAGAGCCCTGTCGTAGCAGGTCTTCTGGTTGCCTCCGTAGCCCCTGTTCTTAGGGTGGACAAGTACCTCTTTGATGCCTAGCTCGCGGGCCTTCTGCACGGTGCCGTCGCGGCTGCAGTCGTCGGTAAGTATAACCTCGTCTACCACGTCACGTGGAATCTCGGCGTAAGTCTGTTGGAGAGTCTTTTCGGCGTTGTACGCCGGCATCACCACAATAATCTTTTTGCCGTGTATCATTGTCTTGTTAATTGTCCCAGTAGCTGCTGCTCTTCTTCAGCTGGAGTATGTCTGCAAGGGCCGATGCATTGGCTGCGATGCGGAACTGATAACTCGCCCATGTGCCGGTGGGAACCCATGAGACGGATATGTTGAAGCAGTGCAGGTCGTAGGTAAAGCTGAACTGGGTTGTAGTTATTTTCATCGCCTGCAGGTCGAAGCCTGAGCTGGCGTTTATACTCAATCGGGGCGTAAGTTTGATGTTTCCGCTCGCCTGTACGGTCTGGGTTATGTTTGTCTTGGGCTTGAGCACATCTTCTTCCCAATTGTAGTTTACGTTGCAGCTGAACGAATAGCTCAGGCTCAGCGACCAGGGGGCGTTGGGATTGGTGTAGTACAGCCATCCGCCCGGGATGAACTCTCCCGTTACGGGATGGTAGAAGTGGCGCTGGTAGTAGCTGGCTGCGCCGTTCACTATAGAGCCGCCTTCGCCGCTGCGGCTGTTGGGATCCTTGGCGCCGTCGTTCCCATTTATCTCTCCCTTGCCGGAGATAGACCAAGATGCCGATGCCGATACATTCCTGAGCCTCATCAGCCCCTGGCCCTGGGTGATTGCGAATTTGTTGATGTTGCGCCCGCTCTTGCCAATTGCGTACGGGTCGAAGCTGGCGCTTCCGCTAATGGAAATCTTGTCGAAGAGAGACGTGGACATAGAAAGGTTCACCGTGCTCATCTTCAGGCTGTCGGCCAGGAAGTTATAGCTTGTGCTCAGGTTCAGCTGGTCTATCAGCTTTACCTTCTTGCTGGCTTTGCCTGTGGTGTCTGCGTAATCGCGCACTTTCGCCTCCAGGTTGTTCCCAATGGAAATATTGGCTGATGCAGACTTGCCTTTTCCGGGCGGGCCGTATACGTTGCCCTGATAGATGTTGTACTCCCTGGACTTGAAGTTTCCATGGATGTCGGTGTATTCCAGGGTGCGGTAGCCGTTCGCATAGGTTCCGAGCTCCGGGCTGAAGTTCATGGATACCGACGGCGAAATCACGTGGCGTATGGCCTGCACAGTATTGTGCGCGCCGAACTGGTACATACCGTAGAGCCGCGTGCTCATTGCGATGGACCCGGAATAGTTCTGGGTGATGCCAAAGGTGTTGAACTGGGTGCCGGGCACTTCCTCTTCTTTGTCGGTCTCCGGGTTGTACACGTACTCTTTCTTGCGGAACTGCCAGTTCATGCCGTACGAAACCGAAGGGTTGACGTTTATGTACTTGAGCAGCTGGAAGTTGGGCAGGCCAATCTGGAAGTTGTGCGTCATGCCGTTCTGGAACTTGTCCAGGAAGCCCTCGCCTCCGAATTCTGATGCTTTGAAGTTGATTTTGTTTTGCAGCGTCGTGTTGTATCCAAAGGATATCTTCTCGTAGAAGCGCTCCTTGCCCACGCGGACCTTGCGTTTGAAGGGATAGAAGGTACTGACCGAGAACGTAACGTTAGGCAGGGTAAAGGAGTATGAGGAGTCCCTGGAGCTCTGTGAGTGCAGGGCGTTTACGCTCAGGTTGAATTTGCCGTTCCAGTTCCTGGAGTAGGAAATTGAGGACGAAATCTGGTTTTGCAGCGCCTCGTTCACCGAGCGGGAGTTGTACTTGCTGTTGGACGGTGATGAGAAGTTAACCGATGCGCTGAAACTGGTTCCAGGGTGAGCCTTGGAGTCCTGGCTGTGAGACCATTTGACCGAGAAGTTGCTGAACTCGTTGAATTCCGGCGTGTCGGGCTCTCCGGTCTGGTCGTGCGAGTATGTGAAGCCAAAGTTGCCGGTGAATTTGTACTTCACCATATAGCGTGAATTCACGTTCACCGCCCAGGATCCAAGAGTGTAGTAGTCTCCCGTGAGGGAAAGGTCCAGATAGTCTCCGAACACGAAGTACATTCCGGCGTCGCGCATGTAGAATCCTCGGGCTTTCTCCTCTCCGAAGTTAGGCATGAGTATGCCCGTGGCACGTTCCGGCCGCTTGGGAATGAATCCGAAGGGGAGCCCTACGAAGGGCAGCTTTACATCCTCCACCACCAGGTATGCCGGGCCGAAAACCGTCTTCTGCGAGGGCTCCGTCATCACTTTTGCTGACGTGAGCGCCAGGTAGTAATGCGGGTGGTCCAGCTCGCACACGGTGTATTTGCCGTTGGTGAGGTTGATGCTCTGGTCCGGCATCATCTTTACCCGCCCGCCGTGCATGATGGCGTTGTCTTCGTTGGTGATGATGTTCTTGATGGAGGCCTTGCGGGTATCGAAGTTATAGCGCACTTCGTCCATGTTGTAGGTTTTGCCGCCCTGAGTCATGACGGGCCGCCCTACCCATTCGCCCGAGAGGGTATCGTACACTCCCTTGGCAAATACGGTGCCGGTCTTCATGTTGTACTGCATGTAGGCAGCCTTGAGCGTCATGTCTTGATATTGCACAGACACGTCCCCGTAATAGTAAATCATCCGCTGCCCATCCTGGAAGACTTCCACTATGGAGTCCTTGGCCTCGGAGAAGGCGGGCATCTCGAGGGAGCTCTTGGCCCGCATGGCCGCAGAGTCTACACGGCGGATGGAGTCAGCCACATGTATAGAGTCTCGGCGGGCAATCTCGGCAGAGTCGAGAACAACTTCACGCACTGTCTTGGGAACGGCGTTGCTGAATACGCGTCTGGCTCCTCTGCGCCCTACAGACTGGGCGTCGAGCAGCTGGATGGGCAGGACCATCAGCATCAAGACACAAAGTATTCGCTCCGCTATTCTCAAAATACAATTATTTTATTAAATTTGCGAATCGACAAAATTAACATTTATTTTTGAAACGCACAATTTACTTGCTTCTGGCGCTTCTTCTGGCGGTATTTCCGGCCAGCGGCCAGAACCTTGGTCTGAGTACCATAATCATTGACGCCGGGCATGGCGGCACCGACCCGGGTGCCGTGAGCCGTGACGGCAAGTCTTACGAGAAAACCTTCACTCTGGACATTGCCAAGCGGCTTTCCGACAAAATCGGCGCCGAGTGCCCTGGTGTAAGGGTGGTTCTTACCCGCGACAAGGACAAGACGGTTGCCCTCAATGACCGTGCCGCAATTGCCAACAAAGCAGGAGGGAAGCTGTTTATTTCTATCCACATCAACGCTTCTCCCAAGACCGGCCCCAACGGCTATTCCGTCCACGTGCTCGGACAGTCATCCAAAAAAGACAGGGATCTGTTTGCTTACAACATGGATGTCTGCAAGCGGGAGAACTCGGTTATCCTTCTGGAAGACGATTACACTACCAAGTACCAGGGCTTCGATCCGTCTGATCCTGAGTCGTTTATCTTTATGCAGCTAATGCAAAACTCTCACTTGGAGCAGAGCCTCTCTTTTGCGCAAACCGTGTCGGAGTGTCTCCAGGGCGGCCCTATTGCTGCAAACAGGGGAATCTGGCAAGACCCATTCCTGGTGCTGTGGAAAACTGCTATGCCTGCCGTGCTTGTAGAGCTTGGTTTCATCTCCAATACCACAGACCTTGCGGCTCTCAAGAGCTCTGCAGAAAGGGATAAGCTTGCGGCGCGCTTGTGCGCAGCAGTCAAAAAATATAAGGCTGCTTACGATATGAGCGTTGCCCTTGATGTGGAGCCGGAAATCCCCATAGACACTGCAAATCAGGTGGGCGCCTCCTTGAGCGTTAATAAAGAAAAGCAGCCGGAACTTATTGATTCAGTGCGCTATGGAGTTCAGATTTTTGTTGGCTCCAAGAAGCTGGATGCCAGGGACGCCGCCTTCATGGGCTATATTCCAACGGTTGTTAAGTACAATTCTTTATTCAAATATATTATTTCTGTTTCCGATACAGTTGAGGGTGCAAAAGCGGAACTTCCAAGAATAAAGAAAAAATATCATGATGCTTTTATAGTTAAGATTGAAGGTGAAAAAGTATCTATGCTAAAGTAGTTTTTTTATTTCTCAAGGTGCACTGACGTTATATTTATCCTCAAATCAGTATTTTTGAATAATTCTATTTTAGTAAGTTTCTGTTTTTAAACACTTAGCAAAGATACAAAGCTGTAAAGTGCTGGGAATCAATATATTGTAAATGCAAAGAAATCGAGTATTTTTCTATTTATATAAAGCAAATAATCATAAAAAACAATATACATAAAAAGTTTTTTTTACTTTTTTTTCAACCATATTTGCAATCGCGATTGTCCATTTCCGGCGGTCGCGATTTCTAATGAACGAGAACGAAAGACATATAAGCATCTGGAGCCACTTTCTCAAGATAGTGGAGCAGATCGTGGAGCCTCAGAAGTTCGCGACCTGGTTCAAGCCGGTGCGACCCGTGTCTATCGTAGACTCCACCCTTACTGTTGAGGTCCCTTCAGACTTCTTCCGCGAGTATCTGGAGGCTATGTATCTCGACGTCATAAAGAAGACCCTCAAGAGGGTTATCGGAGCCGATGCCAAGCTGGTGTATATGGTTCGCGCCGTGCGCACGCAACCTGCGATAACGGTTCCGGAAGCGGCAGGCACAACCCCTGTAAACAAAGAGGTAAGCGTAAACATCCAGCCATCAGGCAATCCCAGTCCCTTTGTGTATCCCGGCATACACAAGATTCAGATAAATCCCAAGCTGAATCCTGTTTACTGTTTTACTAATTTTATAGTAGGAGAGTGCAACAAGATGGGCTATACCGCAGGTACGGCTATTGCTGCCGCTCCGGGCAAGACCTCCTTCAACCCGCTGTTCATTTTCGGCGGTCCCGGCTTAGGGAAAACCCACCTTGCGCAGGCCATAGGCATCGCTATTCATGAAAAGTTCCCTGAACTGGTTGTCCTCTATATCAACGGGCACGAGTTCAAGACCCAATATATGGATGCAGTCAACGTGCGCAACAAGCTCACAGATTTCCTCGGATTCTACAAGAAGATAGATGTTCTGATTGTGGATGACATCCAGGATCTCCAGGGCCCCGGTACGCAGGCTGCCTTCTTCAATGTGTTCAACTATCTGCACCAGATAGGCAAGCAGTTGATTTTCACCTCGGACCGTGCTCCCGTAGAGCTGCAGAATTTCGAAGACAGGCTTCTGTCCCGCTTTAAGTGGGGACTGTCGGTAGAGCTCATGACCCCCGACTATAAAACCCGTCTCAAGATGCTGCAGGCCCTGTGCCGCAGGGAGGGCGTAAGCATGGGCGAGGATGTGCTGGAGTATCTTGCTTCGCATATCAAGACCAATTTCCGGGAGCTGGAAGGTGCATTCCTTTCCGTGATGGCTTACGCGACTGCCATGCACGCAGAGAATTCAGTGGAACTGGCAGCCAAGGTGACAGAAAAAATCGTCAACACTCCCGTACGTGAGATTACGATTCCCGCAGTGCAGGCAGCGGTGTGCGAGTATTTCGACATCAGCACGGAAGAACTCGTTTCTAAGTCGCGCAAGCGCCAGATCGTGCAGGCACGCCAGATATCTATGTACCTGTGTCGCAATCTCATAAGCAATTGCTCCCTCTCTGCCATCGGAGCACAGACAGGAGGGAAGGATCATGCCACAGTGCTGCATTCCTGCAATATGGTCTCCGACCTTATGGCAACGGACAGGGTGTTCAAGAAGTACGTAAACGACCTCGAGTCCAAGCTGCTTCCTTCTAAGGCTTGACCTTAAAACGCACATATATATGAATACTGAACGCGTTCTTGACATCTTCAAGGAGATAACAACCATCCCTCGCGAGTCCGGGCACGAAGGCCCCATCACAGACTGGCTTTGCGCATGGGCTGCTGAGCATTCGCTGGAATGTAAAAGGGATGATACCGGCAACGTGCTTATCAGCCGTCCTGCCGCTCCAGGCAAGGAAAACGTGCCCTCCCTGGTGCTCCAGGCCCATCAAGATATGGTGTGCGAGAAGAACGCAGGAGTTGAGCACGACTTCCGCAAAGATCCCATCCATTACGTTATAGAGGACGGATGGATGATAGCCAAGGATACCACCCTCGGAGCCGACGACGGTATAGGAATCGCGGCATGCCTGGCGCTCCTTGAGGATTCCGCTCCTACGGGGCGCATCGAATGCCTGTTCACTATCTCTGAAGAGACGGGAATGGATGGCGCAGAAGCTTTGCAGAGCGGCTTTTTCAGCGGTCGTACTCTTATCAATCTGGATTCAGAAGACGAGGGGCAGCTGTTCATAGGCTGCGCCGGGGGCCTGAATACAAATATCCAGTTCCGCTATGCCCGCAAGGAGTCCAATCTGACTCATGTGCATCTTGGCATAAGCGGGGGAATAGGCGGCCACAGCGGAGACGACATCAACAAAGGCAGGGCAAATACGGTTATGCTCATGTCGCGTTTCCTGTACAGCCAGCTGACTTCAGGCCTTCTGCTCGTAAGCATGGACGGAGGCGGCAAGCCCAATGCAATTGCCCGTGAATGTGAGGCCGTTGTGGCTGTGCCGGACGCCGCCAAATGCATCAAGGCGTTCAAGGAGTTCGGGGCAGATATCGCCGAGGAATTCCACACCACCGACCCTGCCCTGGTCTGCAAGGCAGAGCGCACTGCCGTTACTCTCAAGCCTCTGGCTTCTTCTGCAAGCCGCCGCATAGTAAGCGCCCTCTTTGCCTGTCCTCACGGAATGCAGGCCATGAGCCAGGACATTCCCGGCCTGGTGCAGACCTCCACTAATCTTGCGAGCGTACGTACGCGCGTAGATACCAGCGTGATAGAGGTGGTTACGAGCCAGCGCAGTGCCGCTACGAGCGAACGCCGTGCAATAGCTGCCAAAGTTCGCGCCAATTTCGAGAACGCCGGGGCAGTGGTACGTCACATGTATGAGTATCCAGGCTGGAATCCCGACGTGAATTCGCCCATACTGGCCCGCACTGTAGCGGCATACCGCAAACTCTTCAATACCGAGCCGCTGGTGCTTGCTATCCATGCCGGACTTGAGTGCGGTTTGTTCTTGCAGAAGTTCCCCGGCCTGGATATGATATCCTTCGGGCCTACTTTAAGGGGAGTTCACGCTCCCGGCGAGAAGCTGGAGCTGGCTTCGCTGGATAAGTTCGTCGCCCTGCTCGACGAGGTGGTCTGTAATTTTGCTTAGCCATGCTGGTTTCTCCGTCCATACTTGCAGCGGACTTCCTGAATCTCGGGAAGGATATCGCCATGCTCAACGAGGGTGCAGACTGGATTCACCTGGATGTGATGGATGGCTCTTTTGTGCCTAATATATCGTTCGGATTCAGCGTGATAGAGGCGGTATCTAAAGTTGCGCTCAAACCTATGGACGTGCACCTTATGGTGGTGAATCCGCATAAATGGTTCGAGCGTCTGGCGGGTCTTGGCGCGGCAAATGTGAGCTTCCATCTTGAGGCAGCCGGGGAGCGCACCGCCACCAATATAGACGAGATTCAAGCCCTGGGAATGAAGGCAGGAGTTGTAATCAATCCTGATGTGGCGGTAGAGAAGCTTTTCCCTTACATAGGAAAAGCAGATTTCTTTTTGATTATGAGTGTGTTCGCCGGTTTTGGCGGACAGAAATTCATACCTGAAAGCCTCGGTCGCATTGCGGCCCTGCGTTCAGAAATTCTCCGTCGCGGAAACAGCGCGCTGATAGAAGTAGACGGGGGAGTGTCTTCCGACAACGCTCCGGCGTTGCGGGAGGCGGGTACCGATGTGCTCGTGGCCGGCAGTTCGGTATTCAAGTCGGCAAATCCTCTAAAGGCCATGGAGGCTCTCAGACGAGCCTGAAGACATTCTTTCCAAATTCTTCTTGCAATTCAGATCCGCCGTTGCTTATACAGCTCAAGCGACGGCGGATTTTTGTGGCAAGCTCTTGAAGCTCCTCCTGCAAGTTGTATTCTGCCCCCGTCAATTGGCTAAGGCTCACTGGGTTTGGGAGATCGGAGGGCCAGTCTTGCTCGTTCAGGTTGAACCCTACTCCAATTATGCTTTTGCGAACCATGGCGCCTTCCAGGATATTCTCAATCAAGATTCCGCAAATCTTTTTATCCTCTACCCAGATGTCGTTGGGCCATTTGATACGCCCCTTTACGCCCTTCTCCCGGAGGTAATCCAACAGTCCGAGTGTTACCGCGCAGGTAATAAGTATTATGTCTGTTGCGACAAGCCCGGAGGGCCTGAACAGTATGCTGAAAGTCAGGTTCTCTCCCTTGCGGGAATGCCAGCTGTGTGTGCCCTGGCCTCTACCTGCCGTCTGCTCCAAGCAGGCGAGTACTGACAAATTGTCGCAGTCCCCGGAGTGCTCCCGCAGGGCCTTGTTGGTGGATTCTGTGCTCTCCAGCCATAATATGTCAGACAGGCTTTGGCTTGGTTTCATTTTTGTTGTATATTTGTGTGCAAAATTATTATTAAGATGGCTCAAAAGCAAAATAAAAATAAAAGACAGCCAAAAGTGAAGGTAGTTAAGATTAACTTGGGATGGATTTTTTATGCCCTCCTCATTGTGAGTATAGGATGGATGCTGTTCAGCAACCGTGGCGCCCAGGCAGAGAAGCTGGAGTGGGCCCAGGTGGAGCAGATGATCCAGGACGGCGATGTGAAGGAGGTAAAATACATACGCAACGACTACAAGGGAACTGTCTCTCTGCGCCCGGAGTCGGTGCAGAAATATACCAATTTGTATCCGGGAGGGGAGCCTCCCAAGAGCTCGCCTCATTTTTTCTTCCTCACTTCTACCAAGTTCGATCCCGAAACTACCTTCGCCGCTCTCAATTCAGAGCTGCCCGAGCAATCGCAGGTGAAGCTGGTTATAGAGAACGACGCCAAAGTTTGGTCTGGTATCCTTGAGTGGATTTTCCCCATGCTCCTTATCGTGTTCTTCTGGATATTCATGATGAGAGGTATGACCCGCAATATGGGGCCCGGCGGCCCCGGAGCTGGGGGAATGAACCCCTTCAATGTGGGTAAGGCAAACGGTAAGCTGGCCGACAAAAACAAGGTCAAGGTTACTTTCAAGGACGTAGCCGGTTTGTACGGAGCCAAGGAGGAAGTGATGGAAATAGTTGACTTCCTTAAGCAGCCCCAGAAATACACTTCTCTGGGTGGCAAAATTCCCAAGGGTGCTCTCCTCGTAGGCCCTCCGGGAACGGGTAAGACTTTGCTGGCCAAGGCTGTAGCTGGCGAGGCTAATGTGCCTTTCTTCAGCATCAGCGGCTCCGACTTCGTAGAAATGTTCGTGGGCGTGGGTGCGTCCCGTGTGCGCGACCTCTTTGCCCAGGCCAAAGAGAAGGCCCCCTGCATTGTCTTCATAGACGAGATTGATGCTGTTGGCCGAGCCAGAGGCAAGAATGCCGGATTCTCCGGTAACGACGAGAGGGAAAACACTCTCAACCAGTTGCTTACAGAGATGGATGGCTTTGGTACCAACAGCGGAGTCATAGTGCTGGCGGCTACCAACCGGGCAGATATTCTGGACAAGGCGCTTATGCGTGCCGGCCGCTTCGACCGTCAGATCAACGTCGGCCTGCCGGACCTGAATGAGCGCAAAGAGATTTTCCAGGTGCATCTTAAGGGCCTCAAACTTGCTGCCGACTTCGACATAGTGGGCATAGCCAAACATACTCCCGGTTTCTCGGGTGCCGACATTGCCAATGTGTGCAACGAGGCTGCCCTCACAGCCGCGCGCAAGGGTAAGCAAACCGTAGATAATCAAGACTTTATGGATGCGGTAGATAGAGTGGTTGGAGGTATAGAACGCAAGAAGACCATAATGTCGCCGGAAGAGAAGCGGCTTACCGCTTATCACGAAGCCGGACATGCCGTGGCAGGATGGCTCCTCCCTGGTTGCGACCCTGTGCTTAAAGTCTCCATCATTCCTCGCGGCCAGGCGCTCGGCCTTACCTGGAGCCTGCCGGACGAGAAAGTGATGATGTCCAAGTCTGATCTTATGGACGAGATGTGCTGCCTGGTAGGTGGCCGAGTGGCAGAGGAAATAGTAAACGACGGAGTACCTTGCACCGGCGCCCTGAACGACTTCGAGCGCATGACCAAGATGGCCTACTCCATGGTTACTTACTACGGAATGTCCGAGAAGGTGGGCAATCTGTCCTTCTACGATTCTACCGGCGGCTCCGGTTACGAGCTCACAAAACCCTACAGCGAGAAGACGGCGGAGCTCATAGACAGCGAGGCCCGCAAGTTAGTGGACGAGGTTACTGAGCGCACGCGTAAGATTCTCAAGGATAATTGGGAAGGTCTCGATAAACTGGCCAATATGCTCATAGAGAAAGAAGTTATCATGTCAGACGACATCGAGGCAATATTCGGTCCCAAGGCCGGTAAACACGGAGAAGCCAGACTTAAGAAAGATGAGTGATTTTGTAAAGCGTACCATCAGCAGTGCGGTCTTCCTCGCTGTAATGCTCGCCGGTATTCTTTTCCATCCGGCGGCATTCAGCATTCTGTTCTTATTGGTAATGTACTGCGCCATGCGAGAATTCATGAGCATGACTATGGGTGATAAGTGGCTGTTCCAGCAGAAGATGGCCCTGTTTACCGCAAGTATTGCCTTCATTGTTTTATCGGGCTGGTGCTTCTTTGGCGTAGATCTCAAATGGGCTTTGCTGGCTCTTATTCCATTTGCATTGATTCCGCTTTCTGTTGTGTTTTCGCCCAATCACGACAGCGTAGAATATCTGGCATTTACCTATTTTGCGGTTTTGTATGCCGGGCTTCCTTTCTGCCTCACTCCCTTTATAGTGGGAGGTGCAGGTGGACAGTTCCAGGGCTTGCTTTTGCTGAATGTTTTCCTGATTATCTGGAGTTCAGACGTAGGTGCATATTCGCTCGGTACGCTTTTCGGCCAGAAGCCAAATTCCCGCAAGCTTGCTCCCGCTATCTCTCCCAAGAAGTCTTATTGGGGCCTTTGGGGCGGAATTGCCTGCGGCCTTCTGGTGTCCTGGCTGCTGAACGTAATTGGCTGGATGCCCTATTCGCTACTGCACTGCCTTGCGCTGGGCCTCATTATCCCCGTTGCCGGAGTGTGCGGCGATCTGTTCGAATCTGTATGGAAGCGCCGTTTCGGGTTCAAAGATTCCGGTAGTATTATTCCCGGCCACGGCGGTATGCTGGATCGCTTCGACAGCTCTCTCTTCGCTATTCCTGCTGTTTTTGTGTATCTCCTTGTATTCGGCCTGTTATGAGACTGGACAAAAATACCTACGGCACCGTACTGCTGGTGTATGCGATTTGCGCAGTTCTGATTTTCGTGCTCCTGCGCTTTGTGGGGCCCTGGTGGATCAGTTGGCCTCTGACCGCGGGACTTCTGTGGGTTTGCTACTGGCAAACCGCCTTCCATATGGTGCCTCGGCGAGACAAGAATGGCTCGTCTGAGCTGGTGAGTGCAGTTGCTGACGGCAAAATCGTGCATGTAGAGAAGGCGTTCGAGAAAGAAACGCTCAAGCGGGACTGCATAATGGTGTCTATTTATATGGATTTCTGGGATGTGCATGCCAATTTCTGGCCTGTTACCGGGACGGTTTCATATACTATGTATAATCCGGGCGAGCATTTCCTTGCATTCAAGCCCAAGGCCTCCGAGGAGAACGAGCATACTTGCACCTGCATCCGTACCGCCGAGGGCAAGGAGGTCTTCTTTAAGCAGCTTGCCGGAGGATTTGCAAGACGCATCGTCTGCTATGCCAAGGAGGGCATGGATGTACAGGCCGGAGAGCAGTGCGGTATCATTAAATTCGGCTCACGCATCGACATTTATATCCCCCTGGATGCAGAAGTCAAGGTGAAGATAGGCGATACGGTTCGCGCCTGTGAAACAATAATCGCGAAGCTTTGAGGCTTCGCGATTATTGTTTTATAGACCGTCAGGTTCTACTGGTGAGCTGGCCTGAGCAAATCCAGCACGGTCTTTACAGGATTGAAGGTCTCTAAGGGAACTTCTACAAAGAGAGTATTCCAGTCAGACATAGCGCCGTTCCAGAGTCCGGGAAGCTCCAGGGCCTTGAGCGGGCGTCCCTCGTAGCTCTTGCTGCTGATGAAGCCGGCTTCTTCATCTACGTGTTCCAGCAGATTGAACTTCTCGCCCCTGTAGTCGCGCAGGCAGCATACCAGATCTACAGGATTGAAGTGGGTGGCGTTCTTGAGTGCGGCAGTTGCTTCCGGGTCGTCGGGGTTAATCTGCACGCTCTCCAGAATCTGCAGCGAGGTACTGCCGTCTGCGGCGCGAATGATGAAGGGGCCGCCTCCGGGCTCACCCTCGTTCTTCACCATGCCGCATACGCGTATGGGGCGGTTGAGCTTGGCAATCAGGGCCTCGGCGCGGTCGCGGCAATCCTTTGCCGGCGGCATCTCAATGCATAATTTGTCGAGCAGGAACTGCTCTACCTCGTTGCAGAGTTCCTGCACTTCGGGGGTAGCGAACGGGTCGTCCTGATATACGTTGTTGCCAGGGATAAATGCAAAGTCGGCGAGGTTTTTGCGCAGCTCGGTCATCTGCTCGAAGGTGTAGAGGTAGTCGAAGATCTGGTCGCGGAGTTCGAGGGCACGTCCCATCAGCACCTTCTTCCATTTGTAAGTGAGAGGCTGCATGCGCTCTACGCATACGTTGTCTATATTCTTGATGGAAACGAGTTCTTCGTCAACCTTGTTCAGGTTGTGTATCAGGGCTCCGTGTCCGGCAGGGCGGAAGAGGGGAGTGCCATCGGCCTTGAGGAATGGCTTGTTGTCGGGCGTTGCGGCAACAGTGTCGGTGGCCTTGTCTTGGTAGGTGAATTCTACCTCGTACTTCACGCCGAAGCGCTTTTCGTACTCGGCCTTGATTTCTGCTACGGCAGCCTCGAAGAGCTCGCGGTGCTCGGGGGAGATGGTGACGATGAGCTTCACGCTTCCGTCTGCATTGCGCATATATGCCTGCCCTTCTACGAAGTGCTCGGCAATAGCTGTGCGCACCTCCTCCGGATAGCGATGGAATTTAAGTACGCCCTTAGGCTTCTTGCCGTAGCCCAGTCCATCCTCATCCAGCAGCTTGTGGGCTGTGCTGCAAGGGTCGAAGGGGGCGGTGCCAAAGACGGCGCTGTCGTAGAATGCGAATTTCTCCAGTTCGGCGGAGAGCTTGCGCACTGCGTCGTTCTCGCTCTCGGCTCCTGCAAAGATGTCTTTGAACATTCGGGATGCCGCTCCGGAGGCGGGTACGAACTTGCAGCGGCCGGCTACATCGGCACTGTCGCAGTACTCTTCTGCGCGGCTGGCCTGGTCTGCCGTCAATACTTCTATTCCGCGCCCAGGGGTGGCGGGAGCAACAATGTCGAGCCAGGGAAAACCCTTCTTGAATCGCTCGAGTTCGGCGTTGATTTTTGCGTTATCCATATATGTGTCAGTCTATAAAAAATTCTCTTCTGTAGCGGTAGTGCTCGCGCAGGTACTCGAATCTGCCGGGATTTACGCGGAAAATAAAGTCGTCGGTAAAAATGGGGTAGTTGTACTGTATGATAGAAGCCACATGGCCCTCGCTCTTGCCGCGCAGGTCCAGCTTTACGGCATCCCTCTGCCCTCCTTCGGCATTGGGGAAGAAATCGTACAACTCTGCGATACCGAAGTACCTGGCCAGGGAACGAACCGACATTGAGGTGCCCAGCAGCTTGCCCTGGTAAGAGTAGCCTGCGATATGTGGAGTAGCGATATCAGCCTTGGCGAGCAGTTCCTGGTTCACGTTGGGCTCGTTGCGCCAAGTATCGATTATTACCGAACCGAGCTTAGGAACGGCTTGCAGCAGGTCTTCTTCCACAACCACCTCGCCCCTTGCTGCATTCACGAAAAACGCTCCCAGCTTCATCTTGGAGAAAAAGCGGGCGTCTGCCATATCCCGGGTGCTGGCATTCAGAGGGACGTGCAAAGTCACGATATCCGAATTGCGCAGCAGGAAATCCAGGTCGCAGAATTGTGCCGGCCCTTCTCTCTCGGCCCTGGGTGGGTCGCAGATAAGTACCTTGATGCCAAGAATCTGCAGGGCTCGGGCCACACGGGAACCCACATTGCCTGCGCCTATTATGCCGGCGGTGCAGCCTTCCAGCTTTATGCGTTTGCGGGACGCCGTTCCGTAGATGGCGGAAACCACGTAGTTCATCACCCCTCCGGCGTTGCAGCCTGCGGCGTTCTGCACATATATCTGACGTTTCTGGCAGTAATCCAGGTCTATGTGGTCGGTGCCTATGGTGGCAGTGGCTATGAACTTCACCGTGCTGCCGTCCAGCAGTGCCGCGTTGCATTTTGTTCGGGTACGAATAATAAGGGCTTCGGCATCCCGTACGTCTTCCGGACCTATGGACGCTCCGTCTTTATATACCACCTCCGCGAAGGGCTCCAGAACCCCTTGAATGAATGGAACGGCTTGATCTACAACAACTTTCATTTTAGTACTATATCTTCTACCCAGGCAGCGTTAATGTCGTCTCCGGCAAAAAACTCGTCCCTGGAGAGCCTGTCGTTGAGCTTCTCTATCAGCAATTGCTTCTGGTGCTTGAGGCTGTCTTTTACCACGGAAGAATTAAGGGTGATATACAGTTTGCCGCTGCGGTAATAGCGCTTCAGGGTAAACGGAGCGGCTCCGGAGACCTCGTCCCAGGCGCTGAAGACCAGACGGGTATTGAGTCCTGTAGTAAGGTGCGCCTCCTTGAGGTACTCCTGTATAGCCGACGATAGCGTGACGGCGTTCTTGCGCTTAATCCTGTACCTCTCCATCTACTTTAGTAAAACACCCGCCCTGGGCGTGGAAGTATGCTCTGTGTGCAGTGCTGTGGCCTATCAGGGCCTCGGTGCGGTTCTTGTCTGTGTCGGATATGAAAATCTGCCCGAAGTCGCTGCCCGCCACCATCTCCAGCAGTTTGCCGGCCCTGTCCATGTCCAGTTTGTCGAACAGGTCGTCCAGCAACAGCAGCGGAGGGAAGCCCCAGCTGCGCTTCATCATTTCGTATTGTGCGAATTTGAGGGCCACGAGGAAAGATTTCTGCTGTCCCTGCGAGCCGCAGCGGCGTATGGGGAAGCCTTCCATGGAAAAGATGAAATCGTCCCGCTGTATGCCTGCGGTGGTATAGCCGAGTGCGAGGTCGCGGTCCCGGTGGGCGCTCATCACCGCATCCAGCGGGCCCTTGGAGAGGTCTGTGCGGTAGGCGATGGATACATTCTCGCGGCCGCCGGAGATGGCCCGGTAGTACTCCTGCACTATGGGCAGCAAGTCTTGAGCAAAACTGCTGCGGGCAGCAGCGATGTTGGCAGCGAGTGGCGCCATGCGCAGGTCGAATGTTTCCAGAAGTCCGGAGTCGGGGGCGTGCTCCTTGAGCAGCTTGTTGCGCTGGGCCAGCAGACGGTTGTACTGCTGCAGGCTGCTTAGGTATTCCCGGTCCAGCTGCGATATGAATGCGTTGGCGAATCTGCGGCGCTCCTCGCCCGATTCGCTAACAAGTTCTGAGTCGGCAGGGGACACCAGCACTATCGGGAGGACGCCTATGTGCTCAGACACGCGTGAGTATGTTTTGTCTCCGCGCTTGAGCTTCTTTTCCATGCCCTCCGATACCTGGATAGAAAACTGTACGTCGCTTTCCGAGGGAAGATCGTACACTCCGCTGAGGGCGAAACTCTGGCATCCGTGGCGGAAATTGAACTTTTCTGCGCTCTGGATGCCGCTCTTGGTCATAGAGAGGTAGTAGATTGCGTCCAGCAGATTGGTCTTGCCCTCTCCGTTCCCGCCCCAAATGCAATTGATATTGGGCGAGAAATCGAGCTCCTGCAACGATATATTGCGGAAATCCTGAATAACTATTTTCTTCAGAACAGGCATACTACAAAATTAGGATTTTTTATCGGAATTCACTACCTTTGTCAGCTAATTTATTCAGAAAATTAAAATAAAGACAATATGGCAAAAGAAAAAATCAACGAGAAGGAAGCTCTCCGCCAGGAGAATATTGAGCAGACCGTTTCCAAGACAGACAAATTTTACAACGAAAACAAAAAGACCATCTGGACTATCGCATGCGTAGTAATAGTTCTGGCTCTTGCAGTCTTTGCCTATATCAAGCTGGTTTACCAGCCCAAGTGCGCAGAGGCTGTGCAGCAGGCTTTCCCTGCAGAGCAGAGCTTTGCAAAGGGTGAGTATGAACTAGCTCTCAACGGCGACGGCAACGTGCTCGGCCTGGCCGACGTGATTGCCGAGTACGGTGCCAAGGCTGGCGCTGCAGTATATATGGAGGCCGGCGTTTGCGCCCTGCAGCTCGGCAAGAACGAGGAGGCTATCGAGTACCTTAGCAAGTACAATGGCAAGGAACCCATCCTGGCTGCCCGCGCACTTGCTTGCCAGGGTGACGCTTATGTGAACCTGGAGCGCTATCAGGAGGCTGTTGCAGCTTACAACAAGGCTGCTGCCAAGGCTGACAACAATTATGCTGCCCAGTATCTGCTCAAGGCCGGTCTGGTTTACGAGCAGCTCGGCGACAAGGCCAAGGCCCTTGGATGCTACAAGACCATCAAGGATAAGTATCCTACCTCTATCGAGGGTTACGATATCGATAAGTACATTACCCGCGCAGAAGCTGAATAATTATGGGAAGAGCGTTTGAGTTCCGTAAGGAAAGGAAAATGAAGAGATGGGGCCACATGGCTCGTACCTTCACCAAACTCGGTAAAGAAATTACTATCGCAGTTAAGCAGGGCGGTCCCGACGTGACCGGCAACCCTCGTCTGCGTGCCCTTATGGCAGAGGCTCGTGCAGAGCAGATGCCCAAGGAGAACATTGAGCGCGCCATCAAGAAGGCTACTGAGAGCAAGCAGGGTGATTTTAAGGAGATTATCTACGAGGGCTTCGGTCCTTTTGGAATCGCTTACCTTGTAGAGGCTGCTACCGACAACAACACCCGTACCGTGGCCAACGTGCGCAGCTACTTCAATAAGTGCGGCGGCTCCCTGGGTACCAGCGGCAGCGTGGCATTCATGTTCGACCGTAAGTGTACTTTCCGTATCAAGGAGAAGGACGGTATTGATCTTGAGGAGCTTGAGCTCGAGCTTATCGACTACGGCGTGGAGGAGCTTTTCGAGCAGATTGAGGTTGACAAGGACGACAACGAGACCAAGGTTATCGTGATTTATGGTGAATATGGTTCTTATGGCCAGATTCAGAAGTATATAGAGGAGAATGGCTTTGAGCTGATTTCCGGTGGCTTCGAGCAGATTCCTAATGTTGACCTTAAGGAGGTTACTCCCGAGCAGAGGGCTACTCTGGATAAGCTTACGGGGCTTCTGGAAGATGACGAGGACGTTACAAATGTCTATACGACCATGAAGCCGGAGGAATAGTTCCCGGGATTCCTATATTAGATTAGGGCGGTGCGCTTGCGAGCGTGCCGCTTTTTCGTTTGCGGCAATCCGGGGTAGGTCGGCGGGGGAGACGAAGTTCTCCAGGAAGCGCTCCCAGATGTATTGGATTGCGAGGGGGCTGGGATGCACGAGGTCTTCTGCATAGAAGCGGTAGTCGCGAAGCTCGTCCAGCATTATCTCGTACGACGGAAAGTACTCCAGCCTCGCTGATGCCTCTTCGCTCCCCGGCAGCCAGCCTCCTGAAACGTCCTTCGGACCCCACCGCTTCGCTTCGCTTGCGGTCCCCCCTCTTACGGTGCCGAGGGTGGCACGGTTTCCGGAGGCTGATGCCGAGTCCGCTACGCTTGCAGCAGCGAGGAGCAGGCGGGCCTTGCTGAGGGTGTTGGCGTGTGCGCCGTCGCCGAGGTGGCGGATGGGGGAGACGGTTAGAATGAAACGCTTCTCGGGATGCGCTGCCGCCATGAACCCGAGACAGTCTTCTATCTCGCTGATTTCCATCATTCTGCGGCTGAACTCCGCCGCCGGTCTTTTAAGGCAGTTAGCCACCACACGGCCATCGTGGAACCATACAAACGATGTGCCCAGAGTAATGATTACGCAGTCGGCCTGCTGCCATTTGCTGCGGGCTTCTGCGAGCCTGGCATTGGCGTTGGCGAGGAACTCCTCCGCGCTCGCTCTTGCAAAAGAAGTATGGTGCTCAAAGGAGCAGATCCGGCCCGCCCCGGCTCCCATTTCTACACAGTCTGCGAGCGTGAAATCTTTGCCGGAATCCAGCCTCTCTACAGCCATCCGTATAGACTCCGGATTGTAGAGGGTACCGAAGGGATTGGCGCATACGTCAAATCCCGCTGCGGCCAGCCGCCCGGCCATATTGTCGGCAAAACAGCTGCCAAGTGAGAAGAGTTTATCACTCAAGCTCAGGGGCTTGAGAGGGCGCTCTATATTAACTGTGGTGATGAGTTTCATTTTCCCTGCAAAAATACTATTTTTGTGGAAGTATGAAAAAAATAGTTTCTTCTCTTCTGCTCCTTGCTCTGGCGCTCGGCCTGCATGCACAGGACTTACATATTGTCACCACGGGCGACGTTCACGGAACCTACTTCAATCACGCATTTGTTGGCGATGCTGTGCGTCCCAGCCTCATGTCGGTCAAGTATTACGTTGACAGCCTGAGGATTGCAGCGGGCGAAGACAACGTGCTCCTGCTCGATGCCGGAGACTGCCTGCAGGGCGACAATGCCTCCTATTACTATAACTATGTGGCAGTAGACAAGCCTCACATTTATCCGAGGATAGCGGCATACATGGGCTATGATGTGTGCGTGGTGGGCAATCACGACATAGAGGCCGGCCACCCCGTTTACGACAGGGTGCGCTCCGAGCTTGAGGCTGCCGGGATTCCCTGGCTTGCCGGCAATGCTTTCAAGCCCGACGGAAGCACGTATTTCCAGGAATATACCATCGTACAGAAGGCCGGGAAGCGCATTCTGGTAATGGGGTACAACAATGCCAACATAGACGGATGGCTGTCGCCTGACCTGTGGAGCGGTATGCGCCACGAGTCCCTGGTGCCGCTGGTTCGCAAGAGGGTAGCAGCTTTGCGTAAGCAGCTTAATCCCGATGCGGTGGTAGTTGTCGTCCACTCCGGAACCGGCAAAGGCGACGGCAGCTCGCGCGAGAGCCAGGGCCTGGACATTTTCAAGTTCGTAAAGGGTGTGGATGTGCTCGTAACCGCGCACGACCACAGGCCGGTCTGCCTTGTCTCCAGCAATGGCGAGAGCTACCTCGTGAACGGGGGCGCAAGAAACTCCAATGTTGGCCATGCAGTGCTCCGTTTCGAGGGCGGAAAGCTTGCTGCGCGAGGGGCGGAAATCCATCGCCTGGACAAGAATAAGGTTGATGAAGAAATGGTGAAGGTGTTCTATCCGGATTATCTGGCAATCAAGGACTTCACCCTTCAGCCAGTAGGTCGTCTGGATGTGCCTCTCAAGACCCGCGACGCATACGTGGGGATGTGTCCTTACATAGATCTTCTGCACACCGTCCAGCTCAAGGCTTCCGGGGCTCAGATTTCCCTCGCTGCTCCTCTTACTTTTAACGGAAAAGTAGCTGCAGGAGAGCTGGTGTATAACGATATGTTCACCATCTATCCCTTCGAGAACAAACTCTTTGTGCTCAAGCTCAAGGGGCGTGAAATCCGGGAGCTTCTTGAGTTCTCTTATGCTCATTGGGTCAACTATGAGCACGGGCATCTGCTCTTTATCAAAGACGGTCCGGATCCTCGTACTGGAGCTCCCCGCTGGTCGTTTGTGCACCGCAGCTACAATTTCGATTCTGCAGCAGGACTTAATTACACCGTAGATATCACCAAACCCTACGGTTCCAGGGTCTGCATCACATCTCTTGCAGACGGAACTCCGTTCAGGGAAACAGCAGAATACACTGTAGCCATGACGTCTTACAGGGCCAATGGCGGCGGCGCCATTCTTACAGAAGGAGCCCGTATTCCACATGCCCGCCTGGATGCCCGCATCGTGGCCTGCTACCCAGAGATTCGCGAGCTTATCTATCAGTATATCAAGTCGGAAGAATCGTTGGGCCCTGCACAGATAAGCGATAGAAAAGTGCTCGGCTCCTGGCGCTTTGTGCCTGAGAATCTGGCCGCTCCGCTCTTGGCCAAAGATATGGAACTAATTTTCTAAGCGTCGCCATTCCGCAGGAGTGTATCCTGTGATTTCTTTGAACTGGCGCCGGAAATTGCTTTTATCCGATATCCCCACTGCTTCTCCAACAAGGGCGGTGGGGATTGTCTTGTTATCTCTGAGAATGCGCTTAGCTTCTTCTACGCGTATCTCTCGTCTCCAGCGGATAAAGCTCAGTCCGAATCGCAGCAGGAAGTAGCGAGACAACTGCTCCCTGCTCATTGCCAGCCCCTCCGCCGTCTCCTCCATGCTCTTGTCTTCGGTCCAGCCCTTGTTCTGTATCCATTCGTCGATGGTTGCGATGGTCTGCATCTCCCTGGTCTCTTTTCTGCTGCCCAGGGACGCAGCGGCGGCATAGCGCAGTATCAATCTACCCAAAAAAGCCACCACTTGCCCGAAAATCGTGTTTTTTTTCATAACTTTGCGAGTTAAATTTTTTGGTTATGTTTGATAATCTTTCCGAGAGGTTGGAGCGGTCCTTCAAGATTCTCAAAGGCGAAGGTAAAATAAGCGAGATAAATATTGCGGAGACCCTCAAAGAGATACGCAGGGCTTTGCTGGATGCAGACGTAAGCTACAAGGTTGCAAAAGAGTTCTGCGACCGCGTAAAACAGAAGGCGATAGGCGCCAATGTGCTTACTGCCGTCAAGCCTCAGCAGATGATGGTCAAGATCGTGCACGACGAGCTGGCCGACTTCATGGGCTCCGAGCACTCGGAAATATCGCTGCGCAACACTCCCTCGGTAATTCTGGTGGCCGGTCTCAACGGCTCCGGTAAGACCACCTTCTCGGGCAAGCTGGCCCTTCATCTCAAGAGCAAGAAAGGGCGCAAAGTGCTGCTTGCTGCCTGCGATACCTTCCGTCCCGCTGCTATAGAGCAGCTCAAGACACTTGGTGAGCAGGTGGGCGTGCCTGTGTACAGCGAGGAAGGGGAGAAGGACCCGGTAAAGGTCGCCCGCGATGCCGTAAACAAGGCTCGCACAGACGGTTACAACGTGGTGGTAGTAGATACAGCCGGCCGTCTGGTGGTAGATAAAGAGCTGATGGACGAGATTTCCTTGCTCCACTCATCTCTTAAGCCCGACGAGACGCTGTTTGCTGTGGATGCGATGACCGGTCAGGATGCGGTAGAGAGCGCAAAAGCGTTCAACGAGGCCATAGATTATGATGGAGTGGTGCTCACCAAGATGGACGGAGACACCCGTGGCGGTGCGGCCCTTTCTATTCGTGCCGTTACTGGCAAGCCCATCAAGTTCGTAAGTACCGGCGAGAAGATGGAGGCGCTGGATATTTTCTATCCTGCCCGTATTGCAGACCGTATCCTGGGTATGGGCGACGTGGTGTCGCTGGTAGAGAAGGCCCAGGAGCAGTTCGATGAGAAGCAGGCCCGCGAGCTGCACAAGAAAATTGCCCGCAATCAATTCACCATAAACGACTTCTATGAGCAGCTGAAGCAGGTTCAGAAAATGGGCTCCGCCAAGGACCTTATGAGTATGCTCCCCGGCATGGACAAGGCACTCAAAGATGTTGATATTCCAGAAGATGCATTCAAACCCACCGAGGCTATCATCCAGTCTATGACTCCCTACGAGAAGGAGCATCCCGAGTGCATCAACGGCTCCCGCCGCCAGAGGATTGCCAGTGGCTCCGGTACTTCGCTTGCCGACGTCAACAAACTGCTCAAGCAGTTCGAGCAGACGCGCAAGATGATGAAGATGGCCATGGACGGTTCTTTGCGCCAGCGTTTGAAGGGCTTCCGTTAGGAATTATATAAATATTTATTTATATTTGCGTAATGCTTTCTTGCGCCCACATCTAAAGATGTGACAGGCGGTAACGAAGTTGTATCTAAAAACCAAACTATATGCGTAAAAGAATCATTTTGCTGCTGGTGGCCGTACTTACGCTCGGCGCCCAGCAAGCTTTTGCCCAAATGTCTGACAGCCAGATAGTTTCCTACATCACTTCGGGTGTGGCTGCCGGCAAGTCCGAGACTCAGCTGGCATCGGAACTCATAGCAAAGGGCGTCACCACATCCCAGCTCCAGAGGCTGATGAAGGCCTACAAGAGCGGAAAGGTGGGCACTTTGTCTGAGGTACCCGAGGTTTCTACCAAGCTCGATGCTCAGCGCTCCGGCCGCAGGCCTGCTACGCTGGAAGAATACAGCGGGAATTCAGCCTCCTCCATTACTTCAGCTGAGGCTTCCAAGACTAAGAACCCAAGTGAAAATGCGGTAAAGAAGAAGCGCAACAAGCGGCAGGCTAATTCCATAAAGGTCAAGAAAGAAGTCCAGATAGACCCCATTACGGGCAAGCCGATAATAGAAGAGATTGAAGAAGAGGAGGAAGAAGTGGACGACCCTCTGTATGACGACAATGGCAACAGGAAGATTTACGGCCGGAATCTGTTCTGGGCCAAAAACCTGACTTTCGAGCCCAACCAGAACATGGCCACCCCTGAAGATTATGTCCTTGGCCCTGGCGACGAGGTTATCATAGATATCTGGGGCATTAACGAAGCAAGCATAGTGCAGGAAATCAGTCCCGAAGGGCGGATAATCATTTCCCAGGTGGGGCCCATTAACCTTGCCGGACTCACGGTAAAGCAGGCTACTGGAAAGGTGAAAGCCTCATTGTCTAAGATATATTCTTCCCTGCGTGCCGGTTCCTCGCATCTTTCGCTCACACTGGGCAAGGTAAGGTCCATCCAGGTGAATGTACTGGGAGAGGTTTTGACCCCCGGTACATACAGGCTTTCTGCTTTCGCCACCGTTTTCAGCGCCATATTCAGGGCCGGTGGTATAACGGAAATTGGCTCATTGAGGGAAGTGAAGCTGATAAGGGGAGGTGAAGAATACGCCACGGTGGATATCTATGAGTACCTTTTCAACGGCAAACTCGAAACCAACATTGCTCTGAAAGAAGGTGACGTAATCAACGTGCCGTCCTACAGCGCCCTTGTGAGCATAGAAGGTTTTATAAAACGCCCCATGTTTTACGAACTCCGGAAGGGCGAGCCCCTCTCTGCCCTGATTAAGTATGCAGGAGGCTATGCAGGAGGCGCATGGCAGAACGACGTTAACGTTGAGCGCAATGATGGTAAGACAAACCATATCTACACCGTGTCCGAGAGCCGTCTGGACAGCTTTGAGATGTGCGACGGCGATGCCGCTTTCGTGAACGGAAGCCAGGTTGACGTATTCACGAACAGAGTGGATATAAAGGGCTCCGTTTACCGTCCAGGAAGCTTTGAGCTCGGAGGCGAGATAGCTACCGTAAGCCAGCTGATAGCCCATGCCGGAGGTCTTATGGACGATGCATTTGTGGGCAGGGCTCAGATAGTGCGGGAAAAGTCCGACCGTTCGCTGGAAATTGTAGCTGTGCCCCTGAAGGGCATACTGGACGGCAACGTGGAAGACATACTGCTTAAGAAGGGCGACGTGCTGGTGATCTCCAACGTGAACGAAATTGAGCCCAAGGGCGACCTCAGCATTACCGGCTATGTGGCAAACCCAGGAAAATACCAGTACGCGGAGCATACGACGGTTGAAGACTTGATTCTCCTCGCTGGTGGCCTTTCCGAAGGCGCTTCTTCAGCCCGCGTGGATGTGGCTCGCCGTATCAACGTTTCTTCCAGTACCGCCGCCTCTGACACCCTTGCAATGGTGTTCAACATGTCCATCAAGGACGGCCTTATCGAGGACGGCGCCGGGGGCTTCGAACTGCTCCCTTATGATGTGGTGTCCATACGCCGCAGCCCTACCTACATTGAGCAGCGTAATGTGACCATCACTGGAGAAGTCACCTTCCCCGGCCAATATACCCTGTTGAGCACCAACGAACGCGTTTCCGACCTGGTCAAGCGTGCAGGTGGCCCCACGCCCAACGGCAACGTTCATGGAGCAATGCTAAAGCGCAAGATTAACCAGTACGAGCGCAACGTCCGTACCGCAATGTCCAAGATTGTAACGCAAAGCGCGTCCAGCAGGGACACTCTGGACATAAACAAGCTCAAGGTCACGGAGATTTACACTGTGGGTCTTGAGCTGGATAAAGCCCTTGCCCATCCGGGTTCAGACTACGATGTGGTGCTGCGCGACGGAGACGAACTCATAATCCCTGAGCTTGCTTCCACCGTCCGCGTGCAGGGTGAAGTGCTGTATCCCAATACCGTACACTTTATCTCGGGGAAGCCGGTGTCCTACTATGTACGTCAGGCCGGCGGTTTCAGCCATCGGGCGCGTCGCGCCAAGACTTATGTCATCTATATGAACGGGATGGTGTCCGTGGGGCCCGGTGCCAAATTGGAGCCCGGATGCGAAATCGTGGTCCCCGGCCGTTCCGACAGGGATAAGCTGACAACCGGCGAGTGGCTCAGCATAGGCACGAGCGCCGCGTCTATAACCACAATGGTTGCAACTATAGTGAATTTGTTTAAATAATCCGCTTTATGGGTAAATACGAAGACTTTGAAGATTTTGATGAGCTGGATAAGGATGGTGATTCCTTTGATTTGAAGCCATATCTCCAGGCTGCTTTGAAGAATTGGCGAACAATTCTGTTCTGGGCGCTAGGTGCTGCCACCTTCGGAATAATGATAGGATTCAGCACACCCAAAACCTATACGACTAAATCTGTCGTAGCCCCTGAATTGACGACCAGATCTAGTGCTGGTGGCCTTAGTTCGCTTGCAAGCCTTGCAGGTATTAATATGAACACTCTGGCGCTGACCGATGCTATGCACCCGGATCTGTATCCTGAGATTATTTCCTCAACAAACTTTTACATCAGTTTGTTCGATATGCCAGTGACGGTAGTTCAAAAGGATTCTACTGTCCAGACTGATTTGTACGACTATATAGCCAACTACTGCAAAAAACCTTGGTGGGGATATGTCATTGGGGCACCAAGGATGGCAATAGAAGGAGTGAAATCCATCTTCAAAGAAAAAGACGATTTCGATGATGCAGAAGGCCATGCCTTCCTAGATAGTCTCAGGCTTACAAAACAACAGGAAATGGTGATTAAGTATCTTGACAAGAACATCACAGCTTCTGTCGAGAGGAAAACTTATGTCCTTTCCCTGAAAGTGACCATGCAGGACCGTATCGTTGCAGCCAGCCTTGCAAATTACGTAGTAAACAAATTGCAGAAATTCGTCAAGGCATACAGGACCGAGAAGGCCCAGGAAAACGTGGATTATTTTGAGGTTATTTATGAAGAGACTCATGCAGATTATATAGCGGCTCAGCAAGCTTTTGCTATTTATTCCGATATCCACCAGGGTATAGTGAGTCAGAGTGCAAGAGTGCAGTTTCAGCATCTCCAGAATGAAGCACAGTTGAAATACCAGATGTATAACCAGACCGCCCAGAATCTCCTGGCCGCCAAAGCAAAAGTGCAACAAGAGTCGCCCGTGCTTGTGGTCATCCAGTCGGGTTGGGCGCCTCAGAACGGTAAACCTTCCAAAGTAAGGCTCGCCGTACTGTGGTTTATACTTGGAGCTGCGATTGGAACCGGTCTCGTGATTTGGAAAGCGAAGAAAAACGGAACGATTAAATGAAAGTATTCGCCATTGCTGTAACATTGATTTGCATGGCGCTTATGTTCCTGGTTCGCCGGGATTATAAGATTGCTATTCTTTTCATGTCTATGATTCTCTTGAGCCTGGTGATTTTACCGTTCAAGGGAATCACAGCTACAATGGCTATATCCCTTGGTTTTATAATCTCCGAACTGCCGCACTTCAAGATGCACTGGAAGCGAATCCGTAAGTCGATAATGCTTCCTTATCTGCTGCTTGTCATTGTATCTTTCGCTGTAGCAGTAATAACCAGTCATCATCTGCACAATTTAAATGATGCAGGTTATTTTGTCCTTTCTGAACTAATTGTAAAGCAGTTTGTCCTAGTATATGCTTTTTTATGTTTAAGGCGTAAGAATTCTATTCAACCACTTCTGTTTGTGTCGTTCGTGTCCTTGGTTTTAATGACTATCGTGGGATATATCAATCAAGTGAGTGGATATTCCTTCATGGTTGATTCCTTCTTTGAGGATACGTTTAAGGAATACGATTTTACAACCTCATACAGATTTAGGGTGCAGGCTACTTTTGTCAACCCATTCGATTATGGCTACATGTGTGTATTGCTTGCATTGCTGTATTTGTACGGGTATCAACAAAAGATGGTGACGCTTCCAATCACGATTACAGCCGAGCTGTGCTGCTTCTACGGAGTAGTTGCTTGCAATTGCCGAACAATTATGTTTTGTTACGCCTTCTGTGCGCTAGTTTATTTTCTTGCAATCCAGAAGGAGAAAAAGACGAAAATTGGTATTTTGCTGGGCGTTTTAGCTGTGGGACTGTTGTTGTTTACCATGGTCCCTTCAATGAGACGCGTCATGCTTAATGTGGCATCGATTTTCGATCCAACTTCGGTGACCAAAGGCAGTTCGCTTGCTATGCGTATTATTCAGCTGACTTCGGTCATCTTCTATATTCAGGGCCATGTTTTGTTCGGCAGGGGTGTTCATTTCTTCACCCGAGAACTTGGCTGGGAAAACGGAAGTGAACTAGCTGCTGATTCAGACCTATATGGGCTTGAGGGTATATATTTGAATCTCTTGCTCGAAAGAGGTGTGGTAGGTCTGGTACTGTTCCTTGCCATGATGGTGTTGCTGATAGTCTTTATTTGCCACTATAGAAAACTTGGGAGAAGGATGTATGCGCTTGGCTTGTCGGTATTAATGCTGTATATTTTATTCAGCTTTATGACGGGAGAATTATTGAGTGCTGCGCCATCATTTTGTATTCTTGGTTATGTTATCGCTAATCAGCATGTCAGGAAGCGATACTTGGAGTGGAAGAAAAAATGCCGAGTCTGAAAAAAAACCTTCTGTACAGCATTTTGCTCGTGGTGGCGAACTACGTGTTCCCCTTCCTTACATATCCGTATGTTTCCAGAGTGCTGGGAGTTACAGGAATAGGAGCATGTAATTTTGTTGACAGCGTTATTAATTATTTCATTCTGTTTTCCACTCTCGGGATTGACTCACTAGGGGTGCGGGAGATAGCCAAGCATAAGGGGGATAAAGCGGCTCTGGACAAAACGTTCTCAAACATTTTTGTTGTAAACCTATCCCTGACTGGTTTTATGCTCCTTATGCTGGTGATTCTGACTTTTACAGTCCCTCAACTTGCAGCTCATAAAGACCTTATGTTTATTGGTGGATTCAAATTGGTGTTCAATTGCCTGCTTGTTGAGTGGATGTATAAGGGCATGGAAGACTTCAAATTGATTACACTGCGGTCCATTGTGGTCAAGACAGTATATGTTGCTGCAGTGTTCTTAATGGTAAGGCATAGGGAAGATGTCTGGATATATTACTTGCTATCATCCCTCATGGTGGTTGCCAATGCTTTGGTCAATATAGTCCTGGTCCACAACCGTGTACATCTTACACTTAAGGGTATTCAGTTCTGGCCCACTTTCCGTTCCTTGCTTGCGCTCGGGTTATATGCAATTTTGACTTCTATGTATACCACCTTCAACGTTACTTTTCTGGGCTTTGTATCAGGCGAAACGGAGGTGGGGTATTATACCAACGCTACGAAGATCTATTTTATGGTGATGGCTGTATTCACAGCCTTCACCGGAGTGATGATTCCACGCATGTCCGAACTCGTTTCAAATGGAGAGATGGACAAATTTAAGTCGTATTTCAATGTCGCGGTGGATATCCTGTTCGGATTCTCCTTCCCGATAATAATCTGGATGATGTTTATGGCCCCCGACATAGTGCGCTTGATTGCGGGGCCGGAATTCAGTGGTTCTGTACTTCCGATGACAATAATAGCGCCGCTGGTTTTCGTGATAGGTTACGAACAGATATTGGTCTTGCAAACCCTGCTGCCTCTTGGACGTGATAAGTTGTTGTTGAGGAACTCCCTGGTGGGAGCTATCGTGGGGGTTGCCCTGAATGCGATTCTTGTCCCCATTCTGGCGTCCGTCGGCTCCGCGATAGTCTGGATAGTCACGGAAGTACTTATTCTGGTCTTGAGCCAGATAGCCGTAACTCGTGAGTTGGAAATCAGTTTTCCTTACAAAGAATCGCTGAAGAATATTGCCGTCTATATTCCGCTTGTTGTCTTGGTGCTTCTTTGTTGTCACCTTCATATACAGCCTTATTTAAAACTCCTAGCCTCAACAGCGTTGGTTTGTATTTACATAATTGTGTATCAGGTTATTATTCGAAAGTGCGAGTTGCTAGTCAGATTAAAATGAAATCAGCATGAAACTTGTGTATATAAATTCTGATTGTTACGTTGACACGGATTTGAGTGTCCTCAAGTATCTTGTACGTGAGTTTGAGGTTATTTGGTATCCAGTGTATTATGCTGATAGAAAGATTTATGTTTCTGCTGACCAGATGAAAGCCTATGCTAAAGAATACGGCATAGAACTCCATTTGTGCCCCAGACAATTTAGGCAGAGAGATCCTCGTAACCTAAAATTTTACGCTGATATTGTGAAGGACATCAACTCGCATTATCCTGACTTGGTATATTCATGTATCACAGAAGAATTATGGTGGACACTTGCTTCAAGGAAGATAAAAACCAAAGGAAAAGTACTTGGCGTACATGATGCTGCTAAGCATTCAGACAGCAATAGGATAAAAAGAGCCATTCAGAGTTGGATTCATAGTCGCACAATAAGGAGCTATAAATATCATTGCGTGTTTTCCAGGTCGCAACAGCAATTGTTTAAAGAGCTATATAATAGAGATGCAGCTGTTCTGGGTTTGGGTAGTAAAGATTTTGGCACTTCAAATTTGACTCCCGCTCCTATCTCTGAAGGAATAAACCTGCTCTTTTTTGGTAACATAGTGAGATACAAGGGCTTGGATTTATTGATATCAGCTCTCGAGAAACTCAGGGCAGAAGGAATAAACAATATTTCCCTTACTATAGCAGGGCAAGGGGATGATTGGAAAATATGCAATTGGATGATTAAGACACCTGATATGTATGATTTACGAATCAGGTTTATTGAAAATCATGAGATTCCAGATCTTTTCTGCGGTCACCATTTTCTTGCTCTGCCATATCGCGATGCTACACAGAGCGGCCCGGTTTCTATTGCTGCCAACTATGGGCTTCCAATTTTTGCCCCAGACTACGGTTGCTTTACGGAACAGTTTGACAAGGCTGCTGCAGTGCTGTATACAGACCTGGAACAAGGACTAAGAAGATTGTCAGAAATGTCAATTGATGAGTACGAAGGCTTGAAGGCTAATGCGGGCAAAGAGAAAGAACGCAACTCTGCTGAGGCTATCGGGAATAAGTATATCAGATTCCTTTCTTCCATAGTGGGATGATCTGGATAATAAACGTTTCTGCTTAGTGAGGTTTTCAATCTTAATACCGGCGTACAAGCCACGGTTTCTCAATGAAGCGGTGGAAAGCGTCTTGTCCCAGACTAACCCTGATTGGGAACTAATCATTGTGGATGACTGTTCCCCTTCATATCTCAGGGATATTGTTTCTCCATATCTGCAGGACGAAAGGATTCGATTTTATCGTAATGTCAAGAATTTCGGTGCGATAGACGTTGTTGACAACTGGAATAAGTGCCTTGGTTATTGTTCTGGTGATTATGTGATTTGTATGGGCGACGATGACAGACTCCTGCCAGGCTGTCTTGAGGATCTTAATAATTTGATCGCCAAATATCCTGCGCAAGGTGTTTATCATATTCAGACTGAGATTATTGATTCATCCGGGAAGGTTATTGCTAAGCTGGAGGCCAGGCCTGACTTCGAGAGTTCATTTGAGATGATTGTCAAGAGATGGCGCGGACGCGAGCAATTTATCGGCGATTTTTGCTTTGATCGTGTTTTTCTTTCCCGAAAATCGGGTTTCTACAAGTTGCCTCTTGCCTGGGGCTCCGATGATATCTCTTCTTTTCTTGCAGCTAGAGGTGACGGGGACGGAATCAAAGACGGTATTGCCAATACTTGCTCTGTCGGTTTTCAGTACCGGAATAATGGTGAAACTATAAGTTCTTCCGGCAATGTTGATGTAAAAGTCGGCGCACTCGTGAGTTGTTTTGACTGGTTCGATTCATATTTTGGAGGATGCCAGTCAAAGAACGAAGAGGAATCGAAACAAATCCAAGCAGTCCAAAAGGAGTGCCGTACGCATTTCAAGGATGTGTTCAGGGACTATGTTAAAAAAGATGTTGGTAGTCACCCCGATCGTTTGTTGCACTGGCTCAATAATCGTAGCAGTTGCCGTTTGGCTTTCGCGGATGTATGCTATCAGGGCCTTAAGGGAGTTGTCTTGCGTTTTATGGGGAAATTATGAACTCGGGGGCTTTTCTTTTCTTGAAAGTAGTTTTGTTGACTCAAGGGCTATTCGCCCCCTTTTCAATAGCATCAAGCCTGTCTCCAGATGATTTTGGTGCCATGGGAAACGGATTCAGTGACGATGCCCCAGCTTTCAATAAATGCATTTCATTGGGGAAGCCCGTGGCTCTTAAGCCTGGGAAAACTTATTTATTAAAGAGTCGGCTTGAAGGTATAACCACCGATAGGTTCTTCCTTAAAGGTAATGGTGCAACTATTGTTGTGGGCGCGGACTATCCTCTGAGGCGATATGACAATATTTTTTGTTTCTGCGACGGATCATACACACGGGAGTATTTTAAGATATCTGACGTGAATCTCGTCTTTCTCCCCAGCCAGAAATTTAGCGATAAATATGCTATCGGAGATACTTTCTTTTTTTATCCTGAGAACTGTTCTGTAGTCGAGTTCAGTAATGTGTCTTTTAATGCTCCATCCTTGTATAATAACGTTACATTCTTTTCCACTTTCGGTGTAAAAAAACTCAGGGTCAGTGATTGTATTATAAAGATCAATACTCTTTCAAAGCAGGGCGGAGCTTTCTGGCTAATTAATAGATACATGTCGAAAACAGACGTGCGGATACAGAATTGTACTTTCGAGCATGATACCTGGGATGAATGTATCTGCTTTTCAGCGGCTGATTTATCTGGTCCGAAGAGTAGCAGAATACGCGCTGTCGTCAAGAACAGTAAATTCCTGTCGGCTTGCAATTCTGAATCATCCGGTTTTATCATCGTGTATAATCATAATCCGGCATTCGCCGATATAAATGTTACCTTTTCCGGCTGCGATTTCGTGGCTAAAGGCACTAATACTCGCAAAATAGTTTCTTACCAAACTGGTGGTGACACTTCTTTCAGATATGGAGTAATGCGCACGTCTTTTCGAAACTGTAGCTTCGACTACAGTTCAGAGATAGAGGGAGATAAAGGATTGTTGACTCTTGGCGGCATATCAGATTCACGGCGCGAAGACTTTTTGTTCGATTTTAGTGATTGCAGTTTCAAGGTGCGAAACATTCATCCGATAATTGGGGATAAGGACGGCAGCCGTATGGGACGTTACGTGTTTAGGAATTGTATCATAGATTCTGATTCTGAGCCCTTCAAAAAAAACTATAATCTTACCACAAGCGAGATTTATATATCAATAAACGGGCGAGAAACAAAGCTGAGCAATGAGAGTCCTGTTATGTAACAAGTTTTATTACCGTCGTGGTGGCGACTGTATCTATTCTATTAATTTGGAGAAGATGCTGTCCGCGCATGGTCATGAAACCGCATTTTTTGCTATGGATTCTCCGGAAACCATTGAAACTGAATGGCGCAGGTTTTTCCCCCCTGAAGTCAGTTTGACCGGAGTCAAGTCCAAATTGAATTACGCATCCAGATGTCTGGGCGACAGCGATGTAAGGAATAACTTCAGTAATCTGCTCATTTTTTTCAAGCCCGATATTGTTCATCTTAATAATATTCACTCGCAGCTGTCTCCGATCATTGCTGAAGTAGCCCATAAGCGTGGCGTTAAGGTAGTATGGACGCTTCACGATTACAAGTTGCTTTGTCCCAGATATGATTGCCTGAAGAGGGGACAAACTCCATGTGGTGATTGTTTATCAAGCAAAATGGGAGTTCTGTGGCATTCTTGTATGAAGAATTCTTTCGTTGCCAGTTGTGTCGCATTTGCGGAGGCCTTGAAATGGAATCGAAAAGTTCTTGAGCGCAATACCGACATGTTTATCTGTCCCAGCCAATTCATGAAAGACATGATGCTCAAGGGTGGTTTTGCCGAAAGCAAGTTGACTCATTTGTGTAATTCGATCGATGTGTCGGCATGCGAGATAGACGATTATGATAATCGCAGTGATTATTATTGCTATGTTGGCCGGTTAAGCCATGAAAAGGGTATTTCCACACTCCTGGAAGCAGCTTCGAGATTGCCGTATAAATTGATTGTGGTTGGAGGTGGTCCTCTTGAGGGCGGATTTCCTCAGCTACATAATGTTGAATTTGTTGGATATAAGGACTGGTCAGTAATCAAAGAGATTGTCGGTCGCGCCAAATTTACGGTTATTCCTTCTGAATGGTATGAGAACAATCCATTATCCGTAATAGAAGCCCTTTGTATTGGCACCCCTGTTTTAGGTGCACGGATTGGTGGTATCCCGGAATTGATAGATGAAGGTCGTACCGGTTTGTGTTTTGAGAGTGGCAATGTACAGATGCTGACGGATCGGATTAAGGAGATGTACGAAGATTCATTCGATTATAAATCGATTGCGGAATCTTCAAAGAGGCGTTTCAATCAGGAGGCATATTACGAACGTTTGATGGACTTGTATAAAAGATAGAAAAATGTCCAAATTTCTCCTACTCACTGATTTTGCTGTCGAACAGGACTGGGAATTCCTGACCGGTTTCCAAGAGGTTTGCAATGAGACCCCTGAGATTCACAGTTGCACATCGAATTTTTTGAGAAAAGGGATTATTGATCGTATTAGGCGTTATCTTCTTTATTTTACATTCCCTTTATCCCAGCTTAGATATAACGGGCAGTTTGAAATCATCATAGGATACCAACAGTTTTATGCGTTGAATTTGGCTTTTTTTATGAAGTTGTTCGGTATAAGAAAAAAAAGCCGGATATATGTAGTGGCATTCATCTATAAAGAGAAAAAGAAGGGTCTTATCGGGAAATTCTATAAGCGTTATGTAAAGAGCATTGTATCGTCCGGTTATGTTGACGGTTTTTTTGTCTTTTCTTCATCAGAACCGGCGTATTATGCATCATTGTTTAATGCTCCTAAAGACTTGTTTATACCCTGTCGTCTTGGAATCGATAAGTTGGAGGGAGTTTTAATCAATAAAGGTGACTATTTCTTTGCTACGGGAAGAAGTAACAGGGACTATAGTTTTATTATGTCTGAATTCGCGAAGAGTAGACGCAGATTGCTGATTGCTACTGATGAGCCAATAAAACCGGCAAGCGATAATATTATTATTTTGCACGATTGCTCCGGAATAGATATGGTTACCACTATGGCTGGTGCCCTTTGTGTATTAATTCCGTTGAAGAATCCCGATATCTCAGCCGGCCAGCTCGTCGCTTTGCAAGCCCTTCAGTTGGGTAAGCCTGTTATCGCTACACGATGCCCTGGATTGTCTGACTATCTTCAGGACGGAACGACGGCACTTTTGATGGACAACACACATGAAGGTCTTGAAGGATGCATAGACAAACTCTCAGATGAGTCGTTGTATAACTCTTTGTCGCAAAATGCAAAAGAATCCTTTCGCAAGTATTACAGCTTGGCTGGACAAGGTGCTTTCATCTGTGAAAAATGCCTGGAAAAATGAAAGGGAAGCCCGGTAGAAAAATAGTAGAGCACTTCCCCTCGCGGGAAAATGCTCTATGTAAGTCTACCCTTGCTCAAGGGGCTCAACACGTTTCACTGACGCAAATGTATCATATATATTTGTATTCTGCAAGTATTTTAAGAAAATGTCTTCAAAAAAACTCAACGGCACTGTAATAGTTACCTACCGCTGCAACGCGAGGTGTACTATGTGCAATAGATATAAGGCGCCAAGCCGCCCGGAGGATGAAATCTCCGTGGAGACGGTAAAAAAACTCCCCAAGATGTATTTCACAAACATTACCGGGGGAGAGCCGTTCATCCGCGAGGACCTCAAAGATATCGTCCGTGAATTGTATAAGCTGTCGGATCGCATAGTCATCAGTACCAATGGGTATTTCACGGACCGCATCATCGACCTTTGTAAAGAGTTTCCGCAGATAGGAATTCGTATCAGCATAGAGGGACTTGAGCAGACAAATAACGAAATCCGTGGTCTCGAAAACGGATTCCAGCGGGGCTATCAGACACTTAAGAAACTCCGCGAGATGGGTATGAAGGATGTTGGCTTTGGTATGACAGTGCAGGATAAGAACGCTCCTGACCTGGTCCCGCTGTATAAGATTAGCGAAGAGATGGGGATGGAATTTGCAACGGCCAGCCTTCATAACAGCTTCTACTTTGTGGAGGCCAAGAATATCATACACGACCGTCCCATGGTGGCGCAGAACTTCGAGAATCTGGTCAATGAGCTCCTTAAGAGCAACAGCCCCAAGAAATGGTTCCGTGCCTATTTCAACCACGGCCTCATCAATTACATCTACGGTCAGCCGCGTCTGCTGCCCTGCGATATGAGCTTCGATACCTTCTTCATCGACCCGTATGGCGACGTAATGCCGTGCAACGGTACCAAGGACAAGCTTGTGATGGGAAATCTCAATCGCCAGAGTTGGGACGAGCTATGGTCTTCCCCTGAGGCAGAGAAGGTTCGTACAGCAGTGCGGAACTGTGACCGTCAATGCTGGATGATTGGCTCAGTGAGTCCGGCCATGCACAAATATATTTGGAATCCTGCATGGTGGGTGCTCAGGCACAAGATTAAGCCAGGTAAAAAGTACTCGATGTACGAGATTTCTGCGGTCCGTGATTACCGCGACGGCAAAGTAACTAAAGAACAGCTTGACGCACTGTCTACTTGCGATATGTCTGCTATCGCAAATGACGGACTGAAGAAATGAAAGTAACAGTTACCGGCACAAGGGGCATTCCCAATATTATGGGGGGCGTTGAAACTCATTGTGAGGAACTCTGTCCGCGTCTGGCGTCGATGGGGGTGGATGTGACGGTAGTAAGGAGGGCTTCCTACGCCAACGATAGCCTTTCGGAGTGGAAAGGCGTGAAGATCAAAGATATACCTTCACCTAAAAAGAAGGCTTTTGAGGCGATAGTACATACTTTCCGCGCCATCAATTATGCGGCCTCAATCAAAAGTGACATCGTACATATTAATGCAGTAGGTCCGGCCCTTCTGGCTCCTTATGCCAAGCTGAGGGGAATGAAGGTGGTATTCACCCATCACGGCCCTGATTACGATAGGGAGAAGTGGGGGTGGGCTGCGAAGATGATGCTGCGGCTTGGAGAGCGGATGGGGGTAAAATACGCGGATGATGTGATAGTAATATCTGATGTCATACGCAAGATAGTAAAGGATAAATACGGCCGCTCCGAAAGGGTCCATCTGGTTTACAACGGAGTGCCGGCCCCGGACGTATGCGATTATCCCGAGTATTTTGAAGAGCTTGGTGTCGAGCCGGGGAAGTACGTTCTTGGAATGTGCCGCTTTGTGCCGGAGAAGCGCATCCATGACCTGGTTGCAGCTTTCAAAGGAATTGACGGCTATAAGCTGGTGCTTGCGGGTGACACGGATTTTGAAGACAACTACTCCCGGCAGTTGAAAGCCGACGCTAAGGAAGCCGGAGCTGTGCTTACAGGCTTCATCCGGGGCCGAAAGTTGCATTCCCTCCTTAACCATGCTGCCTGCTATGTCCTGCCATCATCGCACGAAGGATTGCCGATTGCCCTTCTGGAAGCAATGAGTTACGGACTCAAAGTGCTGGTCAGCGACATTCCGGCCAATCTGGAGGTAGGATTGCCTGCTGAAAACTATTTCAATTGCGGCGACGTACAGCAATTGCATTCTATGTTAGAGTCCGTTCTTGCATCAGAACAAAGCCCGCAATACGACATGTCCAAGTATAACTGGGATTATATAGCGGAACAAGTAAAACGAATCTATGAATCTCAAAACCTTTAATATCAAGGAGTTTCTCTACTTCAGCGTGCCGGCGATGCTGGTAGATCTGGCTATTCATATAGGTATCTTTGAATGGCTGCTCACCGTTTTTCCGTTTACGGACCCGCAGGACTATATCTTGCTGCGGCCACGCTCGCTGTATTTTCTGGTGATTGGCTTTATCATCTCTATGGTGATTGTGCCAATTCGCTTGTATGAGCGTGGGTACAATTGGAAGGCTGTGATAGTGAGGGTGTTCTTCCAGTGCCTGATTACCATTGGCGTGCTGGCGGCATCTATCAACGTGCTGTTCCATAGCTTTGCCGGACATTTCCTTTTCTATGAGGGGGTTCTGTCTGTGGCGGCAATAAGCATCTGGCATTTGGTATTCCGTGCTGTTATTCTTGCTGCCCGAAGGCAAGGCAGGAACAAAATCCATGTTGTGATAGTGGGGGAGAACGAGAACGCCAGGCGTCTGGAGAGCATGCTGCGCGACAACAAGGAATATGCTGATTATAAGCTGGTTGCCACCTTTGGGGAAGACCAGCAGGCAATAGACGAGTATCTGCAGCACAACAAGGTGCACCAACTCTACTGTAGCCTGAACCCGGCGCTCAAGACAGACACCGTGAACAACATTATCCGCACTTGCGAGAATCTCTTTATAGAGTTCTTCTATGTGCCCAACATGGACGGTTATCTGCACCGCTCAATGACATTCGGGGAATTGGGCCCGCTTACCGTGGTCAAGCTGCGTGAGGAGCCTCTTGCAAATCCTCTGAATGCCGCAGTGAAAAGGAGTTTTGATATTATTGCCAGCCTGCTTTTCCTCATAACTTTATATCCTATTATCTGGTGTTTCGTAGCTATTGGAACCACTCTTAGTTCCCCTGGCCCCATACTCTTCAAGCAGAAGCGAACCGGGTACAAGGGCCGCCCTTTTACTATGTACAAGTTCCGCTCCATGCGGGTGAATGCCGATGCCGACAAACTGCAGGCTACGGCAGACGACCCAAGGAAGACCAAGTTCGGCGACTTTCTGCGGCGTACCAGTATAGACGAGCTGCCCCAGTTCATCAACGTCCTTAAGGGAGATATGTCCATTATCGGCCCCCGCCCCCACATGGAGTTGCATACAGAAATGTACACAAAGCTTGTAGACGAGTACCTTGTGCGGCACATGGTAAAACCTGGACTCACGGGATGGGCTCAGGTAAACGGATGCCGGGGCGAGACCAAGACTACTGAAGCTATGGCGGCGCGTGTGCGTTATGATATATGGTATATAGAGCATTGGTCGGTGGCTCTGGACTTCAAAATTTTCTTTAAGACCATAGCACAGGTGCTTGGCGGCGACAAACAAGCATATTGAGAATGAATACTTTTTTCGAACTCATACAAATGGCGATAGGCAAGCGGGACGCATTGAGCACGCCCCCGCAGAACCGTCCCGAATGGGATGCTCTGTGTTCCGTTTGTGCAAAGCATAGCTTGCTGGGTATAACCTTCCCGGTAATCGACATGCTTCACGATACTATGGAGACCTTGCCTCTGGGGATTTATACCCGCTGGGCGTCGGTTGCTGAGAAAGTGCGCAACAAGAATGAGGCCCTGCTCAAGTACAATAAGAAATTGTACGAGCTGTTTCTCAGAGACGGCTTCCGAAGTTGTGTGCTTAAGGGACAGAGTGCAGCGGCGTTATACCCTGATCCATTACTGAGGCAGAGCGGGGATATTGATATTTGGCTGGACGGAGACAGGCAAACGGTGGTGGACTACCTGCGCGGCCGCTGCGAAGTGCATAAAGTGGTGTATCACCATTGCGATACCAAGCTGATTCCAAACTTAGGAGTTGAGGTGCACTTTACTCCTTCTTGGATGAACGAGCCGCTGGCCAATAAGCGCCTTCAGAACTGGTTTGCGGCGCACAAAGAAGAACAATTCTCCAACTTCAGCGAGGACCTAAGATGCTGTGTGCCCACCCTGCACTTTAATGCCGTGTACATGTTGGTGCATATTTATCGCCATGTCCTGGAAGAGGGAGTAGGTCTGCGCCAGCTGCTGGACTACTATTATGTAATGATGCACCTGGACACCCAAACCCGAGAGCTTGTTGTAGGGGACCTCAAAGCCCTTAAGCTGGACAAGTTTGCCGCTGCGGTGATGTACGTTCTGCGGGAGGTCTTCTTGCTGGACGAAGACAAGCTCCTCGTGCAGCCGGACCTGCGTCATGGACGCTTTTTGCTTGAGGAGATACTCCGTTCGGGCAACTTCGGCCGTTACGACGACCGCAACAAACACGACGGGAAAGAAGGTCTTGTGGCTCACGGGAAGCGCAAGTTTACAAGGGGAGTGAGGTTTTTGCTCTATTATCCTGGCGAGGTGCTTTTCATGCCCGTGTTCATGACCTGGCAGTATTTCTGGAGGCGCAAGCATAACTATTTATACAAAGGCAGATGAACGATTTCTTTGTGTCGCTGATGCTTCTGGGAGCTCTGGGCCAGGGCGGAAACATGCCATTCTGGGCTACGTCTAACCAATATGGATTGGTACCCGAATCGAGCGGCGGTCTGGCTCTCCTGCAGACGGGGATGCCATTTGACGAGAGCAAGACCTTCCAGTGGCACTGGGGTGCTTCTCTTGGACTTAAAGCTATGGGAACCGGAACTATGGTCTTGCCTGATGAACTTTATGCCGGTATCCGTTGGAAGAAGCTCCGCCTGGATGTGGGACTATGGCATCCGGAGCAGGGCTACATGGCTGCAAGTCCAGAGCTCGGCACGCTTTCTACTACCGGAGGTAACCTCATGAGAACAGGCAATGCCCGCAGCATGCCTGGCTACTCCCTTTGCCTTGAGCCCTGGAACGTGCCTTTCACCAATGGCCATTTGCAAATATTTGGGCGCTTTGGCGACTACCGTACCACTGATGAGCGATATGTTGCAGGAGCTCTGGTTCACAATACCGAGGGGTATATACGGGGTAATTTTGGGAAGCGTTTCAGCATTACCTTCGGGCTTGACCACTACTCTATGTGGGGCGGTAACAGTCCCGATTTTGGCCCTCAGACTGTAAACTTCAAGAACTACCTGAAGGTGCTGACAGGACGTGCCGGAGGAGCAGACGCTCCAGGCGGAGACCAGCTGAACTCCCTTGGCGACCATCGCGGGCGCATACTGCTGCGCTTCCTCTGGAAGGGCGATGGCTGGAGCCTGTCTTATCAGCACGACAAGCCCTACGACGACCGTTCCGGTATGTTGTACTACAATTATCCCGATGCGGTGCGTACCCTGCATTTTGGGCTCGAAGACAAAACAGCTTGGGTGAGCGACGTGGTTTACGAGTTCCATACAAGTATGAAGCAGTCCGGCCCCTATGAGCGCAGGCTGGCTACCGAGGAAGAAATCGCGGCCAACGACCCTCACTTGTATTATGATACACTTATGAACAAGTGGTATCTTGTAGCTGGTGGGGCCGACAATTACTGCAACAATTATGAGTACAAATCTGGTTGGACCCATTATGGCCGCCAGATAGGAACGCCTTTGTTCTTCTCCCGCAGCAGCGGGCTGGGCACCTGGAACAATCTGCTTACTGCCCATCACATGGGGGTGTCCGGCAGTCTCTTCCGCAAGTTCCCCTACAAGCTCCTGCTTACCTGGAGCCAGAATTATGGCTGCTGGTTCTCGGAGGCCTTTGTGTACAACGATGGCAGCCGTTTCGACCAGCCTCTCAACCAGTTCTCTTCTGCATTCATGACAGAGTTCCCTCTGCTCAAGGGCGCACTCAAGATAGTCCCGGCAGTATATTTGGATGCCGGCGATGCCCTTCCACATTGCTGGGGAGCCACACTTTCAGTTAAATACAACATTATTCATAGATGATTATCAGAAGCAAAGCCCCTCTGCGGCTGGGATTGGCTGGCGGAGGAAGCGATGTGTCGCCGTATAGCGACCTTTATGGCGGATTGGTGCTCAACGCAACCATCAACCTTTATGCTTATTGTATCATAGAGGAGCTGGAGGAGGAACGCATCTGCATAGATTCGTACGATGCGGCTTGCAACTTACAGTTCCCGCTGCAGGGGCAGTTGCCTGTGGACGGGAAGGCGGACCTTGTGAAGGGAGTGTACAACCGCGTGGTGCGGGACTTCGGCCCCGTGCCCGGGGGCTTTCGAATCACTACCTGGAACGATGCTCCTGCGGGCTCTGGCCTGGGAACTTCCAGCACCATGGTGGTGTGCATACTCAAGGCCTTCGTGGAGTGGATGTCGCTGCCTCTGGGCGACTACGAGATTGCCCGCCTCTCGTACGAAATCGAGCGCAAAGACCTGGGCCTCTCGGGCGGCAAGCAAGACCAGTACGCAGCGGCGTTTGGCGGCTTCAACTTCATAGAGTTCCTGCCCGATGACCGAGTAATCGTGAATCCGCTCAAGGTGAAGCGCTGGATTACCGACGAGCTGGAGTCGAGCCTGCTGCTGTACTTCACCGGCAAGTCGCGCAGCAGTGCCGCCATCATCGACAAGCAGCGCCAGAATACCTCTTCTGGCAACGCCCAGGCAATAGAGGCCATGCACAAGATACGCCAGAGCGCCATAGACATGAAGGCGGCGGTACTCAAGGGCGACATGGCCGAGTTCGCCCGCATCCTCGGCAGCAGCTGGGAGAACAAAAAGAAGATGGCAGAGGGCATCACCAACGAGAATATACAGCATGCGTTCGACGTTGCCATGGCTGCAGGCGCAAAGTCTGGAAAGGTGAGCGGTGCCGGCGGAGGCGGATTTATAATGTTCTTCGTGGCCCCGGAGTGCAAGAAGAGGGTAGAGGAGGCGCTCAAGGCCCTGGACGGCTTTGTGTTGCCGTTCCTCTTTACCGACGGCGGTGCGCACGGATGGAAGATTTACCCTACAGACACGGTTGCAAAATGAAAGCGATACTTGACGAACTTGTGGTGCGCTACCCGGCGCTGGAGTGCGTGCGGGAGCAGATTTGGCAGGCGGCGCAGCTGCTTGTAGAGAGTTATTCAGCGGACGGCAAGCTGCTTATCGCCGGCAATGGCGGAAGCGCTGCCGACGCAGAGCATATAGTGGGCGAGATGATGAAGACCTTCTGCATCCAGAAGACTCTGCCCGACGGCTATGCCGAGGAGCTCGTGGCTTGCGATCCCGAGATGGGGAATGTGCTGCGTACGCACCTGCAAGGGGCGCTGCCGGCTATAGCGCTCGACGGCCACATATCCCTGAGCACTGCGTACATGAACGATTGCGAGCCGCTGCTGTGTTTTGCGCAGCAGGTTAACGGCTACGGCCGCCCGGGAGATGTGTTCTTGGGAATCTCTACCTCCGGCAACAGCCGCAACGTGCTGTACGCTGCGGTGGCAGCCAAGGCCAGGGGCATGAAGGTGATCGGGCTCACCGGTGGGCGCGACAACCGCCTGGAGCGTTTTGCAGACGTGTGCATCAAGGTGCCCGAGACCGAGACCTTCAAGATTCAGGAGCTGCATCTGCCTGTGTATCATTGCATTTGCCTGATGGTAGAGAAGCACTTCTTCGGGAAATAATGGAAGTTGTAATTCTTGCTGGCGGACTGGGAACGCGGCTTCGCAGCATTGTGAGCGAAGTGCCCAAGTGTATGGCTCCGGTTGCCGGGAAGCCGTTCTTGTGGTACCTGCTCGAGCAGCTGCGGGGCTACGATGTGGAGCGAGTAATCCTGAGCGTAGGCTATCTCAGAGAGGCCGTGCAGGACTGGGTGGCGAAGCATGCAGCGGAGTATCCATTTGAGTTCCGCTTTGCCGTGGAGCAGGAGCTGCTGGGCACCGGTGGAGGCATTCGGCTTGCGGCCTCCGAGGCAGAGGGTACTGAGGTGATCGTTTTGAATGGCGATACTCTGTTCGACGCCGACCTGGAGGCGCTGCTGCGAGCTCGCAGGCTCTCCGGAGCATCTGTAACTCTTGCCCTTAAGCCCATGCGCGACTTCGACCGCTATGGTGCCGTGGAACTGCGTACAGACGGCACTGTGGCAGCCTTCCGCGAGAAGCGGCATTGCGCCGAGGGTCTTATAAACGGGGGAGTCTATGCCCTGGACTTGAGTTCCGGACTCTTTGACGGACTGCCCGCCAGATTCTCTTTTGAGACTGCGGTTCTGGAGCCGTTGAGCGCCGCCGGAAAGCTCTCTGGCCTGGTGCAAGACGGATACTTTATAGATATAGGTATACCAGAGGATTATGCACGGGCCGGTGCAAATCCGGAGCTCCTGAGCTGCCGCAAGGGACTAATGGAGATACTCCAGCTGGCTGATGCTTATGACACCCTGCTGCTCGACCGCGACGGCGTACTCAACCGGCTGCGTCCAGGTGATTACGTAAAGACGGTTGATGAGTTTGAGTGGCTGCCCGGCGTAAAAGACGCTCTGGCGTATGCAGCACAGAAGTTCCGCAGCATTTTTATTGTTACCAATCAGCGTGGCGTTGGCAGGGGAGTGATGAGCGAGGCGGCGCTGAATGATGTGCATGCATGGATGACGGCGGAGATTGCTGCTGCCGGCGGGCGGATAGACGGAATCTATTGTTGCACTGCGGTGAGCGAGGATGATCCTTTCCGTAAGCCCAATCCCGGAATGTTCTGGAAGCTCTGCCAGGAGCACCCGGACGTTGTGCCTTCGCGCTGCCTGATGGTTGGCGACAGCCCATCAGACCGCAGCTTTGCCCACAATTGCGGCATCGCCTTCCGCCTGGCCGGACCGGACCAATCCGGCTCCTGCTCACCTCGCCGCTGACGCCGCTCGCCTTCCCACTGCTACGCAGCGGGCCCCTCCCTCTCTCTTGGCCGAGGGCGGCCAATGTCGCTGGAGCCGGATTGGTCCGGTCCGGCCAGGCGGAAGGCGGAAGAATCGAAAATTATTGCTAAATTTGCTACGATGATAGAAGAAATTAAATCAAGGGTAGAGAAACTGATTTCTCTCTACGAAACAGAGAAGCAGCAACTGACCGCTGCAAATGCAGAATTGGAGAAATGCCGCGAACAGCTGGCCGCATACAAAGAAAAGGTAGCCAGCTTGGAAGCTACAATAGACCAACTCAAACTGCAGTCTGCCTTCGTGGGCGGAGGCGACAACGCACTCGCCAAGGAACGTATTACCAAGCTGGTCCGCGAGATAGACCGTTGCATCAAAATAATGGAGAAGTAAAATGGCACAGAATATCAAACTCAAAATAGCAGGGAAGGAATACCCTATGGTAGCACCCACCCCCGAGATGGAAGAGGCAATGCGCCTGGCGGCAGAAGAAATCAACCGCAAATTCAACTCCTACGACGTGCGCTACCCAGACAAGCCCGCCCTGGACAAACTCATCATCGTAACGCTCAACGAAACTGTAAACCGTATAGCTTGCCAGAAGCGCATGCAGCAACTCGGCGAAGAAGTGGACGCACTCCAGGCCGACCTCGACAGCTATCTGGCAAAGCTTCAATAGACCCTTAAGCCGCCAGGCCAAAGTACTGAAAACAACAAGTTCTTTACGAACCGGGTAAGTTCGATCCGGCGATGGCAGGCCCGCCAGACGGGATCCCAGAAACGGAACGGCCCCCAAATCCTTCTAGCCAGATAATTTTCTGACGATTCGGCTGACGGCTTATTAAAAACAAACAGGATGACTCGCATGAGCCATCCTGTTTTGCGGTTCGCCCAGCACGAACGTACTCTAACGGGTGGAAGTCCCCAAACCGCCC
>CAMKAJ010000012.1 GCA_946410455.1 uncultured Bacteroidales bacterium
CCCGCCGTCCCAAATTGCAGCGGGGGTAGGAACGGAAACCGGCATTTTTGCTCCCACCGTCCCATGTTGCTGAGGGGGTAGGAACGGAAACCGGCTTTTTTGCTCCCGCCGTCCCATGTTGCTGAGAGGGTAGGAACGGAATCCGGCTTTTCTGCTCCCGCCGTCCCATGTTGCTGAGGGGGTAGGAACGGAAACCGGCTTTTCTGCTCCCGCCGTCCCATGTTGCTGAGGTGGTAGGAACGGAATCCGCCCCTTCGTTTCGCGGCGGCGGTGCCGCACTGGAATATCCTCCGGGATCACCAGGACCCTCCAGTGATCCCCAAACGGCAAAATACCGGGCAAATGGGATCACCAGGACCCTCCAGTGATCCCAAGTCCTTCCTACGGGATCACCAGAGAGGTCTTTTATTCCCAAAGCCCCTCCACCCGCTTCTTCCGCTGACCCGTTTATATGGGGCTTTGTTAGAATACCCAACCTACATTCAAGCATACGGTTCTTCGCCATCCACAAAATCGCTCTATGGTGTGGATGAGTGGGCCAAAAACCTTAAGCCATCCACAAAAACCGCCCCTGGTGTGGATGAGCAACAAATAGAATCCGACAAAAAATAATTATATTTGCTTCTCGACAAAAACACAAACTCTTACATATATGAAAAAGTTCTTGATTTCTTTTACCCTTTTGCTTATTGCTGCGGCGGCGATGGCCGGCAGCCACAAAATTACTCAGGCCGACAAGGACCGCGCGGCGGCTATCGTATCCCAGATGACTTTGGAAGAAAAAATTGAACTGATTTCCGGCAAGGTGGACGGCTTCCGCACTTACGGCATTCCCCGGCTGGGTATTCCCTCGATCAGGATGGCCGACGGCCCCCAGGGTGTACGCAATATAGACGGAAAGAACATCAAGAGCACTTTCTATCCCTGCGGAATATCCGCTGCAGCCAGCTGGAACAGGGATGCCGTACGTGAAATGGGCGCCGGTATAGGTCAGGCTGCCAAGGCCCACGGCGTGCAGATAATGCTCGGTCCAGGCGTAAACATCTACCGCAGCGCCCTTTGCGGCCGCAACTTCGAGTACTTTGGCGAAGACCCCTTCCTTGCCAGCGAAACGGCACTGAACTACATCCAGGGCATGCAGGACGAGGGCGTGATGGCAACCATCAAGCATTTTGCCCTCAACCAGCAGGAGTACGACCGTCACGGCACCAGCTCCAACGCAGACGAGCGCACAATAAACGAGATTTACTTCCCGACTTTCCGCAAAGCGGTAGAACAGGGCGAAGTTGGCGCAGTGATGACGAGCTACAACCCCGTAAACGGCACTCACGCAGCAGAACACCCCTGGCTGGTACGCTACAACCTCCGCGCATGGGGCCATGAGGGTATAGTTATGAGCGACTGGACTTCTACCTACAACACCGTTAATTTCATGAGCTCCGGCGTTGACTTTGAAATGCCCAAGAACTACGTGAGCAACCAGGCTGCAGTGAAGGCCCTGCTGGAGAACGGGGTGGTTACCGAGGCCGATCTGAACGAGAAGTGCCAGAACATCCTCCAGACCTTCAGCGCCTACGGTTTCCTGGATAATTCAACCGAAGCAGATCCTGCTGCTGAAGATCCCGCACTTTCCCAGAAGCGTGCCTACGAGGTTGCTCTTGAAGGACCGGTGCTCCTGAAGAACGAAGACGGCATCCTGCCCCTCAAGCCCGGCAAGAAGACCATCGCCGTTCTTGGCCCCAACGCCAATATCATCCCCTGCGGAGGCGGTTCCGGCTGGGTTAACCCCGAGGACGGAAAGGGTATAACCCTGGCAGACGGACTTCTGCACATGGGCAAGGGATGGAAGGTTCAGCTCCTCGGCACTGCGTACCCCGAGGTCATCAAGAACGCAGCAGCAGTTGTGGTTTGCCTTGGATTCGACCGCCTCTCAGAGACAGAAGGCTCCGACCGTAAATACACCTTACCCAAAGGCCAGGACGAGATTATTGAAAGCATCGTAGAGTACAACAGCAATATCATCGTTGTTGTGAACTCCGGCGGCGAATTCGACCTCAGCAAATGGGCCGACAAAGTAAAGGCCATCATCCTCGACTGGTATCCCGGCCAGGAAGGCGGCAATGCACTGGCTGCCATCATCAGCGGCAAAGTATCTCCGTCCGGAAGACTCCCGTTCACGTTCTGGGGCGAGCTGGACAAGAATCCCGCACAGCAGTGGTACAAAGCGGCCCCCCTGCATCCTACCGCCAATCGCGACCGCTATCCTTTCACCTCTTACGGTGAAGGTGTATTCCTGGGCTATCGTGGCGTGGAACACTTCGGCGTACAGCCTCTCTATCCCTTCGGCTACGGACTCAGCTACACCAGCTTCGAGTACAGCGACATAGCAGTTGAGAAGGCTGGCGACGGCTACGACGTGAGCTTCAGTGTAAGCAATGCCGGCAAGGCAGATGCAAAAGAAGTCGCACAGGTGTATGTGGCACCGGTGAACCCCTCGCTTATGCGCCCCGCCAAGGAACTCAAGGGATTCGACAAGAAACTCATAGAGAAAGGAAAGAGCCTGCGCTACACCATACACCTCGGCCCCGAGGCCTTCCAACATTACGATACTGCCTCCCACTCATGGAAGGCAGATAAGGGAGAATACAAGATTCTGGTGGGCGCTTCTTCCGCCGATATCAGACTGGAGGCAAGCGTTAAGCTTTAATCTGACTCTTTTTAGATTGTGCGATACTCATCGTCACTGCTCCAAGCACGAGCAGGATGATGAGTATCGAGCATATACGGGATATCGATTCGCCCACGGCATAGGAGCGCGGCTCAAAGCTCATGGTGATGCGATGCTCTCCGGCCGGAAGGTCTATGCAGCGCAGAAGACCTCCTGCAATGCTTCCTTTCTCATCCGCGCCGCCTTCGTAAAGTTCTACGGGGAACAATTGGCCATCGTCAAGGCGCGCCATCCATCCTGCGGGATAGAACACCTCGCTGAACACGGCACGCCCGCCCTCGGCGCTGGAATAAGCGTATTCCAACTTGTCCGGAGCATAAGAGAGCAGTTCTATAGATGATGTTCCGTCCTCAAACCACGCATTTCCCCTTGCATAAGGGTACTCCAGCGGCGGATTGTCGGCACCTAATATAATATAGCGGCAGTTGAGCGAGGCAAGGCTCTCCAGATATGGCAGCACCTCCTGCGCTTCACTCACCGTGGCCACGCCAGAGAGCGCACGCGAGAGCACCTGAAGGTCCGGCGCAATATGAGCATCGATATACTCCTGGTAGCGCTGGAGCTTTGCCGGCGAGTAGCCGCCAATATTCTTGTGCCAGTACGACGGGTGCGAATCGTTGAACACATTGACGGTAAGGTCGAGCACTCGGTACGACGGGTCTTTGTCTTGCAGAATCCATTCGTCCACAGGCCGCTTTGCAAACTGCCCCTGGAAATCCTTAGGGCGCACGAAATCATCGGGCCCCAGATATCGCTTATCTACAACAAACAGGTCGGCCAGCACAAGGGCGCACACCAGTCCCGCCGCCACGCTGGCGCGCATATCATTGTAGGCCAACGACTTATCGTTTTTGCCTGCATCGTTTTTCATGCAGGCAGAATCGGCAACGCGCTGAGAGCCAGCACCTTGAGCGCCAGCCGTACCCCAGAGCAAAAGGAGTACCGTCGCTACTACGAACAGCATCGAGCGCAAGGTGTCGGCCCACAGGAGGTCGTAGCGGTCGGCGGCCAGGGCGTCGCGCAGAATCTCGGGCTGCCCGGCATCTACCGCCCCCGTAAAGCTGCCAAAAGTACTCTGTGCCAGCGCCAGCACAAGCAGCAGGCCCACGGAAACGCCGCCGGCAATAAGAACCTTGCGCCTGAGGGTCTTGCCGTCCTCGGCGCCGCGCATAATCTGGTCTAGCATGAGGAAGCCGAGAACTGGCAGCGTGAACTGCAGCACCACAAGTGCCATGGAGACCGTGCGGAATTTATTGTAAAGCGGCGCTATATCGTAGAATAACTTGGTGAACCACAGGAAATTGCTGCCAAGCGCCAGCAGCACAGCAAGCAACGATGCAATCACAGCCCACCAGCGTTCTTTCCCCCTCCACCAGAAGAGTCCGAGGATAAACAAAAAGATGGTTACGGCGCCCATGTACATAGGGCCGGCGGTGAAGGGCTGAGGACCCCAATAGGTAGGCATATTGCGGCTGACCTGCTTGAGATTGCCCTGACCGGCGCGCTTAAGCAGCTGCATGGTCTCGGAGTCCATGCTCAGAGGGCCCACGGACGCTCCTCCGTTGTAATTGGGAATAGCCAGGTTGGGAAGCTCTTCCCATCCGTACGACCATGCGGTGGCGTAATCTATATCGAGGCCCTTGCGGGATTCTCCGCCCCCAGAAGAGGCGGTAGTGCCTCCGCGCATAGAGTAAGGAGTGTATTCCCAGGTGGGCAGGAGCTTGATGGCGTTGGTGCCTATACCTGCAAAACCTACCACCAGCAGCAGTGCAGAAGCTATCCAGAAGCCCTTCAGCGACTCTTTCTGACGTATAAGCGATACCAGCAGCACCGCCACGTATATCAGAATCATGAGCGCCAGGTAGTACGATATCTGGGGGTGGTTGGCCTTGATCTGGAACGACAGAGCAAGCCCGAAGAATGCCGCTCCCAGAACCATTCGCGCCACGCTCTTCCGGCGGGAGCCAGAAGCAGAGAACCGTCTGCACGCACGATACGTATATACCACGGCGGCCAGCACCCACGGCACAAACGCGAGCGCCTGCATCTTGGTATTGTGCCCAATCTGGATAATCTGGATATTGTACGAGCAGAATGTCACCGCTATGGCTCCGCCAGCAGCCACCAAAGGATGCACCCCGAACGCCAGGAACATCAAAAACGCCCCCAGAAGCGAGATGAACAAGTAAGTTGCCGGGCGCTTGCCGGTAAGCAGCAAATCGTACAGGTACTGAGTCCAGTCGCCCTTGGTAGAACTCTGGATAGTAGCCGTAGGCATACCGCTGAACATAGAACCCGTCCAGGCAGCTGGCTCCGATGGATGAGCCCTGTCCCACTCCAGCTTCTCGTGCGACATACCCTGCCAGCCGGAGATATCGCTCTGGTTAACTATCTTGCCCTCAAGCAATTGGGGCACAAAAGCATAGGATAGCACCAGAAATCCCAGCACTATCCCCAAACATATCAGTAGCTTCTTTGTCATCAGGCCAAAAAATGTTCTACCCACTCACGGTCTACCCGCACCAGACCGCCAAGGCCCTCGGTTATAGCCGGATTACGGCCCACGATGGCACGGCAGTCCTCGTACACATTGAACCCCACGGAGAGCATCTGCATCTGCCCGCCCTCTGGATAGGTAAAGATTATGTCATTATCTGCTCCGTCAAGGCGCAAGAACTTGAGTTCCACCTCCTTACCCAGCTCCTGACGGGTTACGAATTTACAGAATTCCAAAGGCACGTCATCGAGTCCGGAAGCAAAAACCTTCACTTTCTCTATGAGCGAACCCACATCGGAAACCCAGCGCCCGGCAAGAGAGTCGAGCCCCTCCACTTCCAGCCTGCGCTCAGAAAGGCACACCAAGAGGTGCTCGTCGCGATAAATCACAGGCGAGCTTATCAAGCTCCTGTAGCCGCACCCCGGGCAAGTGCTCACAAACAGCTCGCCGCTCTGCACCTTTTCCCGTAGCTCCGGCTCTGCAAGCGCATCTATGTGCCTGTACACCGGGACTTCATGCTCGCACCCGCACTGGGGGCAACGCATTATAACGTTATTTACAACGGAACTCATAACAATTCGGAGAGTTTTTGCGTAAGAGCCGCGCGGGAATACTCGGAGATGTCACCATCGGGCGGGCCGTCAACGCCGGTAAGATGCCTCTCCCACGCGCTCTCTATGAAATTGCGCACGGGCTCAGGGCGGTCCCAATCGTACATAACCCCGGCGCCGGTACTCTTAAGTATTGCAGCAGCTGCTCCATTTTCCTGGCCAATGCCAAGTACGGGCCGTCGGGCGGCAAGATACTCGAAAATCTTGCCCGGCAGGGCCTTGGCGTACTCCGGCTCCTGGCGGAGAGGGAGCAGCAGCACGTTTGCGCTCCGCTGCAGCTCAACAGTCTTCCAATGAGGCTGATAGCCAAGATTCTCTACGTTCGCAGAAAGCCCGCGAGTGGCCAGGGCGTCAAGTATCTCCGGATCGGTTTTCCCTGCCAGGCGAATCTTCAGCTGAGCCTTGAAGTTGCTGTCCGACGCACACTTACGCGCAATGGCATCCCACAGCGAGAGCGGATTGCCGTCGGAGGCAAAGAGCCCCGTGTGCAAAAGCACGAAGCTATCTGCCGGAAGCACCGGAGGCTCAGCAGCAAAATCGTCTTCGTCGTAACCGTTGGTAATAAGCACCACCGGAGTCTTGGTTCGTGCCTGGAAATCATCTCTCACGGGGGAGGAAACGGCAATTACAAGGTCTGCCTGATCCAGCACCTGCTGCTCCATGCGCCTGTGGCGAGCCGCAGTCCATGGCAGCAAGCCCATGTGCTTGAAGTAATGCATCTCCGTCCACGGGTCGCGAAAATCTGCAATCCACTTGATGCCGGTGCGCTTGTGCAGTCGCTGACCAATCAGATGCATAGACTGAGGAGGCCCTGTGGTGACAATGGCATCTACCGGATTCTCCTTAAGGTAGCTCGACAGAAAGCAGACAGAAGGACTCACCCAACCGGCACGCGGATCGGGCACAAAGAGATTTCCACGCAGGAATATGGCCAGGCGCTGCTTGAAGCTCTTTTTCTGCTGGTTCAGAGGATTGACGCCGGCGCCCTTGGAGCCAGTCTGCGCTCCGCCAAAGAACTTGCGATACAGCGCATACGGTTCCCAGATGGGGCGCTTAATCACCGTAACGCCTGACGGAATATCGGTGAGCAAGCTCTCGTCCATCGCCAGCTGCTCCGGATTCTGGGGGGTATAGATTACGGGCTCCCAGCCAAAGCGGCGCAGGTACTTGGTAAACTTAACCCAGCGCTGCACTCCGCTGCCGCCGGTGGGGGGCCAGTAGTACGTGATTATCAATACTTTCTTCATGACACTTCTGCCTTGAGTTTACGCAGCAGGTCGAAGGCCTGCAGGGGCGTCATATTGTCCAGGTCGGCCCCCACAAGCTGCTCGCGGATTGCGCTCAGCGTAGGGTCGTCGAGCTGGAAGAAAGAGAGCTGCACGCTGCCGTCTTCGGCGGTATCGCGCGACAGGGCGTCGGCGTTCTTCTCGCGCCGTTCTAGCTCCCTCAGGGTCCGCTCTGCGGCATGTACCACCTCCTGCGGCATTCCGGCCATGCGTGCAACGTGGATACCGAAGCTGTGCGCCACGCCGCCCCTCTCCAGCTTGCGCAGGAAAATCACGTCGTGCCCGTCTTCCTTCACCGCAATATGCCAGTTGTGCACGCGCGGGAAGTGGTTTTCGAGGTCGTTGAGCTCGTGATAGTGGGTAGCGAACAGCGTCTTGGCCCCGTGGCCATGCTGGTGTGTGTACTCAATGAGCGCGCGTGCGATGGACATGCCGTCGTAGGTAGAAGTACCACGGCCGATTTCGTCCATCAGCACCAGAGAACGCTCGGAGAGATTGTGCATAATCATTGATGTCTCCAGCATTTCTACCATGAAGGTGGACTCGCCACGGGAGATGTTATCGGTGGCGCCGACGCGAGTGAATATCTTGTCTATCAGGCCGATACGAGCTTCGCTTGCCGGCACGAACGAGCCCGTCTGGGCCATGAGCACAATGAGAGCGGTCTGACGGAGCAGGGCCGATTTACCAGCCATATTGGGGCCGGTGAGTACCATAATCTGCTCGCGCTTGCTGTCCATTGATATATCGTTGGGCACATACTCCTCGCCGGGGCCCATCATGGTCTCTATCACTGGATGCCGGCCGGCCTTGATGTCGAACGAGAGGCTCTTATCTACCACCGGGCGGCAGTAGTCACGGTCTATCGCCTGCTGCGCAAAGCACTGAAGCACATCGAGTTGCGCAACTATGCGGCAGTTTGCCTGAATATCTTTGATGCGCTTCTGCACCTCGGCCACGAGCGCCCCGTACAGGCCAGCTTCGAGCTCGTAGATGGAGCCCTCGGCGTCGAGAATCGTGTTCTCGTATTCCTTAAGTTCCTCGGTTACATAACGCTCGCTCGATACCAGCGTCTGCTTGCGAATCCACTCCTGCGGCACCTGGTCGCGGTAGGTATTGCGCACCTCGATATAATAGCCGAAGACGTTGTTGTAGCCGATTTTGAGCGAGCTGATACCGGTGCGCGCCGCCTCCCTCTCCTGCATCTGCAGCAGGTAGTCCTTGCCACCGCGCGAAATGCTGCGCAGTTCGTCCAGGCGGGCCGACACTCCCGGCGCAATCACATCGCCCTTGCCGAGCTGGGCTGCGGGGTTCTCGGCCATGGTGCCCTGAATCTTGAGGAGCAGCGAATCGGTGTCCTTAATCCCCTTTGCAAGCTTCTCCAGGGCCGGAATTCCGGTGTCTGCGCACATCTGGCGCAGCGGCGTCATCTGCGCAAACGAACGGGCGAGCTGCATCATCTCGCGCGGGTTGATTTTGCCCGTCGCAGCGCGCGCAACTATGCGGTCCAGGTCGCCTATGTCGGAGATGCGCGAGCGGCCGTCTTGCAGCGCTTCCTCGTTGTCGCAGAAGAACTGTACCACGTCGTAGCGGCCGTTGAGCGTAGGTATATCGAGCACGGGCATGAGGAGCCATTCGCGCAGCAGTCGTGAGCCCATGGGGGACGCGCAGCGGTCGAGTACGTCTGTGAGCGACACCCCCTCGCTTCCGGCATTGCTATGCAGAATTTCCAGGTTGCGGATGGTAAAGCGGTCCATCCAAACAAAGCTCCCCTCGTCTATACGGCTGATACTGCATATATTACGAAGGCCCTGATGATGAGTCTGCTCCAGGTAGAACACAAGCGCCCCGGCACTGCATACGGCCAGTGGATAACGGTCTATCGCAAAGCCCTTGAGCGAGTTAACTCCCAGCTGGCTGCAGAGTTTCTCGGTGGCCGATTCCTGTACGAAGGCCCATTCGTCTATTGCGGAGACGAAGAAGTCGGGATACTTCTCGTGAACGGCGCGGAAGATATCGCGCTGCACCACAAGCTCTTTGGGCCGCTGGCCATAGAGCAGAGTAGAAATATAGTCCGGGCTGCCCTGAGCCACCTTGAAAGTGCCAGTAGATACATCCAGAAAGGCCACGCCGCACTCGGGGCCGTCGAACATCAGGCCGGCCAGCCAGTTGTGCTCCTTGCCGTCGAGCATTGTCTCTCCGAAGGCAACGCCGGGAGTGAGGATTTCTGTTACGCCGCGCTTTACCAGCTTGGTTTTCACCAGCTTAGGGTCTTCCAGCTGGTCGCAGATAGCAACTTTGTATCCGGAACGCACCAACTTGGGGAGGTAAGTATCTATGGCATGATGCGGGAAACCGGCCATCTCTGTGTCGCCCTTATCGCCGTTGGAGCGGCGCGTAAGCACCATTCCGAGTACCTTGCTCAGAGTTACGGCGTCATCTGAATAACACTCGTAGAAGTCGCCCACCCTATACAACAAGAGAGCCTCAGGATTCTGCGCCTTTATAGAGAAATACTGCTTGAGCAGCGGGGTATCTTCCGATGTTTTCGCCATTTGGAATTATGTTCTTACAGAATTCCAAAGATAAGCTTTTTTGAGCAATTTGGCAATTACACATACATGGGGATGAAGGCCTGAGGATAATACTCTATTTGCGGCTCGGGCTCCTGGAACACCACCGTGAGCACGTCCAGCCATATCTCCAGATCTGCCGGCAGGGATGCGCGCTCTGCGGAGTTAAGGAAGGCATGGGCGGCAGATACCATTCGACGGCGCTTGTCGTGGCCCACGTTAACCTCGGGCGCCACGGGCGCGTCCGCGCTGCTGGTTTTTACCTCAACCACGTGGAGAATATGTCCCTGGATAGTGATTATATCCAGCTCCAGATGCCCTGCGCGCCAATTCCGCCTCAGAATCCTGTGCCCCGCGCCCACAAGCCACGAGCACGCCTCCTCCTCGCCCCTCGCCCCGATAATCTGTTTTTGCGTCTTCATAATTGCACACAATATGCGAATTGATTGGCAAAACGCAAAGAAACAGAAAGAATCGTCAAAAGATATTTACGATTCTTTCGAAAGAAAGGAAGTTAATAATCTTACAGCGAGCGGATAAACAGGTACAAGATGACTACCGGGATAATCCAGCGGATGATGAAATACAGTACAGGGAAAATGCGCTTACTAAACGAGAGCGTACCACCGTTGGTAAGCTCGTCCCAGACGTCGTCTTTCTTCATCTTCCAGCCTACAAAAAGCGTAAACGCAATGGCTCCTATCATCATGAACACATTGGAGCACACATAATCGCACAGGTCGAAGACGGTCTTGCCAAACAGCTGCACCGACTGCATGCTACCAAACGACAGGGCGCAGGGAACTCCGAGGGCCATGGCAAGCACGAAGAACAGCAACACGGCCTGCCAGCGCTTGAAATGGTGAGTCTCTACCATGTGCTCTATGCACACGTCAAGTATCGATATAGACGATGAAAGCGCCGCCACAAGAATAGCGAGGAAGAAGATAATCGATACAACTATACCCACAGCGGGTGTCTCTACACCCATTTTTGCAAAAATATAGGGCAGCGTCTCATAAACTAGCGCCGGACCCGCGCCGGGCTCTATTCCAGCCGCAAACACCGCCGGCATGATAGCGAAACCGGCTATAAGTGCAAATCCGGTATCGGAAAGCGAGGTCCAAAGACCCGAGCCCAGGATACTGTCGCTTTTCTTCATGAACGAAGAATAAATAAGCACTGTACCCACGCCCAGCGACATAGAGAAGAAGGACTGGCCGAGGGCACATGCCCATCCCTCTGCCCCCAGCTTGCTGAAGTCGGGCTTAACCAAATACTTAACTCCCTCGCTTGCTCCAGGCAGAGAAACAGAAAAGATCACCATCGCTATCATCAAGAAGAAAAGGAGCGGAGTGGTGATCTTGGTAAATGTTTCTATGCCTTTTTTGATTCCTCGCAGCACAATTATGGCAGTGGCGGCCAGGAAGCAGAAATGCATGGCCAGGGACTCTGTTGTAGACGATGCCATCTTACCAAAGATAGCAACGGCATCGTCTGGACGCCCGTTTGCGAGCTTGCCGCTCAGCGAGCGCACCAGAAAATCCAGCGACCAACCGCCTACTACACAGTAGTAAGAAATAATTATAAAGCAAGTTAACAGAGAAAGAAGGCCAAGGCCCCGCCATGCCGTTCCGGGTGCCAGCTTCTGCATGGAACCATACACGGCCATCCCGGCACGGCGGCCAATGGCAGACTCGCAAACAAAACAAGGAACAGCAATGAACAAGCCGCAAATGATGTAAGCAATAATAAAAGCGGCTCCGCCGTGTTCGCCTACCATGTAGGGGAAACGCCAGATATTGCCGAGCCCGATTGCAGACCCGGCCATCGCCATTATGAAAGTGAAAGAACTTCCGAAATTCTCTCTTTTGGAAGCGGACATCTACTAACTAACTTTGGTTCAGGGCCCAAATATCGGAAAAAAATTCCGAAACTCCTATTTTTCAATAGTTTTGCCCGCCTTGTGCAGTTGTAGATCTTAGCGCTTCTCGTACACTACAAACTCAAACTCATAGCCGGTCTCTGGGTCCGTATGAGTCTCTGAACAACTTACTCTCTGCCACACCGCCGGATCTATCTCCGGGAAAAACACGTCTGCATCTTCTACTACCGTATGCACGTGGGTTATATACAGGCGGTCCATCTGGGGCAGCGCCGCACGATACACGGAAGCCCCGCCCATCACAAAGCACTTGTCTTTGCCGGTAGCATCCGCCTCACTAAATGCTTCATCGAAGGAATACACGCAGCAAGCCTCCGGGATAGGATCTCCGCCAAGATTAAGCACAATGTTCTTGCGACCCTTGAGTGGATGGAAAGGCAGAGAAAAATAAGTCGTGCGTCCCATGATTACCGGATAACCGGAAGTCACTGATTTGAAGTACTTAAGGTCTTCCGAGATGTGCCAGGGAAGGTCTCCCTTCACACCTATTCCATTATTGTCGGCAATAGCTACGATAAGGCATTTGAGCATAGCGGCTGTGGTTTAACGGTTAAACGGCAACGGGGGCTTTGATGGCGGGCCAGGGGTCGTAGCCCTCCAAGGTAAAGTCTTCGTAGCGGAAGTCCCAGAGCTCCTTTACATCGGGGTTCAGCTTCATAACAGGCAGCGGCCGGGGCTCGCGAGAGAGCTGCTCGGCAACCTGGTCGAAGTGGTTAAGGTAAATGTGCGTATCGCCGGTAGTGTGGATAAACTCGCCCGGCTCCAGACCGCAGACTTGCGCCAGCATCATAGTCAGAAGTGCGTAGGAGGCAATATTGAAGGGCACTCCGAGGAAGGTATCTGCGCTGCGCTGATACAGCTGGCAGCTGAGTTTTCCGTTAGCTACATAGAACTGGAATAGGCAGTGGCAGGGCGGCAGGGCCATCTTGTCTATGTCGCCGGGATTCCATGCACACACCAGCATGCGGCGCGAGTCGGGATTGTTGCGTATCATATCTACCACCTGTGCCAGCTGGTCTATGCTGCGCCCGTCGGCAGCCTCCCAGCTGCGCCACTGATGCCCGTAAACTGGGCCCAGGTCGCCGTTCTCGTCGGCCCATTCGTCCCAGATGCTCACTTTGTTGTCGTGCAGATAGCCGATATTGGTGTCGCCTGCAATAAACCACAGCAGCTCGTGAATGATTGAGCGCAGGTGCACCTTCTTAGTGGTGAGAAGAGGGAATCCGTCCGAGAGGTTAAAGCGCATCTGGTACCCAAAAACGCTCTGCGTACCCACTCCGGTACGGTCTTTCTTGATAACTCCGTTCTCACGGATATGCCGCAGCAAGTCTAAATATTGTTTCATTGATTGTAGATGTTTTGCAGGTAAGACAGCACCTTTGCCGTGGGGGCGTCCTTCATGAGTACGCGCTTGTGCGAATCGAGAAGATACAACGAAGGGATAGCCCTGATATCATATCCGCCCCCACTGCGGAGCGAGAAAGTGTAGTCGTAGCCGTTAATCCACTCCGAGGGGTAGTTGTGCAGGTAATCGCGCCACAGCTGCACCTCTTCGTCTATGTATATATTGATGATAGACAGGCGCTTAGCCTTAATCATGGGGGATATGACAAGGCAGGAGCGAATGTCATCGATTATCTCTTTGCAGGAGTTGCAGCCGGGGTTGCTGAAGAACAGCATGGTGTAGTCTGCATGTATTGCATGGAGCGAACCCTTGTTGCCGGCGGCGTCTTTGTAGCTGAAGTCAGGCACCACCTGCCCGAAGCCGTTCTTGCGGCACTGCGAGACCTCGAAGCGGGCAGCCGTGCGCATATTGTCTTTGGTGCAGGGGCTGGCGGCCATTCCCTCAACAAAAGGCAGGTAGAAATCCTCGTCGCGCATGGGGGAGTTGGGGTCGTAAAGATACTTACTTACCATCTCCGTAAAGCGCAGATAAGTCTTTGCGCTGGTGTCTGCCTGCTGCTTGGCCTCAAGCTTAGAGAACATCCTCCGCACGCCCCTCTGGGCATTGCGGAATGGCTCCGGTTCGTCTGGGGAGGAGAGCAGCTTCATGGCCTGGAGAATGTTGATATAATTGGCGAGCGCCTGCTCCACCTCTTCGTCGGGAACGCCCAGGATAGCCTTGGGAGTGGTGACTCCGTCGCTCTTGAAAAATGCGTCCCAATAATGCTGGAGCACATATTCGCGCGCCTCGGGGGTGTTGCTGCCATAGACTGCGGGCACGCTCAGCTCGGGGAAGTGGCGGACCTCGCCAGGCTCTGCGGCCTGCGCTACCGGGGCCCTCTGCTCCGTGCCACCAGTCTCAACGGCCGCGCCGGAATTGCTGCCGGCTCCGGAACCGCCGCCCCAGCAGGAGTCTAGCATGGCCGCCAGCAAAACTATCCCTATTATCCTTGTTCTCTTCATCAGACACAAAGATAATAAATAACTGGCAAAAGAGAATCGTTAATTGGTACTGCTGCTGAAGCCCAGTGCCGAGAGGCCGCGCTGCACGTCGGCATTGGCCATGAAGAGCCTCCACAGCAGGCCGCTGCGGGCATTCTCCAGCATAACTACGATAGGTCCTTGGTCTATAGCGATGTAGGAGCCGGCAAACCAGGCGCTGTCCAGGCTGAAGGCATCGCGGAAACCATAGTCGCCCCAGAGCCTGTCGCCTAAAACGTAATAAAAGTAGCGGATTGCGCGGAGGCTCTCCTCCGGCATATAAGGATAAGATGCCACAGCCGCCGTAGGTGCTATAGTTCCACGGTCATTGGCTGGCGAAGACGCGGTATAGCCGGAAGGATAATCGCTCGCCGTAAGTCCCCAACTGTCGGCCGAATAGCCGGCGTGCCCCTTGGGGTTGCGTACGCAGTACTCATAATTATACTTGGCATGCGCCACGTTCTGCTCCCAGTAATCGGCATACGTATCCTTGAGACCCCTGGGGTCCAGACCGAGGAAGGAATAATGCGCAAAGAACATGGGACCGTTGACGCCGGGTTTCATACTGCCGCCTCGCGCCCAGCCCTGATGATACACATCGGCAGAAACTGGATGTGTGGGAGAAGCAGCGGCCAGCACATACACTATCAGGGCCTCGTTCCAACCGTTGATCTGCATGTTCATGGCCCATCCGGCCGAGGGCGACCAGTGCCAGTAAAGCACCTTCTGCTCCTGTGTGTACCAATCCCATTCCACGGCCCGCCAGATAGCATCTATGCCGCTGCGGATATCAGCCTCAGCGGGAGCGTCAAAGTATTGAGCAGCCGCCAATAAGCCCTGAATAAGGAAGGCCGTCTCTACCAGGTCGCCGCCGTTGTCGTTGGAGCTGAAAGGAATCACCTTGCCCGTCTCGCCGTTGAGCCAGTGCGAGAAGGCTCCATGAAAACGGTCCGCCTTGGTGCCCAAGAAATCCACGATCTTGCGCAGGCGCTCCGCCGCCTCGTCGCGGCTCACAAACCCCCTCTCCACTGCTACAGGCAGCGTCATTATGCCAAATCCGCTGCCGCCGGATGTTACGGTGTCGCCGGAGCCAAAGCGCTCGCGGGCAAGTCCGCTTACCGGGTGAGCATAGTCCCAGAAATACTTGAAAGTCTGCTGCTGCACCAGCGTGAGCAACTCCTCGTCAGGAATCTCCGCAAACTTGGGCGAAGGGTCGTATTCTGTTGTGAACGAGAAACTTACTCCGTCCAGAAGATTGAGCCCGAAGTGCTCTCCGGCCTCGAGCGAGAAATAGTATCGCTTGAAATAACTCAGAGGCTCCACGGGCCGCAGCTCCACATAGCTTTTGTCGGCTCCGTAAGAGTACTCCAACTCGCCCCCCGAGAAGGAAATGCCGCCGGCCTTGCTGATATCGGCCTCGCGGGTAAACTCAAGGGTAATTACGCAGCCGGAGCCCAAAGAAACCCCTCCCAGCGACGATGAAGCGGGCACCAAGACCTGATTGACCTTGGCGCCCGTAACCATCGCTTTAAGCGCTTCCTGCTTGCCTGCGCTATTACACGCAGACGCAAGCAGGATAAGTGCCAGGATTGTTATTGCCCTTCTCAATGATTACTGATCAAGAGAGATTGCGAGCTCCTCTTTGTAGAGCTTGTTGACCTGATCCTCAGTCAGAGGCATGTTGTAGAAGCGAACCTCGTCGATAGCGCCGGGGAAGTAGCCCTGCCATGCGTCAGCAGCCTTACCCTCGATACGGGAAGCCCAACCACCGATGTAGAGAGCGTTGCAATCAGATGCGAAAGCAGACTTGATGGGGCCGACTGGCTTGTCGTTTACGAGGAAGTCACCCTCGCCGACCTTTACACCGTTGGCGTAGTTCACCCAATGACCGGACTGTACATCGAAGGTACGTGCAATATGGATCCAGGTGTCTTTCTTAGCATACTCGGTGGAGGCGCTGTTGGGCCACATTGCAGGCTTGCCCTCAACAGAGAGGAAGTCTATGCGGCCGTTGAACCACTGCTCATCGGTATCTGCATTGTAGTTGTCGAAAAGGAATACGAAGGAGGGCCATACAGCCTCGGCAGCTGTACCGTTGAAGGAAAGAACGCCACCCTTTGCCTCTTTGCCTGCAGGGAGCTTAACCCAAGCAGAGAAAGTCATGCTCTCGAGCTTGGTAAAGGCGTTGCCGGCAGCGAGCTTGAGCTTGAGATAAGCCTCAGCCGTGTTGTCATCTGCCATATTGGCATAAGCGCTGCCGATAAAACCTGCCTGGTCAAAACCTGCGTCGCCTGCGGTTGTTTCATAGCTGATACCGGCACCAACTGCAACGGCATCCTTGGAAGACTCGAAGGGAAGATGAACTACAAGAGCCTCTTTTGCGGTCTGAACCTCTTTTGCGGAGGGAGTGGGATCAACAGGCTTTTTTTCCTCACAGGAAACTGCTGCTCCAAGCATCAATGCGGCAGCAGCGAAGAAAAGGATTTTTTTCATTGTGTAAATAATTAAAAATGAGTAATAAATTTTATCAATAATTGTACCCGGGTGAAGCGGGCAGATTAGGATTCAGCTGACGCTGCGTGGAAGGGATGGGGAAATGTTCGTTCTTGCCTTCCGTAAAGCCAAGAGGACCAAGCACTTCGACAGCCTTGCCCCAGCGTACCAGGTCGAAGAAGCGATTATCTTCCATTGCAAGCTCGGCATGCCTCTCCTCCTGTACAGCATCCAGGCTCACAGGCACCACGGCAAGTCCCGCACGACCTCGCACCTGATCCAGGGCATCCTGGGCAGTGATGCTGCCCGCAGGAGCGCCGTTCATCACGGCCTCCGCATAGTTGAGCAGTATCTCGGCATAACGGATAAGGCGCACATCATAGTCGCGTCCGTAGCCGTTGAAAGACCACTTATTGTAGCGGGAAGGGGTGTAAACCTTGCCGTTATAGTAGGGATTCACGCACATTGTGCTGATTTCGTCTCCCTCGGGAGTGGTGGTTCCGCGCTCAAGAATAGTTGCCTGCTTGCGGATAACATCGCCACGGCCGTCCAGGAAGTCTATCAGCTTCTGGCTGGGCACCTTGAATCCCCATCCCTGCATGTTGGAGGCGGGATTGTTGCGGGGACCCTGGATGAACGCGTAGTAGCACATTGGAGCCTCGCCGGTACTCTGGCCGAGCGTGGAGCTCTGGATGCTCATAAGAAGTTCTGCGGAATTCTCGCCCTTCATCAAGAACACGTCGCGGAAGCTGGACAGAAGAGAAAACTCTCCGCTCCGGATAATCGCATCTGCCTGGGCAGCAGCCTCGTTCCAGTCTTTACGGTACAGGGCAACGCGAGATTTAAGCGCCCTGGCAGTCCAGCTGGTATAGCGTCCGGGATATTCGTCCCAGGAGTCGGGCACCACCTTTATTGCATCGTCCAGGTCGGCATAGATGTAGCCGAAGAGCTGCTCCTCGGTAGAGACCTTCATCTTTGCGAGCTCATCGGATGTCATAGTCCTGTCTATGTAAGGCACGCTGCCGAAGATGCGAAGCAGGTTGAAGTAGGCCCAGGCGCGGATAATCTTGGCCTCTCCACGGGTTTCCGCTACCTGGCGGAGTCCGTCCCCGGAGGTGATTGCCTCGGCAAACTTATCCATAGATTCGATTGCGTAGTTGGCAGAAGACGATATGTTGTAGAAATATGTCCACATGTCGGCTACGCAGGTATTGGAAGCGTCAAGGCTGAAGTTGTCTATGGCTGCTGCCATGGGGCCGTCATCTGCAGAGCTTCCCTTGTCGGCGTCGTCGGAGCAAATATCCATTACAGCCACGTAGTTGAAGGCCTCCCCCTCGCCCAAACGCATACTTGCGTAGGCGGCGCTCAGGGGCATAATGATATTCTCCGGCTTGGTATAGTCCAGGCCGGACGAGGGCATGCTGGCCTCGGTGCGAATGTTCAGGAAATCGGAGCAGCTGCAAAGAGAGAGAATGGCGCAAGCAATAATAACGATATACTTTTTCATGGCTGCTTAGAAATTAAGGTTAACACCTGCGGTATAAATGGCCTGCATAGGATATACGGAAGCACCGTCTATGCCGGTTGCGGTAGGGCTGCCGCCGATTTCTGTGGTGAAACCGTTGTAGCCAAAGAGAGTAAGGGGCCTCTGGGCAGAAACGTACGCACGAATCCTGCCGGCTCCGAACACGTTGCGGAAGGTGTAGCCGAGCTGCACGTTCTGGATTCGCACCATGGAGCCGTCCTCTACAAAAAAGCTGTTGCTCTGTGCCATCAGGCTCTCCGTAAGGGCCTTGGGGCTGGGATACGTGGCGCTGGGAGCATCCTTTCGCCAGGCGTTCTTGTAGAAGTCGTAATCGAAGTTGCCGTCTGAGAACACCTGCTTGTTGATGCGCTTGGAGTTGAATATCTTGTTGCCGATGTTGGAGTTGAGCACCATGGAGAAGTCCCAGTTCTTCCACTCGAATCCGAGGTTAAGGCCCAGCATGAGCCAGGGCAGAGGGCTGCCAAGATAGGTGCGGTCATCCTCGTTGATAATCTTGTTGCCGTCGATGTCGCGGTACCTGAAGTAACCCTGGTCTGCGGTAGTCTGGGTTACGTCGTCGTCGCGAAGCAGTGCCTCGGAGCGGCTCTGGAATATGCCCTCAACCTGGTAGCCCCAGAAAGCGCCGATAGGATAGCCCACCTGCGTGAGGGTTGAATAAACGCCGTTCACGGCTGCTCCGGGAATGTTGTCGCGACCCTCAAGGGCAAGCACGGAGTTGTGGTTGAAGGTAGCGTTGAAGCCCACATTGTAGTGGAACTCATCGGCAATGCTGTCGGCCCACTTGAGCGAGAGCTCGGCACCGGCGTTGAGCACCTTGCCGTTGTTGGCAAGCAGGGTTGCCACGCCGCCGCCGGTAGCAATGGGAGCGTGGAACACAACCCTGTCCGTTACGCGGTAGTAGAGGTCGAGCTCACCGGTGAGTCGGTTGCGCAGGAAGGCAAAGTCGGCACCCACGTTGGTCTCGTTCACCACCTCCCAGTGGAGGAAGTTCTGATACACGGTCTGGGCACCTATTCCGTCCACAACCTTGTCGCCAAACACAGCAGAGCTGCCGATACCGGAAGCGCCTGCAATATTTACGTCGTTGGCGGGCACGTTGTCGTTACCCAGCATACCCCAGCTGGCGCGCAGCTTGAGGAAGTCGAATACCTGCTGGCCCCGCATAAAGTCCTCGTCGGAGATGTTCCAACCCAGACCCACGGAGGGGAAGAGGCCCCATTTCTCGTTGAACGGCGTAGCGGGATCGTCGTTGTACTTGGAGCTGCCGTCGGCACGCAGCGTGATGGTAGCCAGGTACTTACCCTTGTAGTTGTAGGTACCCCTGGTGAAGAACGAAAGGCCGTTGTAGCGGGAGGCGCCGTCTGTGGTGCTCTGGTTCTTGTAGGAGCCGTTCACTAGGTAGCGGGCCTGCCTGTCGTAATCGGGCACGTTGCTCGCAACGCCCTGCAGCCAGGCGCTGTAGAGCATCCTTGTAGACTGTCCGAGCATGGCGGTAAAAGAGTGGTCGCCAATGGTGTCTGAATACGTGAGCGTGTTGTCCAGGATGTGATACAAGCTGTAGCTGTAGGTCTTGTTGAGCCCGGAGATGGATGTGCCCTGAGATCCGCCAACATAGTGCTCCGGAGTGTAAGTCTCGGAGTCAGCGAAGTTGAAGTCCAGGTTGTAAGAGGTCTTGAACTTGAGTTTCTCGGGGATGATGGTGGCCTCTGCATAAGCGGAGAACACGGTCTTGAAGCCGTCGGTCCAGCTGCGGTGGTAGTATGCGCTAGCTGCCGGGTTGCCATAGTTATTGCCATAACCGTGGAGCTGTGGAGCGTCAAAGGCCACAGGATAGGCGGCGGTATTGGCGTCGTTGTACACGCTGTACACCGGAGGATTCACGAAGGCCTGGTAGTACACGGAGCTGTTGGGATTGTTGCTCCCGTACTTAGATACCACCGTGTTGAATCCCACCTTGAGCCAGGAACTCATGGTCTGGTCCAGGCGGGCACGGAGGTTGAGACGGTTGTAATCGTTCTTGTTGAAGTTCATGATACCGTCCTGGTAGTAGTAGCTCAGACCCACGGAGTAGTTGGTCTTCTCTGTGCCGCCGGAAAGATCTACGGAGTGGGAATGGGTGAGTGCGGGGTGCACAAGAGTTTTGTACCAGTCGGTGCTCACGCCGTTGTAGTCTGCGGCATTCTTGGCCACGAATCCGCTCATATCCTGATAGGCCAGGTTGTAGAGCTCTACATACTGCTCGGTGTTAGCGAGCTTCATGATGTTGGTGGGCACCTGCACTCCGGCATATCCGTCGTAGCTCACGCGGGCGTGCCCGAGCTCACCCTTGCGGGTGGTGACGATGATGACGCCGTTGGCTGCGCGCACGCCGTAGATGGCGGCAGCAGATGCGTCTTTGAGAACGGTCAGCGACTCAATGTCGGAGCTGGCAAGGAAGTCGATGTTGTCCATGAAAGCTCCGTCTACCACGTACAGAGGGTTGGCATAGTCGCCGATGGAACCCACGCCACGGATCTTAACCGAAGGGCCTGCGCCTGGAGCGCCGCTCTGGGTAATCTGCACGCCGCTCACCATGCCGGAAAGTGCGCTCATGGGGTTGGCGGTTGCCTGCTTGGAGAGTTCTCCTCCCTTGATGTTCACGATGGGAGCGGTGAGGTCCTTGGCCTTCTGGGTGCCGTAACCTACTACCACCACCTCCTCCAGGAAGGTGTCGTCTTCTTTAAGAGTTACTGTGGCAGGGACCTCGGAGGCCTTGAAGCTCTGGGTTGCGTAACCCATGCAGCTCACCTCTACCACTACGTCGGGGCCGGAAACCGTAAGTTGATAGTCTCCGTCCAGTCCGGTAGATGTCCCGTTGGATGTGCCTTGTTCGAGTACCGTGGCGCCGATCACAGGCCCCAGCTCGTCCACAACCACACCCTTTACCTGATAGGCCTGGCCATAGCACAGGACTGCTAACAAAATGGCTGTTAGTATTAATGCTATTTTCTTCATATCTTACTTTGAATAGTAGAATCCAAGTTTCTCCAAGCCTTGCTGAATCTCGGGGCAGCTGCCGAAGAGCGTCCAGAGAAGGCCGCTGCGATAGTTCTCTATCATCACTGCTTCGGGGCCCTGGTCTATTGCCAGGTAGTGCTCCACCACAGGAGGCTCAAATCCGGGATTGACGGCGTCGTAGAAGCCGTAGGGGCCGAAACTCTGTGGCATATCGTAATACAGGTGGCGCAGCACCTCCATAGACTCCTTGGGAGTGTAAACAATGGAGCTGATGGCAGCGGTAGGAGACACGGTTCCGTTCTCGTCGGGCGTACCCGGGTGGTGCGAAGTGTAGCCCACATAAGGGTCGTCGGACGAGGTAAATCCCCAGAAATCAGCGCCATAGCCCTTATGCCCCTTGGGGTTGTCTATTGCGTATGCGCGATGTATGAGGGTATGGGCCTTGTTACGCTCGAAGTAATTGGTGTATCCATCGCAAAGGCCGGTGGGGTTGAGCCCCAGCCAGGAATAATGGCAGAAGAAAAGCGGCCCGCCGAGTTCCATGCCGAGGGGCAGCTCAATTCCGTAGTACTCCTTGCCGTTATAATAATAAGAGGATGTCTTGTAGGAGGCCTCGTAGCACTCGCGACTGATAGGATAAGTGGGCGAAGACGCCGCCAGCACGTATGTAATAAGAGTCTCGTCGAATCCGCTGATGCGGTGGTTCATCTTGAAGTCGTAGTTCTTGGACCAGTGCCAGTAGAGGGAATCCGTGCCACCCTGGGTGTACCAGCTCCACTCTACGCCACGCCACAGCTCGTCGCAGAGGGCGGCCAGCGCGGCATCTTCGTCCTTCAGCCACTGGCGTGCGGCCAGCAGGCCCTGTACCATGAATGCGGTCTCTACAAGGTCGCCGCCGTCGTCGTACTTGCTGAAGCTGAACGGCTGCATGCTGTCGGCGTCGTACCAATGGGCCCAGGCCCCGTGGAAGCGCTCCAGCTTCTCCAGCGAGGCTACCATCTTGGCAATGCGGGCGACTCCCTCCTCGCGGGGGTAGTACTCGCGCTCCGCACCGGCAATCACTGCCATCATCCCGAATCCGGAACCGCCTATAGTGACAATGTTGCCGTTGGCGTCGTTGTTGCGCTCGCGGGCGAGCCCCGTAGCGGGGTCGGCAAAGTCGGTGAAATACTTTATGGTGCAGCGCTCTACGGTGTCCAGCAGGGCTTCATCGCTCATCTGCCTCTGGGGGCGCGGGCCGCAGGAGCAAAACAGCGCGGCAAGCAGAGCCGCTGCAATCAGGCTATTCTTCATAACGGAAAGATGCTTCGCGGACCTTGTCGGAGGCGCCGCCGATGAAAACTTTGAAGTCGCCGCTCTCGGCTCCCCAGCTCATATCCTGGCGGTAGAACTCAAGCATGCTGCGGTCTATTGTAAAGCGCACGGTCTGCGTCTGGCCGGGCTCCAGGTACACCTTGGCGTAACCCTTGAGCTGCTTGACTGGGCGGGTCACGCTGCCCACGAGGTCGCGGATATACAGCTGCACCGTCTCTGTGCCGGCCACTTCGCCAGCATTGCGCACGCTCACCTCTGCCTCAATGGCACCGTCGCCGGCGAAGGAAGCCTCGGAGAGCGTGATGTCGGAATACTCGAAGCGGGTGTAGCTCAGGCCGTGGCCGAATGCAAACAGGGGCTCGTTGGGCACGTCCAGATAGCGGGACTCATATTTTGCGGCGGGGTGCACGTAGGGGCGGCCGGTATTCTTGGCGTAATGGTAAATGGGCACCTGTCCGATGTTGCGGGGGAAGGTGACGCTGAGCTTACCGCCGGGATTCACGTCTCCAAAGAGCACGTCGGCCACCGCAAATCCTCCCATGGTGCCGGGGTACCAGGCCTCGAGCATGGCTCCGGCGTAGTTGATCTCTTCTGAAAGGTCGAGCGGGCGGCCGTTAAGCAGCACCACTGCAATGGGTTTGCCGGTTGCTGCAAGCTTGCGGAGCAGCTCGCTCTGTACGCCGGGAATGTGGATGTCGGAACGACTGGCGGCCTCGCCGGTCCACTGGCAGTCCTCGCCTATCACAAGTACAATCTTGGAAGAGACGGCGGCGGCTGCAAGAGCCTTTGCAAAGCCGCTGCGGTCGTTGCCCGTCTCCTTGCACCCTTCTGCGTAGATAACGTTGCCGCCGTTAGCCTCGCGTATGGCCTCCACTATGCTGGCAGGCACGCTCTGCACCTCGCCGGCGCCTCTCCATGAGCCCAGAAGGTCGTCCTTGGAGTCTGCAAGTGCGCCAATTACGGCGATTCTCTCGCCCTTGCGCAGCGGCAGCACTCCGTCGTTGCTCAGGAGCACCATGCAGTCTGCGGCGAACCTGCGGGCAAATGCTTTGTGCTCAGCGGTGAGCGTCTCTCTGGCCTCAAGTTCGGGGCTGCAATACTTGTAGGGATCGTCAAAGAGGCCCAGGGCCGCCTTCACGTTGAGCACGCGGCGCACCGCTTCGTCCAGAGTCTTGCGGCTCACCTCGCCCTTTTTTACCTGCTCTTTGAGGTAGTTGAAATAAGATGCGCTCTGCATGTCCATGTCCATGCCTGCGTTGATGGCAAGGCGTCCGGCATCGGCCTCATCGGCCGCATAGCCGTGCTTAACCATCTCGTTGATGCCGGTGTAGTCCGATACCACGAAACCCTTGAATCCCCACTCGTCTCGGAGTATATCTTTGAGCAAGAAGGAGTTAGCCGTTGCGGGAACGCCGTCCAGCTCGTTGAATGAAGCCATGACGCTAAGGGCGCCAGCATCTACCGCTGCCTTGTAGGGCGGCAGGTAGAACTCCCTCAGCCAGCGCTCGCTCATATCTACGGTGTTGTAGTCGCGGCCGGCCTGAGGAGCGCCATAAGCTGCAAAATGCTTGACGCAGGCGAGCATTGTGGCGGGGTCTGCAAGATCTTCGCCCTGATAACCACGGGTCATCGCTGCGGAAATCAAGCTACCGAGGTAAGGGTCTTCGCCCGCTCCCTCTGAAATGCGGCCCCAGCGGGGTTCTACGCAGATGTCGCACATTGGCGAGTAAGTCCAGTGAAGGCCTGCGGCCGTAGCCTCGCGCGCTGCGATTCTGGCCGACTCCTCTATTGCTGCCAGGTTCCACGAGGCCGACATTCCCAGGTTGATAGGGAAGATGGTGCGGAAACCGTGGATTACGTCGTAGCCGAAGAGCAGGGGAATGCCTAATCTTGTTTCGTTTACGGCGATTTCCTGCAGCTTGCGGGTATATTCTGCCGTATAAGCGTTGAAGATATTGCCACAGCGGCCAGCGCGGATGTCGTCTATGTAGCCCTGCCTCATGGTAGGGCCGGTAACGCTCCAGTCGCTGGTAAAGAGCACAAGCTGTCCCACCTTCTCGTCGAGGGTCATACGCTTGAGCAATTTTTCTACGCGGGGGTCGTTAAGATTATCAGAAGTTGACTGAGCGGCGCAGCCGGCAAGCAGACAGCAAGCGGCCACGGCAAGGATGAGGGATTGCTTCATTCTAGTTTTAGCGTTATAAAGTTCGCTAATGTACACAAAAAGAAGCAAAAAGCGAAAAAAACTTACAAATCCACACTGAAAACCATGTCGAACTGGTGAGGGTTTAAGCCGGAAGGGATGCCGATGTTGTAATAGTACTTGATGCCAATTCGGGTGTCGTAGGGTATCCAGAGCAGATTGCCCAGTACGGCGCAGCACTCCAGTCCGGCTCCGCCTATATGTACGCTGTTTTTGCCGCTCCCAAAGAAGGAGTAGTCTCCGTGGAGGGTGCATTCGAGGTTTCTTAGATATGCCACAGGCCCGAGCCCAGACCAGTCCAGGGGGGCGAAGGGGAATGCGTAATCCATGGTTACGCGGCTCTGGAAGGGATAACCGGCAAGCTGCGAGGTGAGCTCGGAGTAATCCCCCATGCCGCGCGGCATCACGCTGGCGTAGCGCTCGCAGAAGGGAGCCTCGCCGTAAGGCATCTGGGCAATGGCGCTGATTCTTATGCCGTGCGTGTCCATGAAGCCGGGCAGATAGCCGTAGGTATATAAATAGGCGTTGGGGTTGAATATTCCCGTGGCCCCCGGCCGGCCGCTCCAGCCGGCTTCTGCACCCACTCCCAGCTTGGGGTAAATGCAAGACGAGGGAGTAGATTTAATAACATAAGCCCTCACGCTGGCCGAAAGCCGGTTCATTGGGGCCGTATTACCCTTGGTTATCACACTGTTGCTCACGCTCCAGCGCAGCTGCGGCACAACTCCCCGGTACCAGCCGCCGTTAGAGAAGCTGAGAGGCAGATACACCAGCACGGAGCCAGAGAAACTTGGCAGGCCCTCAATGTCCTCGCCCTTTACACTCAACTGCCGCGAGAAATTGGTGTACTTGTACATCAGGTAATACCAGCTCGGCGGGTCGCTGTGAACGGAGAAGCTGGCCTCAATCTTAGGATACAGGCCGCTGTAGGTGATTTTTGCCTCTCCTAAATGCCTCCAATGCTTACTGCGGTAGGAGGCGTTGTAAGCTACTGTTCCGCTTAGCGTGCTGAGGTTGTTCTGGAAGAAGGCCGTGGCGCCAAGTCCGGCCGAGCTGGCTATGGAGCTTAGGCTCAAGTCGTCTATCGCATTGTAATCTACATATATAGGCACCCATGAGTGGAAGCGGAAGGCATTAGCCAGCTTGCTGTACGGCTTGGGAGCCTCAAGCTGCTGCGGCTCAATCTTTTCTATTATCCCGGGGCCGCTCTCGCTCAGTTCCTCAGCAAATTCGTAGCGGTGAGGAGTTCCGAAATCGGCCTCCTGTGGGGCCAGGAGTTCGCTTGCTGCCGTACTGTATAGGAAACGGCCGTCCCTGGTAAGCATGGAGTAGAAGATCTTGTCGCCGCCCGGCAAGAAGCGAAACGAGCCAGAGCCCACAGGGGTGTTTGATATGCGCCAGGCCTGCCCGGAGGCAAGTTCGTAACGGTACAATTCATCTACGCCCCCAAGGTCGGAGACAAAGTACAGGTCTCCACCATAGCTGTACAGCTGCTTTACTACATTGTTTCCGCAGTCTAGAAGGCTAGCGTAAGAATCGCGAACACTGTACAGGCCCTGCCCGGAAGAGGTAATGGCGCAGGCATACAGAGCATCGCCAATCCACTCTACCTCAACCACTTGCATGCCGGCTGGCGCGCTGTATCGCTCCAGTTCCTCGCCGCTGCAAGGATCTATCACCAGCACTGCGCTGCCGCCCATGGGGAGGTATTCCACCACTGCAAGCCGCTGCCCGTCAGCGCTCACTGCAGGATTGTACCAGCGGGTGTTTTTCCTGAGGCGTTTAAGTCGGCCCCTGGCATCGCAGCTCCACACTTCGGAGTAAGAAATCATCTCCCAGCGGGTGTCAGACACGATTTCGCTCCACCAGATGCAAGCTCTCGTAGTGTCTTCTTTAAGAGCCGAGCAACTAAGCGCGAAGGGGCGTATGGTTTTGGTCTCTCCGCTGTTTATATCCACCCGCACAAGTTCTGGGGCGCTTGTGGTGCCTGTGCGTATGCAGAAAAGGGCGCTGTCCAGCACGCAGACCGAGCTGTAGTCTGTGTAGTGGCGGGATACGGGAGTCAGACGCTCGGACGGCTGGAAGGGGGCCCGGGCAGCCTCGTCCCTGCTCCAGCGCTGCTGCAGGGTGTCACTAATCTCCTTGAAGGCCTCGCGGAAGCGCTTGCCGCCAGACACCTCCTTCACCGTCTTGGGGTAGCGCAGGATGGGCCATGGCCAACATTTGTTCTCCACTATTCCCTTGTAGTAGCGGGCGGTGAAGTCGGGAGCGTTATACACGCTGCGCATTCCGGCAGCGGTAATATAGCCGATGGTGTAATAGTTTGGCGCATAGTACTTTAGCGAGCCGTAGCGCCACTTCCACCAGTCGCGGGTATCACCCTCGCGGAAGGCAGCTCGGTAATACTCCAGGAATGCCGCGTTGCGCCCGCGTCCGGAGTGGCTGAGCTCGGTCTCGGCCACCACGGCATCTCCCTCAAAGAAGGGTTGGCCACAGTATATCACGTCCATCGCTCCGGCGTACAGCTGCCCAAAGAGAATACTCCACAGCCGGTAGCGCTTGTCGTTGCTGAATTGCATCTGGCTCACGTGGCGCGACTCATGCACGGTGAGATGGGCCTCCCAAGGTTCCGGGAGCGGGGCGTCGAAATCCGGGGTGGTGTACAGCTCCATGCGGCTGGGAATCCACGTCACCATTCCGTTGGCGTATGAGGTCCATGGATGGAGAACCACCGGCAGGGGCTTGCGGTAGTTCTGGTTGGGAATATAGCCTGCTGTAGCTCCTACGGGCTGCCGCACGGCTTCCAGGCGCGTGGCATAGATTGTTGCCAGCGAATCCAAGCCCTCCGGGTAGATAACGTTGTACCCGGGGGTCCGGATATGGTACCAGCGCACCCCCGCCGGCTCGTTGCCCTCGTTGTAGAACTGGGCTCGGGCCGGGAGGGCGGCGAGGCAAATCGCCAGCAAAAGTACTATGCGACGCAGTTGCATTTAGAGCTTGCGGGCACCGTCGGAGATAACCACGTCGTACACCTTGAGATCGTGGCCGAACTGGGCACGGAAGCGCTCCTTGGCGGTGGCGATGAAGGCCTCGTAGAGTTCGTCCTTTACCAGGTTGATGGTGCAGCCGCCAAAGCCACCGCCCATTACGCGGGAGCCGGTGACGTCCATCTTGCGGGCGATGCGGGCAAGGTAGTCAAGTTCGGGGCAGCTTACTTCGTACAGACGGCTCAGGCCGAAGTGGGTCTGGAACATCATTTCGCCCACGGTCTCGTAGTCGCCTCTCTCGAGTGCGTCGCACACGTCGAGCACGCGCTGAACCTCGCCAATCACGTATTCTGCGCGGATGAAGTCTTCTGCGCTGATCTCGCTGCGTACCTCATCGAGCCATACTCGCTTGGCGTCGGAGAGGAAGTCCACCTCGGGGTGATTCTTCTTGATGGCTGCCGCTGCCTTCTCGCAAGACTCGCGGCGCTTGTTGTAGGCAGAGCTTGCAAGTTCGTGCTTTACGCAGGTGTCGAGCAGCACGAGTTTGTACCCTTGCGGCTTGAAGGGGAAGTACTGATACTCCAAGGTCTTGCAGTTCAGGCGGATAAGCTGGCCCTCTTTGCCGAAGCAAGAGGCAAACTGGTCCATGATGCCGCACTTTACACCGCAGTAGTTATGCTCGGTGCTCTGGCCGATGCGAGCAAGGTCGAAGCGGCTGAGGCCGTTGCCGTTCATCTCGTTGACGGCGTAGGCGAAGCAGCTCTCGAGTGCTGCAGAGGAGCTGAGTCCGGCGCCCAGGGGCACGTCGCCAGCAAACACTGCATCGAATCCGGCCACCTTGCCGCCGCGCTTGATGGTCTCGCGGCACACGCCAAAGATGTAGCAGGCCCATGCCTGAGCCGGCTTGTCGGACTCCTCCAGGCCAAACTCCGCCTTTGCATCATAATCCAGAGAATACAGGCGCACCCTGTTGGTACCGTTAGCCTTAATCTCCGCCACGATACCCTTGTCGATAGCACCCGGGAACACATAACCGCCATTATAGTCGGTGTGCTCTCCTATCAGGTTAATACGTCCGGCGGCAGCATAAAACTCCCCACCCTCTCCGTAAAGCTCAACAAACTTACTGTGAATTCTTTCTTTCATTTGGTTATTATTATGTTAAACGTTAAACAAGAAATGCATTATGTCGCCGTCTTGGACGGTGTAGTCTTTGCCTTCTACTCCCATCTTGCCGGCGGCGCGAACTGCGGATTCTGTTTTGTACTGAACAAAGTCGTCGTATTTGATAACCTCGGCACGGATGAAACCTTTCTCGAAGTCGGTGTGAATAACTCCGGCGGCCTTAGGGGCCTTGTCGCCGGCGTGGATGGTCCAGGCGCGGCACTCGTCGGATCCGGCTGTAAAGAAAGTCCTCAGCCCCAGTAACTTATACGCCTCCTGGATAAGCCTCACCACACCTGACTCCTCCAACCCCATCTCTTCCAGGAACATCTGGCGGTCTTCGTAATCTTCCATCTCGGCAATATCGGCCTCGGTGCGGGCTGATATAATAAGGATGCCGGCATTCTCTGCCTTAACAGCCTCCCGCACTGCTTCTACGTAAGCATTGCCGTTTGCGGCCGAAGCATCATCTACATTGCAAACATACAGCACCGGCTTATTGGTCAGAAGGAAGAGGTCGTGTGCAAGGCGCTCTTCTTCTTCGTTTACAAGAGCCACGCTGCGGCAAGACTTGCCATGCTCCAGAGCCGACTTGTAACGGGTAAGCAGGTCGGCCAGCTTGCGGGACTCCTTGTCGCCCGCCTGTGCCGCCTTGATGCACTTGCCAAGACGCGCCTCAACGGTTTCCAGGTCTTTGATTTGCAACTCTGTATCGACCACCTCTTTATCGCGAACCGGATCTACGGAACCATCTACGTGAACAACATTGCCGTCGTCGAAGCAGCGAAGCACATGGAGAATAGCGTCGCATTCTCGAATGTTCGCCAGGAACTGGTTGCCCAGGCCTTCGCCCCTGCTGGCCCCCTTTACAAGGCCGGCAATATCTACAATATCAACCGTAGCGGGGATTGTGCGCTGGGGCTTACAAATATCACTCAATACCTCCAGACGCTTGTCCGGCACATTGGTGGAGCCAAGGTTCGGCTCTATAGTACAGAAAGGGAAGTTTGCACTCTGGGCTTTGCCGCTGCTTACGCAATTGAAGAGGGTGGATTTGCCCACATTCGGCAGTCCCACTATTCCACATTTTAGAGACATATCAATAAATACTTAGTTTACAAATTTAGAAAAATTTAGCATATCTACCCCAAAAAAAGCCGGAGCACTCACGCCCCGGCCCCATACCTTATTTATCACAGCCCTACTTCAACGCCGCAATCTCCTCAATAGATAAACCCGTGTACTTTGCAATCACCTCCGGCTTGACCTCATCAGCCAACATCTTCTTCGCCATCTTGATACGCTCCTCTGACTTACCTTCAGCAAGCCCCTTTTGCAACGCATAGTCGATTTGATTCTGAATATCTCTCTGTGTAGTCATATCGTGGATGTATTTAGCGCGTTCTTCTGGGGCGAAGTTAATGGTTTCTGCCGACTTTAGCAACAACGAAATCATCTCATCGTCATAGTCTTCCGGAGCCTCATTAATTTTCTCCATGTTCAACAAGGTGTGAGACAGCCTGTCTAATCGTGTGTAATTCTCTCTCGCCACGTTCTTGCAATTCGGCAACTCCAGAAAGATGAAATTCAACCGGTCCGACATCAACTCTCCGGACTTGCTTTCGCGCAGGTTGTACCGGAACAACACCCTGTCAGCACCGGGGTGTAGCGAAAACTTGAGGACACCTATAAAGTACACCGGAGGGAAATCATACGTTGTGGGTCCCTTCTCCATCTGCTGCTGCACGGCAAAAGTTGAATTAAAAATAGCCCTCTCGTAGAATGCGCCCTGTGGCTCCACCTGCATTTCTACCATAAATCGGGTGCCGTCTTCCTCTGTGCACTCAATATCTACACGTATATCCTTCTTATGCTCTGTTGGGTTAATGTGCTCTTGCGGTGCAAAGCTGATTGAGCTGATCTTACGCTCTGGAATAAGCTCCTGAAGAAGCAGGATGGTTAGACGTTTGTTGTTCTCCGAGCCGAAACTCCGTTTGAACCAATCGTCCATCAGGACATTGGCATAACGGGTAATCTTGATTGTTTGATTTAAGCCTTCCATAGTAATTAACTGTTTATTTGAGTGTTTCCCTATATCTCTCTGCGATTCGGTTGAGTGCAAAGTTCTGAAGAATTAATGGTGTTTTGAAGCAGTGCAACGTTTATTTGCTAAACCGTACTCAGAGTTCACTGTAGAGCATCTTTCCTCAGTAAGCAACTCAAAAATAGAACCCATTTTTAGCTTTAGGGTTGCAGTGTGTTGCCGGAGGTACAATGGACTGTACCTCCGGCAGCATTTTGGGCCGATTTTGCGGCCGGAGGTCCACCCGGATGTACCTCCGGCAACGGTTAGGGTGGATTAGTGGCAGAAACCTTCTGCGTAGTTCCCTTGATATATTATTATCGAGATGACATAGCGTTAATTTAGAAAAATTTAGCATATTTGCCTCCATGAAACCGACTATGACAAAACTTCTGCTTTTCTGTGCGCTGATTATCAGCTTTACAGTTCCACCGCAGGACGACAGCCTGCTTGTTGTAAGCTGGAACGTAGAGAATTTTCTTAATCCAAAGACAGACACCACAGGGCGCTATACCCGGAGCCGGTTCCGTACTAAGTGCAACGCCATTGCCAAGACTATTCTGCTCATAGCAGACAGCTATGGGCGAGTTCCGGATGCAGTAGCACTGATGGAAGTGGGCGACCGCTACGTACTGGAGCGGCTGGTGCGCGATACTCCTCTGCGTAAGCTGGATTACGATATCGTCCACTACGACTCACCGGACCGGCGCGGCATAGACTGTGCCCTGCTATACCGGCGGAGTTCCCTGCAGTTGCTGCGATCGGCCCCGATACACCTGTACGACAGTACCGGCGCCATTATGCGCACGCGCGACATTCTGCTTGCGGAGTTCGACGGCCTTGCTGTTCTGGTAAACCACCACCCCTCTAAGGTGGGTTCTGATTCGCAGCGGCACCGCTCCCTGGCCATGGCCCGGATGACGGCCCTTATAGACTCGCTGTCCACAAATCAGTGCCTAAATATGGATAGTAGTTGTCCCCAACAGCCAGTACTGGCTGTTGGAGACTTTAACGATGACGTCTGGCCTCACGACGGGCCCAGGAGCGCAACCAAGGGCACGATAAAGTACAACGGCGCCTGGGAGAAAATTGACGGCTTCTTTGCGCGGGGCTCAATAACTGTACAGGAAACAATCTTCAACCATCCAATCCTCAGTGAACCCGACCGCAGCTTCGGAGGCACCAAGCCCCGCCGCGCCTTCTCAGGACCGCGCTGGCTAGGCGGAGTTTCCGACCATTATCCTGTGGTTCTCCTGATTTCCGGGCACTAACAAAACGGCCGAGGCTTAAAAACCCCGGCCGCTATAAAACACTTTGGCGTAATCTACTAGAAGAAGCGGGCCTTGTTGTCCACAACCTCGTCGTACTCCATCATGGTAGGCATTACCCTCTGGGAGCCGTACTGAGCCTTCTGTGTATCCTCGTTTGCAGCATCTTCTGCAGTGAAGAAAGAAGCCGTCTGACGATTGGCAACGGTAAATACATACACGCAACTCTGTCCTGCAACAGGACCGCAAAGCTGTGCCTCGGGAGCCACGGAAGCGGCACCTACAAGGGCGGGCTCAAGATAAGAACGGCCCATAGAAGCGAAGGAAATCTCCTCGCGCTGGTTGCGTCCGACCTTCAGCTCCTCTGCCACCTGATCCAGAGTGGTCATACCCTCGATACGGGCAGCGACCTTGGCCTTGGTAACCTCCTGGAGCTTCTGGGTCTTGAGAGTCTCATGAATGGAGGAAGCAACATCTTTTACGTCCTTGTAACCCTCCTCGCGGATGTCTTTGAGGGCCACAACGAAGAAGAAGTTGTTGTTGACGGTGATGATGTTGGACGCCTTACCCTTCTTGTTGTCGTAAACCCAGCGGGTAATTTCCTTGGCCTGGCTCACGGAACCGTAGTTGGCGGTAGCCTCGGTAACGTTGTTCATGGTGTGGGAATATACACCGGTGGAATCCACTGCCTTCTTGTATCCCTCAAGGGTACCTGCTGCGATTGTAGCAAAACGGTTAGCCTGTGAATAGAAATCGTTGAAGGTCTCCTTGCTGGCCAGAGCGGTCTTCTCGAGCACTGCAACCTGCTTCTTTGCGATGGGCTTGCTGCGCTTGGTCACCACAACCACGTGGGTGCCGTACTGAGTGTTGAGCACGAAAGGCTTGCCCACCTCTGCGGTGATTGCGGGCTCGAACCCGGGGATGATGTAGTTCTGGGTAAACCATCCGAGGTTGCCGAGCTCTCCCTCGTCGGCAGAATTCTGATCTACAGAATAAAGCGCAACAAGGTTGCTGAAGTTGGTACCCCTGGCAGAAGCTACCTTGCAGAGGCTGTCGGCCTGATGCTTGGCGTTTGCTCCCTGCAGGAGGATATGCTTCACATACACGGAGTCAGGAACATTGGCGGAAGCCATAACCCTCACGCTGCGGAAGACATTGCCGCTCTTGTAAACAGGAGATGCTCCCTGGGCGCCGCTGAACACGAACTCGTCTATATCAGAAGACATGTTGTTGGCAAGCTCGCCCTTCTTGTACCAATGCTCGGAATATGAGCGCTCGGAGTTCTTGAGAAGGAAAGCCTTGAGGTTGGTTGCGGTGTCGAAGTCCTCAACCACTGCGTTGATATCATCGCTGGTCTTCTGGATGTCTGCGGCGGAAGGTACTACCTCGTAAACCACATACTCGATGTCGCGGCCTGCGTCCTGCTTGTAGTTCTCCTTGTGGGCCTTGTAATAAGCACGCACCTCTGCGCTGCTCACGGTCACGGTGCTATCGCTGTAGTCGAAGGGCACCATTACGTAGTCTACATCGAAGGTGGTGTTGTGCTCAGCGATAGCCTGCTTTGCAAACAACTCGGGCTGAATGTAGGAGTTGTTGTAAAGGGCAGCATACTTGTCGTAATACTTCTGTACCATCACAGCATTCTGCAGATAGTTCCAGAAAGTGCGCAGGCGGCCGCTGCCGTCGGCAGGCACCTGATTTTGCACAAAGTCACGCAGTATGTCTGCAGAATATGCACCGGTCTCGTCTGCAAATGCAGGGTTGTTTGCCAGCACAGGAGAGATGGCGTTACCGGTAGTGAGGTCAACGATCTCTTCCTCTCCGACGCGGATACCCGCATTTTTTGCATTCTTTACGAACACGTACCTGTCAAGATAATCCTGCCAGGCAGCGGCGCGAATCTGCTGCTGGCTCTGCTCGTTCTGCACGGAAGAGCCGGTAGCTATCTGGTGAATAGTGGTGAATTTGTCGACGTTTTCCTGGAAATCGGTATAAGAAATGCTCTTACCTGCCATCTTACCTACGTCGTACTTGGAAGACATAGAATGCAGGGCAGACTCCAGTGTATTGGGGTCGATAATAAATGACAGAAGGGCCAGGGCGATGATAATGGATATCGCCAGACCGAACTTAACGCGAATGTTTTGAAGAACCGCCATTGTGTTATTATTTTTATTTTTTCTATTTCTAATGTAATGGGCCGCGAAATTACAAATTTTTTGGGAAAGCACCAATAAAATTCACAGAATCAATCACTACAAGGGTCGAATCCTGGGCCGTGACTCCATAACTGTTGAACGGTTTATGCAGGATTGCATTACGGGCATGGTCGTCGGAACGCATGCCGTAACCCTGCATAAGGCCATCCGGAGAATACATCTTGACGTAGCAGTCGGTGTAGATTTCTTTCTTTGTCTCGTCCCAGTAGATAGTGTCGGTTTCCATGGTCTCGCGCTTTAGTACATTGTGTATCATCACGTTACCAAAGGCAGACCAAATATCGTCCGTCTTTCCGGTCTTATCTACCCGGTGATGCGCCTGGTCAGAAAAAATCAAGCTTTCGAGCAAACCATCGTCGGTATAAGCATAGACCGAAAGACCCTTGGGAAACACGTCCGTCTTGATGGTGTCGCTATCGAATGTCTGCATCAGAGGCGCCTCAATGCGCATTTCTACCTTTCCGTTCTTGGTCTGCACGGAGAACATATTCTCTATCGTCTGCACAGGTGTCTGGGAAAGGTCTATAGATTCCGCCTCCGCAATCTGGTCGCCACAAGAAACCACAACGCTGGCAAGCGCAAAAACGCTTGCCAGCATAGCGATGTATTCTGTTTTGTGCCTCAAGTCGCTACTTGACAGTACGCACCGTGGTGGTAGCCCTCATGCCGCCGCACACGACGGTATAAGAATCACCATTGGTGACATTATACATAAAGGCGTCCGCTGCCGGCGGGAAGTACTTGCTGTACTGGCCGATATAATGGTTGGCGTCGTCGGTCAGGCCAGGATCGGCGGCCTTGGCCTTGTTCATATAATCGCAAGCCACCCAGTAAGGAGCGCGACGGGCAATTTCGTCGCCTCCGCAAGTGGTTGAACCCCAGATGGTTCCTATAAGGAGATAGGCCTTTCCGGCAAGATTCTCATCCATAGAAGGAACCTTTGATGCGGCCTCGTATGCTGCTGCAGAACGGCCGTTCTTGAAGCAGTAAAGCGCAAGCTCGTAGTTGTAGGATGCGTCCGCAGTGACGTCGGAATCCTCACGGTCGATAGCCTCGTTGAGATACTTTACAGCATCGTTCACATTACCCTTGGAGGAGTGCAGCTTGTACAGGTAGTAAGCAGCGTCTGCAGACGGCTCCTGTGAGTACATGGTGGTAACGGCGTTAAGGAAGAGGTCGTTATCGTTGCAATCCTCGGCAAGGCTGAGCATCTTCACGATATTCTTGGCAAGGGCCAGGTCGTTGGGTGCTGCATCGTAGCGGGGACCAAAGAGCGCGAGCAGGTCGTCGCAGCTTGCTACCTTGCTGGAAATGAAGAGGTTCTCGATATTCGTACGGAAGTCTTCTATCTGCTTCTTCTCAATATCAGAAGAAGGAGTGATACTCTCGAGCATGCCAAGATTGCGCTGATAGAGGTTGAGCACATCCTCGGTACCGAGCTGGCCTGCACCGTAAAGGTCAACGGCCACTTTGAAGTCGTTGAACAGCACGGAAGCCTTTGTCTTCTCGCCGTTGGATGATATAACACCTTCGTAGATATCGTAAACCCGTTTTGCATCGTTCTTGATATACTTTGCTGCATAGCTTGCCTTATTGTTCAGGGCAGTAGCGGCATACTTAGGATAATACTGTGCCCTAAGATCCTGGAGGGTAAGCAGGGTATCTACCAAAGACTCCACCATGATGGGGTTCTTGGAATTCTTGGCAATAAGCCTGGACACCAGGTCGGAACCATGGATAAGCAGGTTCTGGCTGCAGCTGGGAGGGCATATACTGAAAGCCTTGCGCCAGTTGGGCGTGGCATCGTCGTAATTCTTCTGCTTGTAATACTCCGTGTAATAGGAGAGATACTTCACACACTCATCGGCATTAGGGCCGTACTTGCTCATATCCTGCGCACCAACACGTGCACCGGAGAGAAGAAGAGCGAAACTCAATGCTGCTAACAATACTTTTTTCATATATCTCTAAATTAACTGTTAATCGTACCTGTTTTGCACAAACCAAATATCGAACAAATTGAATCCCAACGAGAAATTGAAGTAGGTCTCACGGACTAAATTGTTCTTTACAGAGCCTCTCTGTCCAAAATCCATACCAATGGTAATGCCGTTATAGAAACGGAACACGGGCAGCGTGGCTCCTATAGTGATTCCGTAAGCATATACGGGAGAATCGTCTATAGAGAAATAATCGTTCTTCCAATATGCTCCGGCGCGATAGGCTATCTTTTTATGGTAGTAACGGATATCGCTTCTGTTGGGAACATACTCAAATCCGATTCTGTAAGACTCCGAGAGGGCGGAGTGGAACATCGAGCGGCCGACTCCTGCGCTGGCATTTCCCATCATTCCTTCTCTGGTGTCTATCCCGGAATTGCGCCAGTCTGAGCGTGTATAATCGAATTCAGCCATTAATTTGTCGGCATAGCGGAAGCTTATTCCCGCACCGATTTCGCTGGCAAGATATACATCTCCGGGGGCTCCGGAACGATAGTAGAGGGTATCGGAAGCCGCTGTTCCGGTAGAATAACGGTAGCTCTCAATATTGCCGCTGAGCTGTGCCTTTGTCTTGTAAGTAGCACCTAAAGTAAGTGAGCTCTTGGGCCCGAGAGGCTGCTCGTACTGTAGTCCGAATTTAGCGGCGGGAGCAGTAAGCCTAAGTATATGGCCGTTGGATGCTCCGTTGTAAGATGCGTTAGAGAACGACTCCAGGAAGGTCTTTTCTATCTTTCCGAAGTGATATCTGACCTCGGCTCCCAGCGAAAGCCTGCGCCAGAATGTAACTCCGGCAGCAGCAAACACTTGATATAAACTACCACTGCCTGCTGCATTGTAGGAAACATTGCCAGTGCGGCCTATGATATCCTCGTCCCTTACCAAGTATCCGTAGCCGTAACCCGTGTCACTGTAAGGCATTATTCCGAGCATCATGGCTGACGACTTCCAGATAGGGAAAGACATAATGATGTTTCCAATGTTCATGGTGTTGGAGGCCGAACGCATATCTCCTTGCCGGAAAATCTTATTGTCTTCGTACAACGAAAAATCTACCATGAACGCAAGGGAATCGCGTGCCGTAACAGATGCAGGATTAAGAGGATTAAGGAAGCGATGGCTCCTGGAGGCTATTCCTACACCACCCATGGATTTGTTGTATGCGGTTCCGGGAGACGCCAGGTCGCCTACTCCATATACGGAATACGGGGTATAACTGCCGAAGGTCTGGGCATTTGCACCCAAACCGGCACTGCACAGCAGAACTGCCGCCAGCAACAAACTACTGAATATTCTTCTTGACATACTCATCAGTAATTATCGCCAACCCCAGTAATCCAAGGTTACAAACTACAAATATCGAGTTTTTCATCCGCTTGGCAAAATAAATTGCATCACCACCGGTGAAAATCACTACGTTTTCTGGGTTTGAGCGTATATACCCGTCTATTTCAAACATTATACCCGAAATGATTCCCGACTCGATGGAACTTTGCACAGAGTTGCCGGGAAACACCACATCCTCAGGGGTATCTACCAGCGGAAGGGCCCTGGAATAACGGTTGAGGGCCTTGAAGCGGGTACGGCAGCCTACGGAAATATTACCTCCGTTGTAACGGCCGCTGGCATCCAGATAATCCACGGTGAGGGTAGTTCCAAGGTCGAAAACCGTGCAGGACTTACCCTTGAACATGTGCCTTGCAGCCACCAGCGAGGCTCCCCGGTCGTAACTAAGATAATCGGGAATACCGTAGCTGGAAAGCATATCTGGATGAGAAGGATCCATTACCAGAAGGTACTGGCAGTACTTTTTGAGAGTATCCTGTTCTTCCTGGCTTAAATCCCTTACGGACACAACCGCCATCACCAAGGGTAATTGCTTATCGGCCAGGGATATAATAAAATCCAGGACCTTTTCTCCCTGATAACGCACAGTACGGCCCAGGACGGCTCCTTCCGCCCAGGCTGCCTTGACTGCAGTGTTTCCTATTTCTACTAAAAGGTTTACCACTTCAAAAACGCATGAATTGCAAAGTTAAGTATTTTTTTTATTCTAACTTACCAAGAATCTCACGGGCTTTTTTAAGCGACTCCACTTTGCGGGTTATTATCTTGAGTCTTCCCTCGCTTTGTTTTAGCTCCAGATTACACGTGCCGGCGTTTATCTTGTCCAGTATCCTGGCAAATATTTCTGAGCGGAAATATGGAGACATTTGGTTGGAAATAAAGAACGCTATAAACATTCCGTTCTTTACGATAACCTTCTCGAATCCGAGCCTGGCCCCGGTGTTCCTTATCTTCACAACCTCAAAAAGATTCTCTATCTCGGCAGTCATCTTGCCGAAGCGGTCTTGCAGATGGGTAGCAAAGAGGTCTATCTCTTTATCGCTCTGCATAGAATCCAATTGCTTGTAGATGCGGATTTTCTCTGCCGTTATATCTATGTAGTCGTCCGGAATCATTGCGGGCTGGTCTGTTTCTACCGTACAATCTGTAGAATAACTACCAGCATCACCACGGCGCACTATTCCAGTTTCTACACCCAACTCCTCCATAGCCTCCGAGAGTATCTTTTGATATGTTTCGAAGCCCATATCCATAATGAATCCACTCTGCTCTGCGCCTAAAAGATTGCCGGCGCCCCGGATATCAAGGTCTTGCATCGCAATATTAAAGCCGCTTCCCAGGTCGCTGAATTCTTCTATTGCCTTGAGGCGGCGACGGGCGTCGTCGGTAAGGGTTGTGAGCGGCGGAACTATCAGGTAACAGAAGGCCTTGCGGTTAGAGCGCCCTACTCGGCCGCGTAACTGATGAAGATCGCTCAATCCTATATTCTGGGCCTGGTTTATTATGATAGTGTTGGCATTGGGTATATCCAGTCCGTTTTCTATAATAGTGGTGCACAGGAGCATGTCGTAGTCTCCGCGCATAAACTCAAGCATCCTGTTTTCCAGGGTTTTAGCCTCCATCTGCCCGTGCGCTACACAGATTTTCATATCCGGTACCAGACGGTGCAGAATCTCATAGATAGCAGGTAGTTCTTCCACTTTGTTATGAAGAAAGAATATCTGGCCGTTGCGCTTGAGTTCGTAATTTACGATACTCTTTATTTCGTCTTTATCGAAGAGTATTATCTCTGTTTGGACAGGTATGCGGTTGGAGGGTGCAGTATTAATGATGCTGAGATCCCTGGCACCCAGCAGTGAGAACTGGAGAGTACGCGGAATAGGCGTTGCAGTGAGGGTAAGAGTATCTACTCCTGTTCTCATCTGACGCAGCTTTTCCTTGGCAGACACACCGAATTTCTGCTCTTCATCTATTATCAGAAGACCAAGGTCTTTGAAAACGAAGCTGTCGGATAGTATCTTATGGGTTCCTATCAGTATATCTATCTGTCCGGATTCCAAGCGTTTACGTATATCGTTCAGCTCTTTGGTGCTGCGCAGTCGGCTCACATAATCTATATTGCACGGAAGGTCCTTCAGTCTCTCAGAGAAGGTATTGAAGTGCTGGAGGGCAAGAATTGTTGTAGGCACGAGTACCGCTGTCTGCTTACCGTCGGCCGCCGCTTTGAAGGCTGCTCGGATAGCAATTTCTGTTTTTCCGAATCCTACATCTCCACAAATCAGGCGGTCCATAGGACAGGTGCCCTCCATATCGCGCTTTACTGCCTTTGACGCTAATTCCTGGTCGGGAGTATCTTCGTACATAAAAGAAGATTCCAACTCTTCTTGAAGATAAGAATCGGGAGAAAAAGCATAAGCTGTGGAGGCCTTACGCTTGGCATAAAGCTGGATAAGATCCTTTGCAATGTCTTTAACCTTGGATTTAGCGTTGTTCTTAAGGGTAATCCAGGTTTTAGAACCAAGCTTGTTTATCCTTGGGGCCTCCCCGTCACGAGAACGGAAGCGAGAAATTTTATGAAGGGCATGAACAGAAACAAAAACAACATCTCCGTCGCGGTAAGTAAGTTTTACAACCTCCTTCATACGGCCAAAGTCATCCCTCATCCTTACCAGACCGCCAAACACTCCTACTCCGTGATCTATATGTACTATATAGTCTCCTATATTGAAAGAGTTGAGGTCGTTGATAGTCAGCTGCTCTGTCTTCTCTACACTCCTGCGTATGCTTACACGGTGGAAGCGCTCAAAAATCTCATGGTCGGAATAACAACAGACTTTTTCTTCTTTATCTATGAAGCCATTGTGGATATTCTTTCCTTTTACGAATTCCGGAAGAGGGCATCCGCTCTGATAAAGGATTGACTGGATTCTATTCAGCTGAGTTTCCTTATCTCCATAAATGAATACCTTATAACCGTTATCTGTCTTGGTTTTTATATCTTCACAGAGCAGCTCGAAGTTTTTATTAAATACTGGCTGGGGGCAGATATTGAATTCTATAGTATCTGAATTCTGCCTTGACAGTGGAGTGTCTATATATACCTTATTGTATCTATCAGTCAGATTAAATAACTCCTTGTCTTTATACATATCAGATGAGTCCAGCCAGAGCTGGGTACTCTGCGGAAGAATCTCCAGAATATTCTGTCCTTCTTCTGACCCTTTGGATATTATATCAGAAATAATCTCCGCTTTATCTGTTTTACTTACAGATAGTTGGGTATTACAATCGAAGATATGTATACTCTCAACCTCGTTTCCCCAGAAAGAAATACGATAAGGATTGCTTTGGGAGAAAGAGAAAATATCAACTATAGAACCTCGTATAGCAAATTGCCCTGGAGCAGAAACAAAATCTACCTTCTCAAAACCCTTGGTTATAAGTTGCTCCTTTAAACTATCATGAGACAGGTTATCCTCATTTTTTATTACAAGAGAAAAATCACTGATATTTTTACCGCTTGGAAGCAACTCTTCCAGAGCCTCAGGATAAGTTACTATTATAAGGAGGGAATCATCACTGTTGAGTATTCTTTCTACGGCAGATGTGCGCTGTACTCCAAGAGAAGATTTATAATTACTCTTTTCTATACTCTTTCCGGATGATGGAAGAAAGAAAACCTTATCACCTTCTACTAATCCATAAAGGTCAGCAGCACAATACTCTGCAGCCTCCTGATTAGGTAAAATAATGAAATGCAGTCCTTTATCTGCTATTTGACTAAGAATGAACCACCTTGCGGATAAAAATAGCGACCCGCAGAATACTTCCTTACACGTTTGTATTCTACTTCTCAGAAGCGAGGTGGCTTTACTGTTAATCACCATCTATTATTGTTTATAAATCTGTTGAAAACCTTGTTTATTTTCTTGTTATTATCTGTTTTATTTCCGTCTGATTAGGTTATAAACCTTTTAATAACAACGTGATTTACTGGTTTTTCAACACTTTTTAATTTTATAAAATAATGATTTATAATTATTTATAGTAGTTATTAACAAATAAACAATATATAACAAAAACATCAAATTATAAATTAAAAAGAACTATATTTGTAATTGTAAAGATATAGACGAGATGTCCGATTTTAATCCCCACAATACAAACGAGGGCAAAGATAAGGATTTAGACGGAATTATCCGGCCCCAGGAACTGGAAGATTTCACTGGGCAGTCAGAAATCGTTTCTAACCTCAAGATTTTTATAGCTGCATCAAAGAAAAGAGGAGAACCACTGGATCATGTGCTATTTCATGGCCCTCCCGGTTTAGGTAAGACTACCCTTGCTCATATTATAGCTAACGAGATGGGGGTGAATATGAAGATTACTTCCGGCCCTGTTCTCGACAGACCTGGAGATCTTGCAGGCCTTCTTACTTCTCTTGATACGGGAGATGTTCTCTTTATAGACGAGATTCACAGGCTTTCTCCTGAGGTGGAGGAGTATCTTTACTCTGCCATGGAGGATTATGTAATAGATATAATGATAGATAAAGGGCCTGGGGCGCGTTCTGTCAGAATATCTCTCAATCCTTTTACCCTTGTGGGTGCAACCACCCGCTCGGGACTCCTTACAGCTCCTCTCAGGGCCCGTTTCGGAATTGTAAACGGACTGGATTACTATGATACTCCGCAACTAATAAAGATAGTAAAGAGAAGTGCTGATATCCTTAAGATAGGAATAGAAGAAGATGCTGCCAGAGAAATAGCCCTCCGTAGCCGTGGAACACCACGTATAGCAAATGCACTACTCCGGCGAGTAAGGGATTTCTCCCAGGTAATAGGAGACGGCCATATAGACATAGATATAGCAAGGTATGCCCTTAATAAACTCAATATAGACAAACGAGGCCTGGATTCTATAGATAATAAGATTCTCCGTACTATTATAAATACTTTCAAAGGTGGTCCTGTGGGAGCTAATACCATTGCCACTGCAATAGGTGAAGACCAGGGAACCTTCGAAGAAGTATATGAACCTTTCCTGATAAAAGAAGGTTTTATTGTCCGTACTCAGAGAGGGCGTATAGCCACTGAATTATCTTATAGACACCTGGGGTTGGAAAAAGAAGCAGAAGAAGGTACTTTATTCGGGCAGTGATTGGAGTTGTGGCGAAAAATCATTAAAATTGCAGGATAATTAGAATACTAATTTATAATATAATGGCAGATAAATTTTTATCAAAGATTCCTGACGGACCGCTGGCCGAGAAATGGACTAAGCGTAAGTCGGAAATTCATCTTGTTAGCCCTAATAACAAGCGTAAACTCGAGATTATAGTTGTAGGTACAGGTCTTGGCGGAGCTTCTGCAGCTGCTTCTCTTGGAGAACTTGGCTATAATGTCAAGATTTTCTGTATTAGTGATACTCCCCGCCGTGCACACTCAATCGCAGCTCAGGGAGGTATTAATGCAGCTAAGAACTATCAGAACGACAACGACTCGGTATATCGTCTCTTCTACGATACCATCAAGGGAGGTGATTACCGTGCACGTGAGGCTAATGTTTACCGTCTAGCAGAGGTTAGTGCTGCCATTATAGACCAGTGCGTCGCCCAGGGTATTCCCTTCGCACGTGAGTACGGCGGCTATCTTGCAAACCGTTCCTTCGGTGGTGTGCAGGTAAGCCGTACTTTCTATGCTCGAGGCCAAACCGGTCAGCAGTTGCTTCTCGGTGCTTATGCATCCCTTAATAAAGAGATTGCGGCAGGTACAGTTAAGTCTTACCCCAGGCATGAGATGCTCGACCTTGTGGTGATCAACGGAGAAGCTAAGGGTATTATCGCCCGTAATCTTGTTACCGGACAGCTGGAGCGCTTCGGAGCCCACGCTGTGATTATTGCAACCGGCGGTTACGGAAATACTTACTTCCTCTCCACTAATGCAATGAATTCCAATGGTTCTGCAGCTCTGCAGTGCTATAAGAAGGGTGCCTACTTTGCAAATCCCTGCTTCGCACAGATCCATCCTACCTGTATTCCTGTCCATGGCGACCAGCAGTGCAAGCTTACCCTTATGAGTGAGTCGCTGCGTAACGATGGCCGTATCTGGGTTCCTAAGAAGAAGGAAGATGTAGAGAAACTCCGTAAGCATCAGATCAAGCCTTCCCAGATTTCTGAAGAAGACCGCGACTACTATCTGGAGCGCCGCTATCCCGCCTTCGGCAACCTGGTGCCTCGTGATGTGGCTTCCCGTGCTGCCAAGGAGCGTTGCGACGCCGGATTTGGTGTAAACGAGACCGGTCTCGCCGTTTATCTTGACTTTGCAGACGCTATCAACCGTCTGGGACATCAGAAAGTGGCTGAGCGTTACGGAAACCTCTTCGAGATGTACGAAAAGATTACCGCATCTTCTCCTTGGGAGGAGCCTATGATGATTTATCCCGCCATCCACTATACCATGGGAGGTATCTGGGTAGATTATGATCTTCAGACCACTATTCCCGGACTCTTCGCAATAGGTGAGGCAAACTTCTCTGACCATGGTGGTAACCGTCTGGGCGCTTCTGCTCTTATGCAGGGTCTTGCCGATGGTTATTTCATCGTTCCTGTTACTATTGGAGATTATCTTTCAAAGAAGTTCTCAGAGCCTAAGACGGATACTAACAGCCCTGAATTTACAGAGGCAGAGAAGGCAGTGCAGGCCCGTATAGACAAACTCTTCGCTATTAAAGGAACTGAGACTGTAGATTCTATCCATAAGCGTCTCGGTCATATTATGTGGGAGTATGTTGGTATGGCACGCGAGAAGGCCGGACTTGAAAAGGCTATTGGTCTTATTCAGGATCTGCGTAAGGAGTTCTACGAGAAGGTTAATGTTCCCGGCAGCCAGTTCGAGTTTAACCAGGAGCTTGAGAAGGCCCTGCGTCTTGAGGATTTCTTTGAGATTGGAGAACTGATGGCCCGCGATGCCCTCAACCGTAACGAGTCTTGCGGCGGACACTTCCGCGTAGAGAGCCAGACCGAGGAAGGCGAGGCTAAGCGAGACGATGCAAATTACATGTACGTAGCCGCTTGGGAGTACAAGGGAGACGGTAAGGAACCAGAACTCCACAAGGAGCCTCTTGTGTACGAGAATATCAAGGTTATAACCAGAAATTACAAGGATTAATATGGAATTCAATTTAAAGATATGGCGTCAGAAGAACGCCAAGGCAAAAGGACATTTCGAGACCTATCATATTTCTGGTATCGAAGAAGATGCTTCGTTCCTTGAGATGCTCGACATCCTCAACGAGCAGCTGATTCGCGAGGGTTGCGACCCTGTGGCCGTAGAGCGCGGTTGCCAGAGCAGCGGTCCTGTTTCTTTCGACCACGACTGCCGTGAGGGTATATGCGGTGCATGTTCGCTGTATATCGATGGTCGCGCACACGGACCGGACGATCACGTTACTACCTGCCAGCTGTTTATGCGTCATTTCAAAGACGGTGCTACTATTACTGTGGAGCCCTGGAGAAGTGCTGCATTCCCGGTGATTAAGGATTTGGTGGTTGACCGTACTGCCTTTGATAAGATTCTCCAGGCGGGAGGATTCATTTCTGTACGTACCGGTTCTGCCCAGGATGCCAACAATATCCTGATTCCTCACGACAAGGCAGAGGAGAGTATGGATGCTGCAGCTTGCGTAGGCTGCGGAGCTTGTGTTGCAACCTGCAAGAATGGTTCAGCAATGCTCTTTGTGGCAGCCAGGGTAAGTTCACTTGCATTGCTGCCTCAGGGACGTCCGGAGGCTAAGCGCCGCGCAAAGGCTATGGTAGCAAAGATGGACGAGCTCGGATTTGGTAACTGCACCAACACCCGCGCCTGCGAGCTGGAATGCCCTAAGGGTATTACCGTGGCTCACATCGCCCGCCTCAACAGAGAGTTCCTTAAAGCAAAATTCTCAGACTAAAAAGAAGAAGCGAAGGTCTCATCAAACCTTCGCTTCGCTTTTATCTACCAGAGGAAATTATTGAACGGCCATCGGCCGGCATGAATCTCCGCAACCATCTTATAGATGTCGTTGCGGAGTTTTGGTAACCCTTCGCGGCTGAGAGCCGATATAAAGATACACGGGATTTTCTTCTCTTCTATCCACAACTTCTTGATATCATCCAGGCTGCGGTTGTTCTTACCCGGAGGAACGAGCGAGAATTCATCGTATTCCTCGTACTCGTAAGCGTCTATTTTATTGAAGATTACGTACTGAGGCTTATTCCCCGCACCTATGTCTTCAAGAGTCTTCTGTACCACCTCCATCTGCTCCTCGAAGTCGGGAGCGGATATATCAACTACGTGAACCAGGACGTCTGCCTCACGCACCTCATCAAGAGTACTCTTAAAGGCCTCTATCAACTGTGTAGGGAGTTTACGTATAAATCCTACTGTATCACTGAGCAGGAAGGGACAATTCTCCACCACAACTTTGCGTACGGTGGTATCCAGGGTTGCAAAGAGTTTATTCTCTGCAAAAACGCTGGACTTGGAAAGCAGGTTCATAAGGGTACTCTTGCCCACATTGGTATATCCTACCAGCGCCAGACGTACCAACTGTCCACGGTTGCTGCGCTGAGTGGACATTTGCTTATCTACCTTCTTGAGCTGCTCTTTGAGGCGTGCGATACGTTCGCGTACTATACGGCGGTCAACTTCTATCTGGCTTTCACCCATACCGCCTCGGGTTCCTATACCTCCCCTCTGGCGCTCGAGGTGGGTCCACATTCCGGCCAGGCGGGGCAGCATATAATTGTACCGCGCAAGCTCAACCTGCATCTTTGCGTAAGAAGTCTGAGCGCGCTGGGAGAAGATTTCCAGGATGAGGCTGGTACGGTCTATAACTGATGAGGTCTTTATAACCTTCTCTACATTACGCTGTTGCATTGCCGTGAGCTCGTCGTCGAAGATTACGTAGTTTATCTCGTTCTCCTCGCAGTAATCGGCAATTTCTTTAAGTTTACCGCTGCGGATATAGGTAGCTTTCTCCGGCTTGTCCAGTTTTTGGACAAACTTCCTGTCTCCAGCCACACCTGCCGTGTCGGCCAGGAATGCGAGTTCTTCCAGATACTCTTTAACCTTGCGCTCGTCTTCTCCCTGACGTATGATTCCTACGAATACTGCCTTTTCCATTTTCGAGAAAAAAAAGGCCATCCGGTATGGGACAGCCTTTACAATGAGTTTGCTGAATATTACCTCAATTGGAAAATCACAGGGAAGGTGTATGTAACCTTAACCTTGCGGTCGCGCTGCTTTCCGGGGGTCCACTTAGGAGACATGGATACAACGCGGACGGCCTCCTTATCGAGTGAAGGATCAACTCCACGGAGAACCTTTACACCGGAAACACTGCCGTCTGTATTCACGGTAAACTGAAGCATAACGCGGCCCTGAACGCCATTTTCCTTTGCAACGTCGGGGTACACGAGCCTCTGGTTAACCCACTTTGTGAAATCGTTGGCATCTCCGCCCTGGAACTTGGGCTTCTCTTCTACGAGCTGGAAAGGAATGGTCTCTTCTTCTACAACCTCTTCCTTAACTTCCTCTACGTAGTCCTGAATCTCTACACCGAGGCTGGCGTCGTCTTCTGTGTTGATGATATTATCGTTGATCTTGATATCGTCATCGATAATATCGATCTGGTCTGACAGAACGGGAATCTTAGCCATTTCGGGCGGCGGGGGAGGAGTTTCCTGGGTAATAGGAATGATTTCTTCCTCTATAAGTTCCTTTGTCTCGGCAAAAGCAGAGGTGTCCGCTTTCTCCTTGCTGCTCCACTCGAATGCGAGCAGAACCACCAGCAGGGCGACAACGAAACCAATCTCAACGAACAGCAGGCGCTTGTTCTCGAGACTAGCTTTTTCTGATTTCTTAATTTCCATATCGGGTACTATACGTTTATTTTACACTATTCAAGTCTCAAAGATATAAATTATAAATTTCAATTCCAATTTTTGTTGTAGATTTGCGTTGATTTTAAAGCACAGGCCAATGGTACGGTATTTTTTTGAGGATATTAAGTTTGAGTACAAGGGGAGGCAATTCAATAATCGCTGGCTCAAAATGGTAGCGGAGAGCGAGATATGCCGCCTGGGTGATATCAATATTATCTTTTGCTCAGACCCTTACATCCTGAATATCAACTTGCAGTATCTTAGCCACGATTATTTCACCGATATAATCACCTTCGATTATTCCCAGAAGCCCGTGATCTCCGGAGACCTGTTTATAAGCGTGGATTCTGTAAGGGAGAATGCGGCCTTTTATGGTACTGAGTTCCAGGAAGAGCTTCACCGAGTGATTGTGCACGGAATTCTCCATCTCATTGGTTACGACGACCATACGGAGCCCGACATTGCCCAGATGCGCTCCAAGGAGAATTATTATCTGCAAATGCGTAAGGAACTTGCGTAAAGTGGAGAAAGAGCGCTACGACATAATCGTTATAGGTGGTGGACATGCCGGATGTGAGGCTGCTGCCGCTGCTGCAAAAATGGGTTCGTCTGTGCTTCTTGTTACGCCGGACAAGCTGTCCCTTGCCAAGATGTCCTGTAATCCTGCTATCGGAGGTATTGCCAAGGGACAGATAGTGAGAGAAATAGATGCTCTGGGCGGTTATACAGGCAAGGTTACGGATGCCTCCACTCTCCAGTTCCGTATGCTCAACCGCTCTAAGGGACCTGCAATGTGGAGCCCCAGGGCGCAATGCGACAAGGTACGTTTTTCTCTTAAGTGGCTGGAGATGTTGTCTGGTATCTCCGGGCTGGATATTTGCGAAGACCTGGCGGCGCAGCTTCTTTTCGATGGAGATAAGGTCTGCGGAGTACAGACAAAAGGCGGCCGAAAGTTCTTCTGCGGGGCACTTGTGCTTACTGCCGGTACCTTTCTGGGCGGCCGTTTGTTTGTGGGACGCTGTTCACTTGAGGGCGGCCGCATAGGAGAACTGCCGTCGCTGGGAATAAGCGCACAGCTCTCTGAGCGCGGAATCGAGCTTGGGAGGATGAAGACAGGCACTCCTCCGCGAATAGACATAACTACGGTAGATACTTCCCGCCTGATGCATCAGGCCGGAGATACCGAGCCGGAGCGTTTCTCTTTCTGTGAAGAGCCTTCTGCTGTACAGGCGAGTGGTTCACAGATGGATTGTTATATACTCCACACTAACACTCGTGTACACGAAGCGCTGCGCGAAGGCTTTGCCGATTCTCCGCTTTTTACCGGAGTGATTCACGGACGCGGGCCTCGCTATTGTCCCAGTATCGAGGATAAGCTGAGGGTGTTCCCGGACAACGATTCTCATCAGCTCTTCCTGGAGCCGGAGGGGGCCGGAACCAACGAGTATTATCTCCAGGGTTTTTCTTCTTCGTTGCCTTACTCTGTACAGATGAACGCTTTACACTGCATAGAGGGGATGGAGAATGTGAAGGTGTTCCGTCCTGCCTATGCGGTAGAGTACGATTACTTTGATCCTTCGCAGCTCAAGCCTACTCTGGAATCGCGGGTTGTTCCGGGGCTTTTCCTGGCCGGCCAGGTGAACGGAACCACCGGGTACGAAGAGGCGGCGGCTCAGGGTTTGATGGCCGGAATCAACGCTCATCTTTCACTTTCTGGGGCCGATGGCTTTGTGCTCGGAAGAGACGAGGCGTACATTGGAGTGTTGATAGACGACTTGATTACCAAGGGGGTAGATGAGCCTTACCGTATGTTTACTTCGCGTGCGGAGTATCGCATTTTGTTGCGCCAGGATAATGCAGACAAGAGGTTGACTGCACATGGGTACAGCTTTGGTCTTATTAGTGAGGAACAACACCGCCGCACCAGCCTTAAGTACGAGACCGTAGATAAGCTTACTGCCTTCTGTGAAGCCAACAATATTAGCGCTCGAGCTGCAAACAGCTTCCTTGTTGCGCATGGTTCAACACCCCTGAGCGAGTCAAAGAAGATTGCCGGCATTGCTACCAGGCCGGAACTTAGTTTGATGGATATTTTGACTCTAGTTCCACGTGAAACACTACAGCGGAACGGCTTTACGGAGCCTATAGACAATAAAGTTGTTGAGGCCGTGGAGATTAACCTTAAATATAAAGGATATATCCTGCGCGAGATTCAGCAGGCAGAGAAAATGAAGCGCCTTGAGTCTCTCGTTATTCCGGAGGGTTTTGACTTCGACAAACTCTCCGGCCTCACAATAGAGTGCCGCCAGAAGTTCAAGCGTTACTCCCCCCGCACCATCGGCCAGGCCTCCCGAATCTCTGGAGTCTCCCCCGCCGACATCTCCGTCCTACTCGTCTATTTCGGCCGGTAACACAGTATGACCACTCCGGTAGCGCTGCTGCTTCTTCCCTTAGTCACAGCTACGCAGCGGTTTTCCAATAGTTACGGACTCCATCCCTAAGTCCTGTCTATCTACATTGTACAGAACATTTATTAATATCAACCACCCCTCGCTCCCGGCCCCACTGTAAACTTGATTATATGGCTGATATCCGCGATATAGACTCTATTCTCAGTATTAGCAAAGAACAGAATCGGCCTCTGAGGGCCCAAAGTGACTTTCACCCCCACTTCCCATCCTGGGGTGAAGAACGTTTTCTGCTTTCTAAGTCGCAAAGTGTACTTTGCAAATACTGTCTTGGTGCAGAGTGAGTTGCTGCTGAGGCGGTTGAAAGCCGGAGATTGCCTGTGGAGCGTGCTGGCAACGGAAACACCACCGGAACGTCGCTCCCCCCCCCGGGGGGGGCAGCTGCGGAGCATCGGGGGAAATAGTTATTACAGATGCTGTGACTACAGCATCTGAAGAGCTGACTTTATAATCTGCTCCACACTTGCACGGGGATTAGCCTTGAGTATGGTCTGGACAGCCTTCTGAACGTTAGCTTTAGTAAAGCCGAGCAGCTGAAGAGCAGTAGAAGCCTCATCGGCAGCGGCGTTGGATTCGGACTGGAAGAGCATATCAGAAGAAGATCCCTCGCCCTTTACAATCTTGTCTTTAAGCTCAAGAATAATCCTCTGGGCACTCTTGAGCCCAATACCCTTCACAGATTTAAGAGCCCCGACATTCTCGGAAAGCACAGCTTCCTCAAACTCAGAAGAAGTCATGGAAGACAAAATCATGCGGGCAGACGCCGCTCCCATACCGGAAACCCCGGTAATAAGCCGGAACAGCTCCCGTTCGGCTTTGCTTGCAAAACCATAATCTACCTGGGTACCGTCCCTTTGGTTTAACTGTGTCTGCACATATACTGTAGCCTCTCCCTTACCTTCCAGGGCCTCGTAGGTTTGAAGCGAAATCTCAAGGCTGTAACCCAGGCCTTGGTTATCTACAACTATTCTGGTGGGACCAAGCTCCGCAATCTTTCCGGAAATATAATCAAGCATAAAAAGATGTTTTCGCAAAAGTACAAAATAAGTTGTATTTTTGCGTTATGGACAGACGAGAATTCATAGGAGCGGGAGCAGCGGCGCTGGCAGCGGCAAGCATGAGTGCCTGCGGCGTCAAGGGTATAAAAGGCGCCGGAGCAGAAGCCAAAGCCCAGTTGATGGGCGGCAAGATGAAGCTGAGTTTTTACCCTTACGAACTCCAGCTGGCTCACACATTTACCGTAGCCTCTTATAGCCGCAAGACCACCCCCGGAGTACAGGTAGAAATAGAGTACGAAGGACTCACCGGCTATGGAGAAGCGTCTATGCCGCCATACCTTGGGCATACCGTAGAAAGTGTCTGTGCATTCTTGCAGAAAGTAGATCTTGGCAGCTTCGATTCACCTTTCCTGTTAGAAGATATAATGGAGTATCTGGACGGTCTGTCTGATGGAGACTCCCCTGCCAAGGCAGCCATAGACATTGCGCTGCACGACCTGGTGGGTAAGCTCAGTGGCCAGCCATTGTACAAGTTGTTTGGTTATAACCCCGCAAAAGCAGGCCCCACCACCTTTACAATTGGTATCGACACTCCGGAAGTCGTACGCGAGAAGACTCTCGAATGCGCAGGACGCTTCAAGATACTCAAGGTAAAAGTGGGCCTGGACAGCGACGAGCAGATGATACGCACCATTCGAAGCGTAACCGACCTGCCGCTTGCCGTAGATGCCAATCAGGGATGGAAAGACAAGCACAAGGCTCTGGACGAAATATTCTGGCTTAAAGAGCAGGGCGTGGTGCTGGTGGAGCAGCCCATGGCGAAAGAACGTCTGGACGACACGGCCTGGATTACCGAACGCAGCCCTCTTCCGATAATTGCCGACGAAGCAGTGCAGCGGCTGCGGGACATTCCCGCACTCAAGGGCGCCTACAGCGGCATCAATATCAAGCTGATGAAAAGCAGCGGCCTGCTGGAGGCCCGCAAAATGATAGCTTACGCGCGTGCCGAAGGAATGAAAGTGATGGTTGGATGCATGACGGAAACCTCCTGCGCATGCACTGCCGCCGCCCAGCTCGCACCTGCGGCCGACTTTTGCGACATAGACGGCAACTTACTGATCACGAACGATTTGTTTGACGGAATGACGGTGGTTGACGGGAATATGATTCTTCCCTCTCGCGCCGGACTTGGTCTTATAAAGAAATGACGGCAGAAGAATTAAGATCCTGTTTTCCGCAGCTTAAGCGGACTGTTTACGGAAAACCGCTTGTGTATCTAGACAATGCGGCAACTTCTCTGCGCCCGCAAAACGTAATAGATCGCTGGGAAGAAATCTCCGCCCTCGGTACTGCAAACCTTCATCGTGCCGTACACCATATAGCGGCGGAAGCAACAGAGGCCTACGAAAATGCCCGCAAAGCAGTTGCGGAGTTTGTTCACGCGCCCGAAGCAGAAGAGATTATCTTCACTTCCGGTGCCACGCACTCCCTGAACCTGGCCGCCTTTGGCATTGGGGAGGCTTTTATATCGGAGGGCGACGAGATTGTGGTGAGCGAGGCGGAGCATCATTCCAACATAGTCCCCTGGCAGATGCTGTGCAGCCGCAAGGGCGCCAGCATCAAGGTACTTCCTGTAGATGACGCCGGCAGGCTGAGGATAGAGCTGCTGCCCGGCATGCTGAACGGGCGCACCAGGCTGGTGTGCGTGTCGCACATATCCAACGTGCTCGGACTTGTGAATCCTATCCCTGAGATAGCTGTAATTTGCAAGCGTGCGGGCGTGCTTCTGCTGGTAGACGGGGCCCAGGGAATTGTGCATCAGGCTGTTGATGTGCAGGCGCTTGGATGCGATTTCTATGCTTTCTCCGGACATAAGATGTACGGCGCACCTGGCACAGGCGTGCTTTGGGGGCGCCGCGAACTGCTCGAGAAGATGCCTCCTATGTTCGGGGGTGGAGAGATGATTGAAACCGTGAAATGGGACGCAAGCACCTGGGCTCCTATTCCACGTAAATTCGAAGCCGGCACCCAGAATATCTCCGGCACCCCATGCTTGATCCCTGCAATAGAGATACTTAAACAGATGCCGCACGGCAACGAAGTCAAGGCTTTCGTTTACGAGGAACTTCAGAAAATCGACGGTCTCAGGCTCTTTGGCGCTACCGCAGACCTCAGTCTCAAGGTTCCTGTTTTCTCGTTCTACGTGGAACGTGCGCATCACGAGGACTTGGCGCTCATAATGGATAAAATGGGCATAGCCCTGCGCTCCGGGCAGATGTGCGCCGAGCCGTTGATGGACAGATTCGGGGTGAGCGGTATGCTGCGGGCGTCTTTTGCTCCCTACAACACGATGCATGAAGCGGAATATTTCTTATCTTCGCTGCGCAAAGCGATATCTATGCTGAGATGACACTGAAGGAGAAACAACAAGAGATAATAGACGACTTCTCGATGTACGAGGAGTGGCTCGATAAATATGAGTATCTGATAGAGCTCGGCAAATCCCTCAGCGGCCTGCCGGAGGAGAAGAAGACCGAGGACAGGCTGATCAAGGGTTGCCAGTCAAGAGTTTGGCTCGACTGCGAAAAGCGGGACGGAGTTCTGGAATTTGCGGCCGACAGCGATGCAGTGATAACCCGTGGCATCATAGCCCTGCTTGTGAGCGTGTATTCCGGCCGTAGCGCCGAGGAAATCCTGGCGGATGATTTCAGCTTCCTGAACGAACTCGGACTGAAGGAAAATCTTTCGCCCACCAGGGCTAACGGGCTGGTATCGATGATTGCGACCATTCGCGCAAAAGCAGCAGAAAATGAGTGAGAAAGAAGTTTTGACGCCGGAGGATGTAAAGGCCCTTGCTCCGCTGTACGACAATGTGATTCTGGCCCTCAAGCAGGTGTACGACCCCGAGATCCCTGTGAACATCTACGACCTGGGGCTCATCTACGAGCTGACTATCAGCAAGTCGCACGACGTATATATCAAGATGACCTTTACCGCACCCAACTGCCCCATGGCGGACGAGGTGATTGCGGAGGTGCAGCACAGTGTAGAAGACACCCCCGATGTGAGGAGCTGCAACATAGAGCTCACCTTTGAGCCCGTCTGGGACAGGAGCATGCTCTCCGATGAGGCCCGGGTGGCCCTTGGCATGGATCCGGAGTTTTGAGACAGCAGGAACTATATCTGCTCCTGGGCACCAATCTGGGAGACCGCGCAGCTAATATAAAGGAGGCCTTGCGCAGGCTGCGTGCTGTGTTTGGAGAGCCAGTGAGGCAGTCGCCGGTAATAGAGACCGAGGCTTGCGGCTTTGTGGCTCCCCCTTTTTTGAATACCGTCGCAGTGTTCTACAGTGCCATCGAACCGCTGGAAATACTCCATGAATGTAAGTGTATAGAGCGGGCTATGGGTCGTACAGATGCCCCGGAATACGCCCCGGACGGCTCCCGCATCTATCACAACCGCATCATAGACATAGACATTCTTAGCTACGGCGATGTGGAACTCAGCACTCCGGCGCTTACTATCCCCCATCCTCAGGTCAAAACGCGCACTTTTGTTACCGAACTACTGGGTATGTTATAGAGTCTTCAGTCCCCTAAAAAAGTTATCAACAGGGGGCAAAAAAATTTGCGAAGGAGCAATTTGTCCGGTATATTTGTAAAGGAGAAAACGCCGGAGAAACTATGTCCTTCGTACACCTTCACGTCCATACGCAATATTCTATTCTTGACGGTCTGTCAGACATCAAGAAGCTGTTTGCACGCGCCCGCGAGCTCGGCATGCCTGCGCTTGCCATCACGGATCATGGTAACATGTACGGAGTCAAGGAGTTCCTCAAGTGGGGATGGGACAAGAGCAATCTTGGACCGGACAAGCAGCCTATAGTTAAGCCTCTCATCGGCTGCGAGGTGTACGTTACACGGCATTACGACCATCGCCTGAAAGATAACGAACATAAGCAGTATTACCATCTGATTCTGCTGGCCAAGAACTACAACGGCTACAAAAACCTGATGAAAATCTGCTCCGAGGGTTTCATAGAGGGTTTTTACTACAAGCCACGCGTAACCCATGAGATTCTGGAGAAGTATCACGAGGACCTTATATGCAGTTCCGCTTGCCTGGCCGGTGAGATATCCAAGAACCTGATGGCAGGAGACTACGAGGGGGCCCGCAAGGCGGCCCTGTGGCATAAAGACCTCTTTGGGGAAGACTACTACCTGGAAGTCATGCTCCATAAAACGGAGGTCGAGGGCCTGCCTGCCGAGGCTTACGACAAGATTTACGAAGTCTATCGCCAGCAGAGCATCGTAAACGAGGGTATCTTCAAGCTGGGTGAGGAGCTGGGAATAAAGGTGGTTGCAACCAACGACGCCCACTTCCTCAATAAAGAAGACGGCCCGGTGCACGACCGCCTCATCTGCCTTACTACCAACGCCAACGTAAGCGACCCCAAGCGCCTGCGCTATACCCAGCAGGAGTACATCAAGAGCGAGGAGGAGATGGCGGCGCTGTTCCCCGACCATCCCGAGGCCCTGGCCAATACGCTGGAGGTGGCGTCTAAGATAGAGGCCTACAAGATAGACCGCCCGCATGTGCTGCCCAAGTACATCATAGACCCCAAGTTCCTCGCAAATATCGACGCTAAGTTGCTGCAATACAAAGAGGTAATAGACGAGGGGCGTTATTCGGTCTCTAAAGACAAGGCAACCGGAATGGAGCGCAAGGAGTATCGCGGCGACGAATTCTGCCGTTCGGTGGCCTACCTTTGTGAGCTTACCTACAGAGGCGCGGCCAAGCGTTATGGCGATACTCTGACGGATGAGCAGCGCGACCGCATAGACTTTGAGCTCAAGACCATCTGCAAGATGGGTTTCCCGGACTACTTCCTCATTGTGCAGGACTATATAGCCGCCTCCCGTGCGCACGGCTACATGGTGGGTCCCGGACGAGGCTCGGCAGCCGGAAGCGTGGTGGCCTACTGCCTGGGAATCACCAACTTGGACCCCATCAAGTACAAGCTTCTGTTTGAGCGTTTCCTGAATCCGGACCGTATCTCCATGCCGGATATAGACGTTGATTTCGAGAACCTGCTCGACGCTCATGAGTACGTAGAGAACAACTACGGCGCAGACCACGTCTCCCGCGTGATTACCTTCGGAACCATGGCCGCCAAGAGTGCCATCAAGGACGTTGCGCGCATCAGCGAACTGAGCATAGACGAGTCTAACCGCCTCTCCAAGATGATACCCGACCGCCTGAGCGAGAAGGTAGAGAAGGAATACCCCTTCAATCCCAATCTGGACGAGCTCAAACCGGGTTTCAAGGTAGTGGAGAAGGAGGTCGAGGTAGATGGAGTCAAGCAAAAAAGGATCTTCCAGAAGGGTCTGGAAGAGGTGGATGCAAAGATTACCCTGGCCAATTGCTACCGCCTGGTGCCAGATTTCCGCAACGAGCTCGAGAACGGCCCGGAGAATACCAAAGAAGTGCTCAAGTACGCTCAGAAACTTGAGGGCTGCATCCGCCAGGTGGGCGTGCACGCCTGCGCAACCATTATCGGGCGCGGCAACCTCACAGACTACATCCCCATCTGCCTGTCTAAAGATAAAGAAACTGGCAAGGATGTATGGACCTCGCAGTTCGACGGCCACTACATCGAGGATGTGGGAATGCTCAAGATGGACTTCCTCGGGCTCATCACCCTGTCTATCATACACGAAACCCTGCGCAACATCAAACAGCGACACGGAATCGATATCGACATAGAAGCCATAGACATAGCCGACCAGCCCACGCTGGAACTTTACGGCCGGGGCGATACCACGGTGGTGTTCCAGTTCGAATCTGAAGGCATGAAGACCTGGCTGCAGCGTCTCCATCCGCAGCGATTCGAGGATCTCATTGCTATGAACGCCCTGTACCGTCCGGGCCCCATGGACTATATCCCCGATTTTGTAAACCGTAAGCTGGGCCTGCAGAAGATAGAGTACGACCTTCCGGAGATGGAAGAGTATCTCGCAGAAACCTACGGCATTACGGTCTATCAGGAGCAGGTGATGCTCCTCAGCCGCAAGCTCGCAAACTTCACCAAGGGTGAGGCGGACCGCCTGCGTAAGGCCATGGGTAAGAAGAAGATAGACGAGATGATGGTGCTCAAAGACAAGTTCATGAGCCAGGGCCAGGCGAACGGGCATCCTGAGAAGATTCTCGACAAAATCTGGAAGGACTGGGAGAAGTTTGCCCAGTATGCCTTCAATAAGTCCCATTCTACCTGCTACGCCTGGGTGAGCTACCAGACCGGCTGGCTCAAGTGCCATTATACCGCCGAATTCCTTGCCGCCAACCTTTCTTGCAACCTCTCCAACATGGAGGAAATCAAGAAGATAATGGCGGACTGCAAGCTCCACGGCATAAAGGTGCTCAACCCCGACGTAAACGAGTCTGAGGCGCGCTTTACCGTGAACAAAGACGGCAATATACGCTTCGGTCTAGGCGGTCTCAAGAGCTTCAGCACATACGTGGTGGAATCTATCGTTGCAGAACGCACGGAGAATGGCCCCTTTACCGACTTGTTCAACTTTGTAGAGCGTATGGCCGAGCGCGGGGCTAAGGATTCCAAGAATGTTGTAATAAACGCGCGCTCCATAGAGATTCTTGCTTGCGCAGGAGCCTTCGACTCCTTTGGATACAAGCGTTCCCAGTTTTTTATGCCAGGCGCCAGCGGCGAGCGTTTCCTGGACGAACTCACCCGCTATATGGACCAGTACAAGAACGACAAGATGGACAACAGCTTGTCGCTCTTCGGTGAGGTTGAGGAGCTTAAGCCCATGCGCCCGGTTGTGCCTGACGCGAAGGACGAAGACATGACCCTTGCGCTCCTGCAAGAAGAGAAGAATTTCGTGGGGATGTATCTAAGCTCCCACCCGCTCGACCGCTATTCCTTTGAGCTTGAGAACTTTACCAACCTCTCTATAGGCCGCCTGCAAGACAAGGTCATGGAGTGCGACAAAGACAAGAAGAAGTTTGCCTGCTCCATTGCCGGAATAGTTACCGACGTTAAATCTGTTACCACCCGTTCCGGAGCCCCCGGCGCGCGAGTTGTGCTGGAAGACTATAACGGCCATTACGAGTTCGCCCTCTTTGGAAAGGATTACGAGGCCTACATGGCATATATGAAGCCCCACGAGTACCTGTGGATGCAGGGCGAGATAGATGAGCGTTATTTTCTCAAGCCCGACGAGAGGGCACAAGGCAAAACGGCGCCGTATGCATTCAAGATACGCAAAGTGATGTTGCTTGGCAACGTGGCGGAGGCCTTTGTGACGGGAATAACCGTAGAGATAGACTCCGAGATGCTCTCGCCGGAGTTCCGTAAGGCCCTGTCTCGCCTGCTCAAGGGTAATGAGGGCAAAACTCCGCTTTTTATCCAGCTTCACGACAAGACTACCGGATACAAACTTGATTTCCGCTCCAAGAAATTCCTGGTGGGAATTACCAACGAGTTTATAGGCCGCCTGAAACTCATGGGTTTAAGTTATTCGGTACAAACAAAGAAAGGATGACCCCCTGCGGCCATCCTTTCTTAATTCTTAACAGTAGTTCTTTACTTTGCAAGCTTGAATCCGAGCTGAACATCCTTGGCGTTTGCCAGGGTCTGCTGGATAGAGGTAATCGTGGCGCTGTTCACAACCTTGTTGAGGGCTTCGAGGAGCTGCTGCACAAAGGCTACGAATTTGTCTGCGGGGAAGAGGATATTACATCCTGCAGTGGTCTGCTTGATAGTTCCTACAAGCTTGAAGTTCAGAATCTTAGCAAAATTGAGGGTGAGCTTTGTTCCTTCTTTGGTCCAGGTGCCGGGGATGTTGACCTTGCCAGCGTTGAGGGTAAAAGAACCGTCGCTGTTGAAAGAGAAGCTTGCAATGCCTGGCTTGATGCCCGCCTTTGCAAGGAGCTCGTCGCACTTCTTCTCAATGGTACCGGCTCCTGCAGAGCTTGCGATGCTTGCGAGTACATTGTCTGACGCGGCGCCCATAGCAACGCCCTGATACTTCCACTTACCCTTGATGTCGAAGGCAGAAGAAACAGCATTGCTGCCTACAACCACGTCGCCAACCTTTTCTGTTGCGGTTTTGAGGAAGGAATTGAGCCAATCCTGTGCATTTGCAGCAGTTGCGCCAATAGTAAGCGCGCTAAGAATGATTATAATCTTTTTCATAATATGATATAGGGTTAGTTATTCTCTTGCGACGGCCATCCGGGGGCGGAAACGCTGTGTTCCAGGCCGTCGGGCGTTACAAGTACTGCCCCCACGTCGGCCTGCGCCAGGTGGCCGATTATATCGAAGGCCTGGAAGTCGTGCCTGAGCGCTTCGTACTGCGAAATAGGTACTGCAAATAGTATGCAGAAGTCTTCCCCGCCGTTCATCGCAGCGGATACGGGGTCTATATCAAGCGACTTACCCAACTCGAAGCTGCCGCTCTCGAAGGGTATGCGGTCGGCGTAAACCTTGGCGCCTAAGCCAGTTACGGCGGTAAGCCTCAGCAGAGCATCGGCAAGGCCTCTGTCAACCAGGCATGCCGCAGAAGGGGTAATGCCCGATTCTGCCAACTTGGCAGGCAGCGCGGCCGGCAATTCGGGCCGCAGATAGGCCGCAACCAGCATACGGTAGCGCTCCAGTTCCTTTTGCGTATACGCGGCCGTTTTGCCCTTTTCCAGGACCTGCAGGCCGAAGTACGCAGCGCCCGGGCGGCCGGTGATGCAGAGCAGGTCTTTGCTCGCAGGCGCGGCCAGAGGCTCGAGCGGCGCAGCCCCGCAGGCGTTAACGGAAATTGTAAGACCGGTTTGGGATGGCTGCAGATCCAGCGACAGTTTGCTGTATCCGAACTCTTCAGTTGCGGCAAGAATGCCACTCCAGAGTTCTTTAACCTGCTCGAAATCCAGTTTGGCAGAAAGCCCCAGGCGCACGGCCAGGGTTTCCGGCACCGCCTGGGCGGCATAGAGTTCCCCCGTTACGCACACCACGCTCTTGTATCCGAGATGCTTGAGTGGGAAGTACACCAGATCGAAGTCTATGCCCTCCAGCATCAGGCGGCTTGCCGCCACCGCTTTGCAGCCGTCGCCAGGCACGAAGGAGCAATCCCCGAAGGGTTCGAAGATCGAACCTTCGAACAGGAGCCTTATGGCCTCCCTGCGTCCCAGTTGAGAGAAATCCTGCATAATGCGTTATTCCGAACGGTCGAAGCCTTCAGCAATAGAGGCGGGAACATATCCTTCTGCGGCAGCACAGGCATCAGGAGAATTGTTAAACTGGCAGGGGGTACCTATGGCCAGCAGTACCTTGTTGAGAGCCTCTCTAATGTCTGAGTATTGCATTGCCAGCTCGCTCGTGTAAGGGAACACGGCATAAGCATACGGCAACTGTTCGCCTACGGGTAGAGAATCCTCGTCGTCGTAGTAGAAAGTTGCTGAGGTGCCTCCGCTTTGGGGCTGGGCAATGTAACGGGGTTTTTTACCGGAATCCATATTCAAAGTAAAAAAATATTGGTCGACATACAAAGATAATATTATTTTTGCGTCTATGAAACGGTTTATTTTTCTCGCTTTTTTCTTACTGTCCTCTTTGGGCCTTGGCGCCCAGGAGATCAGGTCGATTGACCTAAGGGTCTATATAGACGACGAAGGAGACGCTTATGTCGTTCAGGACTGGGACGTAAATGTAGTTCGCGGCACCGAATGGTACATCCCCATCGCCGCCTGGAAGGGCGGCAGCGTAAGGGGGCTTAAGGTAGAAGAAAACGGCGAGGAGTTCATCGACGAGGGGCGCGACTGGGATTCCGACCGCACCCGCGAAGAGAAGGCCGGCCGCAGCGGCATCATCGACAAGGGCAGCGACGGAGTGGAGCTATGCTGGGGCCTTGGCACCCTTGGCGACCATCAATGGACTGCCGGCTTCGTGGTGCTGGGCCTCGTGCAGTCGCTCAAAGACTACGACGCCTTCAACTTTATGTTCGTCAATCCCGAACTGGTAGCGGCACCTCAGCACGTATCTATCAGGTTCATAAGGCTGGATGACAAGCCTTTCACGGAAGAGGAAACGCGTTTCTGGGTATTCGGATGCGAAGGCGAGTCGCAGTTGATGGAAGACGGAACCATTTACTTCGAGAGCACCGAACCTCTTGGCAAATACGACAGCCTCATCGTGATGATGCGCTTCGACAAGGAATTCTTCCATCCCACGAGTTCCAGGAATATCAAGTTCGAAAAGATGCAGAAGCAGGCCTTCAAAGGAAGTTCCTACAAGAAAGACTCCGGTTGGGACTTCTGGACCATCATTGGCGTAATCATCTTCATTGGCGTTCCCGGACTAATTATCCTTCTCGTTATATATCTGATTCTGAGGGACATTGTACTGCTTATCACCGGCCTTGTGTGGAAGCGCAAGATATTCGGTTCCGCCAAGCCGCGCGGCTGGTATCGCCAGCCCCCGTTCGACGGCAATCTCCCGCTGGCTTACTACCTGCTGCACGAGGGCAAAAATCTCGTCTTCGCAACCGAGCACCCGGAAAGGGGAATAGGAGCGTACTTCCTTAAATGGATATCCGAGGGGGTTGTAAAGCCTATCAAGACGGAAAACGGCAAGTACAACCTGGCCTTCCCCGAAACAGCACCGGCATACAAGGATGAATGTGAGAAACATCTGTTCTCCAAGTGTATAGAGGCGGCCGGCTCCAACAGGATACTGGAGGCCGGCGAGTTCAAGAGCTGGGCGGCAACGCACCACACCAGCGTCGAGAACTGGCCGAACTTAGTAAAGAAAGACGGCGAGGATGCTTACAATGCTCTCACCGAAAAGCAGCGCAAGAAGGCCGTTAACCTGCTGGAATTCAAGAACTATCTGTCCGACTTCACCCTCTCCAAGGAGCGCGAGGTACCCGAGGCGGGCCTCTGGGGCCAATATCTCATTTACGCCCAGCTCTTCGGCATTGCAGATAAGGTTCAGGAAGGTATGTCCAAACTCTATCCTGCCCAGTTTGCCGAGTACAGCCGCAGCCTCGGCATTGAGCCTTCAGATATGAACCTGATGGTCTCCTATTGGACCAGGAGCACACACGACGCTTACAGGGTGGCGCACAATGTTTATACTTCCAACACGTCGTCTTCCTCCTCGCGTTCTTCCTCCGGCTACGGCGGCCACTCCTCCCGCGGCGGCGGTGGCGGCTTCTCCGGCGGCGGCCGCGGCGGCGGCAGCAGGTAGGTTATCCTTCCTCTTAAATATAGAACGTCCCGGCGGAATTCCGTCGGGACGTTTTCATGTATGCCGTAGCGGCAAAGATTACTTCTTGCCGAGCTTGCGGGTGCTGTCGTACATGATGGGGGTACCGATCATGATGGAAGCGTAGGTTCCCACGAGGATACCGAGGCACAGGG